>NZ_JBQFLR010000001.1:0-923942 GCF_056531345.1 Ruegeria sp. N7 | reverse complement strand
GCTCGATCTCGTCGCGCTGACGACCCAGCTCAGACCGGATCGAGCCAAAAAGCTCAGGATCGCGGTCCGACAAGGACTGGGTGAAAAATCCGGTGTCACGAAGATTGGCGTTCATTGGCGCTCCACATGGCTGGGTATAAATCTTGCGGATTTCCTATCGGAAACGCCACATTCGCAAAAGGCTTAAAGCGACGATTTGGCCTGCTGCGGCGTCAAGACTGGCCTATTGGGGAAAGGTATGTTTGTTTCGGAACCAAATGTGCAACACCGGAAACCACAAAACATGAAAAAGAGAATCGCCTTTCTCGCCAGTGAGGTCAAAGTGGCGCAAACAGCGCGTGACACCCTGGTGACCAAATATGGTAATGTGGCACCTCGGGACGCAGATGTAGTGGTTGCATTGGGCGGCGACGGCTTCATGTTGCACACTTTGTACAATGTGCAGCATCTCGATACTCCGGTTTACGGGATGAATCGCGGCACGATCGGCTTTCTGATGAATGAGTATCACGAAGACGATCTGATGGCGCGGCTGGAGGATGCCGAGGAAGAGGTTATCAACCCGTTGGCCATGCAAGCGATGGACCAATCTGGAAAACTGCACGAGGCGCTGGCGATCAACGAAGTGTCATTGCTACGCGCCGGTCCTCAGGCAGCAAGGCTCAAGATCAGCGTAGACGGCCGGGTACGCATGGCCGAACTGGTCTGTGACGGGGCATTGCTTGCCACGCCTGCGGGATCGACCGCCTATAACTATTCCGCGCATGGGCCGATTGTTCCGATTGGTGCTGACGTTCTGGCCCTGACACCCATCGCAGCGTTTCGCCCACGGCGGTGGCGTGGTGCCTTGTTGCCGAAAATGGCGAAAGTCAGGTTCGATGTGGTCGAAGCTGACAAGCGCCCGGTCATCGTGGCCGCCGATTCCGTTTCTTTCCCGGATATCGACTGGGTTGAGATCAGGTCGGAACCAGCCATTGCGCACCGTATCCTTTTCGACCCCGGCCATGGGTTGGAAGAACGTCTAATATCCGAACAATTCACGTAAAATAGGCCATCCCCAAATTTTTCTCACGCCTGTGTGAAGCAGTTCACAGGAATTCCCTTAATGATTGGCTAATGTGAACTTGTCCGGAGAACACGCCAAGGTGGGAGTGAGTGGCCACCTAAACGGTGTTTTCGAATGGTTGCGCAGATTTTGCGCTGGCGAGGGTGGGTGGTGCTACGCTCGTCATCAGAAATCCGGGCTTATTTTAGCAGCTGGACCCCGGGCACAATGACCCGGGGTCTATTTTTTGTTACATGTGATCCCAAAGCGGGAAACACATCTGTCCCACGCGAGCTTCTATCGCGGCGGCGGCATCCACGGCCAAATCCTCGCGCCAGCGCTGTGCCGCGATCTGTACATTGATAGGTTGAGGCCCTTTGGGAAGGTTGGCCAATCGTGACGGAACGCAGGCTGCAGGCAGTCCCAGAAAGTTCATCGCATAGGAATAGACAGCGCATCCCAGAACATCATGCACGCCCTCCGCGCCTTCGGTGTCCCGGTCGGGTTTGAAAAATGGCTGTGGCAGGAAAGGGGACAAGACCAGCGGGTAGTCCTGCATAAACAGGGACCATTCACGGGCATAATAGCTGCGCTTGGCCAGCATCCGGACCAATTCTGTTTCAACGATGGGCGGGAATTCCTGAAAGTAGACGTCAAAGATGTCGCGGATGGTTTTGGAACCAGCGGCTTCAATGTCAGATTTCATCAGGGTCAGCACTTCGCCCATCAAGGTCCGGTACCCGATCCGGCCACATTCAAAGACATCGGGTGGATCGACCTCTTCAACGTCGTACCCTGCATCGACCAGCGCATCGCGCGCAGTGTCGAGGGCTTTTTCGACCTCGGGGTGCAGCGCATAGCCGAAGGTGTTCTTGGTGAATGCCACCTTGATCGGCTGGTCAAAACGCTCACCGCGCCAGGGCATTGGTACGTGGAACGGATCCCGCGCATCGGTGGCGATCAGGCTGGGCATGGACAGGTGTAGATCCGCAGCCGACCGAGTGATCAGGCCCTGAACCGACATTGATTGCGCCAGCAATCCGCGTTCGGCCTTCTGACTTGGGTTCCACGCGGGAACGCGTCCCAACCCCGGTTTCACCGTAACCGCTCCGATGGCGGCTGCCGGAAAGCGCAGGCTGCCGCCAATATCGTTGCCATGGGCCAGCGCACCGACACCTGCCATCACGGCGGCAGCAGCGCCACCGGATGATCCCCCGGGTGAAATGTGCCGTCCCCACGGGTTGAACGTGCGCCCATGCAGGGGGTTGTCGGTGTCGGCCCTGAAGGAAAACTCGGGCGTATTCGTTCGCCCGATCACAATGGCCCCCGCTTTTTGCAAGTTGCTGACCACCGGCGCGTCATCCGGAGCGATTACGTCCTTCAGCGCAATGACACCGTTGGTGGTGGCGTGGCCTTTCTGATCGACATTCACCTTGATTGTTACCGGAACACCATGCAGCGGGCCGGTCGGCTGACCACGCCCCCGTGCAGCATCTAGCGACTGCGCGCGTTCCAGGGCCTCGGTGCGCAAGTCTTCGACGACCGCGTTCAGCGCGGGGTTCACCGCGTCCATGCGATCAATCGAGGCCTGAACCGCCTCGGTCGCGCTCAGATCGCCGCGTCGGGTCAAGGTGGTCAGCTCTGTGGCGCTGAGACGCCAGATATCGGTATGTGTCATGGGCCCTCACTGTCTTACAGCGACAGTAGGGGCCCAGATTCAGGTTGCAAGGGCGGACATGACATGGGCGGCCTGTGCCACCCGATGGTTACTTGGCGTAACCAATTGTCTGCAACGCTTCTTTGATCTCATCAAGGATGGCAGGATCATCAATTGTTGCAGGCATTTTGTAGTCCTGACCGTCTGCAATCGACACCATCGTACCACGCAGGATCTTACCGGAACGGGTCTTGGGTAACCTGTCGACGACAACAGCCAGTTTGAAGGCGGCCACCGGCCCGATTTTCTCCCGAACCATTTTGACGACTTCCTGAACCACATCGCCATGATCCCGTGTGGCACCAGCATTCAGGCACAGGAAGCCGACCGGCATCTGCCCCTTCAGCTGGTCCGAAACTCCGATCACCGCGCATTCAGCCACATCGGGGTGGGCAGCCAGCACTTCTTCCATCCCGCCCGTCGACAAGCGATGGCCGGCAACGTTGATGACGTCATCGGTGCGCGCCATGATGTAGAGGTACCCGTCTTCGTCAATCATCCCGGCATCGCCGGTTTCGTAATATCCGGGGAAGTGTTCAAGATAAGATTTCTTGAACCGTGCTTCGGCATTCCACAGTGTTGGCAAGGTGCCTGGGGGCAGGGGCAATTTAACCGCGATGGCACCCAGTTCACCGGCCTTCATCGGGTGACCGCCTTCATCCAGAATTTGCACGTCATAACCCGGCATCGGTTTTGCGGGCGAGCCCAGCTTGACCGGAAGCTCTTCGATACCCAGCGGGTTCCCGGCAATGGCCCAGCCGGTTTCGGTTTGCCACCAATGGTCGATCACCGGAACCTTCAGCGCGTTTTGTGCCCAGATAATTGTGTCAGGGTCGGCGCGTTCGCCTGCCAGATAGAGGGCCTGTAGATGAGACAGATCGTATTTGCCAATCAATTCGCCTTTGGGGTCTTCTCGTTTGACGGCGCGGATGGCCGTAGGTGCGGTGAAGAAGCTTTTGACCTTATGTTCCGAGATCACGCGCCAGAAGGTGCCAGCATCCGGGGTGCCGACTGGCTTGCCCTCGAACACAATTGTGGTGTTTCCGTGGATCAGGGGCGCGTAGCAGATATAGGAGTGCCCCACGACCCAGCCCACATCGGAGGCTGCCCAGAACACGTCGCCCGGATCGACGTTATAGACATTCTTCATCGTCCAGTTCAGTGCCACAAGGTGTCCGGCAGTGGGGCGCACGACCCCTTTGGGTGCACCCGTAGTGCCAGAGGTGTAAAGGATATAAGCCGGGTCATTGCCATCAACCGGCACGCATTCAGCCGGTTCGACACCGTATTGGAAACCGTGCCAGTTGAAATCGCGCCCTTCAATCAACTGGGCGACCTCTTGTTCCCGCTGGAAGATCACACAAAAATCAGGTTTGTGGTTGGCCAGCTCGATCGCACCGTCAAGCAGGGGCTTATAGTGTACCACGCGACCGGGTTCCATCCCACAGGACGCGGCGATGATTGCTTTGGGTTTGGCGTCGTCGATGCGCACGGCCAGTTCGTTACTGGCAAACCCGCCGAACACGACCGAATGCACGGCGCCGAGGCGGGCACAGGCCAGCATCGCCTCAAGCGCTTCAGGGATCATCGGCATGTAGATAATGACACGGTCACCTTTTTCGACACCCTTTGCGCGCAGCGCGCCGGCCAGAGTGGCCACGCGGTTGCGAAGCTCGACATAGGATATCTCGCGCTTGGTGTGGGTGATGGGACTGTCATAGATGATGGCGGTTTGTTCACCGCGCCCGTTTTCCACATGACGGTCTACGGCATTCCAACAGGTATTGACCCGCGCGTCGCTGAACCATTCGTACAAGGGCGCATTGTCGTCGAACAGTGCTTTGCTGGGGGCCTTGACCCAATCGATCCCTTTTGCAGCGTTCATCCAGAACGCTTCGGGGTCGGATTTCCAGCTGTCATAAACGTCCTGATACGCCATCTTGTCCTCCTCACAACGGCTTGGACATTGTGTTAGGTCGCTGAAAACATCCGGGCAAGCGCGACGCGTGACGACGCGTCAGTTTACCGCAAAAAATTTGCAGATCAGCGGAATATGACTTGCAAATTTTTGCAAAATTACAGTTGAAGCACAGTTTTTGTCGCAGCAATAGAAAGTTTTGCAAAATTGCAAACCATTGCGTGCAAATATTGTGCCGTTCCGAGAATCAGCTCAACCAGCCGTTTTGGCGTAACGTGGCAGCTTGTCCTGAAGGTTCAGCCAGGGCAGGTGGTCGGCGTGGAACACGTGAAACTGTGGCGGCAGGGTCTCCGGGTTGTCCAGCGTTGCGGTGTAAAGATGAATGTTCACCGTATCGCGCGCTGTGCGATAGGCCATCTGGGTTCCGCAGTTGCCGCAAAACAGACGTTCAACCCCTTCCGATGAGCGATAGATCTTTGGTGCCTGACCCAACCATCTGACCGCCTCATGCGGCAGCCCGAAAAAAGCCGTGACCGGCGCGGCGCAGTTTCGCCTGCAATCTGAACAGTGGCAATAACAGCTCCACGCGGCTTGGGCATCGCTTTCCCAATGCACGGCGTTGCAGTGGCAATGTCCTTTCATGCGCTTCCCCCCCCCTGTTGGCAGGGGCGCCAGCAAGGCTGCCCCCGGTTAACCGTAATGCGCCACGGGTGTTCCTGCAATCGCCGCCATGTTCAGCAGACCGCGCGCGGTGATGGATGGAGTAACAATATGGGCCTTGTTGCCCATGCCCATCAGGATCGGGCCAACTTCAATCCCGTCCGCCTTCATCTTCAGAATATTGCGTACGCCACTGGCAGCATCTGCGTGGGCGAATATCAGAACGTTGGCCGCCCCCTCTAGTCGCGACGCTGGGAAGATACGCGCCCGCAGGTCTGCATCCAAAGCCGCATCCAGATTCATTTCGCCTTCGTAGACAAAATCGCGCGGCTGCCGATCAAGGATTTCCAGCGCCGCCCGCAGCCGTTTGCCTGATCCTTCAGCCTGATTGCCAAATTGCGACTGCGAACAGAAGGCGATCTTGGGCTCGATCCCGAACCGGCGAACATGTCGCGCAGCACCAATGGTGGTTTCTGCCAGTTCTTCCGGCGACGGCAATTGCCGGACATGCGTGTCGGCAATGAACAGGGGGCCATCTTCCAGGATCATCAGGGACAAGGCACCATGCGGGCGCAGTTTGTTGTCGTCCAACACCTGTTCGACATAATTCAGGTGCCAGCGGAATTCACCAAATGTGCCGCAGATCATGCTGTCCGCTTCGCCACGATGCACCATGATCGCGCCAATGGCCGTTGTGTTGGTGCGCATGATCGCTTTGGCCAGATCCGGTGTAACACCGCGGCGCTGCATGATCTGGTGGTAGGAAGTCCAATAATCGTAATAGCGCGGGTCGTTTTCCGGGTTGACGATCTGACAGTCCTTGCCCGGACGAATGGTCAGCCCCAGCTTTTCACACCGGGTTTCGATCACATCGGGTCGCCCGATCAGAATTGGCGTTTCCGTCGTCTCTTCGAGAATGGCCTGCGCGGCTCTCAGAACCCTTTCATCTTCACCCTCTGCAAAAACGATGCGACGGGATGCGACGGCCGCAGCCTCGAACACAGGACGCATCAGAAGGGCAGACTTGAAGACAGTCTGGTTGAGCTTTTCCTTATAGGCGTCAAAGTCGTCGATAGGGCGTTTTGCAACACCGCTTTCCATGGCGGCTTTGGCGACCGCCGATGACACCACGCCCACAAGACGCGGGTCAAATGGTTTCGGGATCAGGTAATCCGGGCCAAAGGTCAGTTGCTCGCCCTTATAGGCAGCCGCGGCTTCGGCGCTTGTGGTTGCGCGCGCCATCTCAGCGATACCATCCACGCAGGCAATCTGCATCGCGTCGTTGATCTCTGTCGCTCCGACGTCCAATGCACCCCTGAAGATAAACGGAAAACACAACACGTTGTTGACTTGATTGGGAAAATCGCTGCGACCCGTGGCGATGATTGCGTCTGGTGCAACCGCGCGGGCATCCTCTGGCAGGATTTCCGGCGTCGGGTTGGCCAGGGCGAAGATGATCGGGCGGCTTGCCATTTTCCGGACCATGTCAGGCTTCAGAACATTTGGTCCGCTGAGACCTAAAAACAGGTCAGCCCCACCGATCACATCGTCCAGCGTCCGCAAGTCCGACTTCTGCTCGAACTGTGACTTGTGCGGGTTCATGTCCTCGGCCCGTCCTTCGTAGACAAGCCCGTGAATGTCGCACAGCCAAATGTTTTCACGTTTCACGCCCAGCTTGACCAGCATGGTCAGGCACGCGATCCCGGCGGCCCCGCCACCGGTTGACACGACCTTGATGTCCTCAAAAGACTTTCCGGCCACATGTAGCGCATTCTTGGCCGCAGCCCCGACCACAATGGCAGTTCCGTGCTGGTCATCATGGAAAACCGGGATGTTCATACGTTCACGGCAGAGCTTTTCGACGATGAAGCAATCGGGGGCCTTGATGTCTTCCAGGTTAATGGCGCCAAATGTCGGTTCAAGGGCACAGACGATATCCGCCAGCTTTTCGGGATCGGGCTGATCGACCTCGATATCGAAACAGTCGATGCCCGCAAACTTCTTGAACAGAACGGCCTTGCCTTCCATAACCGGCTTCGACGCGAGTGCCCCGATATTCCCCAGGCCAAGCACGGCGGTGCCGTTTGACACCACAGCAACAAGGTTGCCGCGCGCTGTATACCGCTCGGCATTGGCTGCATCGGCCTTGATTTCAAGGCTGGCCTCGGCCACGCCGGGCGAATAGGCGCGGGCCAAATCGCGACCGTTGGCCATCGGCTTGGTGGCCTTGATCTCAAGCTTTCCGGGTTTGGGAAATTCATGATATTCGAGCGCAGCTTGTCGCAGGCTGGGGGTGTCAGACATCGGCGATTCAGCTCCCATTGAGAATTTGATTTAGCCTTAAACTATTTATTTGGACTTGGCTACGCTACGTAACTCTGCCGTGATGTCGCAACCGTGAAACCGGATTGATATTGTCTGAGTTCATTTTCGCCTTTTCACATTGTGACGACCAAGATCACTCTGGCAAGGCCGTTGTGACATTCAGAACTGATGACCCGGCTGGTAACGAACGAGGGATCAGTAGGTTGGATGTTGGTTGCAGTGGTGTTGGGCGGTTGTCATCACCCAGATTTGGTCGAGTTCACCGCGCTGAACGGCGGAGTTTTACCTGTGATTATTGAAATGCGCTTCTTCGTTATGGAAGAAATGCCGGAGATGTTCTTTTCGATTGGCCTTTGGCGTCTGTTCTGATCGGATAGCCAAAGTTGCAATTCGAAGAGAATACTGATGACCAAGACATCCGATCTGGCGAAAACGCACGCTGAAATTCGCCTGCCCACACAGGAAATTCGCGACGACATCCCTTTTTACACAAAAAAACTGGGGATGAAGATGGACATGATTTATCCCGCTGACGATCCGCGCGTCGCGGTGTTTTCGGGGCATGGCGTGCGGTTGCGCATTGAAAAAGACGCACCGGAAAGTCCGGGAACATTGCGTATCCTGACGGATGATCCGTCTGATTTCGCGGGTGGTGAACGCGTTCTTGTAGCCCCGAATGGCACCCGAATCGAAATTGAAGAACGAAATCCGCCACTGGTGATGCCAGAGACCGTGCATTCCTTTGTCGTGCGCAGGCTCAAGGATCAGGCCCCCTGGATCATTGGCCGGGCCGGGATGCACTATCGCGATCTGGTGCCGGATCGGTTGGGTGGGTCGATTATTGCCAGCCATATCCGCATTCCCGATGGTGGGCCGGTTCCGGACATGGTGCATTTTCACAAGGTCGGGTTTCAGTTGATCTTTTGCATCCATGGCTGGGTGGATGTGGTCTATGAGGATCAGGGCGAGAAAATGCGTCTGACAGCGGGGGACTGCTTTATTCAACCACCGGAAATCCGGCACCGTGTTCTCGAAGCTTCTGATAATGTTCAGGTTATCGAGATCGGTGTGCCGGCTGAGCATATCACGGAAATCGACCATGACATGACACTTCCCACTCCGCACATCCGCCCGGACCGCGAATGGCAGGGGCAACGCTTTGTCTATAATCAGGCCAAGGGTGCCGAGTGGATGCCCTTCCGCCTGCCGGGGTACATCTGCCGCGACACCACGATTGCCGAGAACACCAAGGGTGTCGCTGGGGTGCAGGTTGTGCGCAAAGGGTCGGGGGATCCGGAATGGGCCAGCCATGACACCGACATTCACTTTACCTTTGTGATGGGCGGCGAGGTCACCCTGGAAGGAGAGGGGCGTGAGCCCTACCGGCTGGAGCAAGGGGATGCTTTCGTCATCCCACCTGGGATGCGCACACGGCTGTCCGACCCAACAGACAATATCGAATTGTTGGAAGTCACCTTACCCGGTACCTTCAACACAACGCTGGGTTAAGCGAAAAACATGGGTCGGGGGCTTCAAATTCCCCGCCTTAATACGTTAGCGTGCAAATTTCTGACCAGATGATCAAAAAATGGGGAATCGCCATGTCGCTGAAAGACGCTGCCTTGTCTGTCCGGGAAAACGCCTACGCGCCATATTCGAACTTCAAAGTTGGCGCAGCGCTTCGGTCTTCGTCGGGTCATGTCTTTTCCGGGTGCAACGTCGAGAATGTGGCCTATCCCGAGGGCACCTGCGCGGAAGCAGGGGCAATTGCCGCAATGGTGGCCGCGGGCGAGCAGGAACTGACCGAAGTCTACGTGGTTGCCTCCAGCCCTCAGCCTGTGCCGCCTTGCGGTGGGTGCCGTCAGAAGCTGGCCGAGTTTGGCAAACGCGATGTAAAGGTCACTCTGGCAACCGTCGATGGTGCGGAGTTTGAGACAACCATCGGAGATTTGCTGCCGGGTGCGTTCGACGCGTCGCACATGGAGGATGTCTGAACGCATGGACGCCCGTTCAATCATAGCCAAACTGCGCAGGCACGAAGTTCCAGGCCGCAACGAGCTGATCTGGTTCGCGCAAGGGTTGGCAGACGGCAGCGTCAGCGATGCGCAGGCCGGGGCGTTTGCCATGGCCGTCTGTATGGGCGGGCTGGGTCCTCAGGGGCGTGCGGACTTGACGATTGCGATGCGCGATAGCGGCGATGTTCTCGGTTGGGATGTGGACGGGCCGGTGATCGACAAGCACTCGACCGGTGGGGTCGGGGACTGCGTCAGCCTTGTGCTGGCTCCGGCGCTGGCGGAATGTGGTGCGTATGTGCCGATGATCTCGGGTCGGGGTTTGGGGCACACGGGTGGAACATTGGACAAGCTCGAGGCGATTCCGGGTGTCAGCACTCAGATCAGTCAGGACCGACTTGCGCAGATATTGCGCGAAACGGGCGCGGCCATCGTTGGCGCGACGGGCCAGATTGCACCGGCGGACAAGCGGCTTTATGCAGTGCGGGATGTAACGGCAACAGTCGAAAGTCTGGATTTGATCACAGCGTCGATCCTGTCCAAAAAGCTGGCGGCCAGCCCGGATGCGTTGGTTCTTGACGTCAAGGTCGGCAGCGGTGCCTTTATGAAAACAATTGAGGATGCCCGTAAGCTGGCCACAGCATTGACCGAGACAGCGAACGCGGCCGGGTGCCGGACTTCGGCGGTGATCACGGACATGAACCAGCCTTTGGCCCCGGCGCTGGGTAATGCACTGGAGGTCGCGGAAGTGATGAAGGTTCTGACCGGTCCTGACGCTTCGCCACTGGTGGACATTTCTGCCGAGTTGGGCGGCGTCCTGCTGGCTGATGCAGGCATATGCAACTCGGTCGAGGAGGGGCGCGAGCAGATCGCCAGGATCGTCCGTGACGGTCGCGCTGCCGAACGGTTTGGCCGCATGATGGCAGCGGTTGGTGGTCCTGTGAAATTTGTCGATACCTGGACCCGTTTCCTACCTGAGGCGAGCGTTATTCAGGAGGTTCCTGCCCCCGAAAACGGTTACATCTCCGCCATCGACGGAGAGGCTCTGGGCCTTGCGGTCGTCGCGCTGGGTGGCGGCCGTCAGGTCGAAAGCGATGAGATCGATCCGGCCGTAGGAATATCCAACATCCTCAGGCTGGGGGATCGTGTTTCAAAAGGTTCACCCATTGCCGTGGTCCACGCTGCACGGGAAGACGCCGCACGGCGCGCGGCGGACACTGTGCTGAGCGCGATGACGATCAGCGATACAGTTCCAAAGCTTCCTGATCTGATCCACGAAAGGATCAGCGTATGAGCCGTGCATTCTTTGTGGTTATGGATTCTGTTGGAATAGGTGGGGCACCCGACGCAGATCAGTTTTTCAACGGTGATGTCCCGGATACCGGGGCAAACACGCTGGCCCATATCGCCCAAGCTTGTGCGGAGGGCCGTGCAGAAGAGGGGCGCACCGGCCCGTTGCACCTGCCTAACCTGGACGCGCTGGGTTTGGGCGCGGCTGTGCGGCTGGCGTCTGGAGACGCCACTCCGGGCCTCGATGCCGAACCTGCTGGACTATGGGGCTACGCGCGTGAGCATTCGCCGGGTAAGGACACGCCCTCGGGCCACTGGGAACTGGCGGGCCTGCCGGTGCCTTGGGATTGGCATTACTTTCCAAACACGGTTCCGGCTTTTCCAGCGGAACTGAGTCGCGCGGCAGCCGAAGCTGCTGGGACCGAAGGCATTCTTGGTGACTGCCACGCGTCCGGGACAGCGATCATAGCCGAACTGGGTGCCGAACATATGCGCACCGGTTGGCCGATCTGCTACACATCCGCTGACAGTGTGTTTCAGATCGCGGCCCATGAGGAAAGCTTTGGGCTGGAACGGTTGCTGGACATGTGCCGCGCGCTTGCTCCGCGATTGCACAAGATGAAAGTGGGGCGTGTCATCGCGCGCCCCTTTGTCGGAACGCCTGAGACGGGGTTCGAACGGACGACCAATCGCAAGGATTTCGCCATTCTGCCCCCGGCACCGGTGCTGACCAACTGGGTGCAGGATGCAGGGCGACGGGTTCATGCAGTGGGCAAGATCGGCGACATCTTCTCGATGCAGGGGATCGACACGCTGCGCAAAGGGTCGGATGCCCAGCTGATGCAGCACCTGTCTGATCTTGTGGGCGAGGCGGAAGAGGGCAGTCTGACCTTCGCCAACTTTGTCGAATTTGACAGCCTTTATGGGCATCGCCGCGACATCAGCGGCTATGCCCGAGCGTTGGAATGGTTTGACCGCGAGATCGGGGATATACTGAAGAAACTTCGACCAGGCGATCTGTTGCTGTTAACAGCTGATCATGGCAATGACCCAAGCTGGACCGGAACAGATCACACCCGTGAACAGGTTCCGGTTCTGATTGCGGGACAGGGTACCGGACAAATCGGGCAAGTAGATTTTACCGATATTGCGGCCAGCATTGCCCACCATCTGAACATTCCGGCGCAAGGTCCGGGAAGGAACTTTTTATGAGCGTTGCAGACCTGCCCAAAATTGAACTGCATCTTCACCACGAAGGCGCGGCACCTCCGGCCTTCATCCGCCAGCTTGCCCACGAAAAACGCGTTGACCTGAGCGGTATCTTCAAGCCAGACGGATCTTATGATTTTCGTGATTTCGCGCATTTCCTGAGCGTGTACGAAGCCGCTTGCGAAGTTCTGAAAACGCCCGAAGACTTCCGAAGGCTCACATTGGCCATTCTTGAGGAAAGCGCTGAAAATGGCGTGGTTTATTCCGAGACCTTCCTCAGCCCTGATTTTTGCGGCGGTGGCGACCTGCATGCGTGGCGGGATTATCTGAATGCCATTCAGGATGCGGCGGACGAAGCCGAGCGTAAATTCGATATCACCTTGCGCGGTGTCGTTACCTGTGTCCGCCATTTTGGCCCCGAACAAGCCAGGCGGAGTGCCCATTGTGCGGCCGAGACCGCCGGAAACTGGATCACCGGTTTTGGCATGGGCGGCAACGAATCCATTGGCACGCAGGGTGACTTCAAATGGTCTTTCGAATGTGCCCGCGAAGCCGGGCTGCGCCTGACCACGCATGCGGGTGAGTTTGGCGGTCCTGACAGTGTGCGCGACGCTGTGCGCGATCTGGGGGTTGAGCGTATCGGGCACGGCGTCCGCGCCATCGAAGACCTTGAACTTGTTCGTGAACTGGTTGACCGGGATGTCACGCTTGAGGTGTGTCCGGGTTCGAATGTGGTTCTGGGTCTTTTCCCAGATTTTGCCGCCCACCCCATCGCGAAACTGCGCGATGCGGGCGTAAAGGTTACGATTTCCACCGACGATCCTCCGTTTTTTCACACGACCATGCGGCGGGAATATGAGATGTTGAACGCGGCGTTCGGCTGGGAGGCCGGGGATTTTGCGGCATTGAATGAGATGGCCCTGAACGCGGCCTTCTGTGATGATGACACCCGCGCGCGGGTCAAGAAAAGATTGGAGAACACATGAGCGAACACCTGACCGTCGTTGATCACCCGCTGGTGCAACACAAGCTGACGCTCATGCGGGACAAGGGCACCTCGACCGCCGGATTCCGGCAGTTGCTGCGCGAGATCACATTGCTTCTGGCTTACGAGGTCACGCGCGACATTCCCCTTACAACGCGAAATATCGAAACGCCGATGGAAGAAATGGACGCCCCCATACTGGCGGGTAAGAAAATGGCGCTGGTGTCGATCCTTCGCGCCGGAAACGGGATGCTGGACGGGGTGCTGGAACTTGTACCTTCGGCACGCGTCGGTTTCGTGGGGCTGTATCGCGACGAAGAAACGCTGAAACCCGTACAGTATTATTTCAAGGCCCCCGAAAGCCTGAAGGACCGTTTGGTCATTGCGGTGGATCCGATGCTGGCGACTGGTAACAGCTCGGCCGCGGCCATTGACCTGCTGAAACAGGCCGGGGCGACGGATATTCGCTTTCTGTGCCTGTTGGCGGCACCCGAAGGTGTCGCGCGGATGAAGGAAGCACACCCTGACGTTCGTATCGTCACGGCAGCGCTGGACCGCGAGTTGAACTCGAAAGGTTACATCATGCCCGGTCTGGGGGATGCCGGTGACCGGATGTTCGGAACCAAGTGATCCGGTTTATTCGCCGCAAATATTCTGTAGCCGGACCCAGTCACGGTCCGGCAGCACCTGTTCCAGTACCCTTCCCGCCATCGGATCCGCTTCGATCAGGCCAAGAACGGTTTCGCCGGTCACATCACGGGCATAGGCGTAGGGGGTTGAGGGAAGCGCGCTTTGCGAGAACATCGCCAGCAAGTCGTCGTCAGAAATGGCCGGACGAGGCTGTGACAGGACCTGCTCGGTATATGTGTCGATAATCTCGGGCGTCAGCCCACCGGTTGTCAGCAGCCTAAAGGCCGAGGTCGCGCCGGTTCTGTCCAGAAGGTCATCCAGCGGGTCCCAATGCGCGGCCCGCGCCCGTTCCGCAATCACATAGCCCGCTGCAACGGCAGGATCTTCGTAATCTTCTACCAAAGCACGGCTTAGCAGGACCGTGCCGCCAGGCAGGCTGAGGCTGTCCTGAACGCCTGCTGGCAGAATGATGATCTGCCGTACGCCCGTGCGCCGGGCCAATAGTTCCAGTGAATCCCGTGCATCCCGCGACGTACAGGCCTGGCCCGAGACGCGCTCGATCCGATGCAGGATCATATCGCCGATCTCTTGCCGCTTGACCTGGGGCACGACCGAGACAACGTGGTTTTGCAGTGCACCCGGCAGCCAGAACAGCAACAGGGCCAGCACAGCGGCCACGACGCCTCCGACACTCAGCCAGCGCAAACGCCCCGGGTGGGGGCGGGACCGATCAATAGCGCGCTGCAATCGGTCGATCGCTTCAAGCATCGTGGTTTCGGATTCGGCCAGCTCAAGCGTTTCATCCGGATCACCGTCCGGGTTGAAAATGGCCGGAAAGGAGCCAGGGTTCTGGCGTTCAAGTGCCGCCAGCGACCAGTGGGTCAGCGCCCTGTCATTGAAATCGGAAATGGTCAGGGTGGCTTCACCGATAGACACCACAACCTCGCGCCGCTGTTCATCGGGCGAGGGGCGCCACAGACCGGTGGCTTCGATCCGCTGGTACTGTTTCAGGGCCGTCATCTGGGTGGGTCTGCTCGAATTTGTTTTGCTGCAGCTTAGCATGGTGAAATCGCAGGGCGCAAACCTGTTGCGCAGTCATTGCGAATTGTGCTGGATACCCGAAAGGATCGAGACTGTCGGTCCAAGATCACAATCCGGACACGACTTCATGCAGGCGCATTCCTCATCTTCTGCTGTGCTGGCTTCGGCCCTGATGGTCAGTGCGATGGCAATTGTCGGCGTTATCGACAATGTTGTGATCTTGTTGGCAGAAACCGTCGGGCTGTGGCAGTTTCATATGACCCGTGCGCTTTTGATGCTGCCGCTGATCGTCGGCCTGTCGTTTCTGGGGCTGGGCAGGCTGCGGCCTGTGCGATGGGGACCTGTTATATTGCGCAGCGTTCTGATCACCACAGCAATGTTCTTTTATTTTGCATCCCTTGCCATGATGCCAATTGCACAGGCGCTGGCAGGGTTGTTCACATCACCGATTTTTGTGCTGTTGATCTCCTCTCTGGTGCTCAGACAATCGATAGGGCCGTGGCGTATACTGGCCGTGCTGATTGGATTTACCGGCATCCTTCTGGTGTTGCAGCCAAACCCCAGCGATTTCGACCTGCGCACGTTGGTGCCTGTGGCCGCGGGGTTTTTCTATGCCTTCAGTTCGATCCTAACGCGTACGCATTGTTCGCAGGAAAGCACTGTGGCCATGCTGGCTGTCATGGTCATAACAATGGGTCTGGCCGGGGCGTTGGGGGTCACGTTCCTGACAATCGCGCCGGTTGTTACGGCAGACGGTGCCGAGGGGTTTGTTACGCGTGGGTGGGTCTGGGATATGGGGCCTGCCATACCGTGGTTGGTTACTCAGGCTGTCGGTTCAACAATCGCGGTTTTCATGCTGATCAAGGCATATCAAGTGGGCGAGCCGTCTTATGTGGCGGTGTTCGAGTATTCTGTCATGATCTTCGGCCCGCTCTTCGCATTTGTGGCCTTTGGACAAACCATTGGCGCCTTTCAGATTTCGGGCATCCTTATGATTGCGGCAGCGGGCTTGTTGCTGGGGTGGCGCGCCAGCCGATCCTCTGAACAGCAAAAAGTAGCCTGACGCTATTGGGTCGTATGCACGCCTAAGCCACATCGTTTCGTTACTTCCGTATCCGGTGAAACGCTGTGGATTCGGTGGATCGACAAATGGCATTCGTTTCAGAAATGGCAAAAATGTCGGATGAGAGTCCTGGAGTGTCCACGAAAACCATCGGCAATTACGCGGAATTGGTCAAAATTGGGCGCAAATATGTCTGGAATGTGACGGGCTGGATTTTTGGTGTTAGCTCATTGGCATAAATGTTTTGTGCCAAAAGGGGGTAAGGCACGTGTCCGAAGTAACAAGTATTTCTGTTAATCTGGATCAGCTGCCAGAAGTTGATCGAACCAACAAAAAACAGGCGGTAAATGCGCGCCGTGGCGGGTTTTTGCACGGCACCAAGATCGCCACGACTGCCGGGTGGAAGCCGGTCGAACGGATCACGGTAGGTGATCTGGTTCGAACCCTCGATCACGGGTTCAAAGAGGTGCGGCGCATCTCGATAAGCGTTGTCGTCATTCCGGCCGATGAACGCCGGGTCGAATTCCTGCCGGTCCTCGTGCCTGCCCGCGCCGCATATAACGGGCGACCTGTCTGGTTGATGCCCGAACAGGGCATGGCGCTGAACCTGTCCCGGATCAATTCCACGGCCGATGCGCCTTCGGTGGTGCCCGCGCGTTTGCTGAACGGTGCCGGTCGCCTGACGTCACAGGCGCCGGGGTCGTCTTTTGAAGTGTTTTCCCTGTTTTTTGATGATGATCAGGTGATCTTTGTCGAAGGCGGATTGCAGGCTTATTGCCCGTCCGGTCGCTTCAATATGCGTGGCGCAACGACAGGAACACGGTATGAAG
This sequence comes from Ruegeria sp. N7, assembly GCF_056531345.1. Taxonomy (NCBI): domain Bacteria; kingdom Pseudomonadati; phylum Pseudomonadota; class Alphaproteobacteria; order Rhodobacterales; family Roseobacteraceae; genus Ruegeria; species Ruegeria sp. N7. Next base: position 907,217 of record NZ_JBQFLR010000001.1, on the reverse strand, counting down.
TCGCGACCGTAGAGGTCGCCTCCGACCTGATCCATTCTCTTATAAGCAGGGGCGATATGTCGGCTCTTGCCAACCCATTGGGTGCGCTGCCTGCACCCATTCCCCAGGAACCGATATTTCCGATCCGCCCGCCATTTGGGGTCAGGCGACCGGGTCGACCGGGACGCCCAAGCGCGCCGGTTCTGTTCCTGCGGCCCGAATGGCAGATCTAACCAAACACTGACAAGAACGATGCGGGCGCATGGTGACATGCGCCCGCATCATTGGATTAAGCGGCCTTTGCTTCGGGGTTGAAGCGACCGTAGAAGCTCTGACCTTTTTCTGCCATCTCGCGCAGCAGTGGCGGGCAGGCAAAGCGTTCACCGTATGTCTCGGCCAATTGATCACAACGTTCAGCCGCATAGGGTGTGCCGATGATGTCCAGCCAGCTGAACGGACCACCCGACCACGGGGCAAAGCCCCAGCCCAGAATTGCACCGACATCGCCCTCGCGGATGTCTTCCAGAACACCCTCTTCCAGTGCGCGGACGGCTTCCAGAACCTGAGCAAACATCAGACGTTCCTGCACTTCGATCAGGTCAGGCTGGTCATCGGCAAGCGGATACTTCTCTTGCAGGCCCTTCCAGTATTCGACGCGCTTGCCCTTCTCGTCATAGTCGAAGAATCCGGCATTTGCCTTGCGACCCAGACGGCCCTGTTCCTCCATCCAGAAGATCAGATCGTCCGAGGGGCTTTCCGGATAGGCATCGCCCATCGCCGCCTTTGTCGCGCGGGCGATCTTGGCACCCAGATCAATCGAGGTTTCGTCGGTCAGCTGGATCGGGCCGACCGGGAAACCCAATTGCCGCGCGGCGTTGTCGATCAAAATGGGGCTGACGCCTTCAGTGACCATGCGCGCACCTTCGTTAATGTATGGAATGATGCAGCGGTTTGCGTAGAAGAAACGCGCATCGTTGACCACGATCGGGGTCTTGCGGATCTGACGCACATAGTCCAGCGCCTTGGCCACTGCACGATCCCCGGTTTCCTTGCCCTTGATGATCTCGACCAGGAACATCTTTTCGACCGGTGAGAAGAAGTGAATGCCGATGAATTGGTCAGCCCGGACCGAAGCTTTGGCCAGATCGCTGATCGGCAGGGTCGATGTGTTCGATGCAAAGATGCAATCTTCGGGGATAATCGCCTCGACCTTCTTGGTCATCTCAGCCTTGACGCCCATGTCCTCAAAGACCGCTTCGATGATCAGGTCACACCCTTTCAGGTTGTCCAGATCCGGCGTCGCGGTGATGCGACCCAGCATGGCCTCTTTTTTCTCAGCCGTGACCTTGCCGCGCTTCATGCCTTTGTCCAGGTAGGTCTCGGAATAGGCTTTGCCTTTGTCGGCAGCCTCCTGATCGCGGTCGATCAGAACCACTTCCATACCGGCCTGCGCCGATACCAGAGCGATACCAGCCCCCATCATGCCTGCGCCCAGAACGCCGATCTTCTTGACGGACTGATCCGGAACGCCTGCAGGACGCACGGCACCTTTTTCCAGTGCTTCCTTGTTCAGGAACAGCGATCGGATCATCGCACCAGACGACGGGTTCATCAGCACAGACGTGAACCAACGCGCTTCGATTTTCAGCGCGGTGTCGAAATCGACCAGAGCGCCTTCGTAAACCGCGCTCAGCAGAGCCTTGGCTGCCGGGAAGGCCCCTTGGGTCTTGCCATTCACCATCGCCGACGCGCCAACGAAGTTCATGAAGCCCGCAGGATGATAAGGGGCGCCACCGGGCATTTTATAACCCTTCGCGTCCCAAGGCTTGACCAGATCGGCGTCCTTGGCGCTCAGAACCCACTCCTTGGCTGCTGCCACTGGATCGGCTGCGATTTCGTCGATATAGCCTGCGCCCTTGGCTTTCTTGACGTCCAGCATTTTGCCTTCCAGCAACAGCGGAGCCGCCGCAATGGCGCCAACTTTGCGGACCATACGGGTGGTGCCGCCCGCGCCAGGGAAGATGCCGACCATGATCTCGGGCAGGCCGTACTTTGCCTTTGGGTTTTCGGCTGCAAAGATACGATGGGTAGACAGGGGCAGTTCCATACCGATGCCCGCAGCGGTCCCGGGCAGAACGGTAGCAATCGGCTTGCCGCCTTTCTTTGTCTTGGGATCCATGCCCGCCAGCTCGATCTTACGGAGCAGCGCATGCATCTGCATCGTACCTTCGAACAGGCCCTTGGCGGGATCGTCACCGGCCTGTTCTTTCATCACGGCCAGCAGGTTCAGGTCCATGCCGCCAGCAAAGGACCCCTCCTTGCCGCTGGTGATGACGATGCCTTTAACCTCGTCATCGGCCAGCGCCTGATCGATGCAATCGCTCAATTCTGCCAGCCCGTCAAAGGACATCACGTTCATGGTCTTCCCGGGCACGTCCCAGGTGATCGTGGCGACGCCGTCTGCGTCTTTGCTCAGAGTGAAATCAGTCATTGTCATCTCCAATCTGGTCAGCCGTCAGCGGGCTGCCATCCTTGCGGGTGAAGGAGAATCCGTTCTCATCAACCTTCACCATCATGTCCATGTCGCTGTAATAGCCGGTCTCGGTCGGGGTCCGTGTGCCCACCACCAGAAAGGTCATGGGCGCATCGGTGTTGTTCACAAGGTGATGGCCGTTGGCCTCACCTGCGGGCCAGGCGGCGCAATCGCCGGGCTGCATCTCGTGCTCGCCATCATCATCGACCAGCGTGCACGAGCCGCTGAGGATGATGGCAAACTCGTCCTGCTTCATGTGGTAATGGCGCAGCGATGACAGGCCCTGCGGATCCAGCCGCACGATGTTGACCCCGTATTGGGTCAGCCCGCCCGCATCGCCCACGCGCTGCGCAAAGCGACCTGTGGTCGCTTCGGCCAGCTTGCCGGGATAGGCCGAGCCGCCCTGAAACGGGATCTTAGAGAGATCCAGCTTGGGCATCAGACACGCTCGATAATGGTTGCCGCACCCATGCCAGATGCAATGCAAAGCGTGGCCAGACCGGTTTCCTTGTCCTGACGCTCAAGTTCATCCAGCAGCGTGCCGATAATCATTGCACCCGTGGCACCCAGCGGGTGACCCATCGCGATCGAGCCACCGTTGACGTTGACCAGTGCGGGATCGACATCAAATGCCTGCTGGAACCGCAGCACGACCGAGGCGAAAGCTTCGTTCACTTCAAACAAGTCCAAATCGCTGATCTTCATGCCATTGTCGGCCAAAATCTTTTCAGTCACCGGAACCGGGCCAGTCAGCATGATGGTCGGATCAGTGCCAATCTTGGCGGTTGCTTTGATGCGGGCACGCGGCTTGAGGCCGTATTTCTCGCCAAATTCCTTGTTGCCGATCAGAACAGCAGCGGCTCCGTCCACGATGCCCGAGCTGTTGCCGGCGTGGTGGATGTGGTTCACGCGCTCAAGATGGGGGTATTTCAGCATCGCAACCTTGTCGAAGCCAGGCATCTGTTCGCCCATCATAGCGAATGACGGGTTCAGCGCACCGAGGCTCTGCATGTCAGTGCCGGGGCGCATGTATTCGTCGCGGTCAAGAATGGTCAGGCCGTTCTGATCCTTGACGGTGATCACGGATTTCTCGAACCGGTTGTCGGCCCAGGCTTCCGCAGCACGTCTTTGCGATTCAACCGCCAGCGCATCCGCGTCATCACGGGTAAAGCCATACTCGGTCGCGATGATGTCGGCCGAGATTCCCTGAGGCACGAAATAGGTCTCCATCGCCAGCGAGGGGTCAACAGCGATTGCTGCACCGTCGCTGCCCATGGCCACGCGACCCATCATCTCGACACCGCCCGCAATATAGGCTTCGCCAGCGCCGCCTTTCACCTGGTTTGCGGCCAGGTTCACGGCTTCCATGCCCGAGGCGCAGAAACGGTTGATCGCGAGACCCGGGATCGACTGGTCGAGGTCGGATGCCAGAACGGCCGAGCGCGCAAGACAGCCGCCTTGCTCCATCACTTGCGTGACGTTTCCCCAGATCACGTCTTCGACGGCGTGACCTTCCAGGTTGTTGCGCTCTTTCATCGCGTTCAGGGTCAGGGCGGACAGGCGCACCGAGGTTACCTCGTGCAGGCTGCCATCCTTGCGGCCCTTGCCGCGCGGCGTGCGCAGGGCGTCATAGATATAGGCTTCGGTCATGGGTCTTCTCCTCAAGCTCGATCCGACGGGTTGCCGGGCATCAGGTCATAGGGGTGTTTCCAGCCGGGCTGTTCGGACAAGCGGGTCAGCCAGGCGTCGATATGGGGCCAGTCGGCACGGTCAAAGCCAAATGGTTCAGGGTAATACAGATAACCACAGCAGCTAAGGTCGGCGTTGGTCACACCATCACCAACGATCCAGTCGCGGCCGTCCAGGTGGTTGTTCAGGATCTCATAAGCTGCCTTCAAACGCCCTTTATTGAATGCAATGACATCAGGGTTGCGGTGCTGCTCGGGTAGAAAATTGATCAGGAACCGCGTCAAACCTGCCATTGAGCTGAGTTTGTGATTGTCCCACAAAACCCAACGCAGAATATCGTAGTCTTCTTCCCGGTCCTTGCCACCGAACTTGCCGGATTTCTCCGTGACATAGGCCTGAATCGCACCGGATTGGCTGGTGTGAAAATCTCCATCGACCAGAACTGGTGCTTCACCCAACTCGTTTACGTCAGCACGATATTCCGGCGTACGGGTTACACCTTTGAAGAAATCGACAAAGACCGGTTCCCACTCCAAACCGGACATTTCCAGAGCCAAAGCAGCCTTGTAGCTGTTTCCACTTTCTCCGAAGCAATGAAGTTTGATGGTCATGTGCTCGCCCCTCCCAAGGCGCATGTGGCTAGGCCGGATTTGAGTATTTTTGAAAAGATGAAGGGCAGTAGGTAATCTTTCATCAACCATCTTCGTATTCAGTGGTCGTGCGGTACAGGCTGGAGAGCCGATGACCGCAAAAGGTGAAGTCGTTCCTGTCCTGATGGCGAGTGTGCCCGGTGGCAGGGACGCATCGCCGCTTCATCTTTTCACAAATACTCCCGCCGGAGGCGTCCGGCATTCAAATTAAAGTCGCCGTTGAGTTTTCTCCGCAGCAGTTCACCTCTTCCGTGCCTCAAGTTCGGAATTGAAGATGCGCAGGCGGTGGGTCAGGTTCTCCTCATCAATCACGCTGTTGAAATTCTCGAACAAGAAAGACAGCGCTTCACCTTCGTCCAGACCGGCATCACGCGCGAACGCTTTGAGTTTGCGATACCCATCTTCAGTCATCGCAACCGGAAAGCGGCGGGTCAGGCGAAAACGTTTTGGCATTTGGTCTCCTCCGGTAAGCTGGGTCCGGGCGGTGTTGCCCGGACCCAGACTGAGATCAGAAGTTCGCCGCGTCCAGTGCCATTACCGTGTCCGCGCCGGTCTGGATTCGCGCCAGATGCATCGCTGTCGCGGGCAGGCGGCGGGCCATGTAGAAACGGCCGGTGGCAATCTTGGTCTCGTAGAATTCTTTGTCCGAGGCTCCACCATCCAGCGCTTCCTGAGCCGCTTTCGCCATTTGCGCCCACATCAGGCCCAGGCAAACATGGCCGAACATGTGCATAAAGTCATAGGAACCGGACAATGCGTTATTCGGGTTCTTCATGCCTTCCTGCATGAAATACATGCCAGCGGTCTGCAAATCCTTGGATGCGGCTTTCAGCGGTTCGATGAACGCCTTGTCGTATGCTTCGTTCTGGCCCGCGTTTTCCTTGCAGAAGGTTTTGACCATCTCGAAGAACGCCATGACGTGCTTGCCGCCATCCTGCGCCAGCTTGCGACCCACAAGATCAAGCGCCTGAACGCCATTTGCACCTTCGTAGATCATCGCGATGCGGGCGTCGCGGGTATATTGCGACATGCCCCATTCTTCGATGTAGCCATGGCCACCATAGACCTGCTGCGCCTGAACGGTCATGTCGTAGCCTTCGTCGGTCAGAAACCCTTTGATGACCGGGGTCAGCAGCGAGATCAGCCCGTCCGCATCCTTGTCTCCCGCGCGGTGCGCCTTGTCGATCATGGTCGCGCCCCAAAGGATGAACGCGCGCGCGCCTTCGGTAAAGCTTTTCTGATCCATCAGGTTGCGACGGATATCAGGATGCACGATCAGAGGATCGGCCGGACCATCCGGGTTCTTGACACCGGTCACATCGCGACCCTGCAAACGGTCCTTGGCGTATTCCAGAGCATTCTGATAGGCCGCTTCGGCTTGCGACAGGCCCTGCATGCCCACCCCCAGACGCGCTTCGTTCATCATGGTGAACATGGCGCGCATGCCCTTGTGCTCTTCGCCCAGCAGCCAGCCGGTGGCTTCGTCATAGTTCATGACGCAGGTCGAGTTGCCGTGGATACCCATTTTCTCTTCGATCTTGCCGACCGATACGCCGTTGCGCTCGCCCAGGCTGCCGTCTTCGTTCACAATGAACTTGGGCACAATGAACAGCGACACGCCTTTGATGCCCTCGGGGCCACCCGAGATCTTGGCCAGCACCAGATGGACGATGTTGTTTGCCATGTCGTGGTCGCCAGCCGAGATAAAGATCTTCTGGCCGGAGATCTTGTAGCTGCCGTCACCCTGCGGTTCTGCTTTGGTGCGCATCAGGCCAAGATCGGTGCCACAATGCGGTTCGGTCAGGTTCATGGTGCCGGTCCATTCACAGCTGACCATGTTGGGCAGGTATTTGTTCTTCTGCTCGTCTGTCCCGTGCGCCAGAATGGCCGAGGCTGCGCCATGGGTCAGGCCCTGGTACATGGTGAAAGCCTGGTTGGAGCCCGAGAACATCTCACCTACGGCTGTGCCGATCACGTAGGGCATGTTCTGGCCACCATACTCTTCCGGCATGTCAAGGCCAGTCCAGCCGCCTTCCTTCATCTGCTCGAAGGCGTCTTTGAACCCGGTAGGGGTGTACACGATACCGTTTTCCAACCGGCACCCTTCGGTGTCGCCAACAACGTTCAAAGGATGCAGGACGTTGGCGGCAACCTTGCCTGCTTCTTCGAGAACTGCGCCGGTGAATTCGGCTTCCAGTTCGTCATAGCCGGGGATGTCCGACTGTGAGACTTTCAGAACATCGTGCAGAATGAACTGCATGTCTTTGGTTGGCGCGTTGTAAACGGGCATGTGAAGCTCCCTTAATTCATATGTCCGGAAGGCAGGGCGAGGTTACTCGGCCGCCTTCTTTTCCTGTTTCATCGAGGCGATGACTTTCTCGCCCCAGCGCAACTGCTCTTTCAGATCGTCGATGGCCTGCGTCAGCTCTTCGCGGCGCGATTCCATGTCAGCCAGACGCTCGCACGCGATTTCATATGTGCGATTCATCTGGGTGACCTGTTGATCGCCCACATGGTAGAGATCCAGCAGCTGTCGAATTTCCTCGAGGCTGAACCCGAATCTTTTGCCGCGCAGGATCAGCTTGAGCCGCGCCCGGTCACGTTTGGTGAACAGACGTTTTTGGCCTTCGCGGATCGGGAACAGTAGTTCCTTTGCCTCATAGAACCGCAAGGTGCGTGGTGTGACATCATAGGTCTCGCACATCTCGCGGATGGTCATCACATCTTCGGTCATTCGTCATACTCTCGTCACTGGCGTCATGAGACATGAGTTGCGCAGTTGGTGGGTGCTTTACAACATGTGAGTGACGTTTACGTAATCCAGACGCTGCGTCACTTTGAAGTTGACGTAACATCCGTGCACGTAAGGGGCTTTTGGCGTAATTTTGTTACCGTTACGTCAACTGATTTCCGGCATGAAAAAACGGGTGCCTTGAAGGGGATGCGCATCGGTTTTGACAGGTTCTGCCACCTGCAATGCTTAGTTATGAAAAATCGGAAAAGGTTATTCCAGCGACTTGGCCGTTTGGTCGCGCAGGCTTTTGAGTTCGTCCATTGCCTCATCCAGCTGCTGTCGCTGCTGCTGAAGCTCACTCATCTGGCGGTCCGCCATTTCGACAAAGGTGGCCATCTGGGCCTCGTTTCCCTGATCTTCATAGATCAGTAGCCATTGGCGAATCTCTTCTAGAGGAAAACCAAACTTTCGGCCGCGCATGATCAGTTTCATCCGCGCGCATTCCCGGGCCCCGTAAAAGCGCGAACGCCCTTCGCGGTCCGGTTGCAAAAGCTCGATATATTCGTAGTAGCGCAGGGTGCGCGGCGTTACGTCAAACTCGGCGCACATTTCTTTGAATGACAAACGGTTGTTGGACATTCCCGGTCTCCTCGTCAGCAACCTAGGCGGTCCCGATCCCAAGCGCAACAGGTAGGCTTGCTCTTTACCGGAACACCGGCTCATAAAGGCGGTGCAGAGAACAGGACGCATACTTATGGTCGATAAGACAGTTTTAGCCCGCCAGTTTATCGAGGCGATCCCCCATGCGCGGGCATTGAACCTTACGCTCACGCAGATCGGCGAGGGTGAGGCAGAGATAACTCTGCCCTACAACAAAGACCTGATCGGGGATCCGCGTACAGCGGTGATTCATGGGGGAGCGATATCCACGATTCTGGACACCTGTTGTGGCGCTGCGGTGATGAGCCACCCATCGGCCCCCGGAGGAACCGCAACAATCGATCTGCGGATAGACTATATGCGCGCGGCGACGCCAGGTCAGACGATTACTGCACATGCCGTCTGTCACCATATCACGCGAAACGTTGCCTTCGTGCGGGCCACCGCAATGGACAACGACACGGACCTGCCGGTGGCGACAGCCTCAGGGTCCTTTACGGTTGAAGGGAAGTAATATGCCAAGACCTCGTCCCGAGCCGATGCAGGTGGTCAAGCAGCGCCGCGATGCAGCCCTGCGTGCGCTTGTCGACGGCGTACCGTATATACGTTTCCTGAACATCAGTTTTGACAGGCGCGGGGATGAGCTGACCGGCGTTTTGAATTTCGATGACAAGTTGATCGGCAATCCGTTTCTGCCTGCAATTCATGGTGGTGTGACGGCTGCCTTTTTGGAAGTGACAGCCGTTATCACGCTGAGCTGGGAACACATGTTCCCAAGTATTGAAAGCGGAGAGATCGATGCAGAGGCCATCGTGTCAGACGAAAGCATCCGGTTTCCCAAGACGATCGACTTTACCGTTGACTATCTGCGTTCGGGCTTGCCGCGAGACGCCTATGCGCGGGCATTTATCAGCCGGTCGGGGCGGCGTTACGCCTCGGTACGGGTTGAAGCCTGGCAGGACAATCATGCGAAACTGTTTGCGCAGGCCTCCGGGCATTTCCTGATGCCGCAACCGCCTCGGGGCAAGAGCTGACCATGCAGGACGCCTCGGCGCCCATCACGCATCGACGGGTGCTGAAGATCGCTGTGCCGATTGTCCTGTCGAACGCCACCGTTCCGATTCTGGGTGCAGTTGATACCGGCGTTGTCGGCCAGTTGGGGCTGGCTGCGCCAATCGGGGCGGTCGGGATCGGTGCAGTGATCCTGTCAACGATCTACTGGATTTTCGGCTTCTTGCGGATGGGAACCACCGGGATGGCGGCGCAGGCACGCGGGGCAGGTGACGCTGTTGAAACCCGGGCATTGCTGATGCGCGGCCTGATGCTTGGCGGCGCGGCCGGGCTGTTCTTTATCCTCACGCAAGTGGCTGTGTTCGCCGCTGCATTCGCCCTTTCCCCGGCAAGTCCCGAGGTCGAAACGCTCGCCCGCGCCTATCTTGAGATTCGAATTTGGGGGGCGCCAGCAACTATCGCGCTTTATGCGGTTACCGGATGGTTGATTGCGGTTGAACGCACGCGTGGGGTTTTTGTTCTTCAGGTCTGGATGAACGGATTGAACATCGTTCTGGACCTGTGGTTTGTGCTTGGTCTTGGCTGGGGTGTCGAAGGGGTTGCCATAGCCACTTTGATTGCGGAATGGACAGGTCTGGCGCTGGGCCTTTGGCTGTGTCGGGATGGGTTCGAAGACGGAATCTGGCGCGACTGGGCCCGCATATTTGATGCCGCTCGGCTGCAACGGATGTTGCAGGTCAACGGCGATATCATGATCCGGTCGGTTTTGCTAACCGGATCCTTCACGACTTTTCTTTTCGTCGGTTCGGATCTCGGTGATGTCAATCTGGCGGCCAATCAGGTCTTGCTTCAGTTTCTAGAAGTCACAGCTTTCGCGCTGGACGGGTTCGCCTTTTCCGCCGAGGCTTTGGTCGGAAGCGCGGTGGGTGCCAGAGACAGGTATCAGGTGCGCCGTGCGTCTGTCATGACCTCGCAATGGGGTGTTGGGGGTGCCCTGTTACTGGGTGCGGTTTTCTTCGTCGCCGGACCGGCGTTGATCGACGTCATGTCGACCTCACCGCAGGTGCGTGAGGCGGGGCGTGAGTTTCTCGTATGGGCCGCGTTGGCACCCGTTATTGGCGTGGCAAGCTGGATGTTTGACGGAATCTACATAGGCGCTACCTGGACCCGGGCAATGCGCAGCGCGATGTTCCAATCGGTTGTGTTCTATCTGGTTGCGCTGTTTATTCTGGTGCCAAGCTTCGGAAATCACGGCCTGTGGGCCGCGTTGATGGTGCTTAATATCGCGCGCGGCGTGACTTTAGGATGGCGCTATCCCAAGCTCGAGGCGCAGGTGGCCTAGAGCAGCGTAAGAAGGTTTTCCGGTGGACGCCCGATGGCGGCTTTATCCCCCGCAATGGCAAGCGGACGCTCAATCAGGATCGGGTTTTCGGCCATGGCCCGGATCAGGGCGTCGTCTGGCGAAGCCTTTGTCAGCCCCAGTTCCTTGAACCGGGATTCTCCGGTACGCATCATCTCAACGGGCGAAAGCCCCAATGCGGATTGTGCCGCTCGCAGCTCATCGATTGATGGTGCATCCTCAAGATATTTGCGCACCGTGACCCGTGCGCCATTCTCTTCCAGCAACGCAAGACCGGCGCGGGACTTTGAACAGCGCGGGTTGTGCCAATATTCGATCATAGCCAGTCCTCTCGTTTGCTGCCGACGGCTTGGGCTACATTCTCAAAGCCGTCGCGGGCCAGCAGTTCATCCAGCCCGTTCGCAATGTCAGCCGCCAGAGAAATGCCGCCATACACCATCGCCGTATAGAACTGCACAGCAGATGCCCCGGCGCAAATCTTGGCATAGGCCTGTTCCGCATTGCTGATGCCACCCACGCCGATCAGGGGAATGTCACCTCCGGTCAACTGGCTGAGCCGTGCCAGAACACGTGTTGATTTCTCGAACAGCGGTGCGCCGGACAATCCGCCGGTTTCACCTTTGTGCGAACTGCGCAACCCGTCACGCGACAGGGTGGTGTTGGTGGCGATCACGGCATCCACACGGGTCTCGCGCGCAACATCGGCAATGTCCTGCAACTCGGCATCGGTCAGGTCCGGCGCGATTTTCAGGAAGATGGGCAGTGGGCGAGGCAGCGCATCACGGGTTTCAATCACACCGTTCAAAAGCGCGCTTAGCGCCGCCTTGCCCTGCAAATCCCGCAGCTTTTCCGTATTCGGGGATGACACGTTGACCGTGGCAAAATCCAGATGCGCGGCACAATGCGCCAGCACCTTTACGAAATCACCCGCGCGATCCTCGCTGTCCTTGTTGGCGCCCAGATTCAGGCCGATCACCGCATTTTGGGGGCGATCAGCAAGCCGTTTTTCCATCACCTCCATGCCTTCGTTGTTGAAGCCAAAACGGTTGATCGCCGCTTTGTCCTCGGTCAGGCGAAACAGGCGTGGTTTGGGGTTTCCCGGTTGCGGGCGCGGTGTCACGGCCCCGACTTCGATGAAACCGAACCCTGCGCGCGACAGCGGCGTCAGAACTTCACCGTTTTTGTCGAAGCCCGCGGCCAATCCTACCGGGTTAGGCAGGTCCAACCCGGCAAGGCTTGTTTTCAGGCGCGGCGTTGTCACCGGCCCCGGCGCAGGCGCAAGCCCCGCCTTCAAAGCCCTGATCGACATCCCGTGGGCGGTTTCGGGGTCCATGCAGTGCAGGGCTGCAAGCCCGAATTTCTCGGTCAGTTTCATCCGAACGCTTTCCTGCTTTCGCTTGATCCGCACCGGATCAGGCGCGAGGTCTCTACCGCAGCCTGCCGATGGACCACCGCCGCCCGGTAGGCCGGATCGGTCACCATTTCAAGAAACGCATATGCAGTCGGATAGCGTGCGATAAAGACGGCATCCCATACCTCATCAGCCGGTCCGATCAGTGTCGTTTCAAAGACACCCCGCCATAGGATGCTTGCCCCGATACGGCCAATGATTGGGGCGGTTTCAGTCCCGTATTTCTGATAGGCCTGCGCCCCGGTCAACCCTGCGCCCGCCAATTCATGTGATTTGGGATACTGCGCCTCGGCGCGGAACTTCACCAGATTGAGCATTTCGATCGGCTGGTCGCGGTCCAGGGCCTTGAACGCCTCGAACTGGCCGCGATCCGGATCGACATAAGATATCATGCCATGTCCTCGGGAAACTGATGTGCCGTGCCGACAAAAGGCAGGGGTCGCGCCCAGACAACGTCGCTTAACCTGATCTGACGATACAGATGTGGAAACAGGGCGTCTCCTCGCGACACTTCCCATTTCAGGTCATCGCCCATGGCATCGGCATCACAGGCCAACAGCGTAAGCCCTTCAACGCCCGCAAAATGCTTGGCAGCGGTTTCAGCAGCTTGTTCAGCGGTAGAAAAGTGAACAAACCCGTCTGACACGTCAATGGGTGCTCCGTCTGTGGCGCCCAGACTTTGCAGTTCAGCCCATTCGACGGCTCGGAAAATCTTGTAGATCAGCATGATGACCTGATGCCCCGCACAGCGCTTGGAATCAAGCTGGATTTCTCCTTTGACTCTCGGTCGACATAAGCGCACGATCCCCGGCAATAATAACAGGGAGTTCCAAGATGTTGACCCGATTTTTAACTTCGGTCGCGGTGGTGGGCCTGACGGCGGGTGCCGCAGCAGCCGATTACAAGCTGACAATTCTGCACACCAACGATTTCCATTCGCGCTTTGAGCCGATCAACAAATACGACAGCGGTTGCGGTGAGGAAGACAATGCAGAAGGCAAGTGCTTTGGCGGATCGGCGCGCCTAGTAACGGCAGTTGCCGACGCGCGCGCACGGGCAGAAAATTCGATTCTGGTGGATGGAGGTGACCAGTTCCAGGGGTCCCTTTTCTATACCTATTACAAGGGCAAGGTCGCAGCCGAGTTCATGAACAAGCTGGGCTATAATGCCATGACCGTCGGCAACCACGAGTTTGATGACGGCCCCGAAGTGTTGCGGGGGTTCATCGACTCGGTCGACTTCCCGGTCCTGATGTCCAACGCCGATATTCACGACGAAGAGCTTTTGACAGACAGGATCAAGAAATCGACCGTTATCGAAGTAGGCGGCGAGAAGATCGGCTTGATCGGCCTGACCCCAATCGACACGGATGAGCTTGCCTCGCCCGGCCCCAATGTCACGTTTTCGGACCCGGTGCCAGCTGTGCAGGCCGAAGTCGATAAACTGACAGGTGAGGGTGTCAACAAGATCATCGTTCTCAGCCATTCCGGCTATGGCGTCGATCAGCGTGTCGCACAAGAGACGACTGGTGTTGACGTGATCGTCGGCGGGCATTCGAACACGTATCTTTCGAATGTGTCGGATAAGGCGGCAGGTCCGTACCCAACAGTGGTAAACGGCGTACAGATCGTTCAGGCCTATGCTTATGGCAAGTTTCTGGGCGAATTGAACGTCACTTTCGATGACGATGGCAAAGTGATCGAGGCAGCTGGCGAGCCTTTGATCATGGACAACGCAGTGACCGAAGATCAGGCCGCGCTGGACAGGATCGCGGAACTGGCGGTGCCTTTGGATGAAATCCGCAACAAGGTTGTTGCAAGCGCTGCAGAAGCCATTGAAGGGGATCGTTCAATTTGCCGCGTGCAGGAATGCCAGATGGGTAACCTGGTTGCGGATGCGATGCTGGCGCGTGTGGCGGATCAGGGCGTTCAGATTGCCATTGCTAACTCGGGTGGGTTGCGGGCTTCTATCGATCCCGGTGATGTTACCATGGGCGAGGTTCTGACGGTGTTGCCTTTCCAGAATACACTGTCGACCTTTGAAATCAGCGGACAGGGTGTCATTGACGCACTCGAAAATGGCGTAAGTCAGGTGGAAGAAGTGAAAGGCCGATTCCCGCAGGTCGCCGGTCTTAGCTTTACCTGGGACCCAAGCGTGGCACCGAACGAGGGGCGCGTCAGCGAGGTGATGATTGCCGAGGGTGACGGTTTTATTCCGATCGACCCGAACAAGACCTACCTGGTCGTCACCAACAACTACGTCCGCAACGGTGGTGACGGGTACAAGATGTTCGAAGGCGATGACAAGAACGCCTATGACTTCGGCCCGGACCTTGCGGATGTCACCGCGGAATACCTGGCGGAAAATGCGCCCTATCAGCCCTATGTAGACGGGCGTATCAAACAGAAGTAACTTGGTTTACGACAAAGACAAAAGCCGCATCCCTGTGATGCGGCTTTTTTGTTTGGGAACGGATCAGCTGAAATCATATTCCGGCCAGAGTTTCGGATCGAACCCGTCCAGCATCGGTTTGATGTGCTCAGCAACCCCGCGCCAGCCGCCGATAGACTTGGTCGAGATCTTGTTGCGCACCTGATCGATGCTTGCCGTACGTACCTGTTTGGTGTTTTTCTCGGGGTGCATCATCGTTTCGGTCCACTCCAAATCGCAGAACGCAGCGACCTGCTGGCTGTAGGTTTTCGGGTCGGCCACCAGTTCTTCGTAAGGTACCGTCAGAATACGATTTCCGAACACGGTATCCCAATGCGCCATATAACGACGATACATATTTGCCGAATGGGCGATGGCTTGCATATTCGAGGCATAGCGCATTCCGCCCGCAGGAAAACATCTGATCCATTTGGACAATCCAACATCACGCGGATCGCGCAGCATGTTGATAATCTTTGCCTTTGGGAAGGCAGACAGCAGGAATCCAATACGTTGATAATTGTGCGGCATCTTGTCGACAAAGGCGACAGAGTCGCCCGGAATGGGCGGCATCAATTCGAGGAATTCCCGCGCAAGCTCGGACGCTTTGGCAGCGTCATACTTCTGGCCTTTTTTCTCATACTCACGCGACAGATCGGCCCCCAAAGTCAGTTCGCCGCAACCGGAAATTCCGGGGGCTGAACTCAGCATCATTTCCATCAATGTCGTGCCCGAGCGAGGTTGACCCAGTACAAAGATCGGTGCTGGCCCCTCGGCAAAGCCGGACTCTGGTGCATCGGAATCGACAGGGAACAAGCTGGTGATCCGGAACAGTTTTTCCTCTTCATCCGCCGGGACATAGGGGTTGCCTTGGTGCTGAATTTCATTGGCCCGTGCATAATGCGGCATGGCGGCATTCAACCCGTCTAACTTTGAAATCAAATGCGCCTTGGCGAACTGGAGTTCCAGCTTATCATCTCCCTTTTCGGAGATGGCTTTATTAACGGCTTCCAGCAGCTCCGGAGCTTCTTCTGTGGTTGCAATTGCCGATAATTGCAGCAAAGCCGACATATGCTCGGGTTCGTTTTGAAGAACGCGCCTCAGTATTGCCTTGGACTCGTTCTTTTCACCCGTTTGGTGAAGGTTTACAGACTTAATAAGGGCAATCTTTGTGTTCTCGGGGTCCAACTCGTAGGCGCGGGCGACATCCCGCGAGTTTTCATCGTCAAAGCCGATATTGGCGTAAGCTCTGGCACGTTTTGCAAGAAGGTCCACATTGTCTGGATCGCTCTCCAGCTTCTTGCTCGCATGTTCGATCATCATGCGCCAATTGGTGCCTTTGAGGTGAATTTCATCCAGCACGCGGTTCAATTCCTGGTTGTTGGGGAATTGCTCCAGCTTTTGTTCGGTATAGTCTAGGGCTTTGGAAATTTGCCCGGTCTGCATCAATGCATTCGCCAGGTTTTCGACAAACTGCAGGTCGTCCGGTTTCATCCGCGAGGCTTCAACAAAATGCGGAATAGATTTCTTGTATTGCTTCATCTCGGTCAAAACAAAGCCGGCGATGGCATGATAATCCGAGTCTTTTGGGAATTTCTTGACACCCAGCTGGGCCTTTTTCAAAGCTTGCGGCAGCTTGCCTGCTTCCAGAAGCGCCAGTGCTTTGCTCTTGAGGGATTGCGTTGTCTGGTATTCCATGTGACCCCGTGAGATCCTGTGCCTGTATCAAGAATGTATCGGTGGTTCATTACCCATGTGCGGACGGTTTGCAATAACTCTTCCCAACGACGCAATGGCGCAGCTGTTTTCAGCGCGCCCGGCAAATGCGCTACCTGTGGTGCCGAATTTCAATGTTTGTCCGACAAATCAGGTACATGTCGTGCGTAGCGGCGAAACAGGCCGCCATCTGGATGCGCTGCGCTGGGGATTTCTGCCACATTGGTACAAGACCGAAACGGCGGGGCCGTTACTGATCAACGCCCGGGCCGAGACCCTGGCGGACAAGCCCGCCTTTCGCGATGCCTGCCGGACGCGCCGCTGCCTGATCATAGCGTCTGGGTTCTATGAATGGACAAAAACCAAACAGGGAACGCGCCTGCCTTGGTATATCCACCGTCAGGACAAAGCTCCCATTGCCTTTGCCGGGGTCTGGCAGGACTGGGGCCCTGAAAGCGAACGGCAGGGCACCTGTGCTATCGTGACGACGGCTGCCAACAAATGGCTTGAGGTCATCCATCAGCGAATGCCCTTGATCGTAGAACCCAATGACTGGCCATTGTGGTTGGGTGAAGCCGGAAAAGGGGCCGCGCGGCTGATGCAGCCGGGGAACGAGGATGTGTTGACCTTCCACCGGGTCGGGCCTGCGGTGAACTCGAACCGGGCCAGCGGGCCAGAGCTGATCGAACCTTGTGACGCGTGACCTTTTCATCGGAAACGCAGCAAGCTAGACCTTCGGCATGGCTCTGAAATTTCCTGACCTGACCCAACTTTACGCGCACGGCTATGATACCGTGATCGACGTTCGCAGCCCTGCCGAGTTTGCCGAAGATCATCTGCCGGATGCAATAAACCTGCCTGTGCTGAACAACGAGGAACGCGCCCGGGTCGGAACCATTTATGTACAGGACAGCCCCTTTCTGGCGCGCAAGCTGGGTGCTGTTATGGTATTCCGCAATGCAGCCAATCACATCGAACACCACCTCAGCCATCATGACGGAGCGTGGCGCCCCTTGGTCTATTGCTGGCGCGGTGGACAGCGTTCCGGATCATTCACATGGATGTTGCAGCAAATTGGCTGGCGCGCCGAAGTGGTAGACGGCGGCTATCGTACCTACCGTCGATTGGTGAACGCTTATTTGTACGATGATCCCTTGCCACATCGGCTGATCGCGCTGGATGGCTACACGGGCACCGCAAAGACCGATCTTTTGGCTCTGTTGCACGCACGAGGCGTACAGATTCTGGACCTTGAAGCGCTGGCCAACCATCGCGGGTCCTTGCTGGGCGAAAGGCCAGGGGGGCAGCCCAGTCAGAAGGGGTTTGAATCTGCCCTGTCCGCTGCGCTGTGTTCAATGGATCCGGCGCGTCCAGTCGTGGTCGAAGCGGAATCATCCAAAATTGGCAGCTTGATCCTGCCACCCAGCCTTTGGAACGCGTTGTGTAATGCTCCGCGTGTGAACATCACGGCTTCGATTGAAGCACGTTCGGCCTATCTGGTGCGGGCTTATGACGACATCCTGTCTGACAGTGACCGTTTGTGTGACCGGTTATCGCCGCTGCGGTTCCATCGCGGGCATGAGGTCGTGGACGGATGGCTGCGATTGATTGATGCGGGTCAAAAACAGGCGCTGACACAGGCGTTGATGGAACAGCATTATGATCCCGCATACACCAAATCCCGGCAATCCCGCCCGGCGCAAGTGTTGGCCAGTCTAGATGTGGAAACTTTGGACAATGCGGGGCTGAGCAACGCGGCCGCGCAAATTGAAAGCCTTCTGGATCAGCTTTGAAGGCGCAAACCCGGTGTGTCGGTCAGCTGGCCAATAATCATTGCCGGATATCCCGCGTCCAGAAGATCTTGCAGAAGGGTTTCGGCGTCCTTCGCATTAACGGCGGCCAGCAGGCCCCCGGCTGATTGCGGATCAAAAAGCAGCGCCGCCTTGCCCCCGGACGGAAGATTGGGCGCAATCGCGCTGTTGTCGGTGAAAATCGTTGACCGGACCCCCTGATCAGTCAGCGCAAGCGCACCGTCCATCACATTTACCGCGTCCAGATCAAGCGTGGCGCCGCAATGCGATGCGTCGCAGATGCCTTGCAGATGCCCGGCCAGACCAAACCCGGTCACGTCGGTCATCGCATGGGCGTTGGCCAAAATGCGGGCTGCATCGCCTTGGGGCTGTGTCATATGTTTGTAGGCTGCCGCGACCCAGGCCCCCTCGGCAAGACCGGCCATTTCCGCCGCCATCAGAACACCGCTTCCCAAGGGTTTGGTCAGGATCAGACGGTCCCCCGGCTGACCACCCGCCAATGTAATCGGGGTAGCCTTGCACAGGCCGGTCAACGTGAAACCGACCGTCATCTCGTCGCCCATTGAGCTGTGCCCGCCGACGATTTCCGCGCCCGCATCGCGCATGACGTCACTCGCGACGGACATGATTTCGGACATTGTGCGGCTTTGCAGGGCGGCAGACATGCGTGGCAGGATGATCGTTGCCGTGGCTGCCTGAGGTGCAGCCCCCATGGCCCAGATATCCCCCAGGGCGTGAATGGCGGCGATACGCGTCATAAGTGTGGGATCGTTGGTGAAAGCCCTCAGATGATCGGACGTCATGACTTGCCGCGCCCCGCCCGTTTGCAAAAGCGCGGCATCGTCGCCGGGCAGGGGGGTGACGTCGGTACGAGTAGGGGCGGGGAGGGATTTCAGGGCGATCTGCAATGCGTCGCGCCCGACCTTTGCTCCACATCCGCCGCACATGGGCTTTTCACCCAAAACCCCATCAAGCCCGGCGGCCCGGTCGCGGGGCAGGGTGGGCGGTGTCATTTGCGGCAGGTCGCGAAACTTGTTCATAAAGGTCTGGTCGATATGGTTCTTCCATGTCCACATCAACGGGCCGCTGAACGATGTTCCCAAACGCTCGGCCAGTGCTGACTTGCCACCCAGTGAGATCAGTTTGAGATAATCTTTTTGCGGTGTGTATTTTCGCATCTGTCCCGCGCCGAGCGCTGCGCGCAGATTATCGTACAAAACCGGCGCTTCGCGCACCGCATAGACACCAGCCTTCGGTCTGGGGTTCTCCGTAAGATGGGCACAATCCCCGGCGGCAAACACAGCCGGATCACTGGATTGCAGGTAGCCGTTCACGCGGATGTATCCGTCCTGAAGGTCAAGCCCTGTGTTTGCGACCCAGTCATAGGCGCGGGCTCCGGCGGCACCGGTCACGAAACTAGCCGGAATTGTGCGCCCGTCCTTTAGTTCCACGTGATCCTGCCCGATCCGGGTGATCACCGCGTTTTCAATCACCTCCACACCAAGGTCGTGCATTGCAATCCGGATTGTTGCCGCCGCCTTGGGTTTGGTTGCAGTCAGGGCCGACGCACTATCGATCAGGGTAATCTGTGCTGCCCGCCCCCTGGCCTTCAACGCATGTGCCATCGCCATGACCAGTTCGACGCCCGCGACGCCGCCACCGATCACAGCGACCGAGGCCGGGCCTTGATCCTTTAGATACTCGGCCCATTTTGCGGCAAAGGGTCCCAACGGCTTGGCTGGCACTGCATATTCCGCAAAGCCCGGCAGGGCGGGCATGTCCGACGTGATCCCTACATTGACCGAAGCCACGTCGAAGCCTACCGGAGGATGCCCAGGGACGTGCACTTCGTGTGTTTCGGTATCGATGCCATTGACCGTGCCCAAGATCACCCGCGCGCCTGCGAAACGGGCCAGTCTGACAAGATCGATATCCAGCTCCCACCGGTCGTAATGTCCGGCGACATATCCGGGCAACATCCCGGAATAGGGGGCGGTGGGGCCGGGGTTGATCACGGTTACCCGGGCGCCGGGCAAAGGGCTCATTCCCCATTTGCGCAGCAGCAGGGCATGGGTGTGGCCGCCGCCAATTAAAACCAGATCACGGGTCAGGGGCAGCGGAGATGTGTGCATTTGTGTTAATTCGCGCTGTGGTCCGGAACATCCTCGACCTGCTCGACCGCATGGGTGGCCCAAAGCTCATCCTCGCCAGCATCGGGCAGGTCACTGGGCAGTTCATGACGGTGAATGTGCCATTTTGCAATGAACAGGGCCGTGATCGGAGCCGTCAGGAATAAAAACAGCGTGATCAGAAGCTCGTGCAGCGACAGTTTGCCTTCCAGCAGAACGGAATGGGTGATCGAAGCCAGCAACACCCCGCCCACACCCAAAGTAGTCGCCTTGGTCGGCGCATGAAGGCGGGACATAGGGTCATTCAGCTTGATCATGCCGAAGGACCCGACAAACCCGAAAACACCCGAGATTATAAGGAAAACGGCGATCAGCAGCTCTGCAATGAATGTCATATCGCCCTCATTCGATGATGTTGCCGCGCAGCATGAAGCGCGCATATGCGACGGTCGAGACGAAACCCAGCATCGCGATGATCATGGCCGCTTCAAAGAAAATCTCGGTCCCTTTCGACAGGCCATAAAGGATCATCAGGGCAATCGTGTTGATGACCATAGTATCCAGAGCCAGAACCCGGGTCCCAACGCCGTCTGCGGTGATGATCCGCCACAGACACATCATGATCGCCGCGCCGAAACAGGCAAATGCAAAGTAGATTGCGTATTCGATCATTCGAAAATCTCCTTCAGGCGACGTTCATAGCGCTGCTTGATTTCGTCGCGCACCTGATCCGGGTTTGGTGCATCCAGGCAATGGACCAGCAGATTGTGCCCCTGTGCCGACAGGTCGCAACTGACGGTGCCGGGTGTCATCGTGATGGTCCCGGCCAGCACGGTTATGGCCTCGGGTGTCCGAAGCTCCAGTGGAATGCACACCCAGTTGGGCCGCCGGTCTTCATTGCGTTTGAACAGGACGATGCGGGCCACGGTCACGTTCGCGACGACAATATCCCACAGCACTACGATCATGTATTCGGCGACCATTGGCCAGTTGCGCAGCTTGGGCCTGTCGGGCCAGTAGGGTTGTGTGACAAAGGGAATGATGATCCCAAGGATCAGGCCAAAGACCAGAGAATTCAGCGACGGCTTGTTCGCCAGCAGGATCCAGACGATCGTCAACAAAATGGTCAGGTGCGGGTGCGGAAATATCCGGTGTAGCAGTTTCATCACTCGGCCCCTCCCAATACGGCAGAGATGTAGTTTTCAGGCGTAAACAGCTGCCCTGCGGTTTGGCTTGTATATTCCAGCGCAGGGCCCGCGAACAATGTTAGCAGGATCAGGCCGGCTACGGCGCCAAACACGGCAGTAAAGGCCAGACCGGGTTGTGGTTCAGGTGCGACCGGTGCGGGGGCAGCTTCATTTTCCGCTGGCTCTGCTATCGGAACAGCCTGAGTGTCGTAGCTTTTCCAGAAAATCAAAGTTCCGGCTCGGGCCAAGCCAATTATTGTGACGAATGAGCTGATCAGAATCACGGCCCAGACCGTCGTGGCATCCGAAGCATCGCGCGAGGCGTCCAGCACAAGCAGCTTGCCTATAAAGCCGGACAAGGGCGGCATTCCCGCCATCGCAATCGCCCCCACGAAGAACAGTGCGGACACCAAACCGCTTTGCGGCATCGGTGGCGTCGGCGCGATGGCCCCGCCGCGCCGCGCCATCACCAGATCGGCAACCAGGAACAGCAGGGCTGTCGCCAGCGTCGAATGGAAGACATAGTACAGCGCCGCGGCTGTCGCATCAGGCGTGAATTGCGAGATCGCGATCAACAGGGTGCCCATGGATGCAATCGCGCAGAACGCCACCATGCGGGCGATGTGTTTTGACCCCAGAATGCCGATAGTCCCGACAGCCAAAGTGACAAGTGCAGCAGGTTGCAACCACTCACCCGCCAGACCCTCTGTCGCTGCGACATCGGGGCCAAAGGCCAGTGTGAACATCCGCAGAATTGAGTAAGCCCCGACCTTTGTCATGATTGCAAACAGGGCCGCGACGGGCATTGGCGCATTGGCATAGCTGGCAGGTAGCCAGAAATGCAGGGGCAGAACGGCGGCCTTGATGCAAAAGACCAGCAGTAAAAGGACCGCGCCAACCCGCAGCAATGCTGTATCCTCGGCGGGGATTTCTGCAACCCGTAAGGCGATATCCGCCATGTTCAGTGTCCCGGTCACGCCATAGATCGTGCCCAACGCAAACAGGAACAAAGTCGATCCCAACAGGTTGTAAGCCACATATTGCACACCCGCCTTCAATCGCACCGCACCGCCACCATGGGTCATCAGGCCATAAGAGGCGATCAGCAGAACTTCGAAAAACACGAAAAGGTTAAAGGCATCTCCGGTCAGGAATGCGCCGCAGACACCCATAAGCTGAAAATGGAACAGGGCGTGGAAGTGTTTGCCCCGATCATCCCAGCCTGTTGCAATGGCATAAAGCACAATCGGCAAGGCAAGCAGAGCTGTCAGCAAAACCATCATAGCTGACATTCGATCCAGCACCATGACAATGCCAAACGGGGCGGGCCAGTTTCCAAGCTCGTAAACCTGAATATCTCCGCCCGAAGCCTGCGCTGTGATTGTCAGCGCAATCCCAAGCAAGGCCACAACACCGGCGACCGAAAAGATGCGCTGCAGATCCAGATGGTATCGCAGGACCATGATGCTAAACGGAGCCAGGATCGCGGGCAGGACGATCGGCGCAACGATCCAGTGGTTCATGCGTCTTCTCCTGCTGCGTCCACGCTGTCCTGCGCTGTCATGTCGATATGGTCATCCTTGGAGGACAGGTACGCGCTGAGCGAGATCATCACGATCACCGCGGTCATTCCAAAGGAAATCACAATTGCGGTCAGCACCAGCGCCTGTGGCAGAGGATCGGTGTAAGCGACGTCCTTGTATTTGTTCAGAACCGGGGGGGCGTTCAGCGCAAGACGCCCGGTCGCGAACAAGAACACGTTGACCGCGTAAGTGATCAGCGACAGGCCCAGAATGACCGGAAACGTCCGGCGGCGCAGGATCAGGAATATTCCGGCAGCGGTCAAGATACCGACGGCAGAGGCTACGAGCGCTTCCATCAGACCTGCTCCTTCTCTTGTTCTTGTTCCGGTGGAGAGTCCCGCAGGGGATTGATATCCATCGGGAATTCCTGTGCCATCCCGGGCTGCCACGCAAAGCGGGACAGGCTGTCGAGTGCCAGCATGACCGCACCCAGAACCGCAAGGAACACGCCCGTGTCAAACAGCATGGCGGTGGCCCATTCGAATTCCTCAAGCGGGGGCCAGTGGAGATAGCCAAAATCGCTGGTCAGGAAGGGGCGTTCATTGAACCAGGCCCCCAGACCCGTGGCGGCGGCGATCAGCACGCCCCAGCCAATGGTGCCGTGGTAATAAAACCGCTGCCGCTCAATCGCCCAGGTATAGCCGCTGGCCATGTATTGCATCAGATAGGCGATGGCGACGATCAGCCCGGCGATAAATCCGCCGCCGGGCTGGTTGTGCCCACGGAAGAAAATATAGGCTCCGACCATCAGCGCAATCGGCATCATCACGCGGGTCGCCACAACCATCATCAGCGGGTGTGAATCACCGGACTGGGGCCAGTGCGGTTTGCGATTCAGCAGGTAACTGCGGACATTGGTGCTTAGCACGGATTCCGTCAGCGCAAAGATAATCAGCGCGGCAATGCCCAGCACGATGATCTCGCCAAACGTATCAAAACCCCGGAAGTCGACCAGGATCACGTTGACCACGTTGGTGCCGCCACCGCCCTTATAGGAATTGGCCAGATGGAAATCTGAAATCGTTGGAAATGCAAAATCGCGCATCATCATCGCGTAGACCAGCGCGCCGGTGCCAAGACCTGCAACGACGGAAATCGCGGCATCCCGCCATCGTCGCGCTGCGCTGCTGTCCCATGGCGTCTCGGTCGGCAGGAAGTTCAGCGACAGCAGCAACAAGATCATCGTTACCACCTCGACTGAGATTTGCGTCAGGGCAAGGTCCGGAGCGGAAAGATAGTTGAACGCGATGGAAACGATCAGGCCAACGACGCCGATCAACACCAGCGACAACAGGCGGTTCCGGTGGAACCACATGATACCAAGCGTTGCGCCCACCAGACAAATCCAGCCGATGATCGGAATGATCTGCGCTGGCAGCGGAACGCGGGTTTCCACGCCGATGGTTCCTGTCGAATAGGCGTAATAACCAAGGCCCACGGTGAAAGCGACGAAGATGACCGCATAGCGGCTGAGAACACCGTTATGCATCTCATCGGTTATCCAGCGGCTTAATCTGGTCAGCGCGTCGATGATAGCCTCAAAGATTACCTTGGCCTCGGGCCGGGGCAGGGCATTCCAGACCTGCTCGCCGCGTTTGTGCAGCGCCAGCAGGAAAAGGCCGCCCAATGTCGCAACAACCGACATGTAAAGTGCGGGCGTGAAGCCATGCCACAGTTTGAGCGAGTAATACGGCAGCTTCTCGCCGCCTATCACCGCGCTGGAAACCACGGCGATCAGGGGGCCAACGATCGCGGCGGAATTCAGACCGATCAGGACGACCAGTACAACCAGCAGTGCGGGCGCCAGCCACAGCCCGACAGGCGGGTCATGCGGATGGCTGGGATAGTCTTCTCGCTTGGGTCCAAGGAAAACATGGCTGACGAAGCGGAAAGAATAAGCGGCCGAGAACAGCGCTGCCAAAAGTGCCAGCCCCGGAACCAGATAATGTGAATGCAACCAAGTGGTGTGAACGGTCTCTTCCAGCATCATCTCTTTCGACAAAAAGCCGTTCAGCGGCGGCAGACCCGCCATGGACAGGGCCGCGATGGTGCCGATGGTGAAGGTGATCGGCATCAGGTGACGCAGACCCCCCAGCCGTTTCAGGTTCCGCGTGCCGGTCTCGTGATCCACGATTCCGGCGGTCATGAACAGGGCGGCCTTGAAGGTCGCATGGTTGATTATGTGGAAAATGGCGGCCACGGCGGCAATTTTAGTGCCAAAGCCCAATAGCATGGTGATCAGGCCCAGATGGGATACAGTCGAAAAGGCCAGCAACGCCTTTAGATCATCCTTGAACAGCGCGATGACCGCACCCAGCAGCATGGTGATCAGACCAGTCGTGGCCACGATGTAGAACCACGCATCTGTTCCTGCCAGAACAGGCCACATCCGCGCCATCAGGAACAGACCGGCTTTCACCATGGTGGCCGAGTGCAGATAGGCAGACACCGGCGTCGGCGCGGCCATTGCGTGGGGCAGCCAGAAGTGAAACGGGAACTGTGCCGACTTGGTGAAGGCGCCCAGCAGGATCAGGATCAACGCTGGCAGGTAGTAGGGGGACGCCTGGATCAGCTCCTTGTTCTGCAAAATGACACTCAGGTCATAGGATCCAACGATATTGCCGAGGATCAGCATCCCGGCGATCATCGCCAACCCGCCCGAGCCGGTGACGGCCAAAGCCATGCGCGCGCCCTGACGGCCATCGGGCAGGTGTTTCCAATAGCCGATCAGCAGGAATGAGCTGAGCGATGTAAGTTCCCAGAAAACAATCAAAAGTAGGATATTGTCGGACAGGACAATACCAACCATCGCCCCCTGAAACAGCAGCAGATAGGTATAGAACTGCCCCATCGGATCTTCGCGCGACAGGTAGAACCGTGCGTAGAGGATGATGAGCAATCCAATGCCAAGGATCAGCAAGGCGAAAAGAAATCCCAGCCCGTCCAGCATGAAATTCGCGTTCAGGCCCAACCTCGGTATCCAGTCAAACCGGGCAGTCACGACGTCTCCGCGCATGACCGAAGGGATGTGGATCAGCAGCCCCATCAGGGCCAGAAATGTGGTCAACCCGGCTGCGGATGCGGCGGCATTTCGGCCCGCGCGGATCAGCAGTGCGGGAAATACAGCACCAAGGAAGGGAAGGGCCGCAATAAGGAATAGGGACAAGTGCGATACTCCGGTCTGGGCGGTCAGGGTGAGGTCAATTTTGTAAGGATATTTTGCCGACTGTCCAGAGATGGCAACTTTTTTGCCGGGCTCCAATGGATCACCAATGCATTGGTGGCATTGCGCATTAATGACGCGATCTTGATCTGCAAGCTGTGTTTCACCGCGCAACTTGCTGTCTGGTTGTGATAGAACCAGTGTCAGCGAACAGGAGGCTGAGGTGTGGCCGAAAAAATGAAACGATCCCGACGGTGGCTATTGATTGGTGGCGGTGCCGCGATTGCTGCCGGGTTTGCGATCAGGCAATACAGACTGATCCCCGAGGATCACAGCGGCGGCCGGATCAGTGTGGCCGACGCCCATGAGCAGGCTGTGGACGGGCGCGTTCTGCTGGTTGATATCCGCACACCGCGCGAATGGCGCGCCTCGGGAATAGGCGAGGGCGCGGTACCGCTGGACATGCGGCGCGAAGATTTCGTCGACGTTCTGACACAAATGACCGGTGGTGATCAGGCTGTTCCCGTGGCGCTGATCTGCGCCCGTGGGGTGCGGTCCGCGCGCCTCAGCAATCGTTTGATTGAAGCCGGATTCACAAATATCATCGACGTACCCGAGGGTATGTTGGGCTCGGCGGCCGGGCCGGGATGGGTAAGGACCGGTTTACCGGTCCGTAAATACAGTGAGGATGCAGGATGATCAGGGAAATCAGCCTGGCAGCAGTATTTGCCTTCACCGCGCAGTTGGCCTTGGCGGATTGTGCTGATCAGGGGGAAATTTGCGAAACCTCTTTGGGCGCGTATCACATCGAATTGCCCGGTGCGGAAAACCCGCCGTTGTTGGTGTTTCTGCACGGGTATGGCGGCAGTGGATCTGGCACGATGCGAAATCGCGGGATGGTCGAACCTCTGCTGGCGCGGGGGTATGCTGTGATGGCACCGGAAGGTTCGGACAGGCCCAACCGGGGCGGCAGAAAAAGCTGGAATTTTATTCCTGGATTTGGCGAACGGGATGAAACCGCCTTTCTGTCCGAAGTGGTTCAGGACGCGGAAAACCGGTTTGGAATCAATGCGGACCGGGTCATGCTGGGCGGGTTTTCGGCTGGTGGCTTTATGGTCAACTATCTCGCCTGCAAGGCGCCCGAGACATTTTCGGCATATGTTCCGGTGTCCGGAGGATTCTGGAGGCCACACCCGGAAACCTGCAAGGGTCCGATCCGGATGTTTCATACCCATGGCTGGACGGACAACGTGGTACCGCTTGAGGGGCGCGTATTGGGCGGTGGCCGGTTTCAGCAGGGCGATATCTATGCAGGGCTCGAAATCTGGCGCGAGGCAAATGGCTGCGTCGATCACAAACCGGCCGGCTTTAGCACAACGGGGAATTTCATGCGCCGCCGCTGGACCACCTGTGCCAAAGGCAGCGCGCTGGAGTTTGCCTTGTTCCCGGGCGGTCATACAGTTCCAGTCGGTTGGGCTGATATGGTCGTGGATTGGTACGAAGGGCTTCCCGGCAGCTGATCACTCTGCCGGGGTCATGTTGATCTTGCCTTCAACCAGTTGCTTCAGCTCGGCTCGGTAACGGCGGGCCGACCGGGTGATGGCAGGTTCGCGGAAATCCTCGCGCATTCCGACCATCCGGCGTGCGGCACCGGCCGAAACACCGCTGAGTGCCGATAGCGGAATGGCAAGTGCGAGACTGATGGCAATCGGAGCCAGCCAGATCGAGACCAGCCCGGACAGGATACCAACACTCAAGGCTATGCCACTGACGGTTTCCAATGCGTGACACAGGATCAGCGTGCGCAATCCGTAACTGCCACCGTCGCGTGCTTGCGGCGACCAGCCCCGCTGAATGCCAAGCGCTGTCCGGAAAACGGCGATCATCTGTTGCACCATCAAGATCGGCGCATACAGGATCGACAGAATGACCTCGGCCAGAAACGAGGTCAGGAACTTGAGGCCGCCTCCGAACTCGGAATAACGCACACCGCTTAGCGGCAAAGCCAGAACTCCCAGCACCTTGGGTGCCAGCAGCATTGCATACATCACGAGAATGATCAGAACGTGCCGGGTTTCCGACATTTCCGGCCATTGCGGGAACAGCGGATTATCGGGGCTGAAGTAATGCAGGACAGAGGCGTCTTTGCCCTGACCGATCAGTGCCCACATCAACAGCAGCGCAAACCACAGCGGTGACATCAGGTATCCTACGGCACCGTGGAACATGTGAAAACGCGAGACGGCCCGGAATCCAGTCGAGCCCAGCAGTTTCAGGTGTTGCAGGTTGCCCTGGCACCAACGCCGATCCCGCATCGCATGATCTATCAGTGTGGGGGGCGTTTCCTCGTAAGATCCCCGAATGCGCGGCAGGAACCGCACCGCCCATCCGGCACGGCGCAGCAATCCAGCCTCGACGAAATCGTGGCTCATGATCAGCTTGTCCTGACCGTTGAACGCACGCAGCTTGGGCAGTCCGGCACTGGTGGCGAAAGCCTTGGTGCGGATTATGGCGTTGTGGCCCCAATAATTGCCCTCTTGCCCGCACCAGCGCGCCAACCCTTCGGCAAAGGCGATGCCATAGACCCCATTGGCGAATTGTTGCATCCGGGCAAATACCGATTGCGCGCCGATCAGTTGCGGATAGCTCTGGATCAGCCCGGCACCGGGATCACGCGCCAAAGCATCGGTCAGCCGGTGTATGGCGCGACCGGTCATAAGGCTGTCCGCATCCAGAACCAGCATCGCGTCCCAGTCTGCGCCCCAGCGACTGACCCAGTCGGCGATGTTACCCACCTTGCGGTCGGTGTTCTGCTCGCGGCGGCGGTAATACAACTCCAGCCCCGGGGCGAGCGTGGTGCGCAGGGCTTCGACGCTGGCTTGTTCCTGTGCCGCGATTTCAGGGTCGCGTGTGTCGGACAGGATGAACATGGCATAGTGATGCTGCCCTCCGCGTGCCTGCAAATCTTCAAGCATGGTGCGGGCGTTGCCCAGTACGTTCCATGGCACTTCGTTGTATACCGGTGTCAAAAGGGCCACGCGCAGGGGCTGTGCTGTGCGCTTGCGCTGCGGACGATCCTGTCGCGACAGCGAAACCATACCCAGCAGAACGGTGCAGACCGTGAACGAAATCCAGAAGAAGTTGAACGAGATAAGCGCCAACAGGATGCCCTCGATCAGATTGATTCCCTGGGCGCTGAACCAGTCGCTCATAATCCACAGCAGGCCCAATGTCGCCACCATCGCCGGTGAAAACGCAAGCGCGCGCCAAAATCCAGTCGCGCCCGTGTCTGTGCCCGACGGGGCATCGGCATCGTGGAACCCCACGTTGAAATTCTGCGCGGGCATCGCCAGAGGTGCTTCAGGCGGCATGATATGCAGATCGCGGTTCATATGGTCCATCGGTAAAGCCACACCTCAGAGGCGGGCTGTTTGTCTTTCAGCAGTTGCGCGCGCAATTCGACATGATCGCGCCCATCAGGCTGGAACGAAAACGCCAGACGCAATCCACCCGTATCCGGGTTGCGTTGCAGAACACCGTCCGAGGTTTCGGCATGAGGGGAATCCACGAAGACACTGATCGCCTCGATATCATCGAACAAATCGCTGCCTTCGAAATCGATGACGGCCAAACGCCCCTCACCGAAGGTGTTTTCGCCCATGGCGGTGTTGGTCACCCGTGGCATCGGAGTGCGCTGAGGCTCCTCACCCCAGATCAGACGATAGGACAGATCAACCCGACTGCCTGCCGCATAGGGCTCTGCCGGACGCCAATAGGCGACGATGTTGTCATAGATTTCCTGATCGGCCGGTATCTCGACCAGTGTAACGGTGCCTTTGCCCCAGTCGTCCCGAGGCTCGACCCACAGACCCGGGCGCTTGTGATAATTCGCCTCAAGGTCGGCATAGTCCGAAAACTCGCGCTTGCGCTGCATCAGCCCGAAGCCGCGCGGGTTCTCGTCAACGAAAGACGATATTTGCAGGCGGGCCGGGTTTGCCAGCGGACGCCACAACACCTCGCCCGCGCCATTGCGGATCAACAGCCCGTCGCTGTCGTGGACGGCCGGACGGAAATCGTCGAACCGGCTGTGGTTGGTCTGGTCGAACAGAAACATCGAGGTGCCCGGCGCGATACCTACATGAGGTAGGTCTTCGCGGGGAAACAGCGTGGCCTCGACGTCGATAATGCAATCCGCCCCCGCCGTGACATTGAAGCGATAGGCACCAGTCACGCTGGGACTGTCCATCAGCGCATGTACGACCATATTCCGATGGCCGGGCTTGGGGCGCTCCAGCCAGAAACGGATGAACTCAGGAAATTCCTCGCCATCCGGGTCGCCTGTTTTCAGGGCGAGACCGCGTGCCGACAGACCGTAGACCTCGTCCAGACCAATAGCGCGGAAATAGCTGGCACCCTGCCAGACGCAGAACTCATCCGTCTTGCCGGGTCGGTGCATCTCGGTCCGCAGCCGTAGGCCTGAAAAGCCCAGAGTCTCGTCGATGGGCAATTGCGGCACATCTTCGGATTTGTCGAACATCCCCAGATCGAAATCGACTGGTGTTGTCATGCCATTTTCGACCGTTTCCACCTTGATGGTCCGGGGGAAATACAGGCCCGGTGTGAAGAAATCGACGTTGAATGGCGTTTCGGTTTCGTACCACAACGCCCGGTCCAGCCGAAAACGGATCGAGCGATATTGTTCGTAAGTCAGATCCTGCCATTCTTGGGGAACCATTTCGCGTTCCGCATAGGGGCGGCTGGCCAGTTCGCGGGCCAGTTCGATCACGTGGTCGCGGTCAAAGGGGACTGCGCCCCCGGTCGCATAGGCCGATGGGGCAAAGGCCAAGGCAGTCGTCGAGACTAGGAATGCGCGACGGGTGAAATTCATCTCTTCAATTTCCAGGGTTGAGACTTAAACCAAGCTGCCAGATAGGCCACACCGATGATCATGGCAAAGCCAATTATGTTGGCGACAAAGACGGTGGCAACATCCCGCCCAGCTTGATCGAGGGCAACGCCGATAAGTCGTGCTGCTGCCATGGAAAATACAAACACCGCAAGGGATTGCTGACCGACTTTGGTGATGACAGTCAGAAGGAATTGCCAGACACGCGCGCCTATTCCGTGACCCGTCGCTATCAGGCGGTGACCATGTTCGCCTGCCGCGACCCAGCCCAGATAGGCCAGTGACAGAAAATGGACATATCGCAGCGCACCAAACTCGGTCTTGTCGCGCAATTCGTCGGTCAGTGGCCAGATCTTTCGGATCGCAGCGCCCAACTCAGGCGCAGCGCTGTTAACCCAGAGGAAGACCTTCCAAGATCCAAACGGAGCTGACAGGATCAGGAACAAGGCAGCCGCCCAGACCAGAGATTTCGATACTGGTGGAGCGGGAATCCATCCGCGCATCAAGGCAAATCCGGTGAAGAACAGCAATTGCCAGCCAAACGGGTTGAAAAACCATTGCCGATCCGACCAAGGCTCGGCCGGAAGGGCCAGCGCGCCGGTCTGAGTGATGCACCAGATGGTCACAGATGCAGCCGCCATCAGCCAGAAACTGACACGGTACAGCGCGATGTAGAGCGGCATCAGCGCCAGTACCACCAGATACATCGGAAGGATGTCAAAGTAGTTCGGTACATAAGTCAGGGTAAAGATCCCCACCATCTGCGGGGCGGGATCATTGAAGAAATGCTGAAGGTTCAGGGACGAGACATAGGTTTTCCCGAACGCGCCGGTCAGGTCCAGCGCTGCCATTGTCATGGCGACAAAGAAGAACAGGGCAATATGGGCCCAATAAACCTGCCAGATGCGATAGGCCACTCGGGCCGTGCCCATCCACCAGCCTTTGTACAGGAACGCCCCGCCGAAGGCGATGGCCGAGGCCATGCCCGAACAGAACACGAAAATCTCGGTTGCGTCCGAATACCCAAAGCGCGCCGGGATCCAATTCGCCCAAGGATCATTGGGAATGTGGGCGATCAGGATGATGAACATCGCGATGCCGCGATAGAAATCCAGTCGCGGGTCACGCGTGCGGGCGGGGGCCGCAGCCGGGGCTGCGACGGGTGCAAAATCAGCAGCGGGCGATATGGTCGCCATACGGTCTCTGTCCTTCTTGGTCGTCTTGTTATTCGGCGGGGACGCTTTGCATGTCTCCGCCGTCGCGTGCCGCATCAATCAGGGCGCGGCGCGCGATGGCATAATTGTCTTCACCCCCGGCGCGCTTGGCGCGACGGTCATCCAGAATGCGTTCAACCGCATCAAGACGACCGGCCCGAAGCCCGGAATCGATGGTAATGCGTTCAAATACATCACGTTGCGCGTGACTGCCACCAGCCAGTTGCATTGAACCGCGCGCTGCCAACAGGTGATCAAATGCCGTGCCATAATGGCCGTCACCAAAGGCTTCAAGGCCCATGGCGGCCGCGACACCGGGATCAGCCATACGGCGGGTGGTGTCGTCATTGGCACGCGCTGCATCCTTGCTCATGCGGTTCAGCATTTTGGCTGTGGCGTCGACGCGATTGTCGCCTGTCAGTGCCAAAAGGTAATGCAGATCGGCGAAGATCAGGCAGCCGTCTTCGGTGCGTGCGGCACTCAGGTCAGCCAGTTCTTCCCAGCGATTTCCGACATTTACGCCTTCTAATTCAAGCCGCATCAGAAGCGAAGTTCCGTTCGAGATGTCGCGGTAATCGTCGGTTTTGTCCTTGCGGACGTGGTTGTCATACAGGTCCATCACCTGATCGACCTGACCCAGATCCAGATGCATCAGGGCCTTGTGCCACCAGACGTGATAGCGGAAGTTGTTGCAATGGGCCCAGGCCGCCTCGCGCCCGGCCAGCCAGTCAAGGCCCAGCTGCGCGTTGCCGGTCATTTCATGGACATGGGCCACCGCGTGCAGACCCCAGGCATCATCGGACACCATCCAAAGCGCCTGACGTCCCGCGATTTCGGCCTTTTCGTAGGCTCCGGTTTCTTCCAGCGCGAAGGAATGGCAGCCCAGCAGATAACCCCGACCGGGGTGATCGGGTTCATATGCAGGCATAACCCGTTCGATCGAACGGCGCATTCCGTCCGGATCGCCCAGAACGAAACGGGTCGCGTGGCTGAGTTTCATCGCCAACGTATCCTGCGGATGGTCGCGCAGGACCGCTTCGAACTTTTGCACCGCCTGTGTCAGTTGGCCCGCAAGATACAGCCCCAATGCATCGACAAACAGCCGCTCGCGCGTCGAGACGGGCTGCCGTTTCATCGCAGCATTGGCTGCTGCCAAAGCCTCGACCGCAACCGCCATCATCTCTCGTCGACCGAGAAGGGCCATGAACAGGCCTTTAACGGCATGGCCCAAAGCAAAATTGGGCTCAAGCTCCAACACTTTGCCCAGATGTTGGGGCGTAACCGCGGCATGTGCCATGAACCCAAGCAGAACACCATTCCAGGCTTCGACAGCTTCAGGCTGCGCCAAGGTGTTCATCTGTCCAAAAATGTCTTGTTTCATACTTGGGTCCAATCTGATTGCGGTATTTGACACTGTTTGATGTAACAGAGTGTGCGAGAGCGGCGTATCAGTATCGACCCCGCTCTCGAATTGGTGAAATGTCGTGTGTGAAAAAGTCGAAAAAATCCGCCGATTCAAAGGCATGTTTCAGCAACTTGCCGCCTAGTTGTGCAAGTGTTTCAATCGTCGAACGGGTTTTCAGCGTTTAATACCCAGTCAGTGTCCGCCCCGCAGGTGGGTGGTGCGCTGCGATATGTTACAGGCGTACGTGACAGGTTAAGGGGATTCCCGATCAGGTTCACCTTACCGGGCTGGGCCTGCATCGAAATCTGCATATTTCGTGCTGCTACCTGTTCCGTGTCAAAAACCTGATCCAGCGTCTGGACCGGACCAACAGGCACTTTCACGTCTTCAAGACCGGAAATTACGGATCGCGTATCCAGCCGTTGAACAGCCGGCCGAAGAATGGCGTTCAGCGCATCACGGTGTTCCAGTCGCGCCGGGTTGGTCACGAATCTGGGGTCGTCGGCAAGTTCGGGTTGTCCCAGGAAACCGCACAGTTTTTTGAATTGGCCATCATTTCCAACCGCCAGAATGACATGCCCATCGGATGTCTCGTAAACGTCATAAGGCACGATATTGGGGTGCCCGTTTCCGCGGCGTTGCGGAACGTTGCCAGAAGTCAGGTAATTGACGCCCTCGTTGATCAGCCATGCGATCTGAGAATCAACCAGTGCCAGATCGACCTGCTGACCTTCACCGGTCAGGTCGCGGTGGCGCAGTGCGGCCAGAATACCAACGCTCGCATACATTCCGCACATCACATCAGCGATTCCGACCCCCACTTTCATCGGCGCGCCTTCCGGGTCGCCGGTCAGGGACATGATCCCTCCATAGCCTTGCGCCATCAGGTCATAGCCGGGCTTGCTGGCATTTGGTCCGGTTTGGCCGTAACCCGAAATCGAGCAGTAAACGAGGCTGGGGAACTCCTGCGACAGGGTGGCATAGTCCAGCCCGTATTTCGCCAGACCGCCGGGTTTGAAATTCTCAATCAGAATATCCGCGTGTGAGGCCAGCCGTCGGATTTCCGCCTGACCTTTCTCAGTCGCGATATCCAGCGCCACGGATTTCTTGTTTCGGTTCGCTGACATGAAATAGGCGCTCAGGTCCGAGCGGTTGCCGTCGGCATCGGTGACATAGGGCGGACCCCATTGCCGCGTGTCGTCGCCCCCGGTGGCAGGGTTTTCGATCTTGATGACGCTTGCGCCCAGATCACCCAGCAACTGCGTGCAGGTCGGCCCGGCCAGAATACGGCTGAGGTCCAGAACCTTGACGCCCTTCAGGGGGCCCTCAGATGCGGCCATCGTATCCTCCACGGTCGATTTCAGCGGCGATGACGGTAAATGTCTCGGCCTTTACAGCAGCTTCAAGTGCTGCACGCAACTCTGCCCGGTTGCGGACAGTGTGGCCGTTCCCACCAAATGCACGGCCCATGGCGGCGAAGTCATGGTGGCCGAAATCCACGCCATTCTTGCCCATCTGCCGCTGCCGCTGTTTCAACTCGATAAGGGCAAGGCTGGCATCTACGAAGACAAGAAAGATCGGATTGCCGCCCATTTCAGCCGCCGTCGACATTTCCCCGGCGACCATCAGAAACCCGGCATCACCCGAAAAGCTGATCACCGGGCGGTCGGGCTCGGCCAGTTTCAGACCAATGGCCATTGGGACAGCACAGCCCATGGTGCAGAGCGCCGAGGATTGGATCAGCCCACGTTCTTCGCGGCAGTCCCACATCTGGCTCAGCAGAATGCGATGCGCGCCGCTGTCGGCGGTTGCCAGCGTTTCGGGGGGCAGGGTAGCGCGCGTTTCGGCGATGACCGCTGCGGGTCCCCAGTCCTCATCGGTGGGAAAGGCCTGTGCCAGAGCAGATTTGACCTGCGCGGGCTCACCACCCGGCCACGTTGCGCGGGCAGGGTTTCCCTTGGCGATGGCCTCCAGCGTCTCGCCCGTGTCGGCCACCAGATTAAGACCCGCCTGATGCATGTAGTGGTCATTGATCACCGCTGATATGTCGATGACGCGCTTTTCTTCGGGGTCCCAGATTTCGCGCCAGCCGGGGCGCATTTCGATCGGGTCATACCCCAGACACAGCACCAGATCGGCGTGTTCGACCAATGGGACAAGGTGCTTGTCTGCCAAAGGCGACAGGCCCGCGCCGCCCAAACACAAAGGGTGATCTTCGGGAACAACACCCTTGGCCTTGTAGGTGGTAACAAATGGAATTCCGAAATGTTCCAAAAACGCCTGCACCACACTGCGCGAGTCGTCATAGAGGACATCGAGACCGATAATGGCGATGGGGCGCTCGGCCTCGGCCACCCAGCGCCTGGCTTTTTCCAGGCATTCGCCATTGGGGCTGACAGGCGCGACCTTGGCCAGACGGCGGCGTTTCACACCCGTCACCGGCGTATCGGCGACCGAGATCGGAACATCGATATGGACCGGGCCCGGCCGCGGTTGCGTGGCCAGTGACACCGCCTTGTCTGCGATGATATCCGCGCCCTTGGCCGTCAGTGTAAACGTGCCCTTGGTGATGGAACGGTAAACCTGGCTGTGGTCCATAACCTGATGGGTGTAGGTCAGCGCTTCGTCCGCATCGACGCAACCGGTCAGAACGATCATCGGAACACGGTCCTGCAACGCATTGGCCACCACGTTGATGCCGTTCATCGCGCCCGGACCCAAAGTGGCGACCAGAATCGCAGGCGCGCCGTCGCGGTGATGCACGGCCTCGGCCATGAATCCGGCCGAGTTTTCATGTTTTGTCAGATGAAAAGTGATGCCCGCCTTTTCAAGCGCATCCACCAGTGTCAGCACCTCACCCCCCGGCATTCCAAAGGCGTGGCGGCACCCCGCTTCGTACAGGCGTTGGGCCAGAAGATCGGCGGCGCGCGGCGTGGGGTCCTGCATCAGTCATGCTCCGAGATAACCGTTTCGAAGCAGATTGCGGAGGACGCCACCAGACGCAAGGCGGATCACGTCAGTGTGACTATTTGACTGCGTCTTCAGCGACGGATTGAAAAGTTTTATCCAGTTCCGCGGCAATGTCCTGCAAGGCTTGCCCGCCTTCCGCCATGTAAGGGTCAAACACGAAACTGGGGGTCTTGTAAGACAGGGTTGCGGTTCCGTCCTCGTTCTCGGTGACATAGAAACGGATCGGTGCTTCGATCATCGCATTGGTAGAGGTTTCCAGCACCCTTACGGCGTAATCGTTGTTGAACGCGCCAATCACCATGTTACCCGGAATGGTGATCCCTCGTGCCGCAGCTGCCTTGGTGGGTCCAGCCTGCGTCACCACTATCAATCCGTTGTCCTTGATCGCAGCCTTGGTTGCATCGACCAGTTCCGAGTAGGTCTTGTCCGCGGGAAACACGGTCCAACCGGTTGGGGCGTCCTGTGCCCAAACGGGTAAAGCGATCAGGCAGAGCAAGGGAATGAGGGCTTTCATTGTCACGTATCCTGTATTGAGGTGCAACCTGTGTGCCAGACCTGACCGACCCGCGACATCACAAACCCGTGTTCATGTGCCCGTGCGTTACTTCCGTCGAGCCTTCAATAGGTAGATATCCATGATCCAGCCATGTTCGGCGCGGGCTTTCGCCCGGGTCTCAAGGATATTCTGCGCAACCTCATCCAGCGGGCCACTGATCAGAACCTCTTCTTTCATACCCACATAGGCGCCCCACCAAATGTCATAACTTGCCAAATCAAGGGTTTGGAACGAGCATTCGCCGTCCAGCATCACAGCGACGTTCGAGGCCGCATCAGGCCAGCCTTCATCCCGGATACGACGACCGGTTGTGACAACGTAGGGCGCGCCCAGATCATTGATCGGAATCGCATGGGCGGCGGTCAGCGCCTGCAAGGCGGTGATGCCGGGGATAACCTTGGTATTGGGTTGCGGGTTCAACCGGGCAGCGATGCGCAGTGAGCTGTCATAGAGGGACGGATCCCCCCAAATCAGCAGCGCGACATGCTGCGCCTCTGGATGAGCGGCTATGGCCGCTTGCCAGCGCAGGGCGATGGCGTCGTGCCATTCATCGACACCGCGCAGGTAGCCATCGTCGGCCCGGCGCTGGGGAATATCGAAATAGGCAATCTGCGGCGGCGTTTCGGCGACACGCTCGATGATCGCTTCACG
This sequence comes from Ruegeria sp. N7, assembly GCF_056531345.1. Lineage (NCBI taxonomy): Bacteria > Pseudomonadati > Pseudomonadota > Alphaproteobacteria > Rhodobacterales > Roseobacteraceae > Ruegeria > Ruegeria sp. N7. The sequence goes on along the minus strand of NZ_JBQFLR010000001.1, from coordinate 869,469 downwards.
CAGCCCGGCCAGATCAGCCTTGTTTTCCCCCTTGCGTGGAATCAGGATCAAATCCGCCGCCCGGATCGCCTGCGCGCCCTGAAACGTTACATGATCCGGATTGCCGGTACCGATACCGATCAAGCTCAGATCAATCATCGTCGAACTCCGCCAGCGGACCATAAAGGATCAGCGCCGGTGCTTTGCCAATCTCGGTTCTTAGCTGCTCTGCCAGCGCGCCAATCGTGGCGCGTTGCAGCTTTTGCTCGGGGGTCGAGACGGATTCGGCCATAAGCGCCGGAGTATCCAACGGCAATCCTTGCGTGTGCAGGGCTTCGACCAGCAGGGGAAAGGTGCGCTTGCCCATGAAAACGACGGTCGTGGCCTGCGGATCAGCCAGCGCCTTGAGGTTCAGGTCGTCGGGCAACTCACCACTGACGTCATGGCCGGTCACGAACTGGACCCGCCGGGCCGTGAGCCTGCGCGTCAATGGAATGCCTGCGGCCGCTGCCGCTGCCACTGCTGAGGGGACGCCGGGAATAATCTCATAGGCGATTCCGGCTGTGCGCAGGGCGACAAGCTCTTCCTCAAGCCGTCCGAACATACCGCCGTCGCCTGATTTCAGGCGCACCACATGCTGACCGGACTGCGCGTAATCCACCAACAACCGGCTGACATGGCCCTGCTTGGGGGACGGACGACCGGCCCGCTTTCCGACGCCAACCAGATCCGCATCGTCGCGCGCATGGCTCAGGATCGGGCCGCTGCTGAGATCGTCGAACAGGATCGCATCGGCCTTTTGCATCCGGTCCACCGCCTTGAGTGTCAGCAGTTCCGGATCACCGGGGCCAGAGCCGATGAAAGAAACAAAGCCGCTCATGCCGACGCCTCCGCAATCAGGTGAAAGAACGTGCCAGTGACATTGCCACGCAGTGATCCGGTTTGCGGACCTTCTTCCCCTTCGGCGTCAAACACGCGTGCCAATGGGGCGTCCGGTTGATCCACGATCGAGGAATAGTGGAACTCGTGCCCGCGCAAGGCTGCGCCTTTGGCAAAGCCGGGCATGGGGGCCAACAACTCGGCTTTTCTGTAGCCAAGATTGAACTTGCGCTTCTGGTAGGATGTGACGAGCCCCAGCAAGCCGGCCATTTCATGTTGCACGCCGTCCTTGTCGATCAGCGCCTGACCAAGTGCCATGTAGCCGCCGCATTCTCCGTGCACCGGCTTTGTTTCCGCATGTTTTCGCAAACCACTCAGGAAGGTGGTGGCCGCTGCCAATGTTCCGGCGTGCAATTCGGGGTACCCGCCGGGCAGCCAGACCAGATCGGCATCCGCCGCCGGAAGTTCGTTCGCCAAGGGGGAAAAAGGCAAGATCTCGGCACCCGCATCGTGCCACCCCTGCAAAAGGTGGGGGTAGGTAAAGGAAAAGGCGGCATCGCGGGCCAGCGCGATCCGCTGGGCGGGGGGGCGCGGCAGCGCGGCTGACGATGGCCCGCCGGGGCCTGAGGAAGCCGCCCGCTTGATTGCGTCAAGGTCCACATGTTCTCGCAAGAACGCGGCATAACCTACAATGGCGCTTTCCAGATCGGGATGTTCGACCGCCTGAATAAGTCCCAGATGCCGCTCGGGCAGGGTCAAATCACCACGCCGGGGCAGGACGCCCAGAACAGGCAGGCCCGCGCGCTCCATCCCCAGACGGGTCAGGCGTTCATGGCGGGGGCTGGCGCATCGGTTCAGGATCACTCCGGCAAAGGGCAGGTCAGGATTGTACATCCTGAACCCCAGCGCCGTTGCCGCCGCTGATTGTGCCTGCCCGCCCACATCCAACACAAGCACAACGGGCCAGCCCATGCGCAGGGCGGTCTCGGCGCTTGAACCGTGTCCAACTTCGCCGGGCTTTGCGACACCGTCGAACAAACCCATCGAGCCCTCGGCCACCACAATGTCAGCGCCTTCAGCCTGAGCGGAAATAGCGCTGAACAGGGGATCCGTCATTGCCCAGCTGTCCAGATTGAACGAAGCCCGCCCGGCAGCCGCCCGGTGAAAGGCGGGATCGATATAATCCGGCCCGCTTTTAAAGGGTTGCACGGTCAGGCCATCTTCGGCCAGCGCGCGCAAAAGGCCCAGCATGACCGTCGTCTTGCCGGTACCCGAAGATGGTGCTGAAATCAGAATACCCGGAGGGTTAGTCATCACCATGGCTCCAGCTTGACCAAGGGCTGTCGGCACTTTGCGGGCGATAGCGGCGGTCGTAATCTCTGGAATAAAGACAGCTTTCGTCAAATCCCTCACCGGCCAGCGCGGGGCCGACCATGATCAAAGCGGTGCGCGAGATGCTTTCGTCCAGCGACCCTTTCAGGGTTTCCAGCGTTGCGCGGATGATCTTTTCATCCGGCCAGCTTGCGCGATACACAACGGCCACCGGACAATCGGCGCCATAAGCCGGGATCAGGTCTGCGATAACCTTGTCCAGATTGCCGATTGACAGATGAATAGCCAAAGTCGCGCCGGTACGGGCAAAATTCACCAGCGTTTCACCTTCGGGCATGGATGACGCGCGCCCCGGCGTCCGGGTCAGAACCACCGATTGCGCCAGTCCCGGCAGGGTCAGTTCGGCGCCCAGGGCCGCTGCGGCGGCGGCAAAGGATGGTACGCCAGGGGTCACACTGACCGGAATGCCCATTTCTTTAAGGCGGCGGATCTGTTCGCCCATCGCCGACCAGACTGACAAATCGCCCGAATGCAGCCGCGCCACATCCTGACCCGCTTTATGCGCGACTTCGATCTCGGCCATGATCTGGTCCAGATCCATGGGCGCAGTGTTGATGATTTTTGCGTCTTTGGGGCAGTGGCTCAGAATTTCCTCGGGCACCAGTGATCCGGCATATAGGCACACAGGGCACGAGGCGATGATGTCGCGCCCGCGCAATGTCAACAGGTCTGCAGCGCCCGGTCCGGCGCCGATGAAATGAACGGTCATGTTTGTCCTCCGATGGCGATGGCGCAGGTGGCCAGCCGGTCGTCCGAAATGTGTCTGGGTGAAAGCAGCCGCGCGCCGGACCCGGCGGCGGCAAGGGCCGATGCTTCGGCAACGCTGCCGGTGCCATAAGTGGCGCGGCTGCGGTTAGAGCATGTCAGGGTGCGTTGTCCGGCCAAATCGGCAGCCGCCACGAAATGCAGCGGAAGAGCAAGGCTTTCCGCAAAGGCCACCAGCGCAGAGTGGCCGCTTTTGTCGGCAACCGTCGCCAGAGCTTGGACATCATGGCTGGCCGCTGCCGCGTCATAGGCGGCGCGCAAACTGTCTGTCGTCGCGTCTGATGAAAAGCCCAAACCTGCCACGATCATAGCGTCACGCTCCACTGTACGACTGGATAGGCAGCCTTCCAGCCGCGCCGCGGTCCGAGCGGTGCAGAATGTGCCAGTTCGATCCGCAAAAGGTCTCCGCCCAGGTCTTCGTGCCATCGCGCCAACAGGGCTTCGCTTTCCAGCGTTACCGCATTGGCGACCAACCGGGTGCCAGCGGGCAAGGCATCGCGAAGCCACGCCAGCAGGCTAGTGCTGAGCCCACCGCCGATGAAAACCACGTCCGGCAGGGGCAATCCGGCCAGCGCTTCGGGTGCGGTACCGTGGACAACTTGTAACCGATCCTGCCCCAGCGCGTCGGCATTGCGACGAATGCGTTCGGCCCTGTCGGCACGGGGTTCGATACTGGTGGCGGTCATGGTCGGGTCGCACATCAGCCATTCGATGCTGATCGAGCCGGTGCCACCGCCAATGTCCCACAGATGCTCACCTCTCTGTGGCGCCAATGCGGACAGGGTCAGCGCCCGGATCGGGCGTTTGGTGATCTGGCCGTCGGTTTCAAAAAGATCATCTGGCTTGCCCGAGGCCTTGGACAGTCCCCGCCCAGTGCCGGTCACTTCCAACCCGACGCAGACGGGATGATCAAAGGTTCCCAGCAAAGCTTCGGTCAGGCTCACTGTCTGGACGCTTTCACGCGGGCCGCCGAGGGCCTGCATCACATGCAACGCGCTGTCGGCAAATCCGGTTTCGCTAAGATATGTCGCCAGTTCAGCAACTGCCTTGCCGTCACGCAATAGCGCAATGGCATGAAGTCCCGGGGCCAGATGCGGTCGCAATCGGGTCAAAGGCGCAGCGTGCAGGCCAAAGGTCAGCGTGCTTTCCAAAGGCCAGCCCAGCCGCGCAGCGGCCAGCGAAAATGTGGACTGGCCGGGCAGGGCGGTCCACTCGTTGGCATCGAAGTTACGCGCGATGACGGACCCCGCGCCAAACCAGAACGGATCACCTGACGCCAGAACCACCGTCTGCCGTCCGCGCAGGCCTTTCAGGATCGGCAATCCGTCCGAGAACGGCACCGGCCATTCGACGCGCTCAGCCTCGTTTTCCGGCAGCAGCGACAGGTGACGAGGCGGCCCCATGATCACTTCGGCCCGGTCCAGCACTTGACGGCTTGCAGGCGACAGGCCATCAAACCCATCTTCGCCCAATCCCAGAACGGTCAGCCACGGAGTTTCAGACATGCCCAACCTCCTGATTCTTGGCGGCACGACCGAGGCCAACGCTTTGGCCAAAGCTGTTGCGGAACAAGGGATTGCGGCTGTGTATTCTTATGCGGGACGGGTGGAAACCCCGCGTCCGCAGCCGTTGCCGGTGCGAGTTGGCGGGTTTGGCGGCCCGGAAGGTCTGGCCCACTACATCCGTGAAAACGCGATCACCCATGTCGTGGATGCGACCCATCCATTTGCGGCGCAGATGAGCCGGAACGCGATTGAGGCGTGTCACACAACTCAGGTTCCACTGGCCGCCTTGACCCGCGCGGCGTGGAAGCTGCAACCCGGCGATGTCTGGCACCGCGTGCCCGATATCACTGCCGCCGTCGATGCGCTTGCAGGTGATCCGCAGCGTGTGTTCCTGGCTGTCGGGCGTATGCATCTTGAAGACTTTGCAGCCCAGCCCCAGCATCACTACCTGCTGCGTCTGGTGGACGAGCCTGACAGCGTGCCTTTTCCTTTGGCGCAGGTTGTCGTGGCCCGGGGTCCTTTTGCAGAAGCCGATGACTGCGCATTGATGCAGCAACACAGGACGCAACTTGTGGTGTCCAAGAACGCGGGCGGCTTGGGCGCGCGCGCCAAGCTGGACGCAGCGCGGGCGCTGGGCCTGCCAGTGCTTATGATCGAGCGCCCTGTTCTGCCAAAGCGGACCGAGCTTTCGACTGTCGCACAGGTGCTGGACTGGGTGTCTCATCCCTGATCCTCGACCGGGGTGAAGCGTGGCGTATAGACGATCGGCGTGCCTTTGCGTTCGATGACTCGGGTGCGCGACGAACCGACAATAACCACGGTCTGCATATCCGCCATCTCGGGCGTGGCCTCGGCCAGGGTAGAAACCCGGATCACCTCATCCGCTCGTGACACGGCGCGCGCAAACAGGATCACCCGCTCGGGCTCGCATTCTTCGCGTAGGATTTCCAGTGTCTTTACAAAGCCTTCCGGGCGAGACTTCGAGCGGGGATTATAGAAGGCCATCGAAAAATCGGCTTGCGCAGCCAAGCGCAGGCGTTTTTCGATTAGCGTCCAAGGCTTTAGGTTGTCGCTAAGGTTGATGGCGCAGAAATCATGCCCCATCGGAGCGCCCGCGCGGGCAGATGCGGCCAGCATTGCGGTGATCCCCGGCAGCACATCTACCTGAATGTCACGCCATTCTGTTGGGCCATTCTCCAACGCTTCGAACACAGCGGCAGCCATCGCAAACACACCGGGATCGCCCGAGGACACAACAACCACCCGCCTGCCTTCGACGGCCATTTGCAGCGCGTGTTGCGAGCGGTCGATTTCAACCCGGTTATCACTGGCGTGCAGGGTCAGGCCGGGTCGGTCGGCCACGCGGGCTACATAAGGGATGTAGCCCACCACATCGGTGGCGTCGGCCAAAGCCGCTGTAACTTCGGGGGTGACCAGCGTCTCGTCCCCCGGACCAAGGCCTGCGATCTTGACCCAGCCGCTCATGGTCGCCGCCCCTGACCGTGCACAACGATGATCGAGAAATACGGGGTGATCTTCCCGCAGGCTTCGGACAGTTTTGTCACCGTCTGGTTCGGCATTTGCGCATATTCGACAATCCAAGCGCGGTCGTACAACCCCGAGGTTTTCAGTGCGCGTTTTACCTTGTCGATGTTCCGCCCGATTTTCATCACGACCAAAGCATCTGTCTGCGCCATACGTTCAGCCAAAACCTCCTCGGGCAGGGTGCCGACCAGCACGGTCAGCACATCATCGCCCCATGTGATCGGATCGCCCGTGGCCGTCCACGCACCGGACATGCCGGTGATGGCTGGAACAACCTCGACCGGAGCTTCGTCACGCAACCGATTGTAAAGATGCATGAACGAGCCGTAGAAAAATGGATCGCCCTCACACAGGACCACCACATCCTCGCCCTGTTCCGACAGCGTCTTCAGGTGTGCTGTGCACTCTTCATAGAATGTGGCCAGCAACTCGTTATAACGTGGATCGGTGACCGGGATCTCGGTGGTCACAGGGTATTCCATCGGGAATTCAATCGCGCCTTCGGGGATCATCCCGTTGACGATTTTGCGGGCCTGACCGCTGCGACCCGGTTTGCGAAAGAATGCCACATGCTTGGCGTTGCGCAGCAGGCGATCAGCCCGGACGCTCATCAGATCCGGATCGCCGGGTCCAAGGCCCACACCGTATATGGTGCCCATCTTCATTCTGCCCGGCTTGCAATGGCGTTGATGGCCGCCACGGTGATGGCGCTGCCGCCCAGACGACCTTTGACAATGCAGGACGGCACCGGTTGCGCCTGCCATAGCGCATCTTTGGATTCCATCGCTCCGACAAATCCGACCGGGCAGCCGATGATCGCGGCAGGGCGCGGGCAATCCGGGTCTTCCAGCATGTTCAGCAAATGAAACAGCGCGGTGGGCGCATTGCCGATGGCGACCAGCGCGCCCTCCAGATGCGGCCGCCACAATTCCAGCGCAGCGGCGGAACGGGTGTTGCTCATCTCGGCGGCCAGGGGACGCACGCGTTCGTCGTGCAGGGTGCAGATTACCTCGTTGTCGGCAGGAAGACGGAAGCGGGTCACACCTTCGCTGACCATGCGCGCGTCACACAGGATCGCCGCGCCGTTTTCCAGCGCCGTGCGTGCGGTCTGCACAAACCCGGGTGAGAAATGTACAAACTCCTCCAGCCCGACCATGCCGGCGGCGTGGATCATCCGAACGGCGACCTGCTCTTCATCGGCATCAAAGCGGGCCAGATCAGCCTCGGACCGGATGGTGGCAAAGCTTTCCTTGTAGATCGCCGCGCCATCAGTTTCGTATGTATAGGGCATCAGGTGAAGTCCATAGTCATGAGTGTTTCCGGGTCGAGCCCGCGTTGGCTGGGCTCATCCCCCGCGCGGCCCTGTTTGACAAGATCAAATCGCCCGTTGTTGCCGACCACAGTGATGTCGGCCGGGCCCATATGGGCGCATCCCTTGGCGCAGCCCGAGACATGCAGGCGACCGGGAATGCGCCGGGCCAATGCACGGGCGATGTCGCGCGTTTCCACCTGCGCTTGCGGGCAGAACGGCGCGCCGGGGCAGGCGTCGGTTGTCATCATCGGATCGGCTCCGTCAGTGACAAAATCCGGGGCGGGTATCGCCGCCCCGCCTTCCAGCAGGATCAGCCGCCACGGTGTGACACGCAAGGCAGAAGCGCCGCTGGCTTCGATCAGTTCACAAAGCTTGTGCGCAGGCAGCGAGCCGAAAGCCGCGCCGTAGAGAGCACCCAGTTCACAGGGGCCGGGTTGCAGTTTTTCACCGAAAGGACCGGGGGCAAATCCCTGCCATTCCTGTGGCAACGCGTGGGTGACCCGCGCCATGCGACGTGTCTCGGCCGTGTAAGTCTCAGAAAACCACAGGGCCAATGCGATCACGTTGTCAATGGCGTTATCCTCGGTCACAGACCGCCCGGTTTTGCAGCCGTCGGCGCGCAGGATCGGACCGCCGGCACCCAGCTCCAGACGAATATCTGCAGAATCCGAGGCCAACAGGCGCTTCGGGCCTGTATCTATGGCAAAACCAAACTTAGCGGGCAGAGCAGGCAATTCGGCCAGTCGATCAATCAACTCCAGTGTCAGCCGCGCGGTCAAATCGCCCGCCTGATAGAGCGGAGTGACCAGAATATTGCGGCGTACTTCGATGCCGGGTTCCGTATCAAGCAAGTTCAGCGCTGCAAGTTCCACAAGCAACGGCTGGTGGTCGCGCTCATCCACGCCGCGCAGTTGCAGGTTGGCACGATTGGTCAGGTCAATGGTGCCGTTGCCGAACCGTTCAGCCAGTTCGCACAAACCAATAGCCTGCCTGGCACTCAGTCGCGCCAGACGCGGACGGACCCGCACGACCAGCCCGTCGCCTGACATCATCGGGCGATGTGCGCCAGGGCACCAGCCTTGAACGATAGGTGCACTCATCCCAAACCCTCCAAGTCGGCACGGATCGAATTCCGGCGTGTGTTCCAAAGCCCCGCTTCCAGCAATGCACGGAACCTGTCTTGCATGGCCTGATGGGCCTTCGGGTTGGCCTCTTGCAGAAAGGCATCAACGGCCTCATTGCCCAATGTGGCTTCGTGGTAGAGATCAAATAGATGCGGAGCGACGGTTCCGGACAGATGCGCAAAAGAGGCCATGTGATCCAGCGTCGCAGCAATCTCGGCGGCGCCGCGAAAACCATGGCGCTGCATCCCCGCGATCCAGCCAGGGTTGGCAGCACGGGCATGAACGACGCGGCTGATTTCTTCCGGCAGAGTCCGGGCGCGCGGATTATCGGGGTTGGTGTTGTCCAGATGGTAAAGCTGCGCGGATCCGCCGACGAATTTCTTGGCGGCGGCAAAACCGGCCTCATGCGTGGCATAATCGTTGGCCAGCAGCAGGTCAGTTTCCGTCAGATCCTGGAGGTGAACAAAACTGTCGGCCTTGGCGACACGATCCGTGATCCCCGCTTTGTCCTGCGCGATGTGTTCACCTTCCAGCGCGTACGAACTGGCCTCAAGCCATGCCTCCCCGGCTTGGGCGCGCGCCTCGTCCGTATAGGTCTCGGACAGATGGGTCATGTTCAGGCCGTAACTGCCGGGTGCCGGGCCAAACACCCGCGCAGCCGGGGCGTGACCGGCATAGGGGTTCCAGTCGGTCGCTTCGTCACGCTCTGACAATGCCCGAACCGCCTGACCATAGAGGGCTGACAACGTGGGGAACACATCGCGAAACAAGCCCGAAACCCGCAAGGTGACGTCCAGGCGCGGGCGGCTCAGGTCGGTGATGGGCAGCACTTCAATACCCGAAACCCGCTCGGATCCCTTATCCCAAACCGGCTTTACACCCAGCAGGTGCAGGGCCATGGCGAATTCTTCGCCCGCAGTGCGCATGGTGGCCGATCCCCACAGATCGACAATCAGCCCTTTCGGGTAATCGCCTTCCTCCTGCAAGTGCCGCCGTACCAGTTCCTCGGCCAGTTTCACGCCTTGCGTGTAGGCTGCGCGGGTGGGCACAGACCGCGGGTCGGTGGTGAACAGGTTTCGCCCGGTCGGCAGCACGTCAGAGCGGCCCCGATAGGGCGAGCCGGACGGGCCAGCCTCGATCCGCTTGCCAGCCAACGCATTGATCAGTGCCTTGCGTTCGGCATGGGCGGATGGGGCTGGGTCGAAACTGCCGATCACATCCGGAACACGCCCATAGACGTGCAGCCCGTCGCCAAACTGGCTTTCTTTGATATCGCAGACAAAGCGGTCGATGCGCGTGATTGCTTCCGCGGTGCTGGTGGCCTGGTTCAGGCCCAGATCGTGCTCCAGCCCAATGGCTTGCGCCTCATCCCGGATATCTTCCTGCAACCGGTCACGGCGTCTGGGGTCAAGGCCGTCCGCGTTTGAGAACTCGTCCAGCAGGGCTTCCAGTCGCACCATCCGGTCAGGCGTTCCGCTTTCTTTCATGGGGGGCGGGATGTGGCCCAGGGTCACCGCGCCGATCCGGCGCTTGGCCTGCGCGGCCTCACCTGGGTCGTTGACGATGAACGGGTAGATCACCGGCAGGTCACGGATCAGCGCCTCGGGCCAGCAGTCTGCTGATAGGGCGACCGATTTGCCGGGCAGCCATTCCAGTGTGCCATGCGCACCGATATGGATCAGCGCGTCCGCGCCAAGACCTTTGCGCAGCCACAAATAGAAGGCGACATAGCTATGGCGCGGGGTACGCGAAAGGTCGTGATAGTCGTCATCACGCAGTTCGGGTGTTCCGCGCTCTGGTTGCAGTGCGACCAGCGCCTTGCCGCGTCGCAAAGCCGTGAAGTGAAACGCACCCTGAGTGAAAGTTGGGTCTTGCTCAGGATTGCCCCATACGGTGTGCAGATCGGTGCGCAGGGTTTGGGGCAATTCAGCGAGTGCGCTCAGATAATCCTCAAGCGGCCACGATATCCGGGCGTCCAAGAGTGCGTCGGCAACCGGATCGCCAGCCGCGATGTCGTAGCCTTCACCGCAAAGATCAGACAGCATCGCCTCAGCCGAGGCCAGCGCGTCGAGACCAACCGCATGGGCCATTTGCCAGTCTTTGCCGGGATATGTGGACAGTACCAACGCGGGGATCTGGTCTGCCTTGGGTTTGTCATTCAGGGCAAGCCAGCCCGATACCCGATCGATGATCGCCTCGATCCGGTCCGACTCGGCCCGATGCGCAAAACGCGAGTATTCCAAATGCGGATCGCGCTTGCCCGGTTCTTTGAAAGAGACAACGCCTGCCGATATTCGCCCGTCCACTTCGGGCAATACCACATGCATGGCGAGGTCGGCGGGTGACAGGCCGCGTTCGGCCTCCGCCCAGGCCTTGCGTCGCGAGGTGGCGAGAGCGACCTGAAACACCGGCACATCCGCTGCGTCCAGAGGCGACGTGCCGGACGCGCCCTTGCCCGAGAATGAAGTGGCGTTGATGATCGCCGACGGTCGCAAGGCGACGACCTGTTCCCTGAGCCAGTCGGCAGCGGCTGGGGTCTTGAGCGACGGGGCAAACAGACCCACCGCCTGAAGCCCGCGGGCGCGCAGGCTGCGGATCAGGGCCGCGACCGGGGCGGTGTCTGCGGATGTCAGATACGCGCGATAAAAGGTGACAAGGATGCGTTTCGTATCGCTCTGGAATGCGGAACCCACCGGGACGACACCCTGATCTGGACACCACGCACCGCATTCGGGCAGGGTTTTCGCGCCCATCACTGGCCCGGCATAAAGCCCTGCTGCCAAGGCCATCTGGGCCAATGCGGCCTGCGCGGCGACTTCGCCGCCGGTGTCACACAGATGTGCCAGCCGCCTCAGGGTCGAGAGGGGCAGGGTCGAATACTCATCCAACCGAGTGTCTTCACGCCCATCCGCCGGTAAAACGGCTAACGCGATGCCTTTGGCTTGCGCCAGTGCCAGAACCTGTTGCAGCCCGTAAGACCAATAGGGCACGCCACCTATCAGACGGATCAGGATGCCCTTTGCGCCCTCAAGTGTCTGTTCGACATAGGTATCGACGGACAGAGGGTGCTTCAGCGCCGCAAGATTGGCCAGCCGCATCGTGGGCATCCGCCCCTCAGGCCCGCCGCCGCGATGCCAGCCCGCCGCGAAAGCGCCCAGGTCACTGTCGGAAAAGGACAGCACAACCAGATCACCCGGGCTTTGGCCCAGATCGGTTGGGGTCTCGGTTTCCTCGAGCCCGTGGCTTTCGCGAAAGACGACGTGCATGACTTACTCGGCAACCTCGGTCACACCCACGAGGATATCACGGATTTCGGCTTCTTTGATGTCGTCATGCTCGGCAATCACGACCAGGCGCGAGCGGCGCTCTTCACCGGGCTCCCACGGGCGGTCGTATTGGTGACGAACCCGCGCGCCGACAGCCTGAACCAGCAGGCGCATCGGTTTGCCAGCGACGGCGGCATAGCCTTTGACGCGCAGGATATTCAGCTCAGTCGCAAGACGTTCGATTCTGGCTACCAGTTCCGCAGGGTCGGTCTGTTCCGGCAACTCGACGATGATGCTCTCGAAATCGTCATGCTCATGATCGTGATGGCCATCGTGATGTGACGGGCGCGCGTCCATGTCATCTTCGGCGGCAGCCTCAAGGCCAAGCACGACACGTACGTCGACGACACCCTCTGCAACCTCGACGACGGGAAGCGGGCGCGGCGCCTCGGTGGCGATGATCTGTTTGGCTTTCGCGACACCTTCGGGACCTGCCAGATCGGGCTTGGTCAGCAGGATGATATCCGCGCACGAGATTTGATCTTCGAACACCTCGGACAAGGGTGTTTCGTGATCGATCGAGTCATCAGCCAGCCGTTGGGCATCCACCGCTTCAACGTTCGGAGCAAAGCGACCGGCGGCCACAGCCTCGGCATCGGCCAGCGCAATCACGCCATCAACGGTGATTTTCGAACGGATATCAGGCCAATCAAATGCTTTCAGCAGCGGTTTGGGTAGTGCAAGGCCGGATGTTTCGATCAGGATGTGATCCGGGCGCGGTTCCAGCGCCATCAGCGCCTCGATGGTCGGGATGAAGTCATCGGCCACGGTGCAGCAAATGCAGCCGTTTGCCAGTTCCATGATGTTTTCCGCAGGGCAATCCGGTATCGCGCAGGATTTCAGAATGTCGCCATCAACACCCACATCGCCAAACTCGTTAACAACAATCGCAAGACGCTTTCCCTGCGGGTTCTGCATCAGATGGCGCACCAGCGTGGTTTTGCCCGAGCCCAGAAAGCCGGTGATCACGGTGACGGGAAGTTTTTCTAGGTTCGACATGATCTCAGCCTCCAATCGGGGGAATGCGCGAGGCGCAGTTTTTGCGGAAATGTTCAGGACGGTCGCGCCACTTCACCAGACCATCGTCTGTGGCCAGATACTTGGTCACACCATCGATGATGACATCGACGTGATCGACTTCGTTCAGGTTCTCGTAAACAAAGGTCCAGCGATCCGGCCCGCCCCGAAGAACGATGGAACAGCCCTGATCGCAGTTCGAAAGGCATTCGACAGGTTTCAGAATGATGCCATCTGGCAGGGCAGCCTGTTCCAAGGCCTTGTGCAACAATGTGCCGGGACGCTCAGCATCATCCTCGAAGGGCAGACCCCGGCGGCAAGTCGTGCAGACCAGTAATTCTACCGGTGCGGTCTCGGTCATGTCTCTCATCCCCCCAAATCCTCTTCGCGGGGGACGGGGTTTCATGCGGGCACCACGTCTGCACATGGACCCGACACCGGAACACCCCGCCCGGTTTCAACTTCGGGTGTTGGCAGGTCTCCCGGCTTGCGGATGCCAGAGCGGTCGCTCTGTCGGATGTCCCGCCTTCCCGGCACAGGCCAGTGGCATTGGGCATCCTCTCCGGTCACGGTCGCGGGGGCGGCTGCGTTTGGCGGATGAACCGTTGACGCATTCCCTTTTCATCGGCTGTCGCCGACACCAACGACAGGGACATGCGGCACCGCTGACCCGCTTGTCAAGCGGTTCGCGCGCAACAAATAAGCCAAGGTGAAAAAAGCGACCTGTAGGCGTCGTTCGGCGGCATGAAGAACGTGTTCGGTATATGGTCGCATGACGGGAAAACGACGAACTTGGAGATGCGTCATATGAAAGTGGGATTTATCGGTCTGGGTAACGTAGGCGGCAAGCTTTCGGGATCCCTTTTGCGCAACGGCATTGATCTGACTGTGCATGACCTGAACGCGGATCTGGTGGCCGAGTTTGTCGCCAAAGGCGCAAAGGCGGCAGAAGGGCCCGCCCAGTTGATGCGCGATTGCGATGCGGTGATCACCTGTCTGCCGTCTCCGGCAGCATCGGACGCAGTCATGCAGGAGATGTTGCCCGAAGTGGGCCCCGGCAAGATCTGGATGGAGATGTCGACCACGGACGAGGCCGAAGTCAAACACCTGGGTGCCGAAGTCATATCGCGCGGCGGTGCGGCCGTCGATTGCCCGGTTTCTGGCGGGTGCCACCGTGCCGCGACGGGCAATATCTCGATCTTTGCGGGCTGCGACCGGGAAACGTTTGAACGAATTCTGCCGTTCCTGACGACAATGGGCCGCCGGGTTTTGCACACCGGTGAACTGGGCTCGGCGTCGGTGCTGAAAGTGATGACCAACTATCTTGCCACCGCCAACCTGATCACCTGCGCCGAAGCACTGGTTACGGCAAAGGCTGCGGGGATGGATCTGAACACGACCTATGAGGCGATCAAAATCTCGTCCGGCACGTCCTTCGTGCACGAAACCGAAAGTCAGGTCATCCTGAACGGGTCGCGCGATATTTCCTTCACCATGGATCTGGTGAAGAAGGATATCGGTCTGTTTCAGGAGGTCGCCGACCGCGCCGGGGTGCCGCTGGAAATAAACCCGGTGATGATCAGCATCTTTAACGATGGTATCGCGCGCTATGGCGAACGCGAGCTTTCACCAAATATTATCAAACGGCTGGAAGAGGCAACCGGCCTGGATATCACCGCCCCGGGCTTTCCAGCCGAAATGACGGATGATGAGCCGGAAGAGCCGGGATACGAGGTTGTGCCACAAGGGCGCGCCTGAACGTAAAGCATATACCAGACAAAATCGCGCCCCGTGAACGAGCAGGGGTAGGCAGGAGTTCCGAAAAACACGCAATATCTGGCCCGCAATTCGACAGAATCGCGGGCCATGAACGTCTGAAAATACCAAGCGTCGCACGCGCGTACTGCGGGGTTAAGTCAGCGATTAGGATGTGGTTGGAGGCGAGTACCGGATTATAAGATGAAAGTAAAAACTTAATAAAAATAATAAGTTAAGTTATTGATATCCTCCTGATTATCCGCCTTGTATCCTCCCTTTTGTATTTTGTTAACGAGTGTTCAGTTTTGTAAAGCTGACTTCCTCGATCCATCCTAGATGCAGTGGGTCTTCTACATTCTAATCATCACACCATATCTTAGAGCTTTCTCTTGTGCGTAAACACCATCGATAGCAGGATTGGATTTAGGTAATTGTTTTCAACAAGATTTGAGGCGGCAAAGGGTGGCAAATAATAATGAGACACGACTGGAAAATACCATCTCTCGTAGATCAACTCGCGGAAACCAATATCCCACTTTTTGAGGGGCAGGTTGTATTTGTAGTGGGCGCAAACGGGTCAGGGAAGTCTGCACTAATTACGCAGTTGTATCAGACAGCGGGTGCGCCGTCCGTAGTTAAGATAGCAGCCCACCGACAGTCTTGGTTGAACTCAAGTTCTGTTGACGTAACCCCAAAAGCCAGAATGGAGCTTCAAAGCACTATCAACGCTCGAGACAAGCAAGACGAAGCACGTTGGAAAGATGATTACGCCTCTCATAGAACGCAGATTGCCTTGTTTGATCTGGCTAACGCTCAAAACTCTGTAGGTCGAGATGTTCTGGAACTCTTAAAAAGCGACCAATTTGAATCCGCAAAAATCTATGCCAAAAGGCCATCTCCTTTGGAGGCATTGAACGATATTTTGTCGTTCAGTTCTTTGTCAGTTCAGCTTTCCATAAATGACGTTGGTGACGTTTTAGCGAGTCACGGCGGTGGGCCGACTTTCAACATTCCGCTCTTATCGGATGGCGAGAGAAACGCGGTAATGATCGCCGCGCAGGTTTTAACTGCAAGGCCCGGAACACTGTTCCTCATTGATGAACCAGAACGGCACCTGCATCGGGCAATAACGGAACCGATGTTGTCCGCGCTTTTTGAGAAGAGAAAAGACTGCTGTTTCGTTATTGCGACACATGAGCCAGAACTCCCTAGTTGTAATCCCGATGCGAAGGTCGTGATCGTGCGAAGTTGTAGTTGGACGGGAGCGCGAGCAAATGGCTGGGACATCGACGTACTTATGCCGGGTGTCGAAGTGCCCAGTGAAATCAGAAGGGCTATACTTGGTGCCCGTCGCAGGTTGTTGTTTATTGAAGGCAACGCCGGTGGAAGTTTGGATTTCCCTCTTGTTTCGGCGTTGTATCCCGAGGTTTCGGTCGTTCCACGTGGAAGTTGCCGTGAGGTGGAGCGTTCTGTTGCGGGGCTTGAAGGGACCACTGGACTACACTGGCTTAGCCCTATTGGATTGATCGATAGGGATGATAGAACGGATGATGAAGTGTCCGCGCTCGAGTCAAAGAAAGTTTTTGCGCTCGAACGAAGTTCGATTGAATCCGTATTCTATTCTTCATGTTCAGTAAATGAGATGGCTTTGGTTCAAGCTGAGGTCTTTGGTAGTGATGCAAAGAAGATGTCAGAGGACGCACAACGCGCTGCTCTAGCCGTTCTTGATACCGATACAAAAGAAGACCTAGCCGCACGACGCGCTGAACGTTCAGCAAGAAACCGTTTTCTTAGAAAACTTCCAGATTGGCGTCAGATCAAGCAGACGGAAGGCGCAAGAATCGTCGTATCGGAAGAGACAACGTTCAAAACAGAACTGGACAAACTTACTGATGCGCAAAACCGAAATGACTTGGATTTCATCGTCAGTAGATATGCTATCAAACACACAAGAATACCAAAGACGATTGCCGAGGCGATGCGGTTCAAAAGTGCATGGTACTTTGAAGAGGCCGTAGTGAATCGGACGAAGAGAAATATGGATTTCCAACTGGCGCTTCGTGGTCTGTTGGGAAACTTGGAGAGCCATCTGTCTAGCCTAAAGTAGAACCAGTTAAAAAGGCGGAAAAGTAACAAGAGTGAGTGGGGCGGTGACTTGCGTATGACACGTTCGGATTTTGAGCCAAAAATCTGAGCGGGTTAATATTACGTGATCCTTTCCCCGGCCCCCCCCTACCCCCTCAGTGAACCCCCAGTAAATTCATCAGTCACCACCCAGGGTACGCCCTTCGACCGGGCAGGGGATGAGCGCCTCGCAGATAACCCAGAGGTCACCGACGGCACAACATCTTGTGCTTCGGGAGGCGTAAGTCATGTCCGATCATCTAAGTAGTTGATATTGCTCAGTCTCAATGAGTCAATAATGGCGATTATGTTAAGTGTCATGATGTCCATGACCTAGCGGGATCACGCGGGGTTTGACCTTGAGTTGCATGCGCGGGGCATGAGCATACTCTTGGCCACCACTTAGACAAGCGCGTCGGTTAGGTGGCTCAGTTCGTCGTGTGTTTGGCTTGTTCTTGTCCTTTCCAGCGTGGTGGTCTGGATGTTCAAACTAAGGGCGGTATAGCCTTATTCCTCACCACAGATACTTGCGATATCGTAGGGGTTAACATATTGTAATCCTTACACAAATGCCGCGCAATTGTTATTGACATCGATGATTCCGCGCCTCTATTCAGGTCCCATAAGACACGGAATAGAGGGAATTACCAAATGACACTGACACACTTCGCGAACACCCAAGATGCAATTGCGTTCGCCATCGATGAGAAGATCGCCGATCTGCGAGAAGAACACGCGGTAGCAATGGGATCACTTGCTGATCAATACACCGACGACGAGTTCTACGCGTTGGAGAACAAGATCGACGACCTGCTCACCGTCGCGAGAAGCATGGGCTTGCCACAGTAGGGTCAATTACAGCTGACTTCTGAATTAACCCCAAAACGTCTCGGCTGGTGTCCATCTGGCCGAGGCTCTTAAACCCCTAAAACAGCGTTTTGTAGGTCACCCTACCTGACCTCTGTTTTTAGCCTCTTATTTCCCAATAAAATCAAAGGCTCACAGGAGCCAAGATGGAAGGTCGAGGACCTGCGAGGTCAACACCATCCGCGTCGTGGAGATCGACGGGAACCCGTGGTTCGTCGCCAAGGACGTGTTGGACGTTCTCGCCATCAAGAATGTTACCAACGCGACGTCTAACTTAGGTCAGACGGAAGTTAGGCTACTGAGACTGAACGGTGGTACACGCGGACGCCCCAACAAGCTGATCTCTGAGAGCGGCCTCTACAAGATCATCATGCGCTCCGACAAACCCGAGGCCCGTGCGTTCCAAAACTGGGTCACTCAGGTTGTCCTACCGTCGATCCGCAAGGACGGAGGATCACCCCATGACCGATGAGGGAACTCGGGTGCCAGAAACCCAATGAAACAAGGGGATTTGAATTAGTGCACCCTTATGAGACAGAGAAGAAACGAAAAGTTATACCTCAAGGTATCACCCAGAGTTCCCCCATAGGTTCACCCTCGGTAACTCCTCTGTGTTGATGATCGATGATGATCATTACCGGTCGATGACACCCTCGGTACACCTCGTTGTAAATCAATGGGTTGGAATTACTGCACGCTTATGAGTAACAGATACAATGAGATTTACCTCTAGTTACACGATCAGCTTCCTCTCGAGGCTTCACGGTTCCCCATCAGTGTACGTTGGGTGAATGTCCATCACCGACAACCATCAATCCTAATCCTTATGCCGCTTCGACCTTGGTCCTTGGTCGATGTTGGTTCAGGTCTCACACGCATCCCTGTCGTTACTGACGGGTCGATGTAGTGAGACCTTTTACCGTTTCATCTCGCCCGTGATGCACTGTCAGCTTGTGCATCTGGGCGGGTTGATGGGGGCGTCTCTTTATTCCTTGGTGGGACGCCCCCTAAGTATCCCCAAAGCACAACCCAGCGTAACCGTTCAGCGAGGCCGTCATGATTACCAGCCTCTACGGCGTCTGTGCCTCCGCTACATGCACTAATCCGCTTCCTGCCTATGAGATCACCCAACGGCTACCCCAGCGGTGGGGCTTGTGTTCCCGCTGTCAGTCGGTCGTCAGGAGCCGAGGGGTTCCACTTGGGGGCTTCATACCTGGTCACGCTATCAACACAGTTGCCCGGTCGGTCTTGAGGAAGACCAAGCCGACAAAATCAGAGGTTGTCGAGGCCGTCAGGTTAATCCGAGGTGGGCGGCATCGTGTCGGTGATTGGTCAGATCGACCCACATACAGGATGGCCGTACTGAGATACGGCAGAGCAAGGGAGCGGTTGCCGCATCTCCTCATCGGCAGACGACACGAGCCTAACGCTTCAGCCATTGTCAGGGCCTTCGTCCATTACGTTCTTGCCCGAGAGTTCCTCGATACGGGACACCGCTATAACGTCTTCCTTGCAGGAGGGACTTACATGGGCCGTCAGGGGCTTTGCGTCCCTCCCGGTCGCAAGGATGAGGTGCTGACCGGCGATGTCCAATACTCGAAGTACCGCCTGAGTTACGCTGACTTTGCCGTTGTCGGCACAGCCACGCTCAAGGCTGCTGAGAAGCTCGGTCTACGTCGATCTGACCGTGACCTAACAGCATTCATTGTTGTCACCTATGGACGTCTCCTCGCGTCTGGTGAGGTATTCCCACCGGTCTCGGTACCAATCCGGTCGATGCGTACCGACTTCCTCGGTGACTCGATATTCGACCACAAGTTACCGCGTTCACCCCACGTACCCCCGAGATACCACAAGGCACTTCGCAGGTCCTCTGGTCTGATCTCCGGGGTCTATCCCGAAGGCATCGACCCAGCCGCCACGACTTCGGGGTCAGATCGGACACCCCGACCGTCGCCCCCGCCCAAACCACACGCACCTCCGATGCCGTCTGCGGACTGGCTGTTTGACATGTAAGGACCACGACGATGCCCGTTGCCAAGTCGAAGAAGTCACCCCGGCAGATGTACCTCAAGACCTGCAACGCATGTGGTGAAGAACACGCAACCCACAAACCGAAAGCGTCGAGGTGCGAGACGTGCATCGCTGAGAACCGCAGGATTACCTACAAGACCTGCATCTCCTGCGGCGTGAAGTTCCCGGCACCGTTCGGTGATGAATACAATTGCTCGTCTTGTGCGGAAGCTCATGGGATTGGGCAGGCCGAACTCACCTCTGAACAACGCGAGATCATCAAGGCTGAGGAGACACTCGCTCGATGGAAGAACAAGGTGCTGCTCCTCGAGGCAGAACTCGACAAACGCAGCAACGCGAAACCCAAAGGTACAAAACTCATGAACGAAAAGACGAAGGCATCGGCTGTTGGTGTCGCATGGCTCGAGCTGTGCGCAAGGGACGGACAGGTCTCTGCGCTTTCGCAGATACATGAAAGGGACTTGGACGATGACACGAAGCTGCGTCTCGTCCTCGCGTATTCCCGCATTCGACTGAGGGGATACTCGGTCGAGGCAATCTCGAAGCTCTGCCCGGTACACCTGATGAGTCTGGACGAAGGCAAGGCAATCGACGGCCTGCCATTCGTAGAAACCCAAAACCCACCAACGCCGCAACAATTGGCCGAGATCGAACTTGGCTTGGCGTAATCCCTCAACTGAAAAGGACCAAGGAAAATGACAGTAGAAAGAGTCACGTTCGGAAGTGACGGACCCATTGAACAATCGATGCCATCCTCGAAAGGGTATGCCTCGAGTTCAGACTACTCGAATGGCGGCGTCACCGTGCGCACTGGCGGTTTCAACCGCGAGGTACACTCGACGACTGACCTCAACGACAACGATTTGATGACCGTCGATGGCATGGAGTTGACCGTCGCACAAGCCCGACAACTCGGTCTGTTGAACACAGCCTTTGACGAACAGTTGTCTTTCGGTGCTGCTCAACGGGCCGCACAGGAACACGGTGCAGCGCAGGAAAAGGCGTCTGAGCAAACCCAAGGTAGCAACACCGGTGTCGCTGAGTTTGACGGCGTGATCGATGGTCTTAACGCTTCACTTGATGACGGTGTCATGGAGTTGGGTGAGGCCCAAGAGTATGAAGTGGCATTCGGCCAATTGGCAATGTCCGGTATGACCATAGACCAAGCTGCCGAAACCATGCGCGGTCTTGCTGATGGTTCGGTCTCAGAACTGGACGTGTCCGGCGACACCCGCGCGATGTTCGAGAATGTACAAAGCACAATCACCAAGGCCGCAACGCAGAGTGCAATGCAGGAACTCGGGCAGGATGGTTTTGACTTCCTGACACAGGCGTCAGCCACAAATCCAGGAGTTGACCGCGTGGTGCGCCAGTTCGCTGTGGATCGTGCCGCAGGTAAAGCCGATGGCATCACTTGGGCCGAGTTCGCTCAGCACATCCGTGAACAGCTTGGTCACTAACCTTCGGTATCAGTACGAATGACCAATCTATCAGACATGGTTTGGGACACAGATATCGATCTGGTCCTGAACCGTATCCAACCCCGTGCCTGCGCTGACCCCGATTACTTTAACGAGACAGTCGATCTGATCGAAGACGGTTTTTCACCAACAGGGACCGGGCGGTTGACGCTCAGTGAACTCGAAGCATGGGCAGAACGTGTGAAGAAAGGAACCAAGGCCGATGCTCAAGATCAAGAGAGCCGATACATACCTGAGAACAACAATGTTCGCCACGTTGCCCCGCGAGAAAACCACGGGTCTGATGGTTCGTTACACCCATCACCCAGCCGATCCACGAATAGACGCGGCGATAATCGACGCTGAACACGCCAAGACCGGTCGTTTCGGGATCGGCTATCACTACTTGGTGCTTGTCGATGGAACGGTAGAGGTTTGCCGCCACCCGCTGTCGGTCGGTGCCATCGGTCGAGAGAACTTCACGAGAAGCCATATTCAAGTCGGCGTGGTTGGTGGACGGGATCGTGAGACAGGCAAGTTCTCCGAGACTTTGACATCTACCCAACGCGCCGCCCTCGAGGAACTTTACCAGAGGCTCGCGGATACTCTTGGTGTTCCACTCGAGATCGACGAGAGCCTAGAGAAGTACACCCTCGCACAGAACGAGAAAGACGAAGCCGCAGAAGCCGAACTCGAAGAACTCCTAGACCGTGCTGAGGCGATGATGACAGGCGCTTAAAGACGCCCAAGAACAACAATAAGAAAGCTGACCCCATGAAAAACCAAACCGAAATACCCGAGGAAACCCGCAGCTGCCGCCACTGTGCAGGACCAATTCCATCTCACAAGCAACGCAGCGCGATCTACTGTCATGGAAACTGCGCTCGCAAGTATTACTACCGCAAGTACACCTCGCAGAAACGCGCCGAGATCAACAAGCGGTCGAACCAAAGGCGGTACGTCAAAGACCTGCTGCCCCGCATTCAGTTGCTCAAGCGGGTCGCCTCAGAGTTACACGCAGGTAGCGACATGGGTTATGCCATCGCTGCGCTTGTTCACCGGCAGACGATAACCGATTGGCGGTGGTCGCTTGCCATCGGCTATGCCCAATCTCAAGAGGCACTCGTTCACCTTGCAGGTGGCCCTGAGTATCTCGAGGAGATCATCGAGGACGAACTCGAAGCGGTCGCTTTGCACTGACACGTCTGAGTATCCAAACAACCACCCTCGACCCCCGAAAACACCTCCCGTGATCCATTGATTTCATTAGCTTTTCCAAGGCTAAAATCGACCCTCCGCAGGGGTCGGTAGGCAAGTGCTGTTTTAGGGGATCTGAGGGCATTCCAAAGGACCCCCCAAATGGCCAACGCCATCACAATCGGTGACGCCAAACGTCACTACCAGAAACATACCCCGCTGCACGGTAGAACCCGCCAGCACACGGCAGACCTCGACGCGATCTCAAAGTCATCCACCCCGATGACCAAGGCAGACAGTCTGATCGCCAAACGCCGCGATGAGGTTATCGACCGGAAGATCGACGAGATGCTCACGCGGCTTCAAGGCCAACGTACCCGGCATCGCTACGACCAGTCCGCAGTGATCGCCCTCGAGCATCTGACCGAGGAACCTCTCGACCCCCACACACAGCTGCCGATCTGGCGGGACATGTTGCGCCGGTCGAAAGGCACGACCCTGCCCAAGGCTGAGTTCTATCGGGATGCCCGGTCGATCTTCATGCAGCACTCAATGTTCAACCCAACGGCTCAGTGAAGCCGCAACTTCAAAGGACTCAACATGACATCAGATACCAACCCCACACCGGGACCAGTGACCGACGAAAGCGAAAGCTGGACGCGCACTCTGTCCATCCTTGCGGCCCTCGATCAGGTTGCCCGAGAGATACGTGAAGAAGCCCGTCAGATCGAGGTGGCTTACCCCAACCGGATGAGTAAACCGGGGTACATCGAACGGGTCGAAATCGTCTCTGTCCTATCCAAAACATACGACTTCATGAACGCAGACATTCGCGCGATTGCACGGACTTGTGGCTTGACGATGCCCGAGGGGTTGAAGTGATGAAAGCGCCAAGCCTCAAACACTGTGCGCTTGAACGAATTTGGGGCAGGGCGAACCTTCTATCAAACCTCATCAATACCCAACACCTCAGTAGTTGTCGGCAATGCTTTTCTGAGCTGAACACTGTTGATCTTTGCACCCTCAGGTGAAACTCTGCCGACAACAAAATGAGCAGGAAGACATGTACGAGAACGCGTTCAACAAGATCGAGCGGGACCTCCGCGCCGAAGATGGCATCGCCAACGAGCTGGACTATGTAGAGCAGACATCTTGGGTCCTATTCCTGAAGTATCTGCATGACCTCGAAAGCGAGCGACGCGACAGAGCCGAACTTGATGGCGAAGACTACTCGCCCATTATCGAAGGCGACTACCGTTGGGACAATTGGGCGGCACCCAAGGTCAACGGTGAGTTCGATCACAAAACAGCACGTATCGGCGATGACCTGATCAAGTTCGTGGATCAGGAGCTGTTCCCGTATCTCGCGGCCTTCCGTCAGTCTGCCACCGGTCCGCAAACGATCCAGTACAAGATCGGTGAGGTGTTCACCGAGCTGCGCAACAAGTTTCGCTCCGGGTACATCCTTCGAGACGTGCTGGAGGCAGTAGACGGCTTGTCATTCAACACCCAAGCCCAACGCCACGAACTCTCAGAGCTGTATGAAACCCGCATCCGTCGCATGGGTAATGCAGGTCGCAATGGGGGCGAATACTACACCCCTCGTCCGCTTATTCGGGCAATGATCAAGGTAACTGACCCCAAGATAGGTGAAACGATCTACGACGGCGCAGTAGGCTCCGCTGGCTTCCTCTGTGAAGCCTACGACTACATGCGCACTGACAAACTGTCGGCGTCCGACTTCGAGACGCTGCAGACCCACACCTTCTACGGGCAGGAGAAGAAGGGTCTCGCCTACGTCATCGGTATCATGAATATGGTCCTTCATGGGATCGAGGCACCCAACCTGATCCACTCCAACACGCTCAATGAAAACGTGATGGATATCCAAGAGAAGGACCGCCACGACATCATCCTCGCCAATCCTCCTTTCGGGGGCGGAGAGCGGCGAGAGGTGCAGCAGAACTTTCCGATCAGAACTGGAGAGACAGCCTATCTCTTTCTCCAGCACTTCATTCGCAAGCTGCGAGCTGGTGGCAGAGCGGCGGTCGTTATCAAGAACACCTTCCTCAGCAACACCGACAACGCCTCGATAGCCTTACGCAAGGAGCTGCTGGAAGCGGCTGAGTTGCATACTATCCTCGACTGTCCGCAAGGGACCTTTCAGGGTGCTGGTGTGAAGACGGTGGTGTTGTTCTTCGAGAAGGGCGCACCCACAAGAGACATCTGGTTCTATCAGCTCGATCCCGGTCGCAGCTTGGGTAAGACCAATCCACTCAACGATGACGATCTGGCTGAGTTTGTGGAGCTGCAGAAGACAAGACCCAACGGGCCACAGAGCTGGATCGTGAAACGAGCCGATCTTGATGAAGAAACTTACGATCTATCAGTGAAGAACCCCAATGCACCTGAGGAGGCTCCCTTGCGGTCTCCTGAGGAAATCATTGCGGACATGCTGGCGCGAGATGCTGAGACAGCCAAGATCCTCGAAGACATCCGGGGGATGCTGTGAAGGACTTCATCAAAGTAGGCTGGGAAGCGAAACCACTTGGAGATGTGTGTAAATTCACTGGCGGCGGCACTCCTTCAAAGCAAAACACAAGTTTTTGGGGCGGTGACATTCCGTGGGTTTCGCCAAAGGACATGAAGTCTGACGTAGTGTCGGACAGTATTGACTATATAACCGATATTGCCGTCGAAAAGTCAGCCGCAAAAAGAATACCTGAGGGCGCTATCTTGATCGTAGTGCGATCAGGCATCTTGGCCCGAACAATTCCTATCGCAATCGCGGGTCGAGAACTAACGGTCAATCAAGACCTCAAGGCAATCATTCCCGACAAGCGACTAGATTGCCGTTTCCTCGCCTATTATTTCCAAGCCGTCGAACCTCTACTTTTGGATCGAGTAACAAGGGGGGCAACAGTCCACAAACTGGATATGCCCGTTATCAAGTCTCTCTCCATCCCCATCCCACCCCTCGAAGAACAACGAAAAATCGTTGCGGTACTGGACGAAGCCTTCGAGGGTTTGGCTCGCGCCAAGGAGAACGCTGAGGCGAACCTGCAGAGTGCGCGGGAGTTGTTTGAAAACTCCGTAGAAGCTGAACTTGAAGCCGTAGGACAATCAAAAGAAACCAGCCTTGGCGAACATATAGACTTGCTGGCTGGTTTTGCCTTTAAGAGCAAGGGCTATACCGAAGACCGCGACGCAATGCGGTTAATGCGGGGCGACAACATCGTTCCTGGAGCAGTTCGGTGGGAAGGCGCTAAGTATTGGCCTCTCGACGATTGCGAGGCATATGAAAAATTCCAGCTAGCGGCCGACGACGTATTGATCGCAATGGACCGCACCTGGATCAAAGCGGGCATTAAATTTGCGGTGCTTTCGGATGATGACGTCCCAAGCCTTTTGGTGCAACGTGTAGCAAGGATTCGTTGTTTGGCATCTCTTGATAAAAACTTTTTGGCGCTGCTGATCGGTAGCAAGTCTTTTGAGCGTTATGTGCTTTCTATCCAGACTGGCACAGGTGTCCCTCACATCAGCCCGACGCAAATTAGGGATTTTAGTTTCTCACTGCCGTGCATTGAGGCGCAGGCCAAGACTGTCGAGCGTTTGTCGATTGTAAAGGAAGGCTTTGACGAGCTTTCGGAAGCCTACTCCAACAAACTCCAAGGCCTCGAAGACCTCCGCCAGTCACTCCTGCAGAAAGCCTTCGCGGGTGAACTGACATGATCGAAGCGATGGCTCCGCATTTTGAAGCGTTTCAAAATAGCTTTTCAGTAGAACTCCGCCCTGACGAT
This sequence comes from Ruegeria sp. N7, assembly GCF_056531345.1. Taxonomy (NCBI): domain Bacteria; kingdom Pseudomonadati; phylum Pseudomonadota; class Alphaproteobacteria; order Rhodobacterales; family Roseobacteraceae; genus Ruegeria; species Ruegeria sp. N7. Next base: position 843,385 of record NZ_JBQFLR010000001.1, on the reverse strand, counting down.
CCCGGGGGTAAGCCATGGGACAAGTTCTGCATTGGGCTGCGGGGAGTGAACAACGCGAGCCTCGCGCCCGCAATACCGCCGAAAATAGGCCGAGACGAGGTCTTTCGTATAGCAGGTAACCCTGACGTGGGAACTGCTGACGTAGCTGCCGCAGCCTTAGCTTGGGGCGGTATGAACATGGCCTATCACAAAGCCTTTTTCGAGGCCGCATCAAACGGGTGGCTCAGTGTTGCAGAGGCTATTCGGGCTGGCGAAGTGAATAGAGCAGATGCCTATGAGGCTTTTCGAATTCTCCGTGGACAAGGGAAGATGCCCGGAGTTGGACCGGCCTACTATACAAAGCTCATCTACTTTTTGGGCCGTGCAAAGGCGTCTGCCGATAACCCCCAAGGGTACATTGTTGATCAATGGACAGGCTGTTCGATGAACCTGCTACTCAAAGCACCTGTCATACATCTGAACGTTTCCATGTTTCCTGATAGGACTGGGACCTCCCCGCGTTATGACTTCAGGGTATCGGATGCCAACTCTGCCCAGATGTACGAGCAATTCTGTTGCGCCTTCGAAGAGTTGGTTTCATTGACTGGACACAGCATCGACGAAGTGGATCATGCATTGCAACGACAGGGATCATGGCGAGAGCATGTGAGGCAACACAGGAAACCATGAGCATCCACGACGAGACAGAAGCGGAAACCCGCACCAACCGTATTCTCCCGGCGCTTCAAGCCGCTGGATGGGGAGTTGTCGAAGGGTCTCGCATTCGGGAAGAGTTGATTTGCCCGGGACGCATACAGTCAGGCGGTACGCGTGGAAGAGGTCTCTCAGCTGATTATGTTCTGATGTACAAGGGCCAGAAGCTGGCGGCGCTTGAGGCCAAGCGAGCAGGCAAAAGCCACCGTGACGGCGTCGGTCAGGCAAAGGATTACTCATCACGGCTCGGGTCTCGCTTCGCCTATGCTTCGAACGGTTTGAAGTGGTACGAGATCGATATGCTCTCTGGAGCAGAAGGCGACATGGCGTTGCCGTTTCCCACACCCGATGAACTCTGGGATCGTACGTTCGCCGTTCAGAATGACTGGCGCGAACGCTTCGGTGCTGTAGACTTCGAGACAGACGGCGGCAAGTGGGAGCTGCGCTATTACCAGCACAACGCTATTGCAGCCGCCTTGGAAGCTCTAGCAAATGGCGACAAGCGGATATTGCTGACGCTTGCAACCGGAACAGGAAAGACGTCCATAGCCTTCCAGATCGCTTGGAAACTATTTCAGTCAAAGTGGAACCTGTCAGGTGAGCCGGTCAGGCGACCGCGTATCCTCTTCCTAGCTGACAGGAATATCCTCGCCGATCAGGCTTACAACGCATTCTCGGCGTTCCCGAACGATGCGGTTACTCGCATAGACCCCGACACGATCCGCAAGAACGGTGGCAAGCCTCCGAAGAACGCGAGCCTGTTCTTCACGATCTTCCAAACCTTCATGACGGGTGAAGGTGATCCGGTCTATATGGATTATCCCTCGGATTTCTTCGACTTCATTGTGATCGATGAGTGCCACCGAGGTGGTGCGAACGACCAGAGCGAATGGCGTCATTTGCTGGAGTATTTTGAACCTGCAGCACAGCTTGGCCTGACGGCTACCCCCAAGCGCAAGCACAATGCCGATACCTACGCTTACTTCGGCGAACCGGCTTACACCTACGCACTGCGGGACGGTATCGAGGACGGCTTCCTGACGCCTTTCAAGGTGCGTCAGATGGCAAGCACCATTGATGAGTATGTTTATGACGGCTCCGATGAAGTGATTGTCGGCGACATCGAGGCCGGTGAAGCGTTCACCGAGAGCGATTTCAATACCCGTATCGTGATTGAAGAGCGCGAGCTGAGCCGTGTGCAGGAATTCATGAGCCAGATCGACCAGCGACAAAAGACGTTGGTGTTCTGTGCTACACAGGATCACGCAGCTCTCGTACGTGACCTCATCAATCAAGTTAAGGACAGCACGAACCCAAATTACTGTCACCGCGTGACTGCCGACGACGGCGCAGTTGGTGAACAACACCTTCGCGACTTCCAAGACAACGAAAAGACGATCCCAACGGTTCTGACCACTTCGCAGAAACTCTCGACGGGCGTCGATGCGAGGAACATCCGCCATATCGTTCTGATGCGCCCAATTCGTTCAATGATCGAGTTTAAGCAGATCATCGGTCGGGGGACACGGACCTTTGAAGGCAAAGACTTCTTCACGATCTGGGACTTCGTGAAAGCGCATGAGAACTTCAACGATCCTGAATGGGATGGGGAACCGCTTGAGCCTGAAGCGCCCCGAGGTCCTCGTGTTCCACCGAGCGAACCCCCGATAGATGAAGGCGAACCACCAGAAAACGGTGAAGATGCGGATGACCTCCCCCGAGAGAAGATCCAAGTCGCGCTCTCGGATGGGACAGTTCGCAATATCAAATACATCGCGGCCACCACCTACTGGAGTCCCGAGGGCAAACCGATCTCTGCGGCGGAGTTCCTGAAGAGGCTTTTTGGTGATCTTTCTGGAATTGTTGCGGATGAAGACCAACTGCGGACGGTGTGGAGCGACCCTGACAACCGCGAACACTTTCGCGGACAACTGTCTGACCGAGGATATGATAAGGACAGGCTCGATGACATTCGGCGGTTAGTCGATGCTCCGGAGAGCGATCTGTTTGATGTACTGAGTTACATCCTTTTCACAAACGCCCCCAAGACGAGACACGATAGGGCTGACCGCGTTAGAGAAGGGTCGATGGATGTCTTTGAGGCGGAGACTAAAGACTTGCTGCTCGGCATCCTCAAGGCCTACGAAACAGATGGTGAGAGTGAATTGGCAACTAAGAAGTTGGGCCAATTTCTAGTGGCGCGATATGGCAGTATTGGCGAGGGCAAAGAGAAACTCGGAGGCCTTGCCGCCGTATCAGACGCATACCGAAGGCTGCAGCTGAGTCTCTACAACGATTAGCCAAAGTCTACTCTGCGGGAAATTTACCGGCTTGGCAGTAGTGTAAAATCCTGATCATCACCGGGTGGCAGATGGAACCGGGGGGTGCTGTCCCAAGCCTCAGACCACCTTAGTAATGTACTCGAACTTCAATCTCTCGATTGCTTCCTTCCGAACCTTCAAGCTCGGTCCTTCACCGTAAGAACCAGCCACATCGCCCGAACCGTGTCCGGTGATGAAGTCGTTTATCTCCTTGGATACGCCTGCGTCCCTCAGCATGTCCTTGAAGTTCCCCCTAAGTGAATGAACGACCTTTGTGGGGTCCTCAGTGACCCTGCGCACCCATGGCATCAATGCCTTGGAGGCAGGACCCTGCGTCTTACCATCGCGGTCTCGGGGAAACTCTGGGAACATCTGACCGGATTTACCCGTCTCGATCCACGTAAGGGCAGGGTGGACGGGTACCCGCCGCTTAGACCCCGAGTTCTTCACGATGGCACCCGTGAGGTCAAAGTATAGAACGCCTTGTTCCTCGTCCTCTTTGATGTCCTCCCACGTCAATAGAGCGGCCTCGTCGAGCCTCATGCCGGTGGTCGTCAAGATCGACAATAGGCGGCGAAGGTGCGGCTCCATGGGTTGCTCAAAGAGTGCCTTGAGTTCTCTCTTGGTAAATGGTGTGTAGCTTTGTTTTTTGGTTCCGAGGTTCTTGTCCAGCTTGATCCCTGCGAACACGTTTTGAGGAACCCAACCTTTACGCACTGCATGATCAAACATACGCCGGACGTAGCCGATCTTCTTATCGATGGTCTTTCGGCTTTTTGATGCACCGATGATTTCTGCGAACTCATGAACCTTGACCGCAGTGACGTCAGACAGGGCAATGTCCCCCGCGAAGTCCTTGAATTGCTCAAGGGCATGTTCCGCTTCGCGCTGTGTTTTGATCGTGCTGTACGGCTTGGTTTCAAGGTAATCTTTAGAAGCGTTAGCTAGGTAAACCGTTCCCGGCGCAGCCGCCCGCTCGGTGCCGCCAGCCTTCCATTCTTGGTATATCTTGAGAGCCTCAACCGCGTTTTCGTTGATTACGTCGATAACGTAGTCTTCGTCCTCGTCTTCTGTGTACTCAAGATTCTTGTGGTACTGAATCAGACCCTCTAGTTCCCCGATGTCCTCCATGCGTTGCACCTCGTCAGCATCACCGATCCAGCCGAGTAGATCACTGATAACGTCGCGTGGATCAGGCTTGCAGTTGTCGAGTTGAGCGTAGAGTTCAGCAGATATGTTGTGTTGCCTACGCTTGGCATCAGCCAAATCACTTGTACCAGTGGATTTCTTGAGTTGCTTCCTACCGTTGAAATGCTGGCGAAGCTCCGCAGGGATCGTCAGGAGAACGTAATATTTACCTTTGTTCTGCGCCAAGGTCGTCGCGGGGTAATCAAGCACCTGTATCCTCCAAAGTATCCTCCATGAGATACTCCAAGTGTCTAATATATTGAGAAAAAACACAATAAGGAGGATTGGAGGCGAGTACCGGAATCGAACCGGTGTACACGGATTTGCAATCCGCTGCGTCACCACTCCGCCAACTCGCCTTTTCAAGTAAAATCAAATACTTGCTGTGGTGTGACTGGGTTTTTAACAGCTTTCCTCTGGGGCGTCCAGTGGATTGCGCGCGAAATTGCCGGCAAGATCGAAATTTGCCGAAGTCCACGCCCAAGGAGTTGATCAAGATTCAGGTTGCGGCAACAGGGGCGTTGCTGGAAGGTTCAGGATATGGCACAAGCCGGACATCTTTGGGAATGAGACGAGATATCCAATGACTGACTTCGCAGCCCGGCGCCGCACAATGGTTGATACACAGATCCGCCCCTCTGACGTCACCAAGTTCCCGATCATTGAGGCGATGCTGAGTGTTCCGCGGGAAAGCTTCGTGCCCGATTCTCAACGCGAGGCGGCCTATGTGGACGGCCTGATTGATCTGGGGGACGGGCGCAGCATGTTGGAGCCGCGAACCCTAGCTAAAATGCTGGACGTGCTGAACATATCCAAGGATGAGATGGTCCTCGATATCGCTCCGGCAATGGGGTATTCCACGGCTGTCACCGCGCGGATGGCTGAGTTGGTTGTGGGTGTTGAAAGCGACGAAACCCTTGCAGCCGAGGCGCAAAACCTCTTGGCCGAAGCTGACGTGCACAACGCCATTATCCACGTCGGCGCGCTGGAACAGGGTGTGGCGGAACACGGCCCCTATGATGCGATCATGGTGCAGGGCGGTGTCGAGCAGGTGCCTGATGCCCTGTTGGATCAACTCAAGGATCACGGTCGGATCGTGTGTCTGTTTGTCAACGGCAACCTGGGCACCGTGCGGATCGGTCGAAAAACTGGTGGTCGCGTCAGTTGGCGTGATGTGTTCAATGCCAATGCTCCGGTTCTGGAAGGTTTTTCGGCAGAGTGTGCATTTTCGCTATAGTCCGCCGATAGATTTTTCTATCACCTTGATTAGTTGAAAAGAAGGCCGCAAACTGCCTGCAGGGCAGTGTAATTTCGTTTGAGAGGATTTTGGTATGCGTGGTTCGGCGACAGGTAAGCTGGTCAGGGCGTTTGCTGTGACCGCAGGACTTGCCATGAGCGTGATGCCAGGGCGTGCAGCGTGGGCAGACAACATAACGGATGCGTTCATCGGCGCGTATAACACCAGTGGTTTGCTTGAACAGAACCGGGCGTTGCTGCGCGCCGCGGATGAAGATGTGGCCATTGCGCTTTCTGCGTTGCGACCAATCATCAACTGGACCGTGCAGGTCAGCCAGGATTACACCCGGTCACGGGTCAATAACGTCGTGACGACAAACGAACCGTCGCGGTTCTTTTCGGGCCTGACGCTGAGCCAGCTTTTGTATGATGGCGGCGCGTCTGTGCTGGGCAAGCAGTCGGCGCAGGAAACGGTACTATCGACCCGGCAAACCCTGATCGATATCGAACAACAGGTTCTTATCCGCGCAGCAAATGCCTATCTGGGCGTCCTGTTGCAGGAAGAGACCGTGGCGATCCGCCAGAACAACGTGGATGTGTCAGCAGAGGAACTTAGGGCGTCGAATGACCGCTTCGAAGTGGGCGAAGTAACCCGGACGGATGTCGCATTGTCCGAAGCACAGCTGGCAAGCTCTCAGGCGGATCTGGCAGTGGCACGCGGTGAATTGAGCATTGCGCAAGCCGAATACGTGAATGCAGTCGGAAAGGCACCGGGGCGAACGGCTGGTCAGCCGAGCCTGCCCAATCTGCCGCGTTCCGAAGCAGAAGCTGTGAATCTGGCGCAACGCAACCACCCGGCCATTCTATCGGCTCAGCATCAGGTCAGGGCGTTTGATCTGGTCGTGCAGCAACAGCGGGCAAACCTTGGGCCGAATGTCAGCCTGAATGCCGATGCTGGCGTGTCCGAGCGCTATGACAACAATGACTATGTGAACGACGCGACCGTGTCGCTGAACTTCACACAACCTATCTACGCGGGTGGCCGGTTGGCGGCAAATGTCCGCCGCGCAATGGCCAGCCGGGATGCCTCGCGTGCGAATCTTCTGAACGTTCAAAAGAACATCACGCAGGGTGTGACCGACCGTTATGCGGCGTTTCAGGCGGCCAGCGCCAGCCTGAGGGCATCAACCGAGCGCGTTAACGCCTCGCAAGTGGCTTTTGATGGCATCCGGGAAGAGGCGACTCTGGGCGCGCGAACAACTCTGGATGTATTGAATGCACAGCAGGATTTGCTGGATGCACAGCTGGCAGAAGTCGCTTCGCGCACCGAACGGTCGCGGGCTGCCTATCAGTTGTTGCAGGCGCAGGGCCTTCTGACAGCCGAGCGTCTTGGGTTGGCGGTGCAAATCTATGATCCGACTTTGTATTACAATCTGGTCAAGAATGCGCCGGCACAGGTCAGCAAGCAAAGCAAGGATCTGGATCGCGTTCTCAAAGCATTGCGCCGGGACTGATCGACAATACTATTTGTTGTGAGGCGCGGATTGTTTGGCTACACTCGATCCAAGGATAGAGCGGTAGAGAACAATGTCTGATAATGTCGTGAAAGCAGGGATCGAAGACGTTCTGTCTTCGGTCAAACGTCTGGTCAGTGAAGACAGTCGTGATAAAACCGTCTCGGATCAAACGACTAAAGCACGAAAGCCGGGGCGGCTGGTGCTTACTGATGCTTTGCGGATCAGCACACCAGATCAATTGGGGGTGATTCCCGCTAAAGCTGTATCGGAACCCGAAGTTTCAGATGCCGCCAAGCCCATGTTGTTGCGCACCTGTGACATCGTTCAGACGGGTCAACCTGCGAACGCGGACCAGGACAAGCCAGAAACAGCCGAGACGAAACACGCCCCGTCGGATGATGCAACAAGCAGCCTGAGTGCAAAGATTGAAGCGCTGGAAGCGGCAATTGCGCAAACAGAAGATCAGTGGGAACCGGACGGTGACAGCCAGGATGCATATTCGGGCACACCGTCACACGCGCTGCCATGGGATGTCGAAGAAGAATTTGCCGCTGCGATGTCGATTGATGCTGCCGGTGGTGACGAACCAGAGGCGGTTCAGCAGGACGAAGACGCATCTTGTCAGGCGGAATTCATCCGGTCGTCTCAGGCTGTTGTGTCTGATGCTGATGCCGAAGAACCTGATTCCGACGAAAACGTCAGGACGATCGACATGGATGAAGACGCTCTGCGCACCTTGATCGCAGAGGTTGTCCGCGCCGAGCTGCAAGGAACGATGGGTGAGCGGATTACACGAAATGTGCGCAAGATGGTCAGGCGAGAGATCGCCCGCGCTCTTGCGGCTCAGGATCTGGAGTAACTCTCAGCCACGGTGCGGGGGCTGCGCGAGGCTGAGCAGCAGGTCAAGGTCCATGTGGCGCTCCAGATGATCGGCCAGATCGTCCAGCGCCTGCTCGACGCCGTCCTCATAGGACAGGTCCGAGGTCACGCCTAACGCTGCCAAATACCGCGCCCGGAATGCGTCGGACGAAAAGATACCGTGCAGATAGCTTCCCTTGATCCGCCCGTTTGCGCTGGCCGCGCCTTCAGGGCGGCCTTCGACCTCAAGCCATGCATTGGTGCAATCCGGGCCGTCTGTATGGCCCATGTGGATTTCGTATCCGGTGACCGGCTCTCGGTCCGGCAAGGCATGGGCCGTACGCAGAACAACTTGCTTTTGTTCTCCCATGACCGTGTCTACATCCAGCAACCCCAACCCTTCGACCTTACCTGGTCGACCGTCCACGCCATCGGGGTCAGAAATGGTCTTGCCCAGCATCTGAAAGCCACCGCAAAGACCCAGCACATGCCCGCCGCGCCGAACATGACCGTACAGGTCGATGTCCCAGCCTTGTGCACGGAAATAGGCCAGATCTCCGATGGTGGATTTGCTGCCCGGTAGCAAAACCAGATCGGCATCGCCCGGCAATGCGCGTCCGGCCGGAATGATCTCGACACTCACACCGGGTTCGGCCGACAATGGATCAAGGTCGTCGAAATTCGCCATTCGTTCAAGCTGTGGCACAACAACCTTGCAGGTGCCGCCTGTGTGAGAGCGGATGTCCATCATATCTTCGGCCGGAAGTTTCCAGGCGTCATGAAACCACGGCACAACCCCAAGACAGGGCCACCCTGTACGAGAGGCAATATCATCGCGCCCTTCGTCAAATAGGGACACATCGCCTTTGAACCGATTGACGGCGAAGCCCCGAATTCGCGCAAGATCGCCGTCGTCCAGAACCGCCTGAGTGCCGACGATCTGTGCGATCACACCGCCGCGGTGAATGTCGCCAGCAAGTATTACAGGTATGTTCGCAGCGCAGGCAAAGCCCATATTGGCGATGTCACCCTTGCGCAGGTTTGTTTCGGCCGGGCTGCCCGCCCCTTCGATCAGAACCAGATCCGCGTCGTTGCACAGCCGGTCAAAGCTTTCCAGTGCGGCGCTTAGCAGCCTGGATTTATCCTTGCGGTAATCACCGGCTTTCATGGTGCCCGCGCGCTGCCCCTGAACAATGATCTGCGCGCCGGTATCAGTTTCAGGTTTTAGCAATACTGGGTTCATATCCGTATGCGTCGCCCGCCTTGCCGCCCGTGCCTGAAGGGCCTGTGCGCGACCGATTTCCCCACCGTTTTCTGTAACAGCAGCATTGTTCGACATGTTCTGAGGTTTGAAGGGCGCAACCCGAAGACCCCGCCGTGTAAAAGCCCGCGCAAGCCCCGCCACCAGAACGGATTTTCCGACATTGCTGCCGGTGCCTTGAATCATGATGGCGCGAACCATGGATTGTCTCCTACCTGTCAAGGCGCAGATGACCTGATTTAGGCGGGCAGGGGAAGCCCTGAACTCACCCTGACGCCCAGGATCGTGGTGGGATACGCATAGAAAAACGCGCTCTGATGGCAGAGCGCGTTTTTTCTGAGTTGAAACAGCCTTGGATCAGGCAGCTTCAGCCTGCTGAGCGGCATTGCGACGCTCGCTTTCTTCACGCGACAGCGCGACCGAGGTCCGCACGCCACGGCCAACGAACTCCATCAGTCCGCTGACAACCCGCTCGTTCGGGTCGATTCCCGCGCAAGACAGCACTTCGCGTCCATCGCGCGAGCGCGCCCAACGGGCGATTTGTTCCGGGCCATTGCCATACTTCTTGTCATCGGCAATGGCGTCATCGAGTGCGGCCAACACAACGGCCGCGAAAAGTTTGCGAGCACGATTGCCTTGTTCGTTGTTAAAGGCAGTGCCGTCAACGAAATCTCTCATCTCGTCTTCCTTGTTTTTCTTGCTCTTGCAATTTTCGGCGTGACGGTCCTTATGACCGATAAAGTGCGATTCGGATACAGCTAATATGCATAGTTGCGTTGCGTCACTTGCATATCTCGCTGCACGTGCAGCACTAGGTTTGGTTGTCTTGTCAGGTATGTTCCCGCCAGATATAGGAGGCGCAACTGACGCATCAACCGTTTGTGAAGGAATTATGTAATGCCCAAGATAAATGGGAACGAAATTCGCCCCGGCAATGTGCTTGAGCATAACGACGGCCTTTGGGCCGCGGTCAAGGTTGACCATGTGAAGCCCGGCAAGGGCGGCGCTTTCGCGCAGGTCGAACTGCGCAACCTGCGCAATGGTTCGAAACTGAACGAACGGTTCCGCTCGGCTGACAAGGTTGAGCGTGTGCGCCTTGAACAGAAGGATCAGCAGTTCCTGTATGAAACCGATGGCATGCTGGTCTTCATGGATGCCGAAACATACGAACAGATTGAATTGCCAGCGGATTTGCTGGGCGAGCGTCGTCCGTTCCTTCAGGATGGCATGACGATTGTTGTCGAATTCTACGAAAGTGAAGCGCTGAACGCGACGCTGCCGCAGAAAGTAACCTGCAAGATTGTCGAAACCGAGCCGGTCGTAAAAGGTCAGACCGCCGCGAACTCGTTCAAGCCTGCAATTCTGGACAATGGCGTGAAAGTCATGGTGCCGCCGTTCATCGGTCAGGATGAAATGATCATCGTGAACACCGAAACGATGGAATATTCCGAACGCGCGTGACGTTTCGTCGCTTTTTGTGTCAGACCGCGCAAGCAGCCGCTGCGCGGTCTTTTTTATGCACTGTTGCGGTACCGGTAATGCGCGGGGTCCGGGCCGAATAGTTCTAGCATCAGCTCGTATTTGATGCGGTTGGCACTGACTTGTCTGTAAAAGGCGATCAGGAACGCGGTCGGGCCCTGTATCCGGCCAAGCCCGCTGATCGCGGCCACCACCGTGCCGACATCGGTCTTTCCTTGCAGCACCAGATAACCGCCCAACATCAGAATACCTACGGTTCCGGCGCCGTTGATTACGCTCAATAGGAACTTGGCCGAAAGCTTCCAAAGAAACATGCGCCGCCTTGTGTCATAGATGTCGTCGAACAGGGCATTGATATCCCGCTCGACGGCATCGATATCCTCGGTGGTCAGCCTATCAGTGGCGCTGCGCAAAAGGCGGACGCGTTCGGCGACAAACGTGTTCACTTTGCGTTGCGACACCAGAACGATAATGATCTGCGGCACAATCATGGAAAACGCGATAAGGCCAAGGCCTGGCTGCGTTGAGGATATGTACCCGATCACGCTGACCAGCGTTCCAACCTGAACCACCGGGTCCGAGAACGCGCCCCCTGCGAACTTGCCCAGCTCCTCAGCCTCGGCTGAGATGGCGGTCGTCATGGTACCTTTGCGCAGATTTTCACCCGTTTCCTTCAGGTCGGTAGCACGCCACAGCAAGCGTTGCCGGATCAGCCGGATCATGTCTTCGCCCAATGTACCCGCGCGAAAACCCAGAACCCATTTCAGGGCGAGGCTTAGCAGGATGACAATCATCATGCCGATGCCCAGCAGAACCAGCTTTTCGACATGAAGATCGTTGGACGTAAGGTGGTTGACAATATCGCGTTGAAATTCAAGCGGAACCGCGGCAAGCGCAGCAATGGCAATGGATAACAGAATGAGGACAATCTGCCGTCCGGCGCTGGCGCGCCAAATCGCGGAGTAAAGCTGAAACATGCGGGTATCCGTGTTGCCCCTGTGCCGACACATTGGCAGGGCTGGGTAACGGGTTCAAACTTTACGAGATAAACGGCGGATAAGGCCGTGCCGATTTGGCAACAAGTTATTCTTGGTCCGTCAGGCGAACCACGACGTCTCCGGCCAACATGTCTGCATTCGCACGGTCAAAGCGCAGATACGCGATTCCGTGTCCGCCTGATTGCGTGAACAGGGTGCCGACAGGTTTGCCGTTTGCGGCAATCTCAGTCCCCACCGGAACCGAGCCTTCGACAAAGACCCGCCGCAAGCCTTTGCGTAATTCTGTCTTGTGCTTCATGCGCGCAGTCACTTCCTGACCGACATAGCAACCCTTTTTGAAGTCCACGCCGTTCAGCGCCTCGAACCCGGATTCGAGGATATAACTGTCTGGCGTCAGTTCGACCCCAGCCTCGGGGATGCAGTGTCGAACGCGCAGCGCGTCCCAGTCGGTTCCGTCATCGCCTTCCGAAGCTGTCGAGTAATCGCGCCAACCCATATCCGGGTGACGAGGGTCAGGAAGGGCGGTGTCCGGTGCTGGCCCAGTGCCGCGTTGCAGATGTAGATCCGTGCCTTCGATTACTACATCCGCCCGGAGTTTGTACATGTTCAGGCGCTTGATCAGGTCATTTGCAAAAGGCTCGGCCACGTCCAGCAGCACTCCACCGTCATCGCGTTTCAGAAAGAAATCGGCCAGATACTTGCCCTGTGGAGTAAGCAACGCCGTATAAACAAGCCCATTGCCCAGCCCCCGAACGTCATTGGTGACAAGGTCCTGCAAAAAGTCTTCGGTGTCCGAGCCGGTCAGGCGCAGGATGCGGCGGGTGAGCATGGCTTGGTCCTCGTCATTGCCTTTGGCCTCGTGATATAGGAAGTCCCGCAGTCAAGACCAGAGGTTATCGGACGTGCCCGCACCCGTCACTGTAGTGATTCCAACCTTGAATGCCGCCGGTTCCTTGCCTGCGTGCCTTGAAGCCCTGATGGAAGGGGTGCATTCCGGGCTGATCAGGGACCTGATCGTCAGCGATGCAGGCTCAACAGACCAGACGTTGAGAATTGCAGAAGATGTTGGCGCGCTTGTTCTGAAAGGTGAGCCGTCGCGCGGCGGTCAATTGCGCCGGGGGTGTGCGCAGGCTGATGGTGAATGGTTGTTAATCCTTCATGCCGATACCGTGCTGCAACAGGGATGGGCCGAGAGCGTAAGCGCCCATCTACCCTCCAACGCACCAGCTGCGTTTCGGTTGGCTTTTCGCGCGCGTGGGTTTGCGCCGACCTGGGTGGCCGGATGGGCCAATTTGCGCAGCAGGCTGTTCGGTTTACCGTACGGAGATCAGGGGTTTCTGGTTCCGCGTGATGTCTATCTGGCGGCTGGTGGGTATCCGGACCAACCCTTGATGGAAGATGTGGCGCTGGTGCGCGCATTGCCACGGATCGCAATACTCGAGTCGCGCGCCTTTACGAGCGCGGAGCGCTATGAACAGGCAGGTTGGACTCGACGGGGCATGCGGAACTTGTGGACACTTCTGCGCTATTTTCTGGGGGTTGATCCACAGGTGTTGGCGCGGGGCTATCGACGTTGAGCGCCCGGCGCAATTCGACCAAAGATTTTCCCAGTCGAAACGGGGCAGCAAAGCTAACAAGACAAAGCGCCACGATTTGCAGAACCAGAATATGGGCATTGGCCTGCAGGTATTCCCATTCGTCCTTCAACTTGCCGACCTGCTGGATCAGATCGTCATAGCTTTGTGCCAGGATCTGATAATCTCCGGCAATCGCGGGTACCTTACGGCGCATGTTGTCGATGGCCACCTGAGTTTTGTCGTCCAGAGACGTGAATACGAGGAACTGGTCGATATTGAAAGCATCAGCTTTTGCCGTCATATCCCGCAGCTCGTCCATTTCATCTTTGCCCTGACTTCCGAACAGGAAGTGCAGGCCCTGCAGGGGGGCCACTTCGTTGGTTACGGCGATGAACAGGGGCAATTCCGAGTTGCTGGCAGTTGATGCCGACAGGAATTCAACCTTGTCGCACAGCACTGCCGTGTCAGGATCGTAAGCAGGGTCGCAGAAACGCAGACGAAACCGTGCGGCATCCCGGTCGAATGCCAATGTTGCGGCGTAGGCTACATCAATCTGGCGATCCAGTCGCGAACTGTCCGACGTATAAAGCCCCGCCAGAACAGCCACCAATGCGCCGATGCCACCCAGCACGACCCAGACCAGATCGGCCAGTTTCCATGCCCTGTGCCCTGCTGGCTTGCGGAACAAAAAGGCGGTGCCGATCGATCCTGACAGAAAAAACAGGATTAGCAGGGGCAATTGGTTGTCTGTCACAAAACTCATGTGCCCGATCTTAGAACGTGATGCGCGTCCTGCAACCGGGATCACGTGCAGTTGTAACTTCTTACCGGGCACAAGGGTGCAGGACGAGACCGGAAACGGCTTGCGGACACGTCCCCAACAGTGGCGGTAATTTGACCACTGGAATCCGGCTTGACAAAAATCCCGGTTTTGGCAGACACCACGCCCAAGTGAAATGGGGCCAAAGACCCTTTTTACGCACGAATTCTGCGGGAAAGGTTCGGGTATGACCCTGTTCGTCATTCTGATTATTCTGTCGGCGGCGCTGCTGCATGCCGTATGGAATGCCATCGTGAAAACGGCAGCGGACCGCACCACCATGCTGGGTCTGGTCGCGTTGGGTCAGGTCTTGCCGGCGGCGGTTATGGTGATGGTGCTGCCGCTGCCGAACACGCAGAGCTTTGTCTATATCCTGCTCTCGACCGTCGTGCATTTCGGCTATTACTTCATGCTGGGCAAGGCCTACCAGCATGGCGATCTGAGTGTGGTTTACCCCATAGCACGCGGGATTGTTCCGGCACTGGTCTCGCTTTGGGCGATGGCGCTGGTGGGCGAAGTTCTGCCCTGGCAAGCCTGGGGTGGGATCGCCTTAATCGCGGTTGGCATTCAGCTGAGCAGCTGGGCGGCGCTGCGTTCGGGTGTCGGGCGCAGCGCGCTGGGATTTGCGCTGGGAACCGGGTTCTGCATTTCGATCTATTCGGTGGTTGATGGGATTGGGGTGCGGCTGTCAGGCAATACGCTCAGCTATTGGGCGTGGGGGGCCTTTCTGCACCTGTTCATTGTAGGGTTTATCGGGGTCAGGAAACGCACCACCCTCAAAGACCTGCCAGTCAGAATATGGATGACGGGCCTTTTGGGTGGGCTGGTTTCGATGACAGCGTATGGTCTGGTGCTTTACGCCAAGAACTTTGCGCCGCTTGGGGCGGTTTCGGCCCTGCGGGAAACCTCGGTCATCTTTGCGGCGCTGATCGGGTTCATTTTCCTGAAAGAAGGCAACTGGATGCGACGCCTGGGCGCCGCGGTCCTCATGGCGATTGGCGTCGCGCTGATCGGCACGGCGGTCTGATCCGGTCCCCGAGCCATGGCGAGACGCGTTATCCGGCTGCGCCTTCTGACTGAAGCGTCCGGAAATACCGGATCGTTGCGTCCAACCCTTCCTTCAGCTGTACTGTGGGTTCCCAGTTCAGCAGGGTCCGCGCCAGCGTGATATCGGGCTGACGTTGTTTCGGATCGTCCTCGGGCAACTCTTTGAAACTGATAGGGGTTTCCGCGCCAACAAGCGCCTGCACCTCGCTGGCCAGCTCGTTCATCGAGAATTCGTTGGGATTGCCCAGATTAACGGGGCCGGTGACGTCCTTGCCTGTGTCCATCAGGCGGATGAACCCTTCGATCAGATCATCCACGTAGCAGAATGACCGGGTCTGCGTGCCGTCGCCAAAGATCGTGATCGGCTCGCCCGTCAGGGCCTGCATGATGAAGTTCGACACAACGCGCCCATCGGCGGGGTGCATTCGGGGGCCGTAGGTGTTGAAGATGCGGGCGACCTTGATCTCCAACCCCATCTGCCGGTGGTAATCAAAGAACAACGTCTCGGCACACCGCTTGCCCTCGTCATAGCACGAGCGCGGCCCAACCGGGTTCACGTTGCCCCAATAGTCTTCGGTCTGCGGATGGATCGTCGGGTCACCGTAGACCTCAGACGTTGAGGCCTGAAAGATCTTGCATTTCAGGCGTTTCGCCAGACCCAGCATGTTGATCGCGCCATGCACGCTGGTCTTGGTCGTCTGCACCGGGTCGTGTTGATAATGCACGGGTGAGGCGGGACAGGCGAGGTTATAGATCTCGTCCACTTCCACAAACAGCGGGAAGGTCACATCGTGGCGCATGAACTCGAACCGCGGGTTGCTGTGCAGATGGTCGATATTGCGCTTGGTGCCGGTGAACAGGTTGTCGACGCACAAAACCTCATGCCCCTGATCCAGAAGCCGGTCGCACAGATGCGAGCCCAGAAACCCGGCCCCACCGGTTACGAGAACACGTTTTCGACTGTCATAAAGGCGGGCCATTGCAAATCCTTAATCGTTAAATCCAAGCCAGCTTGCCACGGGGAAGCCGGGTCTTGATCTGATTAGTAAACCGAAGGGATTTGAATTGCAGTAGATTTTGGTTTTTTGAGGGCGCGTGTGGTGGTGGTGGGTCTTCCGCCCCGTCAATGCTTGATGCGAGGCATCAAGCACGCACCCGACCCGCCCCCAGGGCGGGCGCGAGGATTTTGATCGGGTAGGATGGGTGTTTACACGCATCTCGATGCGGGCAATTTGATAGGTGCGAACATCCACCCTGCGAATGTTAGCTGCGAAAAAACTTCTGAAAGAAACTAAATGGTAAATGAAGCTGAGAACCTCTTCGAACACTTAAAGACGGACTTCTTTAGGTTGCGTGTTGAATGGAGGTTGTACCGGTCGCTATGGGGGACCAATAAAGAAACCTTTGATATGCTCCAGTCAATTTCGGCTTCAACCTCTCAAACCTTGGAGGCAATCGTTTTTGAAAGAGTTCTACTTGGATTGAGAAAGCTAACTGATCCACCGCATGGTAGAAGAATGAGTGCAAAGTCTGTTTCCATACGTGCTTTGCCAAAGTACTTTGACGATGGTGAAAAGACACTTACCAAACTTGTTTCGAGTAGCCTTAGGTCTTCGAGCTTTGCTCGAAACTGGTCAGACAAGCGGATTGCACATTCGGATTTTGAATAACGTGTAGGAAACGCGCAACTCGAACCCGCCAGCAGAGCAAAGGTCGAGAAGGCTTTAGAAAGCATCGCGACAATCGTCAAATGGATCGCGCTAAACCACTTTGATACAACGTTGATTACTCATCCAATACCGCCGCTTTCCGACGAGAGAACGTTTCTTCGTTGTCTTTATGAAGGAAAACAGGAAATGGAACGTAAACGCGAACTGTCTAAACAGCTTTCTCTTCAAGGCAGGTATGAGGAAAGAAACAAGTTGAGAGAAATGCCCGATTGGCTCAAGAGGTCTGAACCGCCGATAGACTCTTAACCCTCAAACATCCAACTCCTCCACAAACCGCGCGTTCTCCTGAATGTATTGGAACCGCAGTTCGGGCTTCTTACCCATCAGGCGCTCGACCAGATCGCCGGTTTCGCCGGGTTCATCCTCGTCGATGGTGACCCGGATCAATTTCCGGGACTTGGGGTCCATCGTGGTCTCTTTCAGGTCCTTGGCGTCCATTTCGCCCAGACCCTTAAAGCGGGACACGTCGATCTTGCCCTTGCCGCCCAGACCTTTTTTCAGCCATTCGTCGCGCTCGGCCTCGTCCAGACAATAGACGCGTTTGGCGCCCTGGGTCAGGCGATAGAGGGGCGGGCAGGCCAGGTAAAGGTGGCCCGCGTCAATCATCGGGCGCATCTGGGTGAAGAAGAACGTCATCAGCAAGGAGGCGATATGCGCCCCGTCCACATCCGCGTCGGTCATGATGATGACCTTGTCATAACGCAGGTCGTCGACGTTGAACTTGGTGCCAAGCCCGACACCCAACGCTTGGGTCAGGTCGTTGATCTCGGCATTGGTGCCCAGCTTGGAACTGGCCGCGCCCAGCACGTTCAGGATCTTGCCGCGCAGGGGTAGCAGGGCCTGCGTTTTGCGGTCGCGACCCATCTTGGCCGAGCCACCCGCAGAATCGCCTTCGACGATGAATAATTCGGTGCCGTCGCGTGTTGAACTGGAACAGTCCACCAGCTTGCCGGGAAGACGAAGTTTCTTAGTGGCGGACTTGCGTTGTGTTTCCTTCTCGGCCCGACGGCGCAGGCGTTCTTCGGCCCTCAGGATGAGGAAGTCGAGGATCGCGCCGGCGGATTTCGTATCAGCCGCCAGCCAGTTGTCGAAATGGTCGCGGACCGCGTTTTCGACCAGCCGCTGCGCCTCGACCGTGGCCAGGCGGTCCTTGGTCTGGCCCACGAATTCCGGCTCGCGGATAAAGCACGACACCAGCGCGCAGCCACCTGTCAGCAGGTCGTCGCGGGTGATTTGCGCGGCCTTTTTGTTGTTGATCAACTCGCCATAGGCCTTGATCCCCTTGAGGATCGCAGCCCAGAAACCGGCCACATGGGTGCCGCCTTCGGGGGTGGGAACGGTGTTACAATAGGATTGGATGAACCCGTCACGCGACGGTGTCCAGTTGATCGCCCATTCGACCTTGCCGGGGGTGCCGAATTTCTCGTTGAAATCGACGGTGCCCGCAAAGGGTTGCTCGGCATAGGTAGACGAGCCGTTCATCGTCTCTTTCAGGTAATCCGACAGGCCGCCGGGAAAGTGGAACGAGGCCTCAAGCGGGGTTTCACCGTCATCGATGGCGGTTTTCCAGCGGATTTCGACGCCCGAGAACAGATAGGCCTTGGAGCGGATGGACTTGAACAGCCGCGCGGGTTTGAACTTGTGATGGCCAAAGATGTCCGGGTCGGCGTGGAAGGTCACCGTTGTGCCGCGCCGGTTCGGGGCCGCGCCAACCTTTTCGACCGGGCCAAGTGGGATACCGCGCGAGAAACGTTGTTCATATAGCTGCTTGTCCCGCGCCACCTGCACGACCATCGAATCAGACAGCGCGTTCACCACCGACGCACCAACCCCGTGCAAGCCACCCGAGGTCTGGTAAGCCTTGCCCGAGAACTTGCCGCCCGCGTGCAGGGTACACAGGATCACCTCCAACGCGGACTTGCCCGGAAATTTTGGATGCGGGTCGATCGGGATACCGCGCCCGTTGTCACGGACGGTCAGGGCGTAGTCGGAATGCAGCTCGACCTCGATCCGGTTGGCATAGCCTGCCACGGCCTCGTCCATCGAGTTGTCGAGGATCTCGGCCAACATATGGTGCAGCGCACGCTCATCCGTGCCGCCAATATACATGCCGGGGCGTTTGCGAACCGGTTCCAGCCCTTCGAGCACCTCGATCGAGGAGGCGTCATAGGTAGAAGTGGCGCTGGGCGTCAACAGATCTTCGGGCATGGGTGCTGCTCTTGTTTTTGGGTTTCCGCCATTATGGCAGGTGATGTGGTCCGGGGGAAGAGGGACGCGAGGTGTTGTGCGTTTTCTGTCAAGCCGCTTGCAATCCGTGCAGATAACCAGTCCTTTGATCCCGGTAAAGCGGAGGTGAATAAATGAGCTGGATCAGAACCGTTCCGTTCGAAGACGCGACTGGAAAGTTGAAGAAACTCTACGAACGCGTGACCGGGCCGAACAATAACGTAGACAACATCATGATGGCACACAGCCTTCGACCGCATTCGATGGAAGGCCATATGGCCATGTACAAGGCAGTGCTGCATCATTCGGGCAACAAGATACCGAAATGGTTTCTGGAAGTGCTGGGGGTTTGGGTCAGCTCACTGAACCGGTGCGGGTATTGCGTCGAGCATCACTTTGCAGGTCTTCAGCGCTTGCTGGGTGATACGGTGCGTGGCAACGCGATCAGGGCAGCGATTGAGGCGCGCGATCCCTCGGCTGCACCGCTGGATGCGGCGCAAATGGCTGCGATGGATTATGCCCGCAAGCTGACCGAAGCGCCGGGCGATCTGGTCGAGGCGGATGTCAGCGCCCTGCGCGACGCGGGGTGGGATGATGGCGAAATCCTAGAGATCAATCAGGTTTGCTCCTATTTTTCATATGCAAACCGGACGGTTCTGGGGCTTGGGTGCTCAACCGATGGTGATGAGTTGGGGTTGTCGCCGAACAACTCTGACAACCCTGACGATTGGGGGCACCGGTAAGGTGCTACAGATATCGTTGGTGCTGCGACAAAGGCTGCCTGGCTTGCCGTTGCGCGCGGGTGGGGCCTGATTACGTCAGGCCAGTCCATTCCAGAATGGCCTGCGCCACGGCCCGCGGGTTTTGATGATGCAACCAATGATCGGTCCCAGGGATCGTGACACGGGTGAGGTGGGTGGCAAACGCCTCCAGCCCCTCAGTGGCTTCCGGTAAAAGGGCTTTGTCATCCGGCCCCCAAATCAACAAGTGCGGACACCTGACATGCAACCGGTCGAGCGGCAGGTCGGGCAGGTCTGTCGCGGGGACACCGGGTTTGGCGACAACCAACGGAGAGGCTCTGTACCAGTTCAGCATCGCCTGCAGCCGACCGGGTCGGGCCCATTCAGTGCGGTAGTCGGCCATGCGAGCTTCGGTCAACCAGTCCAGCCCCATACCATGGCGAAAGAACTGTTCCAGCATCGCAAAGTTGTTTTCGGACAGTTTTTGTGCGGCATCGGGTGCTCGCAGCAGATTGATATATTGCGAGGCTGTGGATTGTGCGCCACCTGAGGCCATGGCGCGTTGAAACGGCACCGGATGTACGCCGTTTGCAATGATTAACCGATCAACGAGTTCCGGGCGGAACATGGCAACGCCATAAGCCACCGATGCGCCCCAGTCGTGACCCAGCAGCGCAACTGGCGCGCCGCAGGTTTCAATCAGTGCGGCCATGTCTGTGACCAGTTGCGACAGGGTATAGTTCTGCACCCCTTCGGGACACCAGCTTTGGCCATAACCGCGCTGGTCCGGAGCAATACAATAAAAGCGTTCTGCCAGATGAGGCGCAAGATCGGCCCAGGCACCGCTGTATTCGGGGAAACCATGCAGCATCAATAATGGTGGCGCGGCTTTGTCGCCCCATGTCCTGACGTGGAAAGAATGGCCGTTCAGCTTGAAAAAAGACGTCTGCATTGGAACAAGGGATCCGCGCTGGAAATCATGGGTTTTTGAGGCATCTATTTGACACCAATCAAAGCGCATTTCCGAGCTTTCTGCTAGCCACCCTTCAGGACAGTAGAAAAGGACAGGATGTATGGACGCCATTGCCACGACCAACGCAGAACCCACCCAGATCAAGACCACGCTCACCAAAGACACCGACCCTTCAGCGCCCAGCCCCGAGAAAATCCGGCAGGCGTTTGAAAGTGGGAAATACCCCTATGGCCGCAAAATGGCCCGGTCGGTGTATGAGACGCAAAAAGCCAATCTGCAGGCCGAGCTTTTGAAGGTTCAGCTGTGGGCGCAGGAAACGGGGCAGCGGTTTGTCTTGTTGTTCGAAGGGCGCGATGCCGCCGGCAAAGGGGGTACGATCAAGCGGTTCATGGAGCACCTGAACCCGCGTCAGGCCCGTGTCGTTGCATTGAACAAACCCACCTGGGAAGAGAAAGGCCAGTGGTACTACCAGCGCTACATTCAAGAGATGCCGACCGTGGGCGAGATGGTGTTCTATGACCGGTCCTGGTACAACCGCGCGGGTGTGGAGCGGGTCATGGGGTTCTGCACGCCCAACGAATATCTTGAGTTCATGCGGCAAACGCCCGAGTTGGAACGGATGTTGGTGCGCTCGGGCATTCAGCTATACAAATACTGGTTCTCGGTTACACAGCAAGAGCAGCAACGCCGTTTCAAAAGCCGTGAAACCGACCCCTTGAAGCAATGGAAACTGTCGCCCATCGACAAGGCGAGCCTCAGCAAGTGGGATGATTATACCGAGGCGAAAGAAGCCATGTTCTTTTACACGGATACGGCTGACGCACCCTGGACGATTATCAAGTCAAATGACAAGAAACGCGCACGCCTGAACTGCATGCGTCACTTCCTGTCCTCGCTGGATTACCCTGGCAAGGATCACGATATCGTGTGCGAGCCTGATCCGCTGATCGTAGGGCAGGCGCATCACGTTATTCACCGGTCCGAGCATATTCTGGGCACCGCGTTGCATCCCGACGCCCGCTGAGCATCAAAATGCCCGGCCACAGGGAAAGGTCGGGCACCAAAGTCTCAATCTGAAATATTGCAGATCCGCTCTTGTCCCGCGCCAAAGCCGCGCATATGGCTGGAGCGATGACAAAGGTGATGACATACCCGGCCCATTTTCGGGCAATTGCCGTTCTCGGCCTGCCACTGGTTGGCGGTCATCTGGCGCAATACGCAATCGGCTTGACCGACACCATCATGCTGGGTTGGTACGGGGTCGAGGCGTTGGCGGCCGTTACCTTGGCCAACAGTTATTATTTCGTGTTGTTTTTGTTTGGTGCGGGATTTGGATGGGCCGTCATGCCCATGGTTGCCACAGCGGCGGCGGAAGGGGACGAGACCAGCATTCGCCGCTCGACCCGGATGGGGCTATGGTTGTCGTTGCTGTATGCCGTGGTTGTCATGCCCTTGCTGTGGTGGTCCTATCCGATCCTGATCGCCATGAAGCAGGAACCGCAAATTGCTGAAACCGCAGCCGAATATCTGCGAGTTGCCGGTTGGGGATTGTTTCCGGCCCTCATTGTGATGGTGTTGAAAAGCTATCTGGCGGCATTGGAGCGAACGCAGATTGTTTTGTGGATCACAATTGCGGCGGCGGCTGTGAACGGGCTGACCAATTATGCGCTGATCTTCGGCAACTGGGGTGCCCCCGAACTGGGCGTGACAGGGGCGGCAATCGCCTCGATCACGACACAAGTTGTTTCGCTGATCGCGGTTGTTATCTATGTGATCCGGACGTTGCCAGAGCACAGCCTATTCCAGCGGTTCTGGCGACCGGATTGGGAAATGTTTGCCAGCGTATGGAAGTTGGGTGTACCCATCGGCTTGACCACATTGGCCGAAGTTTCACTGTTCGCGACTTCTGCGGTGATGATGGGCTGGCTGGGTCAGGTCCCGCTGGCTGCGCATGGGATCGCCCTGAATCTGGCTTCTGCCACTTTCATGGTTCACCTGGGGTTATCAAATGCGGCGACCATCCGGGCTGGCAATGCGCTGGGTCGTCGGGACAGGGCGCATCTGGAAAAGGGTGCAATTTCCGTGACTGGTATGTCGCTGGTCATGTCGGTGGCAACCATCATTCTGTTCCTGACCTGCGCCGAGCCTTTGATTTCCCTGTTCATGGAAACAGATGACCCGCAGCGGGGCCAAATCCTGACTATCGGTACCGGATTGCTTGCCATGGCGGCTTTGTTTCAGCTGGTCGACGGCGCGCAGGTGATTGCGCTGGGCCTGCTGCGCGGGTTGCAGGATGCCAAGATCCCAATGGTCATGGCGGCGCTCAGCTATTGGGTCGTAGGGATTCCCGCGTCGTATTATTTCGGCTTTGTCCGTCATATGGACGGCATCGGCGTCTGGCTGGGCCTGGTGCTTGGTCTCGCCTTCGCAGCCGTGCTTCTCATGACCCGATTCTGGATGTATTCGGTACAGCAGATACAGGCATCGGCCGAGCCCGCCTAGTCTTTGTCCAGCCGATCTGCCTTTTTTCGCACCAGTACCGTACGCAGGTCGTGCATGGCCATCAATAACCTGTCTGTCACATCCTCCAGCTGCGTGTCGCTTGCCTTGGACTGTGCCCATTGCGTGGTCAGATTCAGATAGTCGACCGCGCGATGGATATCGTCAATGTCGCGCTGGGCCAGCAGGGCCCGGCGCTCTTCCATCCATTGGGCAATCTCGGCCTGATCCCGGTCTGACAACGTCCGCTGCCCGTGCGGCTTGACCTCGCCATTGCGGATATTGATGACGGCAATCTGGTCCATCTCGATCCGGCGCTGACGGTTTTCCGTATCGATCCGAAACACCGCAGCACCGTTTTCACGTATGCGAAAGTAATACTCAGGCAGTTCGGCGGACATGGTCACCTCAGAGAAGCACAAAAACGCTGGATGCGGCTGCAAGCTTCGGTCAGTGCCGCGTCGGACGTAGCATAGCTGACGCGGAAATTCGGCGACAGGCCAAAGGCGGCGCCAAATACAACGGCCACGTCGGCTTCTTCCAGAAGTGCGGTTGCAAAGGCTTCGTCGTCTACCAGAACGGTCCCAGCGGGCGTCGTCTTCCCGATCAATCCGGCGATAGACGGATAGACATAAAAGGCCCCTTCGGGTGTGGGGCAGGTGACGCCATCAATCTCGTTCAGCATCCGAACCACCAGATCGCGCCGGCGCCTGAATGTCTCGTTATTCGGGGCCAGAAAATCCTGAGTTCCGTTCAGGGCCTCGACGGCAGCCCACTGACTGACCGAGCAGGGGTTCGAGGTGGATTGCGACTGGATCTTGCGCATGGCCGCGATGATTTCGACCGGACCGGCAGCATAACCGATGCGCCAACCGGTCATGGCATAGGCTTTTGAAACCCCGTTGCAGGTGAGGGTTCGGTCAAATAGACCGGGTTCAACCTCGGCCGGGGTGCAGAACTCAAACCCGTCATAGGCCAGATGTTCGTACATGTCGTCCGACATGATCCAGACATGCGGATGACGCATCAGAACATCGGTCAGCGCCTTCAGTTCATCCCGACTGTACCCTGCGCCCGTTGGGTTCGAAGGCGAGTTAAAGATGAACCACTTTGTCTTGGGCGTGATGGCGGCTTCCAGTTGTTCTGGGGTCAGCTTGAAACTGTTTTCCAGCGTCGTCTCGACCACAACAGGGGTGCCACCGGCCAAAAGCACCATATCGGGGTAGCTGACCCAGTACGGTGCAGGGATGATCACCTCGTCGCCTTCATTCATCGTCGCCATCAGAGCATTGTACAGCGTTTGCTTGCCACCGGTCCCGACCGAGATCTGGGCCGGCGAATAGTCCAGCCCGTGGTCACGTTTCATCTTGGCACATGCCGCTTGTTTCAACTCGGGGATACCGTCCGGCGCGGTGTATTTGGTTTTGCCTGCTGCGATGGCCGCAACAGCGGCGTCTTTGATGTTCTGGGGCGTGTCAAAATCCGGCTCACCAGCGCTTAGGCCGATGACATCACGTCCGGCGGCCTTCAGCTCGGCTGCCTTGGCTGTCATGGCGATGGTGGGTGAAGGTTTGACGCGTGACAGTGTCGCAGACAGAAAACTCATGCTCGGCCTCGGTTTGTATGTTCAGCCCGACTGTCATAGGGTGCGTCCGAGTGACGATCAAGCAGTATAGACAATGTGAGATGGAGACCCGAATGAATGATGAAAACGACTGGTACGGTCCGGATTCTGCGACATTCGGAGACCGTCTGGCAGGCGCACGCGAAGCCGCGGGAATGACGCAGGCGCAACTGGCGCGGCGTCTTGGGGTCAAAAAGGCGACAATTTCAGATTGGGAAAACGATCTGTCCGAACCCCGGGCCAACAGGCTGTCAATGATGGCGGGCATGGTCAATGTCTCAATCATGTGGTTGTTGACCGGCGAGGGCGACGGCATGGATGCGCCCGTGGATGAGGGCGAAGGCGGGATGGAACTGTCCTCGGCCGTGGCCGAACTGCGCGCCATCCGTGCGGAAATGCGCGCCTGTTCTGAACGTGCAGCGCGTCTGGAAAAGAAAATGCGTCAGATGCTGGAGCAGAAGAATTGAGCGAACCCCGGGATGTGCGTATCAAGCGCATGCAAATGCGGTCGATGCGACGCGGCATCAAAGAGATGGACATTATCCTGTCCGCCTATGCGGGGCGCAACCTGGCCGACATGGATGCCGACGGTCTGGATGTCTATGACGCGCTGTTGCATGAAAACGATCAGGACCTTTATCAATGGGTTACAGGGCAGGTGCAGCCTCCGGCGCGATTTGCCAGCCTGATTGCAGACATAGCTCAAACCTTTCAGAAATAAGGCAAAGTTCCGCTTAACCGATTTTTCGGATTTTCGGTTCATCGTGTGTCAAACAGCGCGACTGAATCGGAGGGTCGGATGAGTATGGAAATGCAGGTCTCCACGCCAGAGACTAAGGGTTTCATAACCAGCTATCTTGAGGCGCTGGCCCTTGTGGAGCGACTGCACCGGTTGTTGCTGGATGTCATCAAGGATGAGTTTGAGCGCGTCGGCGTATTGGAAATCAATGCGGTTCAGGCGTTGTTGCTGTTCAATATCGGTGATCACGAAGTCACGGCAGGCGAGCTGAAAAGCCGTGGGTACTATCAGGGCAGCAATGTCAGCTATAACCTCAAGAAACTGGTTGAGATGGGCTATATGCACCACCAAAGATGCGAGATTGATCGCCGTTCAGTTCGCGTGCGCCTGACGCCGCAAGGCAGGGAAATCCGCAATATCGTGTCCAAGCTGTTTGCGCGTCACGCCGAAGGCCTGCAAGGCAGGGGGGTGCTTGGGCTTGAAGGCATCGAAGATATCACCAGTTCGCTGCGTCGCGTTGAACGGTACTGGACGGATCAGATAAGGTATATCTATTGATCAGTGGCGGGCGTCAGACAGGACAAGACTGTCCAGCTCACGAAGAAGTTTGCGAGTCATGGCCTCTTCATACGCCTCAAAGCCCAGTGCCACTTCTACGAACGCGTTTGGCCCCAAAATGACCCAGGCTGAATAATAAGCTGAAAGTTCACCCACCTGAACATATCTCCGATCACCTTCCTTCGGATCGTCAGCGCCGATCACCAGCCCGTTAATCGTGATCCCGCCATGTCGTAAACTGGCTTTCACATCCCGTGGATGCGGTCCAAGGTTATGTTTACCATCTCCGGACAGATCCAGCGTACGGCGCCAGCACTCCCTTTGCTGATCAAGCAGGGAAGAGCCAAATAACATGGCCGACCCTACCGCCGTTCCTTGCGGTGCTGTGCTGCGCGAGGTCCGGATCAAGCGATCACTGATTGCGATCAGGTCGGCGGGGGACCGTACTTCTGTCCACTCCAGCAGCATCCGTTCATGTCCCCGCTCGCTCCATTCGAAGATCGCCAGACGTAAGGAGGTTGCGCCGTCCGACAACATCAGCTGGCTGACTTCGGGGCGGCTCAGGGCCGACGCCAGCCCGTCCAGTTGCAGCCTGTATTCCCGGCTGTCCACCGAACCCGACACATCCAGCCCCAGCGCAAGGGCCTGCCGGCATTCGCCAAAGGCAGGTCCTGATATCAGGCAAGCCAGAAAGACGATCACCTGACGTATCATGGGCCTTCATTCCGTAATGCACTGATTTGCAGACCGCTCAGTTCCCGTTTCAGTTTCTTTCGCATGGCGCGCTCGAAATCTTCAAACCCGGTGGCAATTTCCAAAAAGGCGCCGGGCCCGTGCAGGACGTTATTTTCGAAGAAAGGGATCAGGAACAGCTCTCCCTCGAAATCCGCCGCGTTGATCACAAGCCCATTCACGACAATGTTTTGGAAGGGAAAGTGCCGATAGGCGATCTGCGGCCCATAGCCATCGTTGTTCGTGCCGTCGCCGGACAGGTCAATGGTTTGAAACAAGCATTGCGGCGCTTGCTCCATAAGGGTTGCACCGTATGCCAACGCATAGCCCATAGCTGTTGCCGATCCGCCGTCAGATCGGACGGATTGGCTGACCTGGCTGGATGCGAACAGCAGATCACCAACGTCATCGATCATTGTCCAGTTCAGGACGACATTTTGGGTTGAGCGGCCACTCCACTCATATACCGCCAGGGCAACGGGCATCGGTGAAGAAAAGAAGGCCTCTTGCACTTCGGGTGCAATCAAGGCGGCGGCTAACCCCTGCCGTTGCAACACATCTTCGGCCTCATCGACTGAAACGGAAATATCCATCGCCAAGGCCAGCGCCAAGCGACATTGCTCGGCCTTGACAGGGCTGGCCTGAACGACCAGCCCAAACGCTATCAGCCAACGGATCACCAGTGACCACTGCTCTCCATGCTGGCCCAGGGTTCGGCTGGTTCAAGTGCTTCGCCATTCTGCAGAAGCTCAACCGAGATATTGTCGGGCGATCGAACGAAAGCCATGCGACCATCCCTTGGCGGGCGATTGATCGTAACGCCGTTGTTCTGAAGATGTTGGCAAACCTCGTAGATATTATCGACACCGTAGGCCAGATGGCCGAAGTGACGGCTGTCGGCGGGCAACTCATCATCGCCGTCCCAATTGTACGTCAACTCGATCGGCGCGTCTTCTTGTCCCGGAGGGGCCATGAAGATCAGAGAAAATCGCCCGGCTTCACTGTCATACCGGCGTGTTTCTTTCAGACCCAGAAGCTCGTAAAACGCCATGGATTTTTCCAGATCCTTCACGCGGACCATGGTGTGAAGATATTTCAGCGCCATTTCGGCCATCCTTTTTCGACTCACATTGCCAAGAGCTTAGCGCTCCGCCTCGATGTGTCGATAGAGCCCTCAGCAGCAATTTGTTTTTTGCGTCCGCTGCGGCATATATCGCGGTTCCTGTGCCGGGATCGGCGATATATAGTAGCAGGCGACTCATTGCCAGAAAGGAAGATTCGATGCCGCTGTCCCCTGACCAACAGGCCGAGATCGACGCGCAACGCGCGCAATCGCATCCCACGCGTCGAGTTGTCTCGGCGGGAATGGAAGACCACCTGTACACGGCGCATCAGGTTCTGGATCATGGCTTTGTCCGCGTGATCGACTATATGGGGGACGATGCCGCCATCTGTCAGGCTGCGCGCGTTTCATATGGCACAGGCACCAAATCCGTTCAGAATGACGAGGGGTTGATCCGGTATCTGATGCGGCACTGGCATTCCACGCCATTCGAAATGTGCGAAGTCAAATTGCATGTGAAATTGCCTGTGTTCGTGGCGCGGCAGTGGATCCGGCACCGGACCGCCAATGTGAATGAATACTCGGCACGGTACTCAATTCTGGATCGCGAGTTTTATATCCCAGCCCCAGAACATGTGGCGGCACAGTCCGAAGTGAACAATCAGGGCCGTGGGGCAACGTTGGAAGGCGAAGAGGCCGCGCGCGTATTGGAAACCCTCAAGGCCGACAGCACGCGGTGCTATGACAATTACGAGTCCATGATCAGCCAGGACGGGCAGCAGGGGCTAGCACGTGAACTGGCCCGCATGAACCTACCCGCAAACGTCTATACGCAATGGTATTGGAAGGTGGATCTGCATAATCTGTTCCACTTCCTGCGCCTGCGGGCCGACCCGCACGCTCAGTATGAAATCCGCGTTTATGCCGAGGCGATGTGCAAGATCGTCGCTGATTGGGTGCCGTTTGCGTATAAGGCGTTCGAGGATTACCGGCTGGGTGCGGTGAACCTGTCTGCCCAGATGGTCGAAAGCCTGCAACGCATGCTGGCAGGAGAGGCGGTCACGCAAGAAAACTCGGGGATGACAGCGCGCGAATGGCGTGAGTTCGAGGCGATCATTCGCAAATAGAGCTGACGAGCTGCATAGCTTTTGTCTATACGTGTCGTCATGGAATTGTTACACTTGTTCCATGGCCCGCATTTTGCATTTTGCTCTGTTATGTCTGTTTTTTGGTCTCGCCTTGCCTGCGCAGGCCAAGTCCCCCATAGCTGAGGTTTTGTGCGAACCGACGCTCCGGTTGCACCAGAAACTGGAAAGGCAGTTCGGTGCGCGGCGCGTGGCATCGGGTGTTCGCGGGCCGGAACAGATTATGGAAGTCTGGGCAAGTCAGCACGGGGACTGGACCATGGTTGTCACCTACGCGACAGGCACATCCTGCATCGTTGCCATGGGCGAAAACTGGAATACCCACGCCGACGCCAAGCCCGCGCGAGGGTAATGGAACGAAACCGGTGGGGGATGGATAACGGCCGGAAATTGGCCGTCATCCTTAATGATCAACCGCGTGTTTAGCGGGATGTCGTTACAGTGGTTTCAAATCAGCTGCCATTTGGCGGCCGTCGCGTCCGTCCTGCAACTCGTACGAAACTTTTTGGTTGTCTGCGAGTCCGGTGAGGCCGGACCGTTCTACGGCCGAGATATGTACAAACACATCTTTGCCCCCTTCGTCAGGGGCAATAAATCCATAGCCTTTAGTGGTATTGAACCATTTCACGGTGCCGGTTGGCATGTCCCGTGTCTCCTTCTACTTACGCATTGTCCCACAAATTGGTGGGGGCTGTGGTCAGCGTCACCACGAAAAAGTTGTTTTGGCACTGGCTGAACAGTCCAATTCGTGTGTTTCGCCTTTTTCAACATTGCACGGTGAAGTAAAAAATCAAGAATAACCGCAAGAAGCGGGCAAGATTGCTTAAAATCAAAGCATGGGCAGGAGCGTCAAAGACATGCAGCTTTATGGATTGAAAAACTGTGACACCTGTCGCAAGGCATTGAAATCGCTGCCAGACGTCAAATTTTCTGATGTACGCAGCGACGGTGTGCCGGATTCGGTGCTGTCACGGGCCTTTGCCGAGTTCGGCAATGACTTGCTTAATACCAGATCGACGACATGGCGCGGATTGGACCAAACCCAGCGTGCCAAGGCCCCTTTGGAGCTTTTGAAAGAGCACCCGACCCTGATGAAACGCCCATTGATCGAAGTCGATGGCAGGCTGTTGTTGGGTTGGACAGCTGAAACCCGTGCTCAGCTTGGCATTTCCTGAACGGGTGCTTATCTGCGTGAAAGCTACAATGAGGGTTCTCAATGCGTAATGCCGCAATGTTATTGGGTGTAATCGCCGGGTTGATCGGAATGATCGTCGGGTTCTTCGGCTATGCAAAGGTGGTCGTGGTTGACCATGTCGGCGAGATTGACGGAGTTCTAAGCCAGGTCGACAATCCTGATCTGGTGCAAGCCATTTCGATTATCGCGCCCTTGCTGGCAATCGCGGGCGGGGCCATGGCACCAGCGCGCGCGTTGATTGGCGGGGTCTTGTTGCTGGGGTCAGCGGCTGCGATGTACTACGCCTTTGGTTTTGGTGTTTTCACCATGTTCCCGATCACATTTGCCGGGATCGCCGGGATACTTGGGCTGGCCGCGGGAAAACCGGACCAGCCCAAGGCACATTTCTAAGTTACTTAAGGCGAAGGATCCGGTCGAGCGAGATCGGCCCTGCGCCGTTGATGACGATCACCAGCATCAGGAAGGTCCACATCGTGCGCTGATCCATCAGGGACGGCGCCGCGTCGAACAGGCTGCCCAGTTTCACGCCATGGCCGGTGACGTCGACAAGAGTCTGTACCCAGATAAAACCGATCATGCCCAAAGCCGCCAGACGCGAGAACAGTCCAACCAGAAGAAGGGTCGGAAGAACAAATTCGGCAATTGTTCCCATGAAGATGACGATGCGTTGGAAGAACGTCATTTGGGAGACGTCATACAGAACAGCCTCGGCCGCTTTTGGGAATATCTGACCAAAGGCACCTGCCGAAGGCGAAAAGATCGATCCGTCGATCTTCAGCATGGCTGAGTTCCAGTAATAAACCAGAAGAACCGCAACAAAGACCAGTCGTGCCAGCGTAGGGGTCAACCAGCCAGACGCAAGGTCCAGTTTTCCCATGGTGTTATTGTAGGTTGAGATCAAAGCAGTCATGTCTCCAGCCTTTCGATAGTCACAGAGGTTATTGCACCGCCCTGCAACAGCAGTGCCAGAGTGGTTCCAAGATCAAATTCAGGCAGTTCGGCAGTTGTTTTTTCAAATGCTTCACCGATTGTGTCGCCGCTCAGCATATGGGCGATCCAATCTGCACCACCTGCCGGAAGCAGATTGGGTGTGGGATCGAATTCGGCGCGGGTGATCAACACATCCTCGGCCCGTGCATCCGGTTTCGGAGCATTGGTTTCCATGTTGAAGCGCCAGATTGCGTGAATGGGCCAATCCGAGCGGATCACCTGCATGGCCGGTGCAAACTGCAATCGGGCCTGCATGACCTGTTCGGGCTCGACCGCTAGGACATCTGCCGGTGCAGGTTCGCTGTCGGAGGCGTGGTAGGACTTGCGCAAGGCAATCTCCAACCGGGCCACGTCCGGCAGGTATCCAAGGTGGGAAAGTTGAGGCATTCCGGCCAGAAAATCAGGAAACGCCTCGCCATAAAACATCATCAGCGGAGAGGAGGGCGGATGTTGACGCAGGAAAATCCCGGCCAGCCCATCCATGTTCTGCGCCCCTAGCAGTTTGGCAATCACGGGAAACGCCTGATGCATCGCCTCGGTCAGCGACACCGCAACATTGTTGCGGTACACGCTGAACCTGCGACCGGCAGGTCGCGCGCCGCCATCCAGTAATCCACCGGGAACGGGCGCTGACGCATCCATCATGGCCGCGCGGAATTCAGACTGCGAAACGCTCATACCGGTATCCGGTCCAGAGCGGATTGCGCGCGAACGGCCTCATCCCGCAGAACAGGCCAATCCGGCACATCCGTGTCCCATTCGATCAGAACGGGTTTTGGCCCCGAACGCTCCAGCACATAATCCAGCAGAGTCCACACCGGGTCGACCACTTCTCGTCCGTGACTGTCGATTAGCAGCGGATGACCGTGATCGTCTTCATCCTCATCATGGCCGCCAAGGTGAATTTCCGACACTTTTTCAAGCGGATAAGCGTCAATATAGCCTTGCGGCGAGAAATCCAGATTGGTGGCTGAGACAAAGACATTGTTTACGTCAAGCAACAGGCCGCATCCGGTGCGCTTTGCAATCTCCCTCAGGAAATCAGGTTCGGACCAGGTGCTTTCCTCGAAGGCCAGATAGCTGGACGGATTTTCCAGCAGCATCTGCCGCCCGACAGTGTGCTGGACCTGATCGATATGTTCACAAACCCGCGCTAGAGTTTCGTCTGTATAGGGCAGGGGCAGCAGGTCGTTGTAGAAATGGCTGTCATGGGTGGACCAAGCCAAATGTTCGGAAAAGCTTGCGGGGTTCAGCCAGCCGACCAAGTGTTTCAGCCGGGCCAGATGATCGGGGTCCAGCGCGCCTTCACCGCCAATGGACAGGCCAACGCCATGGACCGAGATTGGGAAATGTTCGGAAAGGTGGCGCAGCTGCGCCAAGGGCCGCCCGCCGTCGCCCATATAATTCTCGGCATGGATTTCCAACCATGCGACGGGCTGTGCGTGTTCAAGTATCTGAGCGAAGTGTTGCGGCTTGTAACCAACGCCCGGCGCTGCGGGCAGGCGGTTTGACCGGCAGGTGTCATCCAACATGGGCCAGTTCCTTGATCACGAAAGGGAAAGGGCGGGCGATGGTGCCCGCCCCTTGAAATCGTCAGGCCAGTCTTATGCCGGCAGGTCGCGGTCCAGCGCTTCCAGCGAACCTTTGCGCGGTGTGCCGTTTGCTTCCGCAGGCAATTCGATGTCGGCGCAGGTGCCTGCGTCAACCAAGGTCCATGCGTTGCCCTGATAATCAACGGTCGAGGTGCCCGCGCAGGTGGTGCCGGGGCCTGCGGCACAGTCGTTCTGACCGGCCAGCGATACGCCATAGCACTTTTCTTTTGCCTGTGCGCTTGCTGTGGTTGCGACACCCGATACGGCGGCTGCGACTGCGGTTGCGATAACCAGGGACTTAGCTGTGTTCGACATCTCGGTAATCCTCTTGATGACTGGGTATGTCTGCTTGTGACAATGACAAAGGTAGTGGCTTGGTGGGCAGAGTTGAATTCACGAGCCCGTGTCTCACAAGCGCGTCATGGGGCGGCCTGCCCCCTTGCAGCGTAATACACTGTTTTTGATGAAGAAAGGGTGAAATGTTACAATCCGACCCCTTAGTAGGGGTCGGATTTTTTTGGAAATGGTGCTGTTTGTTACAGCAGATCTGGCGGGGTGGCGGCGTGTGCCAGCTCTTTTGTTACAACATCAAGCGGTTGTACCTGGGTCTGTTTTTCACCCAGTCGCCGCACGCTTACGGTGCGTTCGTCAACTTCGCGGTGACCGACGGCCAGAATTACAGGTACTTTGCCGACCGAATGCTCACGGACCTTATAGTTGATCTTTTCATTGCGGATGTCGGCCTCGGCCCGCACACCCGCAGCACGCAGGGTTTCGACCACTTCGGTGACATAGTCGTCCGCGTCGGACGTGATGGACGCGACGACGACCTGACGCGGGGCCAGCCAGAACGGCAATTTGCCTGCGTGTTCCTCGATCAAGATACCGATGAAGCGTTCGAACGAACCAAGTGTTGCGCGGTGCAGCATGACCGGGCGGTGCTTGGCCCCGTCGGCGCCGATATAGGTGGCATCCAGCCGTTCGGGCAGAACGAAATCGACCTGGAAGGTGCCGCATTGCCAGTCACGCCCGATGGCGTCCGTCAGCACGAATTCCAGTTTCGGACCATAGAATGCACCTTCGCCCGGGTTCAGTTCCGGTTCGATCCCGGCGGCACGGGTGGCGGACAAAAGCGCCGCTTCGGCCTTGTCCCAGACATCGTCCGATCCGGCGCGGGTTTCGGGACGGTCTGAGAACTTCACCGAAAAATCCTCGAATCCCAGATCCTTGTAGATCACACTGAGGAAACGGATGAATTCGGCGGTCTCCGCCTCGATCTGTTCTTCGGTTGAAAAGATATGGGCGTCGTCCTGCGTGAACCCGCGCACCCGCATGATGCCATGCAATGCGCCAGAGGGTTCGTACCGGTTGCACGATCCGAACTCGGCCATACGTAGCGGCAGGTCGCGATAGGATTTCAGACCTTGCTTGAAAATCTCGACATGGCAGGGGCAGTTCATTGGTTTGAGCGCGTTGACGGCCTTTTCGCGGGCATGTTCCTCGTCGACTTCGACAATGAACATGTTTTCCTGGTACTTGTCCCAGTGGCCTGAACGTTCCCAAAGCTTGCGGTCAACGACCTGCGGCGTGTTTACCTCCACATAACCACCCCTGCGCTGCTGACGGCGCATGTAGTCCTGCAACTGGGTGTAGATGGTCCAGCCATTGGGGTGCCAGAAAATCTGACCGGGGGCTTCTTCCTGCATGTGAAACAGGTCCATCTCGCGGCCCAGTTTGCGGTGGTCGCGCTTTGCGGCCTCTTCCAGCATATGCAGGTGGTCTTTCAGCTTTTCCTTGCCGGTGAAGGCCACGCCGTAAATGCGTTGCAACATCGCGCGGTTGCTGTCGCCGCGCCAATAGGCGCCAGCGATGGACATCAGCTTGAACGCATCACCGGGAACCTGACCGGTATGTTGCAGATGCGGACCGCGGCACAAATCCTGCCAGTGGCCGTGCCAGTACATGCGCAACGGCTCATCCCCGGGAATGGCTTCGATCAGCTCAACCTTGTAGGGCTCGTTATTGGCCTTGTAGAACTCGATGGCCCGTTCGCGGTCCCAAACCTCGGTGGTGACAGGGTCGCGCTTGTTGATGATCTCTTTCATCTTTTTCTCGATGAGACCAAGATCTTCGGGCGTGAACGGTTCGTCCCGGTCGAAGTCATAATACCAGCCGTTTTCGATAACGGGTCCGATGGTGACCTTGGTCGCAGGCCAGATTTCCTGCACGGCGCGGGCCATGATGTGGGCCAGATCGTGGCGGATCAGCTCGTTGGCCTGGACGTCATCCTTCATGGTGTGGATGGCAATTTGCGCATCGGCTTCGATGGGCCATTGCAGGTCCCAGTGTTTGCCATCAACGGTGGCTGAGATGGCTTTTTTGGCCAGCGAACTTGAAATATCGGCAGCCACCTGCGCAGGCGTAACCCCTGCGTCATAGGAACGTGCATTGCCATCTGGGAAAGTGAGAGAGACGGATTTTGAATCCAGGGCCATGTCGGCTCTCCTCGTCGGTTTGGCGCCCACTGAACGCCCGGTTGCGGGTTATTTGCGTCTGGCTGATGTGGCAGGTGGATATGCCTGTGTCAAGTGTAGGGGCGAGGGGCCAGCCCCTCGCGCTCCCCGGAGTATTTGAAAAAAGATGAAGTGGGCGGAATTGCACTCGGGGGTGGGGCGTGCATGATGCAATAAAAGGAAAGAAGGTTTCATGGCAGCGACGAATTTTCTGGAGACGCCGCAGGGGCGGCGACTGGCTTATCACAAGACCGAAGGGGCAGGGCCGACCATCGTTTTTCTGGGTGGGCTCATGTCGGATATGGAAGGCACCAAGGCAGTCCATCTGGAAGCTTGGGCGCAGGCGCGGGGGCGGGCCTTTTTGCGGTTTGATTATTCCGGTCACGGCGAAAGCTCTGGTGCTTTCACGGATGGCTGCATTGGGGATTGGCATGAGGACACTGTTGCTGCGGTCGATGCCTTGACCAAGGGGCCGCTGATTGTTGTCGGCTCGTCCATGGGAGGGTGGCAGGCGCTTTTGCTGGCCAAGGCCATGCCGGACCGGATAGCAGGTATGGTCACGATCGCCGCCGCGCCGGATTTCACGGAAGATGGCTATTGGGCTTCATTCACCGATAACCAGAAAGCCGCCCTGGAAACGGTCGGGCATGTCGAGTTGCCGTCCGATTACATGGAGCCTTATATCGTCACCAAACGGATGATCGAAGATGGGCGGCAGCGCCTTGTACTGCGCGACACGTTGAACCTGCCGTTCAAGGTTCGTTTCCTACAGGGAACAGCGGATACAGCCGTATCGACGGAAACGGCCGTTCGGTTGCTGGACCACGCAACAGGGCCGGACATGCAGCTTCTTTTGGTCAAGGATGCCGATCACAGGTTCTCGGATGATGCATGTCTTGGCTTGATCGAGGCGGCGGTTCTGGACGTGTTGGGAGACGCATGATACGGCGTTTGGGACGGCTTCTGGGGCGCTTGTTCCTTGCGTTGATTGCCCTCGGCGGCCTTGTCTACTGGTTTGGCCCGCGCGAAGAGGTGAACTTGCACCCAAGCTTTGATCCGCGCAAGTTTGGTGAGGGCGTACAGGTTTATTTCGAAAGCACCGAAGCCGCGTTTGACGATATCGTTCCGGGTGTCGAAAAACGAGTAGTCTGGCAAGATGGCCATAACGAGCGGCGCACCCCGTATTCCGTTCTTTACATCCATGGCTTTTCAGCAAGTTCCGAGGAAATCCGGCCAGTACCAGACCTTGTGGCAGACGCCCTGGGGGCCAATCTGGTTTACACACGCTTGCAAGGTCACGGGCGAACCGGATCAGCCATGGCAGAAGGCACTGCCTCGGGCTGGATGCAGGACACCGCCGAGGGATTGGCAGCCGCGCGTGCTGTTGGGGACAAGGTGATTGTGATCTCAACGTCGACCGGTGCGACGCTTGCAGCCGCCGCCGCTTTGGATGCCAGCCTCAGCAAAGATGTTGTCGGCATGGTCTTTGTCTCACCTAATTTCGGGGTCAACACGTCTGCGGCCTGGATCCCCACTTTGCCATGGGCAAGGGATTGGTTACCGGTCCTGATGGGGGACGAACGCGATGTATCGGGGCCAGACCCGGAGAAGAACAAATATTG
Source organism: Ruegeria sp. N7 (assembly GCF_056531345.1). Classification (NCBI taxonomy): domain Bacteria; kingdom Pseudomonadati; phylum Pseudomonadota; class Alphaproteobacteria; order Rhodobacterales; family Roseobacteraceae; genus Ruegeria; species Ruegeria sp. N7. The sequence goes on along the minus strand of NZ_JBQFLR010000001.1, from coordinate 806,449 downwards.
GTCTACTGTCTATCCGTGGGAATCGGTCGTACCGATGTCCGTTCTGGTTGAAAAAGTCTATGCGCTGGATTTCTCGAATGCCCTGGTGCCCGTGCTGTTCTGGTTCTCGGACAACGATCAGGTGGTGCGCCCTGACCGAACCCACGAGGTCGCCAAACTGTGGGGTGCACCAACATCCGTCAAACTGGTGACAATGGGCCCCGAGGATGATCCGTCATCTCATGTTATTGCCGGTCGCCTGATGTCGCCAGGGCAGACCGGCGCGGCTGTGGACGGTATTCTGGATTGGCTAAAAGGGCTGGGGGTGGAATGATGGCGGCCTCGGGTCGTGGGACGATGCGAAAGCCGGGCAGTATGTGGAGCCTTGAGACGTTGGGGCGCGTTCGTCTGTCCCGGTATTTCTTCATGCGCGATTTCCTCTATTCCGAGATCGGGAACTTTCACCAGAAACAGAACATTCCAGACAACCCGGATCTGGCAATCGAGACAGGACGTGCGTTCTGTGAAACTCTGCTGGACCCTCTGGAAGAGACCTTTGGCAGGATCGCCGTGCGCTCGGGCTATCGCTCACCGTCGCTAAACAGGTTTGGGAATGAAAACAAACTGAACTGCGCCCGGAATGATCACCCGTTGGAATGCCACATCTGGGATCGTGGGGCCGGTGATGCGCGGATTGCCGGGGCGTCTGTTGTAATTCCCTGGTTCGCGGATCAGTATGCGCAGGGCAGGGATTGGCGGGATCTGGCATGGTGGATGCATGATCACCTGGATTACTCCGAGATCTGGTTTTTTCCGAAACTCTGCGCTTTCAATCTGGTGTGGCGCCCTAAACCGCAGCGCCGGATTGACAGCTACATTGCGCCACGCGGATGCCTGCTGAAACCGGGCGCTGAGCCCGAGGAAAGTACAGCTTCACGACGGTCCCGCTATGCTGACTTTCCGGCTTTTCTGGCAATCGCCTATCCGTGACGTTCCGCTGGTTTGAATGTAATAAACTCTCAACCTGACTACAAACCCAAAGACTCGGAAAACCGAGCGCATGGAGGCCCCGTGTGATCGAGCCGCTGGTACTGCTACCTGGACTGATGTGCGATGCCCGACTGTATCGCCCTCAGATCGAGGTGTTTTCGCAGACGCGACCCGTAACCGTTGCGCCGATTTCCGCAGGTGAGCGTATCGAAGAGATCGCCTCGGGTTTGCTGGACCAGCTTCCACATCGGTTTGCACTGGCCGGATTAAGCATGGGTGGTGTGGTCGCGTTAGAGCTGATCCGCCGGGCACCGGAACGTGTGTCACGCCTGTGCCTGATGGCCACTGATGCACAGGCGGACACGCCTCAAATGGCTGCCAGTCGCGAAGACCTGATCATTGGCGCGCAGGGTGGCCGGTTGGAGGAGGTCCTGCGGAAACTTGTGGGGTCCGACACGCTGGCACCGGGCCCGCAGCGCATTCCCATCCTGAACGGCTTGTTGGCAATGGCACAGGATTTGGGTGTTGAAACCTTCGTGCGTCAAATGCGTGCTCTGCAACGCCGCCCGGATCAACAGGCCGCATTGCGCCGCATCAAGGTGCCCACGTTGGTTCTGTGCGGTGCGCATGACACTCTGACACCGGTTAAACGACATTCTTTCATGGCAGAGCTCATTACCGGAGCGGAACTGCTGGTTATTGAAAAGGCGGGTCACTTGCCGACCCTCGAAACGCCCGACATCGTCAATGAGGCGCTGCAAACCTGGTTGGACGCCCAGCAACGGTTTGATTACTGGTAAAGCGTCGCGCGTTCGGTCTTTGAAATGACAGTTGGCGTCACTACGGGTTTACCGGTTTCTCGGTCGAAAAACGGTGTGTTCTTCCATCGCCCAGACAGGCGCGATCCGACGGCCCTGCGCAACAGTCCAAAAATAGCGGGGCCGGGATTTTCGTGCTTTTGCTTTCCGTTCGGTTGGGGAACAAACCCACGTGTCGTGACGGGCCCAAGCGCTGAAGCACCTCCCGCAACCCTGCCGACGATAACGCCAGCAAACGGGAGTTTCGCGGTTTTGGGCGTTGCCGCCAAAGGTGCGTTACAGCAACTGGCGTACCAACGCAGCATGCCCTTGGGGCTGAGTTGCATCGCCGCAAGATACTGACTTCCGGTGCTGATTTCGATCTCATCCGGTGCGATCTGAAAAATCTCGACAGGCGCAGGTGCAGGGTCGGGTTGCTTGAAATATAGTTGAGCGGCACGGCAATCGTGACAGAAACACTCAACATGTGTCCCTTGCTGAACACCGCGGGGTGAAATGCGTCCCTGCAAGTTGCCGCATTGGCAGGAAAAGGTAAGGCCATTTTGCGCTGACCCACTCATTTCGGTTAGGCAACCTTGTTGGAATTGGCCGCGCGACGGTTTGGTTTTCGCGCATTTTCGTTCATGAAATCAATCACAAGAGGACGAATGTTGTCGCGCCAGCTGCGGCCTGCGAAGATACCATAGTGACCGGCGCCGGGTTCAACGTGGCTTGCCTTTTTGCTGTCGGGCAGGCCGGTGCACAAATCCAGCGCGGCAATACACTGGCCGGGTGCAGAGATGTCATCATTTGCACCTTCGACAGTCTTCACCGCAACATCGGTAATCTTACTGATGTCCACCTTGTGACCCGCGACCACGAACTCGTTTCTCGCAATCTCTCGATTCTTAAAGACCCGCTCGACCGTCGAAAGATAGAACTCGGCAGTCATGTCCATCACGGCCAGGTATTCGTCGTAGAAGCGGTTATGGGCATCCTGATCCGAGGCTTCGTCCCGCATGACGCGCTGGATCTGGTCGGAAAACGCTTTGGAGTGACGATCTGCATTCATGGACATGAACGAGGCCAATTGCAGCAGTCCCGGATAGACCATGCGCCCTACGCCCTTGTACTTGAAGCCAACACGCTGAATCATTGTTTCTTCCAACTGGCCCATAGTGACGCGACGGCCGAAGTCTGTCACATCGGTCGGCGTGGCGTCCGGATCGACGGGGCCACCAATCAGCGTCAGAGTGCTTGGCTGGGCTTTGGGTTCAATCTCGGCCAGGTACGCCGTTGCAGCCAATGTCAGAGGCGCAGGTTGGCAAACGGCAACAACATGGGTGTCTGGCCCAAGCTCTTTCATAAAATCTACAAGATAGAGCGTGTAGTCTTCGACATCGAATTTGCCTGCGGATACAGGGATATCGCGCGCATTATGCCAATCTGTGATGTAGACTTCGCAATTGACCAGAAGGCTTTTCACCGTCGAGCGCAGCAACGTTGCATAGTGCCCGGACATCGGGGCAACCAACAGCACTTTGCGGGGTTGTTCTTTCCGGCCATTGACGCGGAAATGTACCAGATCACCAAAAGGGCGTTCCAGAACAGTTGTGATTTCAACCAGGTGGTCCTTGCCATCTTCGCAGGTGAATGTGCGAATACCCCAATCGGGCTTTGCCACCATCCGCTGGAACGTGCGCTCGGTCACTTCACCCCAGGCGGCCATCCAGTTGAATGCGGGGTTCGGCACCATGGAAAACATCGGATAAGACGCCATCGCGCTGGCGGTTGCACCAAGCCACTGGTTGGTGTTTCTCGTAGTTTCCATCAGGTCGTAGGTCATCATGTAGCGCATAAATGGGGCCTCCTGAGTGTCAGCCTGATAGTTCGGACCATTCGTCGCTTTGCCCCCCAGCACCCACGACGTTATTCTGCATAGCAGCGAGGTTAGGGGGGAATTGTTAAAATGACAACTAGTGAAGACCACATGCCAGACGTATCCGAAGAACACATTGAACGCCTTAAAGAAAATATGGATAAGGTCGAGAAGTTATCGAAGCGCCTGATTGAGGTCATGGCTGTAAAACGGCCCCACACGCCCGCGCTGGACGGCCCGAATCAAGAGCTTTTCGCACGAGCAGCAAGTGCCTATTGGGCAGAGGCTTGGCAAAATCCCGCCAAGTTGCTGGAACAGCAGATAGAATTTTGGGGCAAGTCAGTGTTGAACTTTGCCGAGGCGCAGAAAGCACTGACTGCGTCTGACGCGGAAAGCGAAGCACCCAAGCCAGAAGACAAGCGATTTTCGAACCCCCTTTGGGAGACCAATCCCTATTTCCGTCTGATCCGCCAGCAATACCAGACCAATGCGCAAGCAATAGCGCAGGCTGTTGCGTCCGTGGATGATCTGGATGCCAAAGACAAAAGGCGGCTGCAATATTTCTCGCAACAAATCGTCGACATGATGGCGCCGACAAATTTTCTGGCGACCAATCCGGATGCCTTGCAAAAAGCGGTCGAAACTGAGGGCCAGTCACTGATCAAGGGGTTGGAAAACCTTGTGTCAGATCTTGAGGCCAATAATGGAGAATTGGTCGTCAAACTGGCAGATGAAAGCGCTTTTGAGGTCGGCGGTAATCTGGCGACGACGCCGGGGGAGGTGGTTTATCGCAACCGGATGATGGAACTGATTCAGTACAAGCCAGCTACCGAAACGGTCTACGAGACCCCGATTGTTCTGTTTCCGCCCTGGATCAACAAGTTCTATATTCTGGACCTGAAAGCCCAGAACAGCATGATCAAATGGATCACCGAACAGGGGTATACCCTGTTTGTTGTAAGCTGGGTCAATCCGGACGAAAGCTATGCCGAAACAGGCATGGAAGACTACATTCAGGACGGTTTCCTGACTGCAATCGAGACGGCCAAGAAGATTTGCAAGGTCAAACAGGTCAACGCTGTGGGGTATTGCATCGCGGGCACCACCCTGAGCCTGACGCTGTCTCTGCTGAAACAGCGCGGAGACAAATCGGTCAAATCGGCGACCCTGTTCACCGCATTGACGGATTTTTCCGATCAGGGAGAGTTCACGCCCTTCCTTCAAAACGATTTTATCGACGGAATCGAAGAAGAAGTGAAAAAGGAAGGTGTTCTGCGGTCGTGGATCATGGCGCGCACTATGTCCTTCCTGAGATCACGTGACCTGATTTATGGCCCGGCCATTCGCAGCTATATGATGGGTGAAGTGCCCCCAGCCTTTGATCTGCTGTACTGGAACGGTGATGGAGCCAACCTGCCTGCGAAAATGGCGGTGGAGTACTTGCGTGGACTATGCCAGCGCAACGAATTTGCCACCGATGGCTTTGAGTTGCTGGGGCATAAGCTAAAGCTTGGTGACGTTGATGTGCCCCTGATGGCCATCACATGCGAAACCGATCACATCGCGGCATGGAAAGACTGCTATCGCGGTGTGCAAAAGATGGGCTCGCGATCAAAAACTTTCGTGGTTTCCGAGTCGGGTCATATTGCGGGTATTGTGAACCCGCCCAGCAAGAAAAAGTACGGGCATTACACTAACCCGGATTTGAAACCAGACGCCGCCACCTGGTTGAAGGAAGCCGACTTTCATGAAGGGTCATGGTGGCCCATGTGGGATGCCTGGCTGAAAAAGCGGTCGGGCAAGCAGGTACCGGCCCGCAAACCCGGCGATTCGAAGCACCCGAGCCTGGCTGCTGCACCCGGAACGTATGTAGTGGCAAAACCAAACGACTGATTTCATTCTGAAATTTAAAATTTTCTGCAATGCAGCAAGAAAAAACTTGCAATGCTGCATTGCAGCAATCATATTGTCCTCAAGCTGATGAAACCCGGGGTGGGCCCGGACTGGCTAAAAGGATTATGACAATGGCTAAGACCCAAGACTTTACCGCGATCATGAAAGACATGATGGGTGCATTCCCCGTGGACACAACCGCAATGGAAGGCGCATTCAAATCGACCGCTTCGCTGAACGAAAAGCTGTCGGGCGTTGCTCTGGAAGCAGCTGAGAAATCGGCAGAGATCTCGAGCAAATGGACAAAAGACACGTTGGCCAAACTGACCGAGATGTCGAAAGCCAAGGCAGAGCCTGCCGACTACGCAAAAGCAGCAACCGATTTCGCAAGCGCGTCCGCTGAAGTTGCAGCCGAGAACATGGCCGCTTTCGCAGAAATCGCAAAAAAAGTTCAGACCGAAACCGTCGAACTGCTGATGGCTGCTGGTAAAGAAGCTGCGGAAGAAGCATCCGCCGCTGTTAAAAAAGCAACCAACGACGTGACCACGGCCGCTAAAAAAGCTGCTGCTGCGAAGTAAGAAAAGTCAGCGAAACGCACCCGACCCTCCCTATAGGTGCAATCGCGTTGGGCAGGTCCATTGACCTGCCCTTTCTTTTTGTGCTGCACTCGCATAACCTGTGCTGCAACGCATCATCCTTGGGGAGGGAACCCGGTGTCGGACCAAGAAAAACCGCTGCTGATCAAGCGCTATGCCAGCCGTCGGCTGTATAACACCGAGACCAGCGATTACGTGACGCTCGAAGATATCGCGGGATTCATCCGTGACGGGCGCGAAGTACAGATCATCGACCTGAAATCCGGCGACGACCTGACACGGCAGTATCTGCTGCAAATCATTGCTGAACATGAAAGCCGCGGCGAGAATGTGTTGCCGGTCAATGTTCTGAATGATCTGGTGCGCAGCTACATGCTGCCGGGCGGGGGCATGATGCCGCAATTCCTGCAAAGCTCGTTCGATATGCTGCGCGAAAGCCAAAGCAAGATGATGGAAAACATGAACGCCATGAACCCGATGTCCCAGATGCCGGGTTTTGAAGCGTTGCAAGCACAGCAGCAGGCATTTCTGAAGGCTATGACGGGTGGGTTGTCTGGCAGATGGTCCTCGCCAGAGAAGGAAAGTGAAAAGTCAGAGCCGAAAGAGGATCTTGACGATATCAAGAAACAGTTGGCTGAACTTCAACAGAAGCTTTCGAAACTGAAATAGGGTGAGCCGGAGGAAAAGGCCCACCATTTAAGTGGGCCAGTTCTAGTCTCAGGTACCGTAGACCGGCATTGGGCCGGTCACTTCGCCAACGGCGGCCAGCAAAATATCTGCAATCACGTCCAGCTCTGCGCGCGTCAGGCGTACGGGCAGTCGGACGTCACACGCTTTCATCAGCATGTCACGTGTTTGCGGAAGCTCGAACGTTTCCGGCAGGAATTGCCAGTTCCAGAAGGCGCGCGCATTGTCCTGGCTCAGGCCAAAGACCTGAACTTTGACACCGCGTGCCTCGGATGCGGCGGCAAATGCGCGAATCTCGTGTTCCTGCAACCCAACCAGATTGAACTGAATCGAATCCGGCGCGCGCTGCTCGGGGGGCAAGGGTGCGGGCACGTTGATATGGGGTGAGGTATTCAAGCGTCCGGCAACATAGTCGTGGTTCGCCAGACCGTCGCGAACACGACGGGCCAGTTCCGGGATCTGCGGGCGGATCACAGCGGCGCTCAGGTTGTTCAAACGCAGGTTATAAAGCGGCAACTTGTTCTGCCAGCGAGCGAAGGCCTCTTCCAGCTCGGGCGAGTTGTCGCCGTGCGGTCCTTTGTGTTTCTTCCAGTTATGTTCGTACGCGCCCGACATGATGACGGCACGGGCCACCAGATCAGCATCGTTTGAGATCAGAATACCGCCTTCGCCCGCATTGATCATCTTGTAAGACTGAAACGAGAAACAGCCGACCTTGCCGATGGTGCCGATATTTCTGCCATGCCAGGTCGTGCCCAGCGAATGCGCAGCGTCTTCGATCACCGGGATGTCACGCGCGTCGCACAGCGCCATGATCGCGTCCATATCAGATGTGTGGCCGCGCATGTGACTGATGATCACCGCCTGAACGCTGTCGAGCTTGCCCTCGAAATCGGCCATGTCGATGCGATAATTCTCACCCACTTCGCACAGAACCGGGATGCAGTCCGCGTGAATGACTGACGAGGGAACCGCGGCAAATGTGAAGCCGGGGATCAGGACGCGCGCATCGCGCGGCAAACCCAGTGCCTTGAGTGACAGAAACAGCGCAGCAGAACAGGACGAAACAGCGAGAGCGTATTTTGTGCCCAGCAGTTCGGCAAACTCGGCCTCTAGCAAAGACACCGGGGCATCTTGCGGGGCGGTATAACGAAACAAGTCGCCCGACTGCATCAGGGCGTCGATGGCTTCTTTTGCTGCTTCTGGGATGGGTTCGGCGTCATGAACGTTTGGTGGAAGCGTCATATTTGGATTTCCCGAATTCTATCTTTGGTAAAGATAAAGCTATTCAGGTGGCAATCCAAGCCCTCAATCGCCGCGCCAGCGGAAATTCACCAATTTGTCACAAGTAACGTGGATCAGATCCCAAGCCGGTCCCGCAAGGCGAACCATGTCATTGCCAGCACCAGCAGCGGGTTGCGCAGGGCGGACCCGCCGGGGAAGGGCAGAGTTGGCACGCGGGCCATTGTATCGAACCCTTCTGCCTGTCCCTGAATGGCCAGCGCCATCAGTTGCCCGGCATGGGTCGCGGTGCCTACACCATGACCGGAATAGCCGGAAGCAGACAGAATGTTGGGTGCGATACGCACCAGATAAGGCATCCGCCGCATGGTAATGGCCAGCGTCCCACCCCATGCATAGTCGATTTTGGCGTCGCGCAGATGTGGGAAAATCTCGGTCATCGGCTTGCGGACCTTCGCAGCGACATCCGCAGGAAAACGATAGCCATAGCTTTCGCCGCCACCGAACAAAAGCCGGCCATCGGCGCTGAGGCGGAAATAGTTCACCACGAACTTGGTATCCGCGACCGCGACATCCTGAGTCAGGACCCGCGCAGCCTCGCTGCCAAGGGGTTCGGTCGCTGCAATGAAGTTGTTGATGGGCATGACACGGGCCGCGACGGTCCGGTTGAGATTGCCAAGATAGCCATTGCAGGCCAGCATAACATGGTCGGCCCTAACGTTCCCCCTGGCGGTCCGGATCAGGGCAGGCCGGGTTTCGTCAATACCGATGACTTCGGTACCCTCAAAGATGCGAACACCCGCTTTGGCCGCAGCCTGTGCCAACCCCAGCGCAAAGTTCAATGGGTGCAGATGAGCGGCCCCCATGTCCAGATACCCGCCCTTGTAAGCGGGTGAGGGGCACAGTTTGTGGCCTTCTTCTTCATCCAGTAGCTTGATCTGGTCATAGTGATACCGGTCGGACAGATGGCCTGCATGGTTATGCAGCTCTTTTCGTTCTGAAGCTGACAGACCCAGAACCGCGACACCGGGTTGCAAGTCGCACGCGATCTGATGCTTGGCGATCAGTGATTTGACCAGATCCTTGGCGTCTTCGGCCAACTCCCACAGCTTTGCGGCATCCGGGTCGCCAACAAGACGCTCGAGGTCTTCCTGATCCATCCGCTGCGCGCTGCCCAGTTGGCCACCATTGCGCCCCGAGGCACCAAATCCGACACGGTGGGCTTCAAGCAGAACGACATCTAACCCCGCCTCGGCCAGATGCAATGCTGCGGACAGGCCTGTGTAGCCGCCGCCCACAACGCAGACATCCGCCGAAATATCTTCGGCCAAAACAGGAAAGCGTTCCGTTGGGTTTGCCGTCGCGGCATACCAGCTGGCAGGATATTCGCCCTTGCGGTCATTGGAATAGAGCAGGTTCACGAAAAGTCTCAGACGTTGATCAGCAGATGTTCCCGTTCCCACGGAGAGATGACCTGCAGAAATTCTTCATACTCGGCCCGTTTTACGATGCCATAGACACGGGCAAACTCGGGGCCAAGGATTTCGTGCAGGGCGGTGGCTTCGTCAAACAGATCCAGCGCATCGCCCATGACCTGCGGGATATCCCCTTCGCCTTCATAGGCGTCACCATAGAATTGACGACGCGGACGCTCCTGTTCGACCAGACCCAGATAGCCGCACGCCAGCGACAGGGCGATGCCCAGATACGGATTGCAATCCATACCGGCGATGCGGTTTTCGACACGGCGCGATTCAGGTCCGGACAGAGGAACGCGAATGCCGGTAGTGCGGTTGTCGCGAGCCCATTCCAGATTAATCGGCGCCGCGTGGTCTTTCACGTAACGACGATACGAGTTCACATAAGGTGCCATCACGGCCAGACCGGCGGGCAGATGGTTCTGCAGCCCGGCAATGAAGTGATAGAACGCGTCCGTTTCGCCGCCCTGCGGGCCCGAAAAGATGTTCTGGCCGGTCTCCATGTCGATAATCGAATGATGGATATGCATGGCCGAGCCCGGCTCTTCCTCGATCGGTTTGGCCATGAAGGTTGCAAAACAATTATGCCGCAATGCCGCTTCGCGGATCAGGCGTTTGAAGTAGAAAACCTCATCAGCAAGTTTGACCGGGTTGCCGTGGCGCAGGTTGATCTCCAACTGGCCCGCACCGCCTTCCTGGGTGATGCCATCGATTTCGAACCCCTGATGTTCGGCAAAGTCATAGATATCGTCGATGACCGGGCCGAACTCGTCCACCGCAGTCATCGAATACGCCTGCCGCGCCGCAGCGGGGCGGCCAGAACGCCCCATCATCGGCTTGATTTCCTGTGCGGGATCGACGTTGGGGGCGACCAGAAAGAACTCCATCTCTGGCGCAACAACCGGTTTCCAGCCTCGGTTGTGATACAGCTGGACCACGCGTTTTAACACGTTGCGTGGGCTATAAGGGATCGGATCACCATCCCGGTCATAGGCGTCGTGGATCACCTGCAGCGTCCAGTCCCCGGTCCAGGGCGCGGCTGAAGCCGTCGAATAGTCGGGCTTCAGGATCATGTCCTTTTCGATGAACCCGTCGTCACCCGCGGCTTCACCCCAGTCCCCCGTGATGGTCTGGAAGAAGATGCTGTCGGGCAGGTGAAAATAGGATTGCTTGGCGAATTTCGTGGCAGGCACGGCCTTGCCACGCGCAATTCCGGGAAGGTCCGAGATGATACATTCAACCTCGTCCAGCCGCTGTCCGTGGAAATAGGCTTTGGCGGCTTCCGGCAGTTTATCAGTCCAATCAGCCATCAGGCTCTCTCTTTCTTTAAAAACTCGGCCATATGGCGCGCGATTGTGGCGTTGTCATCCGGAGCGGTTTCGCGATTTGCGGCCTCGCGCATCAGGTCTTCGGGGACGACGCCTTTTCCCCGTGTGCGCATCAGGCCCGCGACAAAACCATTGGTGAATTCGGGGTGGGCCTGAACCGTCCAGATCGTGTCTCCATAAGCCAGCATAGCGTTTTCGCAAAATGCGTTCTGACCCAGAACGCGCGCCCCTTCGGGTAGCTCGACAACCTGATCCTGATGCCAGGCATTCAGCCAGACAGTGTTGCCGTCAAACTCGTATTCAGTGCGTCCGACAGCCCAACCGCCCTTGAATTTCTCGACCTTGCCGCCCAGTGCCTGCGCGATAATCTGATGCCCAAAGCATACGCCGATCAGTGGCTTTCCGCTTTGCTGTATCTCTCTGACCAAGTCTTCCAGTGGGGCGATCCATGGCAAGTCTTCGTACGCGCCGTGGCGCGAACCGGTAATGACCCAGCCATCTGCGTCATCCGCGCTGCTTGGGAATATGCCGTCGACTACGGCGAAGGTCTGGAACTCGAATCCGTTGCCACCGAGAAGTGCAGGAAACAGCTCATCATAGTCGCCGAATTCGCCATGCAACGCATCTGGTGTGTGGCCGGTTTGTAATATGCCGATTTTCATGTGTCACCAAATTTGATCAAATTCACTCTAGCTGAGTCCGAATGAGGCGGCAAGGGGGGTCAAACCGCCTCGAGATAGCTCAGCCAGTGATCTTCAGGAGTGATACGCTCAAATCGTTCAACTTCCTGTCGCTTAGTCATGGTCAGGTACTGGATCAGGTCAGCCGAGAAAAGTCGGGCGACCAGGGGGTCGGTTTCAAACCTGTCAATTGCAGTTGCCCAGTCCGGCATCAGTTGGGGCAGGTCTTCAATATCGTAAGCATTGCCTGTGATCGGGGCAGGGGGGTGCAGGCCGTCTTCGATCCCGACAAGGGCTGCGCCCAATACCGCCGTCAGCATCAGGTAAGGGTTGATGTCACCACCCGCGACGCGGTGTTCGATGCGCCGCGCTGCCGGTGCTCCACCCGGGATGCGAATTGCGGCTGTTCTGTTCTCATAGGCCCAGCAGGCCCCGGTCGGCGCATGCGCACCCGGTACAAGCCGGGTGTATGAATTGCCATGCGGAGCAAAAATCAACGTGCTGCCTGGCATGGCCGCCACACAACCCGCGACAGCGGAATGCAGAATGCTGGTCCCTTCAGGCCCGCCATTGTCGAACACATTGCGACCGCGTTGGTCCAGCACTGAGAAGTGCACATGCATCCCATTGCCCGCATCATCGGCATAGGGTTTTGACATGAATGTTGCGGCAAACCCGTGTTTGCGCGCAAGGCCGCGTGTCAACGCCTTGAAAAGCCACGTATCGTCGGCGCAGCGCATGGCATCCTGATGATTCAGGTTGATTTCGAACTGGCCAACGCCACTTTCCGAGATGGCGGTTTGTGCGGGGATGTCCATGGCGGCGCAGCCATCGTAGAGGTCTGTAAAGAAATCCTCGAACGCATCCATTTCAGCGACCGACAGAACGGATTCGTGCAGCAGGCGGCGCCCGGTGATCGGGTTCAACGGAGGTTGCGGTTGCGCGCCCGAGGCATCGATGAGTGTGAATTCCAGTTCGGTCGCCGCGACGACCGACCAACCGCGTTTGGCATATCGGTCAAGAATGGCAGACAGAGCGTGACGCGGATCACCCGCAAACGGAGTGCCTGCATCGTCAAACAAGCTCATCGGAACCAGCGCCGTTTCTTTCGGAAGCCAGGGGACAGGCACCGGGCCCCGGTCGGTTGGTCGCAGCACGCCATCAGCATCGCCCGTTTCAAACACCAGCGGGCTGCCGTGGATGTCCGCGCCCCAGAGATCGACATTGAGCGCCGAGAACGGCATTCGCACTGCACCTTTCTCCAGCTTGCTCGCATATTCAGGGGGCACGCGCTTGCCCCGCATCTGACCGTTCAGGTCACAGGCAGTCACACGAAAACTGTGCAGGGCGCTCAGGTCCATTTGGGGCTCCGTCAATTCTGTTTCCCCGTGATGTACTTCAATGGATCGGATTTGTCACCAAATTTGATCAAATTTTGATTTTTGGGTCAGATGCGGCTGCTCGACATAGATTTTTGGTTGAGTGCAAAAGTGGTCCTGCCGACAAAGCTCGCGTCTCGCATTTCCAGCAGTGAAAACATCATGGGAGTATCTGTTAATCCATTGAACATATTCCACAATGGCGATGTCTGCGGCAAGTCAGAGAGTGGTTAGATTTTCCCAGTGTTGAAAGCGCGGCGATCGGATTTGATGCGACGCCTGAATCCGCAAAGCAGCTTCTTTTGACCACTCCTCGAAAATTGGCTTATTTCGACGATTTTTCTATGATAGCTGCGGGTTTCGTACTCTTGAGGATAGTTGAGTTGACTGCACGTGGAAGAGATAACATTCAACACCATGCCACGCTGAGCATTGCGCCGATGATGGATTGGACCGACCGCCACTGTCGGTATTTTCATCGGCTGCTTAGCTCGGAAACCCTGCTGTATACCGAGATGGTAACCGCACCGGCGCTTGTTCGGGGTGGGGCGCTGCATCTGTTGGATCATTCACCGCAGGAACATCCCGTGGCTTTGCAGTTGGGTGGGTCCGATCCGGAGGAGCTGGCGCAAGCGGCGCGTTTGGGTGCTGATGCAGGATATGATGAGATCAATCTGAACTGTGGGTGCCCGTCGGACAGGGTGCAGTCTGGTACTTTCGGGGCGGTTCTGATGAAAGATCCAGCGCGGGTTGCAGAATGCGTCGCAGCAATGCGCGACGCGGTTAATGTGGATGTCACGGTCAAATGCCGCATCGGTGTGGATAATCAAGAGCCCGAAGAAGCTCTGCCTGCGTTTCTTGAGCAGATCAGTGCGGCAGGTTGTCAAAGAGTAACGATCCATGCGCGCAAGGCGTGGTTGCAGGGGTTGAGCCCCAAGGAAAACCGCGATGTTCCACCGCTTGATTATGACCTTGTGCATCGGATGAAAGCCGCGTTTGCGGATCTGCATATATCGATCAATGGTGGTATCGCCAGCTTGGATGAAGCAGCAGCACATCTGGACGCGGGTCTTGACGGTGTCATGATCGGTCGGGCGGCCTATCATCAACCCGGTGATATCCTGGCAGATGCTGACCGGCGCATATTTGGCGTTGGAACCGTTCGCGATCCGATGACGGTTGTTCAAGAAATGGTGCCCTATGTTGAGGGGCACCTTGCCAATGGCGGGTGTTTGCACCAGATCACGCGGCATATGCTGGGTCTCTTTGCGGGGCGTCCCGGTGCGCGGGCATGGCGGCGCGCCTTGTCCGAAGGGGCCGTGCATGAAGGGGCCGGGCCAGAAGTCATGCTACAGGCCCTGAACCACATAGCGCCGATGGTCGAGGTTTAGACGGCAAAAGGGGGGACGATGCCCGAGACAATTTTGCTGGCCCAGATGATGGGCCTTTTGCTTGTGATCGGCGCGCTGGCCGGTGTGCTTGCCGGGCTGTTGGGAGTGGGCGGCGGTATCGTTCTGGTCCCCGCGTTCTTCTATGCGTTTCAAACGCTTGGCTATGGCGGCCCGCAACTGATGCAGCTCTGTCTGGCGACGTCGCTGGCCACGATCATTGTAACGTCGATGCGGTCAGTTCTTGCCCACAACAAGAAGGGTGCGGTGGACTGGGATATCCTGCGCGATTGGGGGCCGGGTATTGTCGTCGGCGCAATTGTCGGAGTGTTGGTCGCATCGGCCCTGCGGACCGAGGCTTTGCAGGCACTGTTCGGAATTCTGGGCATGGTGATCGGTGCCTATCTTGGGTTGGGTCGCGCAGAATGGCGGTTGGGCGACTCAATGCCCGGCGGTATCAAACGGGCCGTCCTATCCCCGCTGGTCGGGTTTCTTTCCGTTCTGATGGGCATCGGCGGCGGCAGTTTCGGTGTGCCGCTGATGAGCCTCTATAACACCCCTATCCACCGCGCGGTCGCGACCGCGGCCGGGTTTGGGGTGATCATCGCCGTACCGTCGGTCATTGGGTTCTTGTTTGTGGATATCGCGCCCGAGCATCGCCCCCCGTTGACCATTGGCGCGGTTAATCTTGTGGCCTTCGGGATCGTTGTCGCAATGACAATGATCACCGCGCCCTGGGGGGTAAAGCTGGCCCATGCAATGGACCCAAAACCGTTGAAACGTGTCTTCGCCGTGTTCCTGACGCTGGTCGCTCTGAACATGCTGCGCAAGGCCGTTGGCTTATGAGCGATTTTTCTGCCCGGGGCTGGGTGAAATTCCCGTATGATCCGGTGCTGGCCGAATGGGTGAACCACGCTTTGCCTGCCGCACGGGCGTCGACAACGGACCCGGCCCACGCGGAATGGTTGGATTGCGAAGGGACGTGGTTCATCGGTGTCGACGCACTGCCCAATGACACGAAGGGCAGGGTCGGGCAGTCCGGGTCTCTGACCGGAAAGGCCATGGCGTTCATCGACAAACACTTTGGAGATTTACCGCTGCACAAGGGGCAGGTTTCTGTCGTTTATCCGGGTTATCCGCGCCCGCGCCGGGGCGAGAATGAAGCGGCCACCCGGTACCGTCGAAACAGGGATGCGGCCCATGTGGACGGTTTGCGCCCAACAGGGCCGGATCGCCGCCGCCGGGTTGATGAACCTCATGCCTGGATTCTGGGCATTCCACTGACCGAGGCCAGCGCAGACGCGTCTCCGATGGTGGTGTGGGACGGCAGTCATGACATTCTACGGACCGCGTTCAGGCGGGCGCTTGAAGGGATACCGCCTGAGGTCCTGCACGACGTTGACATAACGGATATCTACCAATCCGCCCGTCGCGAGGTGTTTGCGACCTGCCCAAGGATCGAGGTGCCTGCAAAGCCGGGAGAGGCCTATCTGCTGCACCGCCATTGCCTGCACGGGGTTGCTCCCTGGGCCGCAGGGGCGACGGCGGGGCAGGATGGTCGAATGATCGCCTATTTCCGCCCCGAATGCTCCGGTGGAGTAGCCGAATGGATCGAATCCGCCTAACGTCCTGTCATTATTTGGCTTTGGAGGTTTTGACCGATGATGACGGTTCATACGAATTCTGACGGTGCACTCATAGAAGTCGAGTTGTCGGGGCAAGTGACCAGCGCCGACTACGCCAATACTCTGGTTCCCGCGATCGAGGCTGCGCTGACCGAACATGACACGGTTCGGCTGCTGGCAATAATCCAACCTGAATTCCAGGGGTACGATCTGGGCGCGGCCTGGTCCGACACCAAGCTGGGGTTAAGCCATTGGCGAGGTTTCGACCGGATCGCAGTTGTTGCTGACCAGGGCTGGGTGCAGACAAGCGTTCGTCTGGCTGCCCCCATCCTGCCCTGTCCGGTTCAGGTGTTCGATCTGGTCGAGCTTGAGGCGGCCCGACGCTGGATGCGTGAGTCCCTGGGATCGATCCACGTGACTGACCTGAGCGGCCCATGTGTTCAGATCAGCCTATTGGGCAAGCTGGACCCTGAATGGTACAAACAGGCAGAACGTGATCTGGATGCATTGTTACAGGACCGGCCAGGGTTTCGCCTGCTGATAGACCTCAGGGAGTTTGACGGCTGGCAAGGGCTGTCAGCGCTTGCGGCGCATTTTCGGTTGGCCAGCCGACATATCGGACAACTGGACCGAGCTGCCATCGTTGGGGACAAAAGCTGGCAGCGCATGGCGCAGAAGGTCGCCAGCCATGTGTTAGGGACCCGGACACAGTTTTTCCCGTCCGAAGAGTACGAGAACGCCAGGGCTTGGCTTGCCGCCGGATAAAACCTTCGACTGTGGAACGCCTGAGCAGGCAACACCCAATCGGTCAAGGTTCGTGATGCAGCCTCAAATCCGGTTGTGCGATGTCAGGCATGATTCGACTGCTGACGGCGGATTTTCACAGCTTCAGCCCCAACTTTCCCAGTCTTGGCAAAGTCGAATCGAAAAGTGACGTAAGGAAATTATGGGCTTTTGTGAGTTTTTCTTGATTGAGGCGTCAAAAACGATCAAAGGCCGCGTGTTTTCCCCCTACTTGTGACGGGAAATACCTTTAGCCACACCCTGTCGCTGCGGGTTACCACTCACGTTGAACCTCAATGTTCAAGAGCTAGACCCCCTCGGAGCTCGAACTCGACCCGCAGTGGCACGGTTACTGGAAACGGGACGTCCGCAATGCCACTTAAGACTTTGATCGGAAGACTCACTAATACCAGAAAGACCAAACGTGCGGCTGACGTGCTGCAATCGGAATGCGCGCGCAATGATGATCGGCGGCCCAAAACCAGCCAATCCGAGATTGCGCTTCTGTTTCAGAAAGAACTGCGTGGCACCGCGCCGAACGCACCTATCCCGAAAAGGGCCGCACAGTCGGCAGAAATGTCATCAAAACGTCTACGCTGATCGGTCAGGAGCCATTCATGCGAGCGGCACGCCCGCCGCGCCGCTTGCTGAGCCGCGGTTTACGAGACGGCAGGTCGTTCATGATTTCAGCGCGTTCGCTGCTGTCCATCCTGGACCAGCGAGAGATCTCGTCAATCGTGCGGTAACATCCGGTGCAGATACGCTCGGCTGGATGGACAACACAAATCTGGACACAAGGGCTTTCGACCTCATTGCGCTTCCAAACCATGTTCGTCATCGATCGGTCTCCGACCTGTTACAAAAAGCGCAGCCTGTCCAGCGCTCCCTGCAAGATATAACCTGCTGCAACGTGATCAATAACCTGTCCGCGACGTTTTCGTGACGTATCCGCCTCAAGCAGTGCTTTTTCTGCCGCAACCGTACTCAGCCGTTCATCCCAGAATCCGATAGGTAATTCCGTCAGACGGGACAGGTTTCGCGCAAATGCCCGCGTAGATTGGCAGCGCGGCCCCTCTGTGCCATCCATGTTTTTGGGAAGACCCAACAGAATGCCGCCAATCTCGCGATCCGTAGCAATTTCAATCAACCGGGCGGAATCGAGTGTGAATTTCTTGCGCCTTACAGTCTCCAACGGGCTGGCCACGCCCCGCATCCGGTCGGAAACTGCGACACCGATGGTCTTTTCGCCCAGATCCAGCCCAATCAGCGCTTGCATCGGGGGCAGCGCCTTGGCGAAGTCTTCGAAAACGTCGTGGATCATTTCGCAATCCCTGCTTGCAGGGCTGCGGCATCAATGATCTGCAAGGCCTCGGTGTTTCCGGCAAACACCTCCAGCGCCTCATTGTGGATATCCATGGCCCGTTGGCCCTGACCCAGAACACCCAGTGCGGCGATCAAACGAGCCCATTCCTCGGGTGCGCCGCCTTCTGTCGCCAGGCGGTCGGACAACTGATCCACCATTCCCTGAATCATCTGCTGCCGTTCCTCGGGGCTCATTTCCGCTGCTGCGGCCATGTCTTCGCGACTTGGTCCGGACGGTGCGCTCATGTCCGGTGCATTGAAAACCCCTGCCCGAAAGGCCAACTCATCAATCTGATCCCGGATCGCACCTGCCCATGGTGCGCCTGTTGGGGCTTCCCTCAGCGTTTCAACCCAAATGCGGTAGGCAAGGTCTGGTCGTCCGGTCTGAACCAGCATTTGCCCCCAGTAATACCGGGCCGGACCGTGATGAGGATCGCGTTTCAAAGCTTCGGCAAGGGCCTGTTCAGCTTCGGGCGACACATATCCACCCGCAGCCAGGATCATCATCTCGGCAAAATCCGCGTAATGCTCGGCTGTGGCTGCGTCGCTTGACAGTTCGATCACCCTTTGTTGCGCGGTATATCCGTCCTTGAAGTTCCCTGAATTGGTCTCATGCTGCGCCAAAAGCATCTGCCCCTGCAAATCATCCGGGCGGGCCGCAACGGTCTCTCGCAACTGCTTGAGAAGGGACGCGTAATTTTCGTCAAGCTGCGCCGCTTGAGGTGGGGTCGCCAGTTCTTCTGCGGCGTTCTGGGACGGGCGATTGGCACGGACCTCCTCGGCCAGTTCCAGTCGCGCGGTCAGGGGCATGTCGGGCAACCCGACGGCGCCAATACGATGATACATCGCCATCGCGCCCCCGATGATGATCAGCATGACAACCGGGATTGTCACAATCGAGACGGTCCGTGATGGCCCGGCACCCGAGCCACCCTTTTTCATCTGTTCGTCAGCGGCAAGAATTCGTCGGGAGATTTCGGTGCGGACCCGTTCCGCATCTGCCTCACCAATCACCCCGCGCGCCAGATCCCGGTCCACACCGGTCAGCTGTTCGCGATACACCCGCAGATCGTACGCCGCCGCAGGTTCATCCCCGCGGCGTTTGCGCAGCAATGTGAAGCTCAGAAATGCCGCAATCAGAAGCGCGACAAGAAAAATCAGAACCCAGAACGTCATGGCCCCTCCGAAGATACTGCCCTGACTTAGACCTGTGGGGCGTCCGACAAAAGGGACAAATGGCCGCGAATGAACGACATGTCGCAATAGTGCGATATTGCGGCGTTGCGCGGCGCGGTTAAACTGTCGCCGCGCGGCATATCTGCGCGCAATCACCGAACCGGATGGATTCGCTTATGAAACACTACTCAGCCTTTGCTGTCGCGCGGGAGGCCCTGCGCTATCACACCGGATGGGAACGCGCCTGGCGTTCGCCCGAGCCCAAGAAACGTTATGACGTCATCATCATCGGTGCTGGCGGGCATGGTCTTGCAACCGCGTATTACCTTGGCAAGAACTACGGCATTCAGAATGTCGCGGTGATCGAAAAAGGCTGGCTGGGTGGTGGTAACACGGGTCGAAACACAACGATCATCCGTTCGAACTACCTGCAGGATCCTTCAGCGGCGATCTACGAGAAAGCACGTGGCCTTTATGAGGATCTGAGCCAGGATCTGAACTACAACATCATGTTCAGCCCGCGTGGCGTGATCATGCTGGCGCAGACCCAGCATGAGATTCGCGGCTATCAGCGCACGGCCCATGCAAACGCCCTTCAAGGTGTGAAGACCGAATGGATCGGGCCCGAACGCGTCAAGCAACTTGTGCCTATCATCAATCTGGACGGTCCCCGCTATCCGGTTCTGGGCGGGCTCTGGCAGGAACGCGGGGGCACTGCGCGTCACGATGCCGTGGCGTGGGGCTATGCGCGCGCCTGTTCGGCGATGGGTATGGATATCATCCAACAATGCGAGGTCACCGGCGTACGCTCGGAAAACGGTCGTGTCGTCGGCGTAGACACCACCAAGGGTGCCATCGATTGCGACAAGCTGGGTATCGTCGTTGCGGGCCACTCCGGTCAACTGGCCGAGATGGCGGGCTTCCGTCTCCCGCTGGAAGCCGTCGCATTGCAGGCACTGGTATCCGAACCCATCAAACCCTGCATGGACGTGGTCGTGATGGCCAACACCGTTCACGGCTACATGTCGCAGTCTGACAAGGGCGAGATGGTGATCGGTGGTGGTACCGACGGGTTCAACAACTTCACCCAACGTGGCAGCTTCCATCATATCGAGGAAACCGTCCGCGCCTTGGTCGAAACCTTCCCGATGATCTCGCGCCTGAAGATGCTGCGCCAGTGGGGTGGGATTGTGGACATGACCGGTGACCGCTCGCCTATCCTGTCGAAAACTCCGCTGCAGGGCTGCTTTATCAATGGGGGCTGGGGCACCGGCGGCTTTAAGGCAATCCCTGGCTCGGGCTGGGGCATGGCGCAGCTGATGGCCACAGGTCATTCACCTTTGACCGAGGCCTTCTCGCTGGACCGCTTCAAGGAAGGCCGCTTCATCGACGAAAGCGTGGCCGCCGGGGTGGCCCACTGAAGGTGGGTCCGAGGTTGCCAAGAAACAGAATTCTGGTTGGCCGCTGCGCCAACCAACCGCCAAAAGGATGACAACATGCTGATCCTGAATTGCCCTTACTGCGGCGTTGATGCCGAAGAAACAGAACTGGCCGCCGGTGGCGAGGCGCATCTGAAGCGTTTTGGTCCCGGCTCGTCGGATGACGAGTTCCACGACTACCTGTTCATGCGCGAAAACCCCAAAGGCGTGCACTTTGAACGTTGGCGCCATGCCAATGGCTGTGGCAAGTGGTTTCACGCGGCGCGCTGCACAAGCACGCTAGAAGTGTTCGGCACTTACACGGCTCAGACCTCCGAGCCACCGCAGGACATCAAAGAGGCCATCGCCGCAAAGCGCCCTGGATGGACCTGGAGAGAGTTCTCCTGATGCTTCATCTTTTCACAAATACTCCCGCCGGAGGCTCCGACGCCTCCACCCGCGAAAGGTCCGCACAATGAGCACCCGTCTCGCAAAACAAGGCCGGCTGATTGACCGGTCGAAAAAGGTCACGTTTACCTTCAACGGCACGTCGATGCAGGGCTATGAGGGCGACACGCTTGCCTCGGCGCTGCTGGCCAACGATCAGATGATGATGGGCCGGTCGTTCAAATACCACCGCCCCCGCGGCGTTGTCGCCAGCGGTGCGGAAGAACCAAACGCTCTGGTCGGGCTGGGGCAGGGCAACCGGTTTGAACCGAACCAGCGCGCCACCACGACCGAGCTGTTCAACGGCCTGACTGCGATTTCGCAAAACCATTGGCCAAGCCTTGAACACGACATCGGCGCGGTGAATACGGCATTCGCCCGGTTCCTGCCGGCTGGCTTCTACTACAAGACGTTCATCCACCCCAAACCGTTCTGGAAGCACGTCTACGAGCCGTTCATCCGTCAGTCTGCCGGTCTGGGCAAAGCGCCCGACAAGGACAGCCGCGATGCCGATACCTATGAGCACTTCTATGCCTTCACCGATGTTCTGGTCATCGGTGGCGGTGTGGCTGGCCTACAATCGGCAAAGGCGGCGGCAGCTTCGGGTGCCAAGGTTCTGCTGATTGAGCAGAGCGCACATTGGGGCGGTCGCGCTCCGGTTGACGGCGGCACAGTCAATGATGAGCCTGTGGATAAGTTCGTGGAGCAATTGGTTTCCGAACTCGAAACAATGGACAACGTCACCATGCGCTCCCGCTGCATGGGCGCGGGTGTTTATGACCATGGTTACGTTCTGGGTTATGAACGCCTGACAGACCACACGCCGGGCGTGCAAGGCCCGCGCCACCGCCTCTGGCGTATCCGCGCCAAGCAAATTGTAACCGCAACTGGCGCAATTGAACGCCCGTTGTCCTTTGCAGGTAACGATGTTCCGGGTGTGATGCTGGCTTCGGCCATGCGCGATTATGCCGTGAACTGGGGTGTCACCTCGGGCGAACGTGTCATCGTCGCCACCAACAATGACGACGCCTATCGCACCGCGATTACGCTGAAGCAAGCGGGTGTGGATGTTTTGCGTATTGTTGACGCACGGGCAACGGCTGGACCTTTGGCAGAGGAAGCCCGCCAGTTGGGTATCCGCGTTGATCCGGGCAAGGCCATTGCCAAGGTCAAGGGCGGCAAGCGCGTCAAAAAAGTCGCCATCTGCAACCAGGAAGGTGTTGGAGGCGCTCGTGAAGAGGTTGAAGCAGATGCAGTGGCCATGTCGGGCGGCTGGTCGCCGGTCGTTCATATGTGGTCTCATTGCGGTGGCAAGCTGACCTGGGATGACGCGAATGCCTTTTTCCGCCCCGATCCCTCGCGCCCGCCGCTGGGCGCAAATGGCGAAGGTTTTGTTCTGGCCGCCGGGGCATCGAATGGCGCGTTGGCGCTGGGCGATGTTCTGACTGACGCCCACACTGTAGGAAAAGCAGCAGCCAAGGCGGCCGGATTTAAGCCCAAAAACATCAAGGCTCCGGTTGGCGAAACCACTGCAGAAGCTCCTATGGAGGCTGTCTGGCTGATGCCAGCAAACGCAGAAATCCAGCTGCGCATGAAATCCTGGCTCGACTTCCAGAATGACGTCAAAGTCTCGGACGTCCAACTGGCTGCGCGCGAGGGCTATGAGAGCGTTGAGCACACCAAGCGTTACACCACACTTGGTATGGCGACGGATCAGGGTAAGTTGAGCAACATCAATGGCTTGGCGATCCTCGCTGATGCGTTGGAGTCCGAAATCCCGAAGGTCGGCACCACGACCTTCCGCCCGCCTTATACACCCATCTCGATGGGCGCGATCGGCGGTGAAGCGCGGGGTGAAGTGTTCCAGCCGATCCGTCAGACCCCAATGCACAACTGGCACGACAAGAACGGCGCGGACTGGGAGCCGGTCGGCCACTGGCGCCGGACCTACGCCTATGTCCGTCCTGGTGAATCCGTGCATGACGCCGTGAACCGTGAGGTGAAGAACACCCGCGAAAACCTTGGCCTGCTGGACGCCTCGACGCTGGGCAAGCTGATCGTCAAAGGCCCCGACGCTGGCAAGTTTCTGGACATGTTGTACACCAACATGATGTCCACGCTGAAGGTCGGAAAATGCCGCTATGGCCTGATGTGCTCGGAAAACGGCTTTCTGATCGACGACGGCGTGGTCGCACGCATCGATGAGGACACATGGCTGTGCCACACCACCACCGGCGGTGCCGAGCGTATCCATGGTCACATGGAAGAATGGCTACAAACCGAATGGTGGGACTGGAAAGTCTATGTCGCCAACGTGACCGAGCAATATGCTCAGGTCGCTGTAGTCGGCCCCAATGCCCGTAAGGTTCTTGAAAAGCTGGGCGGCATGGATGTCAGCCGCGAGGCGCTGCCCTTCATGGAATGGCGCGATGGCAAGATCGGCGCGTTCGACTGCCGCGCCTATCGCATCTCGTTCTCGGGCGAGTTGTCCTACGAGATCGCCGTTCCCGCCTCGCAGGGTCAGGCGTTCTGGGATGCCCTGATGGAAGCAGGCAAGGAATTCGGTGTGATGCCTTATGGCACAGAATGTCTGCACATTCTTCGGGCCGAGAAGGGCTTTATCATGATCGGCGACGAGACCGACGGCACCGTGATCCCGCAGGATCTTGGGCTGCACTGGGCGCTGTCGAAAAAGAAAGAGGACTACCTCGGTAAACGCGCCCATTTGCGCAGCCATATGGCGGACCCCGAGCGCTGGAAACTGGTTGGGCTTGAGACTGTGGATGGTTCTGTTCTGCCTGATGGCGCATATGCAGTGGGCGAGGGTGTGAATGCCAATGGTCAGCGCAATATGATCGGGCGGGTCACCTCGACCTATTACTCGGCCAACCTCGGTAAAGGGATCGCTATGGGCCTGATCAAGCACGGCCCGGACCGGATGGGCGACGTGGTCGAGTTCCCGGGCACCGACGGCAAAACCTACAAAGCCAAGATCGTGGACCCGATCTTCTTCGATAAGGACGGGGAGAAGCAGAATGTCTGAACCTATCAGCGCATTGAACCACGCCAGCTATGATGGCATCGCTAATGTCAGGGAATGTGGCCTGCAAGGCATGATCACCCTGCGCGGTGACTTGTCCGACAAAAGCCTCGCCAAGGCCGTCAAGGACGCGACTGGGCAGAACGTACCCGGTCAGCGCGAGGCGCTGGTCAGCGGAGATACCGGCGTATGCTGGATGTCACCGGACGAGCTGCTGGTGCTGGTCCCTTATGCCGAGGTCGAGGCCAAACTGGCCGCAATTATCAAAGCTTTGGGAAAAACTCACGCACTGGCCGTCAACGTCTCGGATGCCCGCGCGGTCTTCACAATATCAGGCGCCAGCGCACGAGAAGTGTTGGGCAAAGTCGCTCCGGTTGATCTGTCGGCCGAGGCCTTCCAACTCGGCCAAATCCGCCGTTCGCGCCTGGCGCAAGTGGCAGGTGCGTTCTGGATGGACGATGCCGAAACTTTCCGCGTGGTCTGCTTCCGTTCGGCTGCGGATTACGTTTTCAAACTGCTGAAGGTTGCGGCGCAACCGGGCAGTGAGGTTGGCGTTTACTGACCTGTCTACACATCTGACGTTTTATTCGATGGCCGCCTCGTCCTGGACAGGCGGCCATCGAATTTTGTGCTGCTGCAAAGCGATTTGAGTGTGGGACACACAACAGGGTCTGTCGAGAATTTCGTTGCGCGATTTCTCCTGTTGCGGGAGCGGTGTGATTGGGCTAACGATCACCAAAAGGCTGAAAAATAAGAACTTTATTATGAATTTCTTTAGACTAATCGCAAGCGGCTTAATTGCTATTTCAACTATACCTAATGTGGCCATAGCCGAGACTTATTCAGAGACATTTGAGTGTGTTTTTGCCAAAGGCCTGGCAAATCGGCCAACTCCGACCCGCGTTGTTTTTTCAGTTGACGTGTACGGGCGCCAGGCGTTGCTCCACGAAGTTGAAATGCGGGGTATAGACACGCCGAAAAGATCGGCTTCTATCAACAGAAACAGCTTTCGGGTACTTTCGATCAGTTGGCCGGGCGACGCCTATACGTTTTCACGAACTGGCAGACGAACCAGAAGCGGTGACCCTCGCAGGATGGTTCTTGATTTAGGGCGCCAAGAGTTTTCGATTTTCCTGAATCGCGAAACAATGAAGGCAATAGCCAGCTCGAATTCGGATGTACAATCTTCACATGACGGAAACGCAAACGGGATCTGCGTTGAGATACCATTCCAAAGGTAAGGAAAGAGCGGAGTAATACTTTGAAAAAGATAGCATTTGCATTGACGCTTGGACTGTTGTCCACACCTGTTGTTTCAGCTTCTCAAACCTTTACAGAGACGTATGAGTGCAAGTTTGGCCATGGCCTTGTCAACAAACCGACTCCCGAATTCCTTGTGTTTTCGGTCGATGAATATGGTCGTTCCGCCTATATCCATGAGATCGAGATGCCAGATATCGATACACAGCCAGGACCAGCCAGGGTCAAGCGCGACAGTATTCGAAACTTGTCGGTTGCCTGGGTCGGTCGAGACTATGTCTATTCTGCGACTGGCAGAAGCTACGCGTCGAACGAGTCGCGTATTGACGCGATCGATCTACTCAATCACGAGTTCACAGTGTTTCTGGACCGCCGAACTTTGAAGGCGACCACACGATCAACCTCACACAGTGCGTACCTGCCGCGAGATGGTTTTGCCCGAGGAAAATGCAAACAGATACCCACACCATCCAGTTGACAAAAAGGTGCTGAAAATGAAAAGAAAATTTCTTGCTATTGGTTTTTCTGTATTGGCCGCTGCCGCGCAAGCCGAAGTTGCGAACTATATGTGTGAGCTTCATAGTATGGAAGCTCGGGGGTGGATCCCGCCCGAGGTTTGGCTGAGTGTTGATGCTGAAAACAAGCGTGCTCGGGCTTATGATTGGGTGATCGGCGAAGACAACAGATCGGCGGGTAGGAACGAACAGCAACCCAAGGACACCAAGTTCAAGGTCAACCGACGCGGTGAATACCAGATGAATTGGCGGGTCAGCCTCATGGCGAACTCGGGCGGTCAAGTGCGTGTGTCCTACACCGCAATGATGAACCCGCAAACGAATGAGTTCGAGATGATTGCGCGTTTTCCGCAGGCGAATGTAACTAACCGGCCAAGCGGTGTCGGACGCTGCAAAGCGGTCAATACCCACACGCTATACTGATATTCGGATCGCGGAAGGGGGGAGCGTTTCGCGCGTTCTTCCCAATCCGCAGACAGCTGTTTCTGATCGTACTAGGACGTGAAAAGATAGGTCTGGAAGCGGGTCAAGGCACCCTCATCCGTCATCGAGTGATCTGACGCAGCACCTTCCCGCTGGCATGTATCGTAAAACGACAATAGGTCGGCCAGATGCTTCATTCTGTCGGCTCGGTCTTCCTCATTCAGTAGTGGCGCATGTGTTGACAGCAGCAATGGGGGACGATGCTGTTTGAGCCAGGGTATTAGCGTGGGAAGTACAAAAAACTCCGCCCCTTCAATGTCCATTTTGACCAGTGAAACCTTCGACAGATCACAGGTCGACTGGAACTGCTCCCATGTAATCGTCAGCGCGTCATTCCCATGGGCTTCATTGTACAGCAGGGATGTGGTCGAATCCCCGGGCTCACCCCAGACCGACGCCATGCGGGCCACGCCGAACTTGTCAGACAAAGCGACCCCGAAGGCTGAGACATTCCTGATCTGGTTCAGGTCCAGATTCCACGCCAGAAATCGATAGGCCGAAGGATCTGGCTCAAAACACCAGACATGGCGAGCCTTGCGCGCGCCGTATAAAACGGTCGGTCCGATCCATGCGCCGATATCCAGGTAATCGCTTTCAGGCGAAAGATACCGGTCGAGAACAGCAAAGGTTTCAGGCTCCCACTGGCCTGTGGAGGCTTTGCGCCAGAACTTTGAGTGATAAGGGTCCAGACGAAACGGCTCACCGTTCAGGTTGCCCGCATAGTAACCGCGGGCGCGGTAGAACATCTTGCGCGCCTGTGTCAGCATCGCCTGCCTCCGGGTTTTCTTGTCTCGGCCCTTGACCTGCGGCGGCTGCCAAAGCATTTAACCTTGGGAACCGCAACTCAAATTTATACAGGGGGCCGACATGGCTTTTGAACTTCCTGATCTTCCTTATGCACATGACGCGCTGGCAGCCAAGGGTATGTCCGCGGAAACACTGGAATATCACCACGATCTGCACCACAAAGCCTATGTCGACAATGGCAATAAACTGATCGCCGGCACCGAATGGGACGGCAAGTCGCTGGAAGAGATCATCGTTGGCACCTACGACGCAAATGCCGTCGCGCAGAACGGTATCTTCAACAACATCAGCCAGCTGTGGAACCACAACCAGTTCTGGGAAATGATGGGCCCCGGCGACAACGCCATGCCCGGTGAGCTTGAGAAAGCTCTGACCGAAAGCTTTGGTTCGGTCGACGAATTCAAATCGCAGTTCAGCGCCGCTGGTGCCGGTCAGTTCGGCTCGGGCTGGGCGTGGCTGGTCAAGAACGCGGATGGTTCGCTGGCCGTGACAAAGACCGAAAACGGCGTGAATCCGCTGTGCTTTGGTCAGACTGCGCTGCTGGGTTGTGACGTTTGGGAACACTCATACTACATCGACTTCCGCAACAAACGTCCGGCTTATCTGTCGAACTTCCTCGACAATCTGGTGAACTGGGAGAACGTCGCGTCGCGGATGTAAGTCATTGAACCGACGCCGGTTTATCAAGGGCCTGCTGGCGGTGACGCTGGCAGGCCTAATCACATCAGTCTACGGGTTTTTCATCGAACCCGCCCTGCGGCTGCGCGTGCGAAAATGGCGCGTCCGGCGAGAGGATTGGACTGCGCCGCCGCTCAGGATTGCCGTACTGGCAGATTTGCATCTGGGCGAACCTTTGGTCGGGCTGGACCGAATAAAACAGGTGGTACGGCGTACGAATGCGCTTGCGCCGGATATGATCCTGCTGCTGGGTGATTTCTTCGCAAGCCACAAAGGCGTTTTGCGTCCTGTCGAAATGAAAGATCTGGCACCGGTTCTTGCCAACCTTGAGGCCAAGAACGGTGTCTTTGCTGTACTTGGCAATCACGACTGGTGGGATGACCGGCAGGCGCAGCGCCGTGGTGCTGGCCCCAACCAATATGTCGATGCGCTGGAGCAGAGCGGAATTACGGATTTGTCGAATACCGCCATCAAGCTAGAAGCTCTTGGTTTCTGGTTGGCGGGTCTTGAAGACCAGCTTGCGATCTGGCGCAACGGTAAACCGCAGGGGCTGGATGATCTGTCGGGGACACTGGCGCAAATCACCGATGATGCCCCGGTTGTGATGATGGCGCATGAGCCCGACATCTTCCCTCAAGTACCCGACAGGGTGGCTTTGACGCTATCCGGTCATACGCATGGCGGTCAGATTCGTCTGTTTGGCTGGTCGCCGATCGTGCCCTCCAAATACGGCAACAGATATGCCTATGGGCATGTGCGCGAAGGCGGGCGTGATCTGGTTGTGTCCGGCGGCATTGGATGTTCCATCCTTCCGGTTCGATTTGGTGTAACCCCCGAGATCACGGTTATCGAACTGTCTGCCTAAAGACCTGAGGCTTCACCAAATCGACCAGCCCAATGTCTTGCCCGCATATGTGCGGCAACGATGCAAAGCTGCGTTCGGTCAGACACTTTCGCGACCTGCCGGGTTTACCGCAGCTTATCGCGCAGGGCCGTCATTGCTGTTTCTGCATCTTCAGCCCAAATGACAAAGTCACCCAGTGATCGATCTGCAAAGCCTTGCCCGATCACCTGATGCAACAGGGTTTTCAACGCATCCCAATAGCCGTTCACATTGACGATGACGATGGGTTTGTCGTGCAGGCCCAGCTGCCGCCAGGTAAGCGCTTCAAAAAGCTCGTCCAGTGATCCCGGCCCGCCGGGCAGAACAACGACGGCGTCAGCATTCATGATCATGACCTTTTTCCGCTCGTGCATGGTTTCGGTGATCACGAAATGGGTCAGGTCGGTCTTGCCGACCTCTCGTTTGACCAGATGCACCGGAATGACACCAAAGGTCTCGCCACCGGCTTGTTGCGCGGCCCGGGCGACTTCGCCCATCAGCCCGACATCTCCGGCACCGTAAACCAACCGCCAGCCTTCCTGCGCAAGCAGGCTGCCAAACTGTCGTGCGGTTTCAGAATAAGCCTTCTCGGCCCCATTGCGTGACCCGCAATACACACAGACGGATTTCTGAGACATGAAAGAGACGCTCCGGGGTTGTGTCAGAGGTTTTGACCCCTGATAGCGGGATTGATAGATTGGCTCAACTGTCCGCTGGAAGGCTTTTGAAGACAAAGCTTTTGTACGGCGGGGTGAAAGGAAAACAATGGACGCCAAATCGGGAAACGGAAGCTCGGGCAATTTTGTCTGGGGTGTGATTGCGGGTCTGGTTGCCGTGCTGGGCGTTGGGGGTTTGTATCTGTCCGGCGCTTTCACCAAAGCGCCAGAGCCTGAGGCGGATGCACCGCAGGAACCCGCGTCCGTTGCAGCCACGCAGCCGCAGGAACAAGCCGCCGAAGCGCCCGCAGAAACCGCCACAACAGAACCAGCTGAGCAGGCCACCGTAACACCGGATGAGGCACCAACCGCTGAACCTGTCGAAGATACGGCTGCGGCAACAGATGTTGTTCCAGATACTGAACCTGCGGCGGCTCAATCGGAAGAGAATGCACCGGCACGCACGGCCCCCCCGGTTTTAGATCAGATTTTTGTTGAAGCAGATGGAACGGCGCTTCTGTCAGGTGACGCCGAACCGGGCAGCCAGATTGAAGTTCTGTTGAACGGTGAAACCGTGCACACGTTCACGGTGGACAGCAGCGGGCAGTTCGCCGAGTTCGTCTCGATCCCCTTCAGCGATGCCGCGCAGGGGCTAATCCTGCACAGCAAAAACGGCGGGCAAACAACCCGGTCTGACGACTATCTGATCGCCGCTCTGCCGAAGCCGGTCGAAGAAGAGCCGGTTGCGCAGAAACCTGATGCTGCCGATCAGGGCGAAACAACCGAAGCTGAAGAACAGATAGCCTCGGCGGTTGTCGATCCAGAGACCGAAACCCAAGCTGAGACCGAAACATCAGACCCTGTGGCGACCGCGCCAGAACCCAGCGAAGCGCAGATTGCCGACCAGTCGGCAGAGACATCTGAAACGGGTCAGCAGATCGCGGTACTGCGGTCGGGCGAAGAAGGCGTTGAACTCGTGCAGCCACCCGTGGTTCGGGATACCCCGCCGGAACAGGTCGCGCTGGATACCATCGGGTATTCTGAGACCGGTGATGTCCAGTTGACCGGGCGAGTACAGGACGGCGCGGCCATCAGGGTGTATCTGGACAATCGTCTGGTTGCCGACCTCACTCCGGAACAGGATGGATCCTGGCGGAGTGATCTGGACGGTATCGACCCCGGTGTTTACACGTTGCGTGTTGACGCGGTGAACACGGACGGGAAGGTCCTCAGCCGGGTCGAAACCCCGTTCAAACGCGAGCCTGTGGAAGTTTTGGAAGCAGCATCAGGTGGCGGTGACGGAACGGCCGCGCAGGACAATGCCCCGGCAATCCGGTCGGTCACTGTGCAGCGGGGCGACACGCTGTGGGCGATCTCGCGTGACCGCTTTGGTGATGGCATCCTGTATGTGCGCCTGTTCGAAGCCAACCGCGACTTGATCCGCGA
Organism: Ruegeria sp. N7; assembly: GCF_056531345.1. Taxonomy (NCBI): domain Bacteria; kingdom Pseudomonadati; phylum Pseudomonadota; class Alphaproteobacteria; order Rhodobacterales; family Roseobacteraceae; genus Ruegeria; species Ruegeria sp. N7. The sequence goes on along the minus strand of NZ_JBQFLR010000001.1, from coordinate 775,554 downwards.
CCCGGATCTGATCTATCCGGGGCAAATCTTTACGATACCGGAATAATCAACGCGCTGGCCCTTTGCGGGCCAGAGCCTTTCTCTGACCGCAGACAAGGTACGTGATGAGACGAACATCTCCGATGGCCTCGAGTGACGGGGTGCAGAGCGGCGGGCGCAGTTCAGGCTGGCGCACAATCCGCAAGGTCGCGCCCTACCTCTGGCCGCAGGACGAGGTTTGGGTAAAGCGCCGCGTGGTTATTGCCATGGCGATGCTGGTTTTGGCCAAACTGATCGCGGTTTATACCCCAATCCTTTACAAAGGCGCCGTTGACTCATTGGCAGGTGAAGGCGTGCCGCCGCTAGCGCTGGGCGCAGTGGGTGTGACGGTTGCCTACGGCGTGGCGCGCATGATGACGGTTGGGTTCCAGCAATTGCGGGACGCCGCCTTTGCCCCTGTTGGACAGCGGGCCTTGCGGGCGCTGGCGCTGGAGACGTTCAGACATATCCATAACCTTTCCATGCGCTATCACGTCTCGCGCCGCACCGGCGGGCTGAGCCGTATCATCGAGAGGGGCGTCAAAGGCGTTGAATTCCTGCTGCGTTTCCTGCTGTTCTCAATCGGGCCGCTGATCCTTGAGCTGTTGCTGGTAGCGATCATCCTGATGTGGTTGTTCGACGTCTGGTATCTGGTCGTCGTCGCCGTCACCATCGGCCTTTACATTTGGTTCACCTTTGCCGTGACCGAATGGCGGGTAAAGCTGCGGCGTGAGATGAACGACCAGGACACCGAAGCCAATCAGCGCGCCATTGACAGTTTGCTGAACTTCGAAACCGTCAAGTATTTCAACGCGGAAGCGCGCGAAGCTGCACGTTACGACGTGTCGATGAAAGCCTATGCCGGGGCGGCGCTGAAAACCGCCTATTCGCTGGCGTTTTTGAACTTCGGCCAATCCTTCCTGATTACCTGCGGTCTGATCGGAGTTATGGTTCTGGCAGCAATTGGCGTTCAGAATGGAAACCTGACCGTGGGCGACTTTGTCATGGTCAACGCGTATATGATCCAGATCACCGTTCCGCTGAACTTTCTGGGGACGGTCTATCGTGAGATCCGGCAATCGCTGGTTGATATGGGGCAGATGTTTGATCTGCTCGAACAACCTGCCGAAGTCACCGATCAGCCTGATGCACCCGAGCTTGTTGTCAAAGGTGGTGAGGTCACACTTGAGAATGTGCATTTTGGGTATGACCCCGAAAGGGAAATCCTCAAGGGTGTTTCCTTGATGGTTCCGGCCGGACAGACGGTCGCAATCGTCGGGGCGACTGGGTCTGGCAAGTCGACCATCGGGCGGCTGTTGTTCCGGTTTTACGACGTGACCAAAGGCGCGCTGAAGATCGACGGGCAGGACGTTCGGGACGTGACCCAGACCAGCCTGCATGCAGCGATCGGCGTTGTGCCACAGGATACGGTGCTGTTTAACGACACCATTCGCTACAACATTGCGTATGGGCGCGACGATGCCACCCCTGAGGATGTCGAGGCCGCAGCCCGCGCCGCCCAGATTCATGACTTTATCACTTCGCTGCCCGACGGGTACGACACCATGGTGGGTGAGCGCGGTCTGAAACTGTCCGGCGGCGAAAAACAACGGGTTGGCATAGCGCGGACATTGCTGAAGAACCCTCCGATCCTGTTGCTGGACGAGGCGACCTCGGCCCTGGATACCGACACGGAACAGGACATCAAGGATGCGCTGGCGCGCGCAGGGGAAGGGCGCACCGTGATCACGATTGCCCATCGCCTCAGCACCATTGCCGAGGCTGATCGGATTGTTGTTCTTGAGGCCGGTGAGATCATCGAACAGGGCACACATGACGAGCTGTTGGCACGGTCTGGGCGATATGCTCAACTGTGGAACCGCCAGCAGTCGGACAGTGAGGCCGCCTGAGGGGCTCATCTTGCCCTGCGGAATGTGCTAGGATGCGCCGTGCATGAAGGGGAACGCCATGATCAATGGATTAGCAAGACGAATAGTACCTGTCGCTGTTGCGGTTCTTCTTCCGGCTATGGTCGCAGCTGACCCGATCGAGGGCGTTTGGAAGACCGAGCCTGATCGAAAGAACCTGATCTCGCATATCCAGATATCCGCCTGCGCGGACAAGTTCTGCGGCACGATACTTTCGGCTTTTGATTCATCGGGCAAAGAAGTTCAAACGCCGAATATCGGGAAAAAGCTGTTCTGGGACGTGTCCAGCGAAGGCGGTGGAAAATACGGCGGGGGTGAGTTCTGGGTTCCCCTGATCGACGTTGACGCTGTTCCACAGATGACGTTGCAGGGTGACAAGCTCATGGTCAAAGGCTGTGAACATTCGATTTGCGCGCACCAGACCTGGTCCCGACTGTGACGACAGAAAACGAAAAGGACCGGAAATCCCGGTCCTTTCATTCTTATTCTGCGGCTTTTAGCGGCGATCCAGGAATGTGATCTATAGGCTCGTCTCGCGGCCGGGTCTCGGATTGTGACGGCTCATCCCACACAATCTCGGTCGCCTGGAGCTTGCGGGCCGAGCGGCCAATAGCCATGTCCTGCGCGATCTGACTGGACCGCCCCGCAGTCACACGGGCAAGCCCGCGGCTGAGCCAGACAGCGTAAGTTGTCACCCAGACACGCAGTGCCAGAAGCGACGGCGTCACGATCAGTGTAAGAACAGTGGCGATGCCAAGACCAAAGACAACCGCTGTGGCCAGCTGTTTCCACCACAGGGCGGTGGGACTGTCGATGGAATAGCCGCCGTTGATAAAGTCCAGCGAAAGCCCAAACATCATCGGGGTAAGACCTGCCATCGTGGTCAACGTAGTCAGCAGAACCGGGCGGATGCGGGATTCCGCAGTGCGGACGATTGCATCGATCCTCGGCATATAGGCACTGTATTCCTGATAGGTATCGATCAGAACAATGTTGTTGTTCACCACAATTCCTGCCAGCGCAACGATACCGGTGCCCGTCATGATGATCGAGAAGGGTTGCTCCATTACGATCATGCCGATCAGAACCCCGGTGGTCGAAAGAACAACCGCCAACAGCACCAGCACCGAATTGTAGAACGAGTTGAACTGGGCCAGCAGGATCACGAACATCAGCCCCAATGCGCCCATGAAGGCGTTCACCAGAAATGCGCCGGATTCTTCCTGCTCTTCCTGATCACCGGTCCATTGCCAGCTGATCGAGTTGGCAAAGGGGCTGGTTTCCAACCATTCGGTCAGAACTGCGATCCGCTCATTCGGGTTGATCAGGGCGAACTGCGCGTCTCCTGCGTCAATCACGCTACGCAGTTGATCAATACTCTCTGCACCGGTCAGTTGAACTAGTTCGTAGGACTTTCCACCGTCGCCGTCTAGCACGGTGCCGGTAGGAGTATAACCGTCGGTCACTTCACGCATTACGGCCAGACGTTCTTCTTTCCCGTCCGGCCCTTTGGTCACAACCTTGCTCAGCCCCGGTTCGACATCCGCCTTGACGTCATAATAACGTTGCTGGTCGACACGGTTGATCTGGGCCAGTTTCGCCACGGGTTCCCGGGTCACGAAGTTCGACAGCGGAACCAACCCGTCCGGAGTGCGGACCTTGAGCGTGTCCAATGTCGACAGCACGCGATCCTGTTCCGGCAATCGGACACGGATCTCGATCTCTTCATCCGTGCTGTCGGGGCGCATCTCACCCAGCAGGATGCCGCGTGTTACCAACTGCACCATGGCACCGACGGTGGCCACATCAGCACCGAACCGGCCGGCCTTGGCCACGTCGACGTCGATCTGCCAGTCGATGCCCGGCAAGGGCAGGGTGTCTTCGGTTTTGATCAGCCCCGGCGTTTCGTCAAAGACCTGGCGCGCGGTGACGGTGGCCGATGTAAGCTCGTCCCAACCATCCCCCTTGATGCGCAGGTGAACGGGCTTGGCCGAGGCCGGGCCCTGTTCCAATGCCAGAATTTCAACAACGATACCGGGTATTGTCGCAAGTTTGTCGTTAAGATCGTCGATTACGTAATCGCCATCAAATTCAGGAGCTACAAAGTGGCGTTCAAACAATCCCCACAAAGCGGATTCTGAAACGTTCGGGCGATCTTCCCATGGGATAATTTCGAACTGGACGCGCCCCACCGTATCGGCCGGTGCCTGCGCGCCGCCGGTATTCTGGTTCAGACCGCCTTCGCCTGCAAAGGAAAAGACGTTGATTACTGCCGGATGAGATCCAATGATCTGTTCAGCCTGCAGCACCATCTCGTCTTTTTCGGCCAGTGACAGGTTGCCACGGGCACGGACGTAAGCAGTTGCCTGTTCCGGTTCGCTTTCAACGAAGAATTCGACACCTCGGGATTCCTGCGGGAACCAGACGAAGGTCACGAAATACACGGCAGAGAAAACTGCCGCCAGCGACACGATCGGCATGATCGGGTTGCCGACAAGGAACCCGATCACATGTCCGAAAGGTGTGTGTTCGTCCGCCGTGTGAACGTGGTTTTCTTCCGCCCGCTCGAACTTGGCTGCGCTCAGCGTTACAGACCCGGCAAAGGCCCCGAACAGGAACAGCAGGGCACCAGCGACCACTCCTCCGGGCAGCAGATAGTCAGGGTTCAGAACTTGCATCGCACCCAGGAAAATCATGTAGAGCGACGGGGGTACCATCACTGCCCGAACCCACCACCGGGTACGCGCCCGGAGCCAGTTCGAAGACCGGTCGAAAACACGGCTCAGACGCCCCGAAACGCCTCCCATGACCGGCAGGTAGATCAGCGCCACAATCAGCGAAGCCGACAGAACAAAGATCAGCGTGACCGGCAGCATCCCCATGAATTCGCCCGGTATACCGGGCCAGAACAGCATGGGCAGAAAGGCACATAGCGTCGTCGCGGTCGAGGATACGATGGGCCAGAACATACGTTGGGCCGCCTCGACATAGGCATGCATCGGGCCGACACCTTCCTTGATGCGTTTGTCTGCGTATTCCACCACCACGATGGCACCGTCGACCAGCATCCCCACGGCCAGGATGAGGCCGAACATAACGATGTTCGAGATACTGATGCCCATGACCGCAAGAAACGCGAAACACAGAAGGAACGAGGTCGGGATCGCAAAACCGACCAAAAGCGCGGCCCTCGTACCCAAAGATGCCAGAACCACGATCATCACCAGGGCGATTGCAGTCAGAACCGAGCCTTCAAGCTGGCTGACCATTGAACCGACAATGCGGCTCTGGTCGTTTGACGTCCCAAGCTCGACCGCCGCCTGAAGCTCGGGCGGCCATTTTGTCTTGGCCTCAGCAATGGTTTCCTTCACCTGCGTTACGGTGTCGATCAGGTTATATCCCTTGCGTTTGACAACCTGCAGCGCGACGGTCGCTTCGCCGTTGAAACGGGCGGTACCTTCGCGATCTTCAAAAGTGTAGTTGATCTGTGCAAGCTCACCCAGCGTTACAACCCGGTCGCCATTGACCTTGACCGGCAAGGCATAGACATCCTGCGCCGTTTTGAATGACGATGGGATCTTGACCGAGAATGTACCCTGTGCGGTTTCGACTTCGCCTGCTGCGATCAACTGGTTGTTGTTTCGCACGACATTGATCAACTCGGCCGCGGTCACGTTGTACGCCTCAAGCCGCAGGGGGTCGATGATGACCTCAAGCAACTCGTCACGATTGCCCGCGATACCCGCTTCGAGAACGGAATCCAGCGCCTCAAGCTCGTCCTGCAAATCCTTGGCGACACGGGCCATTGTGCGTTCCGGAACAGCTCCGGTCAGGTTGACGATGACGATCGGGAATTCGGAAAAGTTGATTTCCGTCAGCGAGTATTGTTCCGCACCTTCAGGGAAATCAGCCTGGGCCGTGTTCATGGCATCGCGCACGTCCGCCATGATCGAGGTCTTGTCCCAGCCGAATTCAAACTCCAGCGCGACCCCGGCATAGCCTTCGGCCGCAGTCGACGTCATTTCCTTGAGCCCGTCGAGATCCGCCAGCTCGGTCTCCATCGGCTTGACCAAAAGGTTTTCCGAGTCTTCTGCTGAAATTCCGGGAAACTGCACCGAAACGAAAAGGGCAGGGATTTCGATATCCGGTTCACCCTCTTTCGGAAGCGAGACATAGGCTAAGCCGCCTACGACCAGTGAAATGGCGATGAACGCCATAACCATTCGGGCCCTGCCTGCGGCCCATGCGACGATACCCGTCATTGCGAGGCTTCCCGATAAGTTGGTGCAACGGTAACACCGCGGATCACGAATTCCTGCCCGACCACGATGATATCAACCGTTTCCGGAAGACCGTCGATCCAGACACCTTCGGCGGTGTCGCGCAGGATGCGGACTGGCATGAAGTCAACAACGTTGCCTGCGCCAACTGTGCGCACACCCAATTGCCCTTCGTTGCTAAGAGTCAGCGCCGATTGCGGCAGCAGGTGGGCTTTCGCGCCCTCGGCGGCGATGCTGATTGTCGCCGTCTGACCGTCGCGAATGGTCAAGTCGGGGTTCGGAACGGTGATTTCCACCTCGAATGTACGTGTTGTCTCGTCCGCGGACCGGCTCAGGAACGTGACCCGACCGCCCAGTTGCCGACCGGTCACAAGTGTTGCCGATGCTTCGGACCCAACAAGCACCCGATTGACTTCGGTCTCGGGTACGAAGCCGACCAGCTTGATCGGGTCCAGTTGAATGACAGTCGCGCAAAGTGATCCAGGCTGCATCAGGCTTCCCAGTTCTGCAGTGTCGCTTTCCAGCAAGCCCTTGAAGGGGGCTTTGATGGTCAGGCGGCCAACCTCTCGCTGTGCGGCCTCGACTGCTGCCGCGGCTGCTTCGATGCCTGCACGCGTGGCTTCCAGTCCGGCTTCGGCTGTTTTCACACCGGCTTCCGCTGAGCTCATCACCGCTTCGCTGGAGATGCGACGGGTTTCCGACGCATAGCCGGTTTCAGCCAGTTTGCGCGAGGCTGTCAGATTGATCTCGGCCTCGGCAACAAGCGCATGTGCCTCTGTCAGGCGTGCTTCGGCTTCGGGTATGCGGCTCTGGGCTTCCAGTTTGCCCGCCATGGCTTCGGCCAGTTGTGCCGGGCGCGTGCCGGGATCAAGCTCGCATAATATATCGCCCGCCTCAACAAACGCACCTTTACGTTTAGGTTCAGAGATAACGGTGGACGTGGTTTCCGAAAGTACTTCGACCTGCCGGTTTGCCTTGGTCTGACCGCGCAGCAGCACGGCGCTGTCAATTTCACGCGCTTGCGAGCGCAGGGCGACAACACCCACTGCAGAGATATCGGAGTTATCGGTTTCCGCTGCTTCGTCTTGTGTTGCTTCCACGGCATCACCGCGTCCGGCAAAGGCGAACAAGGTGTCACGTTCAAACACCAGAAAATACAGTGCAACAATCACGAGAAGGGCGTTGATGAATGAAATCAAACGCATACAGTGTTTCTCCTAAGAATCTGCGCCATTAATACTTGGGCTGTCACGCCATGAAATGGGGTCTGTTCGGCATCTTTTCCATACTGAACTGAATAGTTCGGTTTGCATTTTTTCGCAAGAGGGAAGCAAAGCGGTCAAAATGTGCAAAATCGGACCCTTGGCTTGGCGTTGGTGCCGGGGTATGACATGGCGCACTTATACAAGATAGACAGCCCGGGGGCTTGGATGAGCGATATTGACAGTTTCATTGATGAGGTCACCGAAGAGGTGCGCCGCGACCGGATCTATGTGTTGCTGCGCCGCTGGGGCTGGGTGGGTGTCGTCGCCGTCGTGTTGATCGTAGGCGGTGCCGCTTTCAATGAATACCGCAAGGCGCGGGACACGGCGCAAGCTCAGCAATTGGGTGACACCATTCTTGCTGCGTTGTCCGAAAATGACCCGGCTGCAAGGGCTGCTGGTCTTGCGCAGGCAGAGGCGATGTCACCGGGCGGGAAAGCCGTGCTGGATATGTTGCTGTCCGCGTCACAGGTCGAATCCGGATCCCGAGAGGACGCGGTCAACAGCCTGAACGCGGTTGCCGTTCAGGGCGACCTGCCGGAGATTTACCGCGCGATTGCAAGCTTCAAATCGCTGCTGTTGCAAGGCGATACTTTGCCTGCCGCCGATCGACGGCAACAGTTCGAGGCGTTGGCATCCCCCGGAGCTCCTCTGCGGTTGCTGGCGGAAGAACAGTTGGCCCTGATTGACGTGGCCGACGGCAATGTCGATGCTGCGCTGGACCGGTTGCAGGCGCTGCGGCAGGATGCCGAGGTGGGTATCGACCTGCAACAGCGCGCCGCGCAAATGATCATTGCTTTGGGTGGGGAACCTGAACCATTGGTGGCGCAGCAAGGCTGACCAGGCGGGACAAAAGACTTAACGACAGGCGAGTTCGGAGTATCATGGTAAAAAGATTTTTTTCCCGCACGGGAATGCCTTTTGCGGCGCTGGCCCTGACCGCATTGGCGGCCTGTGAGCCGCCCGAAGCCATTCTGCCGGGTGAACGCGAGGATATTCGCCCTGTTTCAGATCTTGAAACGGTCGAAAAGCGCGGCTCGCAACCGATCAGCTTGCCGGGGCAACAGGTCAACGCCAATTGGTCCCAAAGTCCGGGAACGCCCGCGTACCGGACCACGCATGCCGCCTTGCGCGCGACGCCACAGCGGATCTGGTCTGTTTCGATTGGGCAGGGTGACTCGCGCAAGCAGCGCATTACCGCCGAGCCGGTGGTTGCGGGAGGATTGATTTTTACACTGGATTCGGGGGCGACCGTTTCAGCGGTCACACCGCAGGGGCAGTTGGCATGGGAGACCGACCTGATCCCGCCAAGTGATGGCGACTCGGATGCAACAGGTGGTGGTTTGGCTTATGCCGACGGCGTCCTTTATGTGTCGTCAGGGTTCGGTCGGCTTACTGCGCTGGACGCCAAATCGGGTTCTGTGCGCTGGCAAAAACGCTTGGAAGCGACTGGCAGCGGCGCACCGCTGGTGAACGACGGGCTGTTATACGTTGTGGCCGGAGACGAAACCGGCTGGGCTGTAAACACCAAGGACGGACGCATAGCCTGGCAATTCGAAGGCACACCAAGCGTCGGGAACGTTCTGGGTGCGCCTGCGCCTGCAATAGCGTCTGATCTGGCCGTATTTGCCTTTGGCTCGGGCGACGTAGCCGCCACGTTCCGCCGCGGCGGTATCCGTCGATGGAACGCGTCTGTGGCAGGGGGGCGTCGCGGGCGCGCTGCGGCACAAATCGTCGATGTGACCGGCGGTCCGATGGTTGTTGGCAACAGTATCTACATCGGCAATCACTCGGGCCGGACCGTCGCATTTGATGCCGCTTCCGGCGAGCGCCAGTGGACGGCGGATGAAGGTGCGGTCGATACAGTCTGGCCTGCGGGCAACAGCATTTTCCTGATCAGTGATCGCAGCCAGCTGGTGCGCCTGAACGCGGCGGACGGGTCTGTCATCTGGGCGCAGGACCTGCCGGGCTTTGTCAAGGACAAGCGTGGCCGCCGGGGACCGATCTTCGCGCACTACGGCCCAATTCTGGCCGGGGGTCGTATTGTCGTTGCATCCAACGACGGGTATCTGCGGTTCTTCAATCCAGTTGACGGAACACTGGTACATCAGGCTGAAGTTCCCGGAGGCGCGACAGCATCCCCCGTTGTGGCCGGGCAGACGCTGTATGTTGTTTCGACCAAAGGTGATCTACACGCTTTCCGTTGACGGCAAGATGCGTTAAAGGGCGCAACTTGAGTCTTGAAAGTAGAGTATCATGTCGCTGACCCTCGCCATCGTGGGGCGCCCGAATGTGGGCAAATCCACATTGTTCAACCGCCTCGTAGGCAAACGTTTGGCGCTGGTCGACGATCAGCCTGGTGTGACGCGTGACTTGCGCGAGGGCGAAGGGCGTCTGGGCGATCTGCGCTTTACCGTAATCGACACGGCCGGGCTTGAAGACGCGACAGATGACAGTTTGCAGGGCCGGATGCGCCGCCTGACCGAGCGCGCCGTGGACATGGCCGATGTCTGCCTGTTCATGATCGACGCGCGGGTCGGGCTGACGCCCACGGATGAGATGTTTGCAGAAATCCTGCGCAAGCGGTCCAAGCACGTGATCCTTGCGGCCAACAAGGCTGAAGGCAGCGCAGCGGATGCCGGGGTGCTCGAGGCATACAATCTGGGTCTGGGTGAACCGGTGCGCATGTCGGGTGAACATGGCGAGGGGATGACCGACCTTTATGCTCAGCTGATGCCATTGGCGGATGCAGCCGAGGAAAAGCAGGTCGAAGAAGCCCCGGAAACAGATATTGAGTTGGATGAAGACGGTGAGGGCGAAATGCCCCTGATCACCGCTGCCAAGCCGTTGCAGGTGGCCGTGGTCGGCCGTCCGAATGCGGGCAAGTCCACGCTGATCAACAAGATCATCGGCGAAGACCGCCTGTTGACGGGGCCCGAGGCCGGGATTACCCGTGACGCTATCAGCCTGCGGATCGATTGGGCCGACCCGGACGGAGAAAGCACTCCGATGCGGATCTTTGACACGGCGGGAATGCGCAAGAAAGCAAAGGTACAGGAAAAGCTTGAAAAGCTTTCGGTGTCAGACGGTCTGCGCGCGGTGAAGTTCGCCGAGGTTGTCGTCGTACTGCTGGACGCGGCCATTCCGTTTGAACAACAGGACCTGAGAATTGCCGACTTGGCCGAACGTGAAGGCCGGGCTGTTGTTGTTGCTGTAAACAAGTGGGACGTCGAGGAAAACAAGCAGGAAAAGCTGCGGGAGCTGAAAGAAGCCTTTGATCGCTTGCTGCCGCAGCTGCGCGGTGCCCCTCTGGTTACCGTCTCGGCGAAAACGGGCCGCGGGCTTGAGAGATTGCGCGCCGCCATCCTGCGCGCCCATGATGTCTGGAACCGCCGTGTGCCAACCGCGGCGTTGAACCGGTGGCTGACTGCCATGCTGGAACAACACCCGCCGCCGGCCCCGCAGGGCCGCCGCATCAAGCTGCGCTATATGACCCAGGCGAAAACGCGGCCGCCGGGTTTTGTTGTGATGTGTTCTCATCCCGATAAGATGCCCGAAAGCTATACCCGCTATCTGGTCAACGGGCTGCGTCAGGACTTTGACATGCCTGGCACCCCAATCCGTCTGACGCTGCGCGGGCAGGGTGACAAGAACCCATATAAGGGGAGGCGCAAGAAGAATGCGGGCGCCTTGGCCAAGCATCTCAAAGGCCGCGCGTAACTGCGCCAATTTTCAGCATCTTACCTCACGGGGGCGTGACAGTTTCTGTTCTCCACGCTAGCATTCATGCGTGTGCATTTGTTTGGGCACGCACTGCTTGCACGCGGACTAGCCGCACCTAGATTTGAACAGAAAACTGAACGGCCATCGTAAGGAGACGGCTGGATGGATTTGAGGGAATATACAAGACATTACGCGGTGCAGGACAACAGATTGGCCGCGGCAAGTTATTTTGGCACATTTGCGGTGTATTTCGCGTCGCTGACCGTTGCGATCACATTTGTTGATCGATGGTACATCATGATACCCGCCGGGATCGTGTTCGCCTTTGCCGCAGTACGGCTTTATGTGCTGCAACATGATTGCGGGCACCACTCTCTGTTCGAGACACGTATGCAAAACGAATGGGCAGGGCATGGCCTGTCTCCCTTCACTTTCGCCCCGTTCGAGGTGATGAAACAGAACCACAATTTGCACCATGCGGGCATCGGAAATCTTGAGCACCGCGAGACAGGTGAAATTCACACGATGACCCTGCGAGAGTGGAATGCAGCTGATTGGAAAACACGTTTGTTTTACCGGCTGTATCGCAATCCGTTCATCCTGGTTCCGGCCGGCGCGTTGTTCACCTATTTCATCCGATACCGCTGGCCCAAGAATACGGCGCGTTTTGGCGCCAAAGGTGTGGTGTTGCACAACCTGTCGATCGTTGTTTTTCTTGGATTGTTGTATCTGATCGCGGGTATGACGGGCATTTGGGTCTGGCTGGTGTTTTCCTTTTTGGGTGGAATGCTGGGCGTCTTCCTCGTTTATCTTCAGCACAATTTCGAAGACACCTATTGGGATCGCCGCCCTGACCTGAATCCTCAGACAGCAGCGCTTAAGGGGTCATCCGCGCTGGATTTCGGATGGTGGTTCGATATGGCTGTGGCTTGCATCACGTTGCATGATATCCACCATTTCAACGCGCGTATCCCATCATATCGCCTGCGTGCCTGCCACTATAACCTGCCGCCGGAATATACCCCCCGCCGGATCAAGTTTCCCGAGGCCGTGGCGGCATTGAACCTGAAGCTATGGGACGAAGATGCCAAGCGCCTTGTACCCTTTCCGAGAGACAACCGAGCCGCTGGTCTTGCCCATAACTAAGCTGGCAGAACAGGGACGACCACCACACAGCTTGCGGGCCCGTGTATCTTTTGTATATACGAGCCAGTAATCAGACAGAGAAAGGACCCAGAATGACCGCTGTGACCGACATAAAAGGTGTAGGAGAGGCACTTGGCCAGGCCCTTGTTGCCAATGGCTTCAAGACGGCCGAGGCGATAGCCAAGGCCACTCCTGCTGATTTGGTCAAGGTCCCTCGGATCGGTGAGGCGCGCGCGTTGGTTTTGATTGCATCTGCCAAAGATGCCGTTGCTGCAAAACCGCCTGCTGCGAAACCGGCAACACGCCGAACTGCGGCCCGGACGCCCGCGACGCGCAGACCGACCGCACGCAAAGCCGCGCCACGCAAAACAATCGCCGCAGCCGCAGCCGAGAAACGGGTCGAGGAAGCCGCACGCAAGGCAGCAGAAGAAAAAGCAGCCGCCGAAAAAGCCGAGACTGCTGAAAAGAAAAAGGCCAAAGCCAAGGCTAAGGCCGAAAAAGCCGCGAAGAAGCGCAAAGAGATGGAAGCCGCCTTTTCCAAGGCCAAAGACAAGGTGAAAGCCAAGTCCAAAAAGGACAAAAAGTCAAAAAAGGACGGAAAAAAGAAAGACGGCAAGAAAGGCGGAAAGAAGAAGGACAAGAAAAAAGCGAAGAAGTAAAACCTCTTCGCCTTCAGTTGATGTCCTAACCGGTGCCTGACGGTGCCGGTTTTGTGTGTCAGGCCAAAGTACCGTCAAGTTGCAGGGTCAGCTTGCCGCCCAGATAGGGGCCAAGTACCTCGGGCAGCGAAACAGTGCCATCTTCATTCTGCCCATTCTCCAGAACTGCGATCAGGCAACGTCCGACAGCCAGGCCGGAACCGTTCAGAGTATGAACAAATTCGGGTTTGCCACCACTTTCAGGCCGGAAACGGGCATTCATCCGACGCGCCTGAAACGCACCTGTGGTCGAGACCGAGCTGATCTCGCGATAGGTGTCCTGTCCGGGCAGCCACGCTTCGATGTCATAGGTGCGGCGCGCGCCAAAGCCCATATCACCGGTGCACAAAACAACAGTGCGATAGGGAATACCCAGCTGTTCCAGCAGATCCTCGGCGCAGCGCAACATGCGCTTTTGCTCATCGTCTGACGCGTCGGGATGGGTGATCGAGACCATCTCGACCTTTTCGAACTGGTGCTGGCGCAGCATCCCTGCGGTGTCCTTGCCCGCACTTCCGGCCTCGGATCTGAAACAGACAGTATGGGCGGTCATACGGATGGGCAGCGCAGCCTCTTCAAGAATGTCACCAGCCACTGAATAAGTCAGCGTGACCTCGGAGGTTGGGATCAACCACCAGCCATTGGTCGTCTGATAGCTGTCGTCACCGAATTTAGGCAGTTTATCAGTGCCATACATCGCCTCATCCCGAACCAGAACCGGTGTCTGCATTTCTGTCAGCCCGTTCTTGTCGATATGTGTGTCCAACATGAACTGGGCCAGCGCACGGTGGAGCCGGGCAACCCCCTTGGACAGGTTCACAAACCGGCTGCCGCTGGTTTTAGCGGCGGTTTCGAAATCCATTGCGGCTGCGACGGCGGGAATGTCGTAGTGCTCTTTCGGTGCAAAGCTGAAATCGCGCGGGGTGCCCCAGCGGTTGGCTTCGACATTGTCGTTTTCGTCCGCGCCTTGCGGTACGTCATCGGCGGGCAGGTTGGCGATGCGGGCCAGTTGATCGGTTAGCAAGGCATCCAGATCCTTGGCCTCGGTCTGCATCCGGGCGACTTCGGCCTTTTTCTCGGCGACCAGCGCGCGCAGGCGTTCGAATTCAGCCTCGTCGCCGCGCCCTTTGGCTGCACCGACTTCCTTGCTGGCCTTGTTTTGTTCGGCCTGTGCGGTTTCGGCAGCCAGAATCTTGGCACGCCGGCTTTCGTCCAGCCTCAGCAGATCTGACGACACCGGCGCGTCCCCACGGCGCGCTAAGGCGGCGTCGAAAGCGGCAGGGTTTTCGCGAATGGCGCGGATGTCGTGCATGTCTCAGATCCTTGAATGCGTGAATCACTGAACCCGCTTATGCACCATCTGCGGGGCAGGGTGTAGCACCGGTTACGTCTTATCAGCGTCTTCGTGGGTTTCATGCGCCAGATGGCCCTCCCATGCCCCGGCCGGTATTTTAGGCTCAGGCGGGTCAGCCACATAAGAAGGCGTCATGATCTGCACATTGTTTTCGTTAAATACCGCAACAATGTTTCGATGCAGGTCCGAACGGATTTTGGGAATGATGCTGCCGCGGGTGGTATAGCCGTTGATCTGATAGTTGATCGCGTAATCGGCCAACGCCGTCCACAGCACAAAAGGTTCAGGATTGGCCTTGATACCTTTGGTGCGGTTGGCGGCCTCAATCAGCATCGCCTCAACCTTTTCAGGGGGTTCTTCGTAGCCGATGCCAACGGTCGTGTGCAGCAACAGCCCGTTACCATCAGTTTTCTTCGAAAAGTTCACGACATCTGAATTCATCAACTGTGCATTGGGGATTGAAATCAGTTCGTTCTTGATCGACTTAAGATGGGTCTCCATCAGTTTGATCTGAACGACATCGCCGATATGGTCTCCGATTTGGATACGGTCGCCGATTGAGGTAGACCTGCGGTAAATCACAAACAGCCCGGCCAGCATGTTGGACACGACTGAATTCGCGCCCAAAGACAGCATGGCGCCGACCAGAAGGGTTAACCCCTGGAACGCGGCCGAGTCTGAGCCCGGAATATAGGGAACCGCAAAAACCAGCGCGATCAGAATAACGACGACACGGGCAATGTTGAACGTCGGGTTGACCCAGTGTTTTTCGAAATCACCCATTTCGAACGAACCGGCTTCGACCGCATCAAAGAACACGCGCAGACCTTTGATGATATACAGCGTGACCCATGTGATCAGGCCCAGCATAATCAGATTGGGGATATAGCTGAGGATGCCCCGGAAGATAAGCAGCACCGGCTCGGTCAGATAGGTTAGCAGAAGCTGTGCGAAATATCTGGTTTCCGCAAAAGCCAAAAGAACAAAGGACAGGTAATAGTAGAAACCGAGAAAGAAGATGATCAGCAGCACGAAGTTCAGACCATAGCGGATAAGGGCCGCGATTGCTTCGGCCTGAACGCTTTTGGCTGTCGCCGTTTCGACATCCTTTAAGTAGCGTTTTACCAGCTTCAATGTGCGACGCCTGATCCGACGGTGCAGCCACAGGATTGTGACAACAAACAGGGCAAATCCCAACGTCCAGGCAGCCGCTTCGATAGCACCGGAAACGCGCGCCTGATCGGTTCGGTTGGCTCGATACGCCTCAATGGATTGTTTGATCGCATTGCCATGCAAAACGCTCAGAACACTTAGTTCCATCTGATCCAGTTCAGAGTCAGCTTTAGTAACGATCGAGATTCTTTGGCCATCGGCCAGAATCCAGATGCCAAATTCGGTCTCTTCATATGTGATCTCGACCAAAGGTGCTTCCGACGCTTCCGCAACCGCAATGATCTTGTTCTGTACGTCCTCGGCGCGCTCCGGAGCAGGCAGAGCGCTTGATCCTCGCACCTGAAACAGAACGTCCCCGTCCACGATGACCGGGGCCATGAACGTGTCCGATTCCGAAGTCTCGGACAGGGGCGATTCAGCGGGTGCTTCCTGCGACAAGGCCGCACCAGACAGCCACACGCTCACCGACAGGGCAGTCAGTAAATAAAGCAACGAAAGGAAAGGCTTGAGTGGCCGTGTCATGTGTCCCCCTTCAGATAAACTATACCCGGTTTCGGTTATGTTCCTAGGACATATCTGCAACGCTTTGCCCGTAGTTGCCGGGACATGCCTGTATTCAAGTGGGTTACATGACCGCCTTTGCTTGCAAACCGACATTTCAAAGCATAGGTTCCGCCCAAATTTGCGGAACTGTGCCGCAAGACTAGAACAAAGGAATGTCCCATGGATGGTGGCGCAATCGCCCAGTTTCTCCCGCTGATCCTGATCTTCGCGATCATGTATTTCCTGCTGATCCGTCCGCAGCAAAAGAAGATGAAGGAACATCAGGCCATGGTTGATGCCGTGCGTCGGGGTGATCAGGTGATCACGCAAGGCGGCGTGATCGGCAAGGTATCGAAGGTCAAGGAAGGCGATAACGAGATCGAGGTCGAAATCGCCGAGGGCGTCAAGATTCGCGTGGTCAAATCGACCATCGCCCAGGTTCTTAACAAGACCGAGCCGGCGAAGTAACTTCGCGCGACAATTCCTTGAAAAGGCAGGGTAATGCTGCAATTTGATACCTGGAAGCGGGTTCTGATCTGGCTGGTCTGCGTGACCGGTCTGCTCATGGCCCTGCCAAACGCGTTTTACACGCGGGTCGAGCAATCCAACGACGCCAAGGCTGCGATCGAGCTGGGCAATGACACGCCGCAGATACAGGCTGAAGCCGCGCAATGGCCGAACTGGCTGCCGTCATCCCTGGTCAATCTTGGCCTCGACCTGCGCGGCGGTGCGCATCTGCTGGCTGAAGTTCAGGTGCAGGACGTCTACGAATCCCGGATGGAGGCGATGTGGCCGGAAATCCGCGACGCGCTGCGCGATGAACGTGCCACGGTGGGAACCATCCGCCGTCAGGACTCGGCCGCGGATGAGATTCGCGTGCGCATCAGCCAGCCCGAAGGAATGCCACAGGCGTTGGAGGTTGTTCGCGGTCTGGCCCGGCAGGTGCAGACACTGACAGGTGTAGGTGCCACAGATATCGAAGCCCGTGCGGATGGCGACACGATTGTTGTTCAACTGTCCGAGGCAGAAAAACTGGCCTCGGATGATCGCACGGTGCGTCAGGCGCTGGAAATCATCCGCCGCCGGATCGACGAAGTCGGTACGCGAGAGCCCACAATCCAGCGTCAGGGGACGGATCGCATCCTGATTCAGGTGCCGGGTATCGGCAGTGCGGGCGAACTTAAGGAAATTATCGGAACAACGGCACAGTTGACGTTTAATCCGGTTGTCGGGCGCGGAACCGATCCGGATGCCGTCGCAGGCGTCGGTGAAAAAATCGTGCCGTCGATTGACGAAAACGAAGTTTATTACAACATCGAATCCGCTCCGGTCGTGACAGGAGAGGAACTGGTCGACGCCCAGCCGTCCTTCGATCAGAACGGCCGCCCTGCGGTCAACTTCCGGTTCAACACATCCGGTGCGCGCAAGTTCGGGGATTATACCCGTGACAATATCGGCGCACCCTTTGCCATCGTGCTGGATGACGAAGTGATCTCGGCCCCCGTGATCCAAAGCCATATCCCGGGCGGGTCGGGCATCATCACCGGTAACTTCACCGTTGAGGAAAGCACCAATCTGGCCGTCCTGCTGCGTGCCGGTG
Organism: Ruegeria sp. N7; assembly: GCF_056531345.1. Classification (NCBI taxonomy): domain Bacteria; kingdom Pseudomonadati; phylum Pseudomonadota; class Alphaproteobacteria; order Rhodobacterales; family Roseobacteraceae; genus Ruegeria; species Ruegeria sp. N7. The sequence continues at coordinate 757,829 of NZ_JBQFLR010000001.1, read as the reverse complement.
CTTTGCCTGCGGGGCTGGAGTTCCTGGAAGAACGCACCATCGGCCCCGAACTGGGGCAGGACAGTATCGACGCAGGTAAAGTTGCCACAATCGTGGCCTTTGTCGCGGTGCTGGTATTCATGGCGCTCAGCTATGGCCTGTTCGGTGTCTTCGCCAATATCGCGCTGATCATCAACGTGGGCCTGTTGTTCGGCTTGCTGTCCCTGATCGGCGCAACACTGACACTGCCGGGGATTGCGGGGATCGTTCTGACGGTCGGTATGGCAGTGGATGCCAACGTGCTGATCTTTGAGCGCATCCGCGAAGAACTGAAATCCGCCAGAGGTCCGGCCCGCGCCATCGATCTGGGCTATGAAAAGGCGTTGTCGGCCATTCTGGACGCCAACATAACCACTTTCATCACCGCCGTTATCCTGTTTGCCATGGGCAGCGGCCCTGTGCGCGGGTTCGCGATCACTCTGGGCCTGGGTATCCTGACATCCGTCTTCACCGCGATCTTCGTGACGCGCCTGATGGTTGTCATGTGGTTCGAACGCCGCCGACCGAAAACGATCGAGGTTTGATCATGAGACTGAAACTCGTACCCCAGAACACCTCGTTCGACTTTTTCAGTCGCTGGAAAATCTGGCTTGGAATTTCCGGTCTGATGATGGTGATCGCGTTCACCTCTTTTCTGCTGCAGGGGCTGAATTTCGGGATCGACTTCCGGGGCGGCACCACGATCCGGACCCAAAGCGCACAAGCAATTGACGTAGGTGTATACCGCGATGCTTTGTCTCCGCTACAACTGGGTGACGTCACCATCACCGAGATCTTTGATCCAAGTTTTGGTCCTGATGAAAATGTCGCGATGATCCGTATTCAGGCTCAGGAAGACGCCGAAGCGGTCACAGCAGACGTGATCACCCAGGTCGGCGAAGCGCTGGCTGCCGCAGACCCCGGACTCAAACTGCCCTTTGAAAGTGTCGAATCCGTTGGCCCAAAAGTCTCGGGCGAGTTGATCCAGACGGCTGTGATCGCGGTTGTCTTGGCCATCGGTGCCGTTCTTGTCTACATCTGGCTGCGCTTTGAATGGCAGTTTGCCTTGGGGGCGGTTGCCGCATTGGTGCACGATGTGATCCTGACCATCGGCATCTTCTCGGAACTGCAAATCCGCTTCGATCTGGCGATCATCGCGGCGCTGCTGACCATCGTCGGCTATTCGCTGAACGACACGGTTGTCGTCTTCGACCGGGTGCGCGAGAATCTGCGGAAATACAAAAAGAAGGACCTGAAAGAGGTTCTGAACGTATCGATCAACGAAACCCTGAGCCGAACGGTGATGACCTCGGTCACAACATTACTGGCGCTGATCTCGCTTTATCTGCTGGGTGGGGACGTCATCCGCGGATTTGTCTTCGCGATGATCTGGGGTGTCGTTGTCGGGACCTATTCGTCGGTCTTCGTGGCTTCGACCATCCTGCTTTGGCTGGGGGTCAAGCGCGACTGGTCCAAACCGTCGAATACGGCGGGCAACCAGTTTGCCAATATTGATGCCTGAGGCTCTACAACAGGCCTTGGCCCTGCCGGGCCTCACTTGGCTGATCCTTACCATTGGAGCCGCGGGACTTGTCCGCGGCTTCACAGGTTTTGGCACCGCGATGATCTTTGTGCCGGTGGCGACTCAGTTCCTGCCTATTGCAGATGTGGTCTTTCTGATGGCCGCCACCGGTATTGCATCAACCTTTGCCTTGGCTCCGCAGGCGTGGCGGGATTGTGACAAGGTCGAAATCAGCACTCTGGGCTTTGCCGCAACGATAACCGTTCCGCTGGGGCTGTGGATCATGGTGCAGGTGGACTCGGTTGCGCTGCGCTGGGTTGTTTGCGGCATTACCGGTCTGACCCTGCTGGCCGTGGTTACTGGCTGGCGGTGGGAGGGTAAACTGGCACTGCCCGGACGTCTCGCCATCGGCGGTAGCGCAGGCGTTGTCGGCGGCATGACCGGGCTGACAGGTCCGGTTGTCATCGTGTTTTATCTGGCCAGTTCCACCGACGTGCGCAAGATTCGTGCCAACACCATCATTTTTCTGGCATTGCTGGACGTTGTCATCGTTTTCAACATCCTCATCAGCGGTGCCGCAGATTTGTCGATCCTATGGATTGTCCTGCTGCTGTGCGTGCCTTATCTGATCACTACGCTTATCGGCAAGGCATTGTTCGACCCGAAACTGGAACGGATCTACCGCCTCGCGGCCTATTCGGTCATCCTGATTGCGGTCATTTCCGGACTGCCGCTTCTGGATTGAAGAAGGGACATCATGCGTCTGAATCAGATTACTTTTGCAGATGCCAAACCCATAGACGGTTATGGCCCCGGTTTTTTTCGAATTGGTGGCGATGTCTTCCACGGCGCTGTCCTGACAGGCCCGGCAGGCCCGGCAGAGTGGGGCGGCTATGACGACCGACACCCCCTTCTGGACCTGGCGGGCAGAATCGACGTCCTGCTTATCGGCACGGGCGCAGACATGGCCCACATCCCCCAATCGCTACGGGTTGAGCTGGAAAATGTCGGAGTTGGTGTTGAAATCATGAACTCCCCCGCCGCCTGCCGCACCTACAATGTGCTGCTCGCCGAAGGTCGCCGCATCGCACTTGCCCTGATCCCTGTCTGACGGGATTCTCTTCATCTGGCCAAAAATATCCCGGGGAGTGTGAGGGGCTGGCCCCTCACTCCGACATGTGTCAGCTGTGGTGCGCTGGCATCCTGCGGCAAATCTCGCCTTTTGCCCCTGCGGACAATCCGCTAAGCGGGTCTCATGACTTTGACTGTAACAGATCTGTCGATCACACGTGGCGGTGTTCCCGTCCTAGAGGGCCTCAGCTTTCAGCTGTCGCCGGGCAAGGCTCTGATCCTGCGGGGCCCAAACGGGATCGGCAAAACGACGCTTCTGCGCACGTTGGCTGGCTTGCAGCCTCCGCTGGAAGGCAAGATCGAAGGGGCCGAGGACCGGATCGCCTACGCGTCCCATTCGGACGGGCTCAAACCGACATTGTCGGTGACTGAAAACCTGACATTCTGGGCAGCGGTCTTTGGTACATATGACATCCAGCCGGCGCTGGACGCTTTTGAGTTGAACGAACTCGCCGACCGTCACGCCGGCAATCTGTCGGCGGGCCAGAAACGGCGGTTGGGGCTGGCGCGGATGCTGGTCACAGGGCGGCCAATCTGGATGCTGGACGAGCCGACCGTCTCGCTGGACAGGAACGCGGTGCAAATGTTTGCCGATGCGGTGGGGGCACATCTGGGGCAGGGCGGGTCAGCCCTGATCGCGACCCATATCGACCTTGGCCTTGATGGCGAGGTTCTGGACGTCGGTCCTAACAAGGCCAAACCCAAACCCATCGACGATTTCGACGGAGGTTTCCTGTGATCGCCCTGTTGCTGCGCGACCTGAAACTGGCTTTCCGCGCAGGCGGCGGGTTTGGGCTGGGTCTGGCCTTTTTCCTGATCGTGACTGTGATGGTGCCATTTGCCGTGGGGCCGCAATCCTCGCTGCTGTCCACGATTGCGCCCGGTGTGCTCTGGCTGGGGGCCTTGCTGGCCTGCCTTCTGTCGCTTGACCGCCTGCTGGCACTGGACTGGGAAGACGGCTCGCTCGACCTGCTGGCCACGGCACCGCTGCCGCTTGAATCGGTTGTCACAGTCAAGGCGCTGGCCCACTGGCTGACCACTGGTCTGCCGCTGGTTCTGGCCGCGCCGTTTCTGGGTGTCTTGCTGAACCTGCCGCTACCGGGGTTTTTCTGGCTGGTGATCTCGCTCCTGATCGGTACCCCGGCCATGAGCGTCATCGGGACATTTGGTGCTGCGCTCACCGTTGGTCTGAAACGTGGCGGGCTATTGCTGTCGCTTCTGGTGTTGCCGCTTTACGTCCCCACCCTGATTTTCGGGGCCGAAGTTGCCCGGCGTGGAGCAACAGGGATGGAGGTGCAGACGCCACTGCTGATGCTGGCCGGGATCACGGCGGCAACCATCGCATTGTTGCCCTTTGCCAGCGCTGCCGTGCTACGTATCAATCTGCGGTGAACCGCGACAAGTTTGATGGATGTCAATTGAGAACCACCCCAACTCGGACTAGATAGGGCCCATGTCAATCGCAGCCAAAGCCAACGCCCTCTGGGAATATGCCAACCCGCGCAAGTTTCTTGAAACCAGCGAACGGGTCCTGCCGTTTTTCTGGATCGTCTCGATCCTTTGCATCGTTGTCGGTCTGACCTGGGGCTTTTTCTTTACACCGGACGACTACAAGCAGGGGTCGACGGTCAAGATCATCTATCTGCACGTTCCGGCGGCGTTGATGGCGATCAATTGCTGGCTGATGATGCTGGCCACCTCATTGGTCTGGTTGGTGCGCCGCCATCATGTCAGCGCGCTTGCGGCACGCGCTGCTGCACCGATCGGGATCGTAATGACCCTGATTGCGCTGCTGACCGGGGCCATCTGGGGACAGCCCATGTGGGGTACATGGTGGGCCTGGGACCCGCGCCTGACATCGTTTCTGATCCTGTTTCTGTTCTACCTTGGCTATGTCGCCTTGTGGGAAGCTATCGAGGATCCTGATACCGCAGCCGATCTGACCTCGGTTCTGTGCCTGGTTGGGTCGGTCTTTGCGATCCTCAGCCGGTATGCGGTGAATTTCTGGAATCAGGGCCTGCATCAGGGCGCATCGGTCATGCGGGCCGGGGCCGTTACCGGGGCGGATACGGAAGAGAAAGTCAGCAATGTCTTTTTCTACCCTCTGCTGGCCTGCATCATCGGATTTGTTCTGCTGTTCATCGCCTTGGTGTTGTACCGCACCGGAACGGAAATTCGCGCCCGTCGTATCAAGGCGCTACAGGCACGGGAAAGGGTAGGCGGATGATCCCCGATCTTGGAAAATATGCAGACGCTGTTTTGTCGTCTTATGCTGTTTCCATCGCTCTTATCGTGGCGCTAGTTGCGTTCAGCGTGATGCGCGGGCGCAAGGTGCGCGCGGAAATGGAGAAGGTCGAACAGAGGATGTCGCGCAATGGCTAAAGTCTCGCCCCTTATGATTGCGCCGCCTCTGATTTTTGGCGCATTTGCGGTTCTCGCAGGCATCGGCATGTTTCGCGAAGATCCCAACGCCTTACCCTCGGCCCGCGAAGGGCAACCAGCGCCGCCCGTGGTTCTAACCGAGTTTCCGGGAAAGACCCTTTTCGACGACGAAACGCTGCGCGACGGAGAGGTCAAGCTGGTCAACTATTGGGCCAGTTGGTGCGCGCCATGCCGTGCCGAGCATCCCAACCTTGAGGCATTGGCAGCTGAAGGCATCCCGGTTTACGGCATTAACTACAAAGACAAGCTGAGCAATGCCGTGGCTTTCCTGGATAATCTTGGCGATCCGTACACTGCCATCGGCCGCGACGAACAGGGCCGCATGGCGATTGATTGGGGTTTGTACGGTGTTCCCGAGACCTACGTGATCGACGGTGATGGAACGATCATTCTGCGCTTTGCAGGCCCGATCACGCAACGTGTCATCGAAAACACCATCCGGCCTGCGCTTGAGAAAGCGGCAGAGTAGGGTCTTTCAACCTCTGGTTCAGGCGAGCTGGTAGGTTTGGAAATCCTGCTCGACCTCAAGAAAATCGTTGATTCGCAGAAAATCGCCTTTGTCGGCACGCCAGTTCAGGTAGGCTTCAAGCGCGTCGGGGTTTTCCCAGATGTTAACAACGACTTGTTCGTTGTTTGCGGGCGAGAGCAGAAGATAAGCGGCACGACATCCGGGGAATTTTCGGGTTTCGGCAACCAGATCCCCGATCAGTTTGGCAAGCGCCGCGAATTTCCCCGGCAGGGGCGTGGATTTGACAATGACGACTTCCTGCATACGCTTCTCCGGTTTTTGTAGCAGGGTCAAGGAATCCACTTAAAAATGCGTGAACGGGATACTGAAATACAGAAAAGGAAAGGGCGCCCCGCAGGCGCCCCTGTCATTTGTCCAGACCGGTTAGGCTTAGTTGGCCTTCGCCAGATTCCTCAGCACGTATTGAAGCACACCGCCGTTTTCGATGTATTCGATCTCAGGCGCGGTATCGATCCGGCATTTCAACTGGATGGTCGTCTCAGCCCCATCTGCGTAGGTGATGGTGCAGGGCACGTCCTGCAACGGCTCGACCGTATCCAGCCCGTGAATTGAGACGGTTTCGTCCCCTTTCAGACCCAGGGTTTTGCGGGTATCTCCACCGGTGAATTCGAACGGGATCACGCCCATGCCGACCAAATTGGACCGGTGGATTCGCTCAAAGCTTTCTGCAATCACGGCTTTGACGCCCAGCAGTGCGGTGCCCTTGGCCGCCCAGTCGCGGCTTGAGCCTGCGCCGTATTGTTCGCCACCAAACACGACTAGCGGAGTGCCATTGGCCTGATAGGCCATCGAGGCATCGTAGATCGAAGTCTGTTCACCATCCGGACCTTTGGTGTATCCGCCTTCAACTCCGTCCAACATCTCGTTCTTGATGCGGATATTGGCGAAGGTGCCGCGCATCATGACTTCGTGATTGCCCCGTCGCGAGCCATACGAGTTGAACTCGCGCGGCTGAACCTGACGGTCGGTCAGATACTTGCCAGCCGGCGTCGTGGTAGCGAATGATCCCGCAGGTGAGATGTGGTCGGTGGTTACCATGTCGCCCAGAATGGCCAGAACCTTGGCGCCTTCGATGTTCGAGATCGTGCCCGGTTCCGCCCCCATACCCTGGAAATAGGGCGGGTTCTGGATGTAGGTCGACGTTGGCGGCCAGTCATAGGTTTCCTGTTGCGGAACCTCGACGCTTTGCCATTTCTCATCCCCCTTGAAGACATCCGCATATTTCGACTGGAACGCTTCGCGGGTTACGGTTGCTTCGACCAGTTCCGCGATTTCGCTTTGGGTTGGCCAGATGTCCTTCATGAAGACGTCGTTGCCATCCTTGTCCTGACCGATGGGCTCGGACGTCAGATCGATGTCGAGCGTACCTGCCAGCGCATAGACAACAACCAACGGCGGCGAAGCCAAGTAGTTTGCGCGGACATCCGGTGAGATACGGCCTTCGAAGTTCCGGTTGCCGGACAGAACCGACGTGGCGACCAGATCGCCCTCGGCAATGGCTTCCGAGATTTCTTTCTGGATCGGGCCCGAGTTGCCGATGCAGGTGGTGCAGCCGTACCCAACAAGGTTGAAACCGACCTTGTCCAGATCTTCTTGCAGTCCAGCGGCCTCAAGATAAGCAGATACAACCTGCGAACCGGGTGCCAGCGAGGTTTTAACCCAAGGTTTGCGGTTCAGACCCAGAGCTGCGGCTTTGCGAGCCACAAGGCCTGCACCGATCATCACGTAAGGGTTCGACGTGTTGGTACAGGAGGTGATCGAAGCAATTACAACCTTGCCCGACTCCATGGTGTAGTCTTCGCCCTTGACGGCGACTTCCTTGCCCATGGGGCGCTTGAAGGTCTCTTCCATTTCCTTGGTGAAAGCGGCCTTGGCGCCGGTCAGCGCGACGTAGTCCTGCGGGCGTTTCGGGCCTGAAATCGCAGGAACGATTGTGCCCATGTCCAGTGACAGAGTGTCAGTGTAGATCGGCGCATAGTCCGGGCCTCTCCAAAACCCGTTTTCCTTGGCATAGGCTTCGACCAGCGCGATGCGGTCTTCGTCGCGGCCGGTGTTGCGCATGTAGCGCAGGGTTTCTCCGTCGATCGGGAAGAAGCCGCATGTCGCTCCGTATTCCGGCGCCATATTGGCGATGGTTGCACGGTCAGCCAGCGGCAGGCGGTCCAGCCCTTCGCCATAGAATTCGACGAATTTGCCCACCACGCCCTTGGCACGCAGCATTTCGACAACTTTCAGAACAAGGTCTGTACCGGTGGTGCCTTCGACCATCGAGCCGGTTAACTCAAAACCGATCACCTCAGGGATCAGCATCGAGATCGGCTGACCCAGCATTGCGGCTTCGGCCTCAATCCCGCCAACGCCCCACCCCAGAACGGCCATGCCGTTGACCATGGTGGTGTGGCTGTCAGTGCCAACCAGTGTGTCGGGATAGGCAACTTCTTCGCCGTTCTGATCGGTGTCAGTCCAGACAGTCTGTGCCAGATATTCCAGGTTCACCTGATGACAGATACCGGTGCCGGGAGGCACAACGCGGAAATTGTTGAACGCGTTCTGACCCCATTTCAGGAACTGATAACGTTCCATGTTGCGCTCGTATTCGCGGTCGACGTTCATCTGGAACGCACGCGGGTTCCCGAACTCGTCGATCATGACCGAGTGGTCGATAACCAGATCGACCGGGTTCAACGGGTTGATCTTCTGTGCGTCGCCGCCCAGGCCCTTGATCCCGTCGCGCATGGCGGCCAGATCGACCACCGCTGGAACACCGGTGAAGTCCTGCATCAGCACGCGGGCAGGGCGGTATGCAATCTCGCGCGGGTTCTTGCCGCCATTGGCACCCCATTCGGCAAATGCTTTGATGTCATCGACCGAGACCGAAAAGCCGCTGTCTTCAAATCGGAGCATGTTTTCCAGCACGACTTTCAACGCGGCAGGAAGGTTGGAAAAATCACCCAAACCGGCCTGCTGCGCGGCGGGGATCGAATAGTAGGAAATGGATTTGCCATTCACGTTCAGGCTGCGGCGTGTCTTAGCGGTATCCTGTCCGACTTTAATGGGCATCGGGTGGCCTCCCTTCTCAAATGACTTGGATTTCGGGCATCGCTGAATGTTATCTGCATCACCCAAGCCGCTGGTTCAAGGTTCAATGACACTGGATTTGCAATTTTGTATACCATTGCACACATTTAGGCGGAGAATTGCAAGTACCGCCCTCAAGAAACGTTGATTGGCGGTTGAAGGGCAAAACGGCTATCCCAGAGAACACCCGCTTTATCCGAGAGTTTTTATGTTCAGACCCGCTGCTTTGACCGCCCTGATATCCTGCCTGCTCGCCACCCAGCCCATGGCCGGTGAGGATCCTGTGGTGGTTGAGCTGTTCACCTCACAGGGGTGTTCGTCTTGCCCGCCGGCGGACCGGATCATGCATGAGCTGGCGAAACGCGACGATGTCATCGGGCTGGCGCTGCATGTCGACTATTGGGATTACATCGGCTGGAAGGACGAATATGCCGATCCTGATCACACGCTCCGGCAACGGGCCTATGCCCGCGAAAACGGAAAATCCATGATCTATACGCCCCAGATGATCATAAATGGTCAGCACGATATTGTCGGCGCTCAGGCTCAGGAGCTCGACCGTCTGATTAATGCGCATCTAAAGGCCGCCCCCGAGGCAGCGGTGACAGCAATCCGAGACGCTGACGAAGTGACCGTGAGTGTGACGCCTGTGGAATTGCCCGCAGGTGAGATCTATGACGTGCGTATCGTTCAGTATTCGCCTCTGCGCCATGCCTCGATCCGCCGTGGTGAACTAGCCGGGCGAGAATTGGATTATGCCAATGTTGTCGAGACCTGGCAGATTGCGGGCCGGTGGGATGGGCAAACGCCGCAGACATACTCGGCGCAGCTTGAACCAGGCTTGCCAGCCGTCGTGCTTGTGCAAAGGGCCGGTCATGGGCCAATAGTTGCCGCGTCTTGGGCCAAGTGATCAGGGCATGTCGTCCGGTTGAACGCCAAGCCCGTTCCAGCTTTTCCAACGTCGATGGATCCAGAACCACTGTCCCATATGCTGCCGCACGATCTGTTCCAGATCGTCATTGGTGAACTGAGTCATCGTCTTTGGGTCCGTGTGCGGAACGGGATCATGCAGGATGATTTCAAAGTCGATGCCATTAGGCTGGCGCACGGCATAGCACGGTATCAGTACGGCCTTGTACTTGATGGCCAGCTCTGCGTTCAGCACGGATGTCACGGCAGGCTTGCCAAAGAATGTCAGCTCTTCGCCCCCCAGCGCATGCAGGTCGGACACGATGGCAATGATTCCACCGTTCTTGAGTGACCGGACCATTTCGACCATACCACGCCGCCCCTGTTCGAACATCGGCGCGCCGGTTTTGTAAAAGGCTTCGACATAGGCGTCGTTGAAATAGGGATTGGCCATCCGCCGGTAGAGGCATCCAATCGGCTTGCCGCTGTGTTTCTGCAGGGCAACACGCGCGGCCAGATAGTGACCGAAATGCGCCGTGATCATCATCACCGGACGCCCTTCGGCAATCGCGGCGTCAAACGCAGCAATACCGGGCCCGGATATCTTGGCGTTCACCTGACGTTCGATGAAACCTTCGGGTGAGAAATGCTCCATTATTGCCCGACCGGCATTATCCGACACGTCACGATAGATCTTTGTGATCTCGGCGTCAGACAATTCAGGGCAGGTGAGCTTTAGATTCCGGCGGACACGGGTGCGAAATCCAACGACGGGCGCAAGGGTTTTCATGATTGCACCCATGGTTGCTATGCGCCTTTCATAAGGAAGCAGGCGCATAGCACCGATGATTCCCTGCAGGAGCAGATTGGCGACATAGTATTTTCCAAGCTCAAACCGGCTGAGCTCCGACTTTTCGACGGGCATGGAGGTGTCTCACCGCGTGTTGCGAAATGTTGCCTCAGACATACAACCCGGTACCCGTAACCTCAAGCACCCTGGCGAAATGGCTGCCCTAACGATCTGGCGGGTGCGCCTTTTCCTGCCTCAACCCGTGTTTTCGTCGTCTTCCTTTTCAATCAGCGCAATTGTTCCGGCGTCAGACAAGGTACGAACCGTCCCAACGATCTGGGTCATGGCATCTTCGGCCTCAGATTGCTTGACCCGCCCGCGTTCCGCGATTTCCTCGCGCAGGTTTTCTGCCATGCGGGAGGAGATATTCGACAGCAGAAACTCGACAGATGCCTTGTCATCATCCGCGGCGGCACCAGCAAGGGCCGCGACCAGAACAGGCTGATCGACTTCCCTCAATATGGCTGGAACATCACGTGGGGAAATCCGGCTGGAGATATGGGCGAAGGTAAAGATCGAGCGGCGCACCAGATCGGCAAAATCGGCGTCGTCCTCATCCAGCGCGTTCAGCAGGTCGTCGCGCGTGGCGGACGCAGACTGGTTCAGAATCGCACCCACACGCGCGCCCGGACCGTCATTGAAGGCCTGAACAGGCCGCTGATCCAGTTGAGCAGCCAGTGACCAGCCGATCCGCTCAACCGCTTCGGGTGTGACATTTGCTGTTTTCGAAATTGCGTAGGTGATCCGCCGCGCCACCGGACCCGGCATGTGGCCCAGCATCTGCGCCGCCTGTGCCGTATCCATTTTTGAAAGCATCACAGCGGCCACTTCAGTGCTTTCCGCCTGTGCCATGGCCGCAAGGTCCTGGGCCGGAATGTCGCGCAACCTTTGCCAGGGATCACCGATCTGGCGAACTCCGGCAACTTTGCGCAAACGCGCCGCTGTTGCGGGCGTGATCTTTCCGCTGACGGCATCCAAGGCTCCGGCAAGCCCATGTGGAAAGGCCAGACCGACATTGTCCAGGGCTTCGCTGAATTCCTGTGCCACAGCACCCAGAGTCACCCGGTCCACAAGGCCCATTTCCCCCAATTGGTGTGTCAGTTTTTCTTGCAGGTCATCGGGAAGTTCCTCCAACGGAAGATCGGCGCCTTCGTTCAACAACAGGCGCACGACGACAGCTGCCTTCTGACGGCTGGTCAAAGATCGGGGAACAAGGCGCGGGTTGTCGCCACCCTCTGCGGAAAACGGGGCCGAAGCCCCTTGAACCGTTTGAATTAATGCGTTGGTGTTCTGCATCTGCCTGTGGAGCCAAAGTTTTCGAACCACAGGCAGATTAGAGAGAGTCGGGTTAAATAACCCTGAACCTCAATAGCTGTATGTCAGGCCCGTTCGGATCGCTTCACGCAGCGACGCCTCGGCCCATGTGCCTTCGCCGCCTCGGGCCTTTATTTCACGCCATTGCTCGATCGCCAGATCGGTTCGGCCTTCGGACACAAACCCCTGCGCCATGTAGCTGCGCGCCAAAAGATTGTCTGGGTTGGCATTGATCGCGTTTTGATAAAAGACATTTGCCAGTTCCAGCTCGCCCATTTTGCGATAGGTGAAACCCCAATAGGTCAGGACACGATCGTCCTCCTGATCCATGATGCGCAGAATGTCCTGAGCGTGCCCGTATTGCCCGTCATAAGCCAGTTCGCGGACCGCATTATACAGCTGATCATCGGTCAGGTTAGACTTGTCGGGTTTGACGCATTTTCCACGGGTTTCGTCATATACACGGCCGAACAGGCATTTCTTGGTCGTATTCGTGGGTTTCGGCGGGCTGCTGCTGTCACCGCCTGCGGCATGGACAGCTGGCGCGAAGGCAAAGGCTTGCAAGGCAAGGGCAGAAGCTAACAAAAGGCGCATTTCTTTACTCCGTTCTCGGGGCTCTTATTGAAATCATAGTGTGATCTACAAAAAAGCTAACAGTGGAACGGTCGCTTTTATTCACGAACTGGACAAAAATTGTCAGCTGTTGACAGATTTTGCACAGCTTTTTGTTTCAGTATCCCAGGCCGTACCGGGTGCGCAGGATTGGGTCTGTTTGGAATGTTGTTCGCAGGCAAGCCCGACCGAGGCCACAAGAACCAGTGCCAATGCGCTTAGGAGTGTTCGGATCATGATGTTTCCCTCGTATGGAAAAAGCACATGCAGGATACCGCATTTCTGTTGATCTGGCAAAAAGCAAGGGGGTGCCCTGCATGTGGCAGAGCACCCCCGGCTAACAGACTGAAAAAATATCCGTTATTCCCCAAACACACGCGCAAAGATCGTATCGACATGCTTGGTGTGATACCCGAGGTCGAATTTCTCTTCGATCTCCGCAGGGCTGAGTGCGGCAGTTACATCAGCATCCGCCAACAGTTCCTCCTTGAAGTCGGTGCGGTGTTCCCAAACCTTCAACGCGTTGCGCTGTACCATGGCATAGGCGTCCTCACGGCTGACACCTGCCTGGGTCAGGGCCAGCAGAACCCGCTGGCTCATAACAAGGCCTGGGAACTTGTTCATGTTTTCCAGCATGTTTTCCGGGAAGATCAGCATTTTGTCGACCACACCTGTCAGGCGGGCCAAGGCAAAATCCAGCGTGATTGTGGCATCCGGACCGATCATGCGCTCGACAGATGAATGCGAGATGTCGCGTTCGTGCCAGAGCGCAACATTCTCCATCGCCGGTATTACGGCCGCGCGGACCATGCGTGCCAGACCGGTCAGGTTCTCAGTCAGCACCGGGTTTTTCTTGTGCGGCATCGCCGAGGAGCCTTTCTGGCCCATCGAGAAGAACTCAGCCCCCTCCAGTACCTCGGTCCGCTGCATGTGGCGGATTTCGATGGCGATGTTCTCGATGCTGCTGGCGATGACGCCCAGCGTTGCAAAAAAGGCCGCGTGGCGGTCGCGCGGAATGACCTGCGTGCTGATCGGCTCAGGCACCAGACCCAGCTTGTCACAGACATGTTCCTCGACTTGCGGGTCGATATTGGCAAAGGTACCAACCGCGCCGCTGATCGCTCCGGTGGCGATTTCCGCACGTGCATCGCGCATCCGGGACAGGTTGCGGTCCATCTCGGCGTAGAAGCGGGCAAAGGTCAGACCCATGGTTGTCGGTTCGGCGTGGATGCCGTGGCTGCGTCCGATACGAACCGTGTCCTTATGTTCCAACGCGCGGCGCTTGAGCGCGGCCAGAAGCCCTTCTAAATCGGCAATCAGGATGTCGGCGGCGCGGGTCAGCTGTACGTTGAAACAAGTGTCCAGAACGTCCGAGCTGGTCATGCCCTGATGCACAAAACGCGCCTCTTCACTGCCGACATGCTCTGCAAGATGGGTCAGGAAGGCGATAACGTCATGCTTGGTGACGGCCTCGATCTCGTCGATGCGGGCGACATCGAATTCCACATCCTTGGCTTTCCAGACAGCGTCCGCATTTTCGCGCGGGATCACGCCCAGATCCGCCATGGCGTCGCACGCGTGCGCCTCGATCTCGTACCAGATGCGGAACTTGGTCTCAGGCGACCAGATGGCGACCATGTCGGGGCGGGAATAACGGGGAATCATAGGCGACGGCACCTTTTTTGCAGATTGGATGAGGCGTTGGCGCGGGGTTTAGCTGCGTGCGAGGTAGGGAACAAGATGCGAGAGCGCATATGAGACGGTTTGCCCTGATTCTTGCCGTCTGTTCGGGCTTTTCAGCAGCAGACGGGTTCGGGAAACTGTCTTGCAAAGGATATGGCAAGGCAGTGACGGGCAGGGTGCCGCTACAAGGCAGGTTTTGTACCCGCATTAGTTCTCACCGGATCATGCAGCCAGTTGGGGTTGATGCCCGTCTTGACCTTGCTGCCAAGCGATGCTGGACAAACAGCACATTGACTGTTCAATCTGAAAGGAAGGAAATAATCAGGTTATTGAGATATGCGTTTGTTTTCACGTTCGATACTTGCCCTCTGTGGTGCTTTTTGCGTCGGCGCAGCTGCACCAGCACTGGCTGACACACCCGTGACCTACACCGAGGAAGGCCGAGCGCTTTTTCGGTTTGACGTACCCGACTTCTGGATCCTTCGCACCGGCGGCCCGCGCGAGATTGAGGATACCGAACTGGGCGATGCCCGCGCGGTCGCGCGGGTTATGGGGCTCCGGCCGGTGACAGACGACGCAGTGTGGATGGGTTTCGTATCACCTGCGGGGGTTGGAACAATTCAGGGCGGCGTCCGGTACTTGCAGGATATCGACAAGTTTCTGGTCAAAGACCCGACGACGACCAGCACCAGCGATACCCGTATTGGCGGGTTGCCAGCCCGCGTGTTTCGGGGCACCGGGCACCGGGACGGCAAGGGAGTAAGCTTTACCGCCACCGTCATTGACCTTCCGCAAGGCCGGGTTGCCATCGCAGTTGCTATTCTGCGGGACGGGGCAGACCCGATTTATGCAGATGATCTGAACGCCGTATTCGCGTCGTTCCGGGCACTTCAGTGAGGGAGGGAGCGATGAGCATCAGACTGATCAAACGGATGTCCCTTGCGCTGGGGTTGGGGATCGCGACTTTGACGCTGTCGGCCTGTGACGGTGTGACGGTTGGGGTCGGGTACGGGTATGACCCGTTTTACGACTCGATGCTTTGGAACGACTACTACCATGACGTTAATGTGGATATTGACGTTGATCGTCCCAACCGACCTGATCGACCAGTGCGTCCCGAGCGTCCGAGACCGCCTGTGGCCAAACCTCCCGCGCGCCCGCGCCCACCTGTCGCGCGTCCGCCGGTTGCCCGCCCGCCCATTCATCGACCGGGCCCGCGGCGCTAAGGAACAAAAGGCCGCCTGTCAGGCGGCCTTTCTTATGAAAGAAGCTCGGTCGTTATGTGGGCCGAGCCTTCGAGCGTCCGGTGAACCGGGCACTTGTCCGCAATCTCAAGCAAACGTTGCCTTTGCTCCTGATCCAGCGGGCCGCTCAGGCGGATTTTCCGGCGAAACTGGTCCACCTTGCCATCATTCACCAATCCGGCATCCTGTGCGTGAACCTTGTCATGACACACATCGACGCTGACATTTGTCAGGGGCCAGCCTTTGCGCCGGGCGTACATGCGTATTGTCATCGATGTGCAGGCCCCCAAACCGGCCGAGACAAAGCCATAAGGCGACATGCCCTTGTCCGTACCGCCGTAAGATGCGGGCTCATCCGCGACCAGATGGTGGTTTGGACCCGCCTGAATATCCTGCATGAACCCGCCCGGATCTGCTTCGGTTATGCGCACAACGCCCTCTGGCGCTCCCGGTGGCGGAGCGGGTGGGCACAGTTTCACATAGCGTGAAACCCAAGCGGCAATAACATCCGCTGCATATTCGGCGTCAGAGGCGCGCGTGATCAGATGATCGGCGTCGTCGAGAGTTACAAAGCTTTTGGGGTGTTTCGCGGCCAGAAAGATCGCGCTCGCATTGTCGATGCTGACCGTTTCGTCGCGTGGGGCATGAAGGATCAACAGGGCGGCTTTGAGGTCGGCGATTGCAGATGACAGGGCCGATTTGGCAATGTCGTCCACAAAAGCTTTACCTATGCGGAAGGGGCGACCACCCAAAGAGACCTCGGCACTGCCATCCTCTTCGATCTGAGGCAGCGCCGCCTCAAAGTGATGCGACACATGGGCGGGGTCAGCCGGTGCACCCAATGTCACGACGGCTTTTACAGTCGGAATACCAGCCCGCGCCCGCAACACCGCCGCGCCCCCAAGCGAGTGGCCGATCAGCAGGGCAGGTGCCATTTTTCGACCAGCCAGATATTGCGCGGCTGAAATCAGATCCTCGACATTCGAAGTGAAGGTCGTATTGGCAAACTCGCCTTCGGAATGGCCCAGTCCGGTGAAATCGAACCGCAGCACCGCAATGCCCATGGCAGCCAGTCGGGCAGAAATGCGCCGGGCGGCCGGGATATCCTTGGAGCAGGTAAAGCAGTGGGCGAACAGGGCCGTAGCCAGCACCGGTCCGTCCGGCAAATCCAGTCGCGCCGCCAATTGGCTGCCGTCATGTCCGGCAAAAGTGATGCGTTCCGTGGGCATGTCGGCTCCTTGAATGGTACGGGGGAACACGCCCAATACTGTGTATTTGCCCCTTGGGTCACAACCCTTAAGTCACACGCGTAACGGGAAGGTGAGAACGAATGGGTGTTTCACAGACTGCGCAAGATCCCTGCCGCCTTCGGGCCGCATGGCGGCAGAGCTCTTACCTTCTTTTAATATCAAAAAATTTGATGATGGTTCAAACAAACATTCGTTTCACTTATGTCTCTCCACATCCCATTTGTGGTTCCTGAAAGCTGAAACAGGAGACACAGATGTCACATGCAGATATTGCACCCCGGATACCCGACCTGCGTTCACGTATGATCCTGGCTATAGTTTTGGCCGGCGTTGCCGGGTTCGCGATTGGCCAATCCTGGCCCGCGCCCCAAGGTGGTTCACAGGTTCAGGTCAGCCTTGCCACGGAAGATTGGCATGGAAATGTCCGCCGGTCCCATTGGTCGAATTGAGGGCCCGGCCTTATTCGATTCCCATCAATTGGGGGTCAAAGGGATATCTGGACAGGTTCTCATACCCGGTTTCGGTAATGAGAACCTGATCCTCAAGCTTGATGCTGAAATCGCCACCGACTTCGCCAACGCAGGCTTCGACGCACAGCACCATGCCGGGCTCCAGCGGATAGTCATATGCGCCTTCGACGGCTTTGTCCGGATACGCAACCAGCGGCCATTCATCACACAATCCCACTCCGTGCATCAGGCAGCCGTATTTCTGCGCCTGAAACTTGTCATCAAGCCTGTGCGACATGGCGGTAAGTTCCGGGATCATTACGCCGGGCTTCAGCATCTGCATGTTGGTCATGATATGTTCATGCGCGTGCTGCATGGCATAGATCATGTCAGGGCGGGGTTTTTGGTCGCCAATCCACCAAGTGCGCGAGATATCGATGCATATCCCGTATGACCCGATCAGGTCGGTGTCGAAGGCGATGATTTCGTTTTGCTGCGTGATGCGGGGCCCGCATTCCTGGAACCAGGGATTCGTGCGTTGGCCTGATGCCAGCAGGCGGGTTTCAATCCATTCGCCACCGCGCCGGATGTTTTCCGCGTGCAGAACAGCCCAAATATCATCCTCGGTTGTCTTTCCATTGCCGACATTCGCGCGTGCAAAGCGCTCCATCTCCGCCACAGCGGTTTCGCAGGCGTGATTGGCACAGCGCATGGCCAGAATCTCATCCGGTCCCTTCACGGCACGGGTCTTTTCGGTCAGCTCTTCACCTTCCATGACCTCAAAGCCCTGCGCCTCAAGCGCGCGCAGACCATGCAGCATGATCTTGTCGACAGCCAAACGTTTGTTGCCGCCGCCATGCGCATCGATCAGTACGCGCACCTCGTTCGAGAAAACATCTGCCGCAATATCCACCTTGTCGCCACGGTCGAAGTAAAACAGGTCCGCGCCTGACCGCTGCTCGCGCACCAGCGGATTGAACGTGCTGAGGAAAGGTGAGTTCTTGTAGTCCCAGATCACCATATAGCCATTGGCACATAACAGCACCGCGCGAAACGGGTTATGCGTATTCCACAACTGCATGTTCGTGCTGTCGGTTGCGTAGCGGATGTTCAGCGGGTCAAAAACCAGCAAGCCACCATATCCGCGATCAACGATGGCCTGCGTCAGTCGTTTCCAGCGGTGTTCCCGCATCCGGGCAAGATTGGGCAGTTCCAGCCCCGCAGCAGCCCATTCGTCAAAAGCCAGCTGTGTCGGTCCGATCTCGATCCGGTCATTTTCGTTTGGCGTGCCATCACCCAGCGTAGCGCCTCGGCTGGGGTCAATCTTGCGCGTGTCTCGGTAATGCTTGTTCATGACGGACCTCGTTGCTTGTTCAGTCAAACCTAAGGTGCCCATATCGATCGTCTTGGAAAAATGCGACGGCGATCCTGTCGTTTTCGACCGACAAATATTTCGACCCATGCTAAGCCACTGGTATGAATAAAATTCTGCAAGATAATATACCGTATGATGTCGGCGACCTACGTGCTTTACCGGGTATCCAGCCTGCAACGATGGAAAACTGGTTGCATCGGGACGAGGCTTTTGTCGGTCAGATGCAACGCCGGCAGAAGCTGCTGACGGAACGCCGCGAAGACGTTCTGGCGCTTGATCCGCAGGCTGAACCGGCCGCTCGGGAACTGCTCGACCTTGTGCTGTCGCAGGTCTATCCCAATGCGGATGAAGAAGTCGTGAGACCCGACGGAGTAAGTGTCGCAGTCGACCGGGCGCAGCCGCTTGATACATTGTGCAGGCTGGTTCAGGAGGATTTTTGCATCCTGCAAAAGCGCGGAACTGTACATGTATTGACCGGCGCAATCCTGTGTTTCCCGGCCAGCTGGCTTTTGTCGGAAAAATTCATGCGACCACTGATCGACATCCATGTGCCTGTCGCAAGTTACGACGAAAATATAGCCAAGCGGGTGCAGCGCCTGTTCGACGGGATACAGCCCGGTCGTCCACTCTGGCGCTTTAACGCGCTTTGGTATGAAGACCCCGAACTGTTTCAGCCCCGAAGCTCCAGTGACAGGCGGGGCGACACAGATCGACGTAAAACGTCCTACTTGCGAAGTGAGCGGCAAACCCTGCTGCGCTTGCCGAAAACGGATGCGGTCGTCTTTTCAATCCACACTTATATTCTGGCCGCGAACGCGGTTCCCAAAATGGAAAACCCCGCCTAAAGGCGGGGCATCCAAGGAGGGTCTTCTGTAATTCTCTTATTGGCCCAAGGCGGCCGCAACATCGGCAAACGCGTTCGTTGCGTTCAGGGCAACTATCGCGAAGGTAAAGACAAGCACCTGTGTGTTGAGGCGAAAATCTTCACCCCGGATCAGATTGACAGCAGCCATTGACAGGGCAATCGGGGTCGAAACGCCAGCCAGTACACCCGTCATGCACCAACTGCTGAGACGCAAAACGTCACTTGGCTTTACGACACCATCTTCGTCATCGAACGTTTCCTGACCTGGCCTGTTTGTATCTTCACTGCGAAACGCGATGCTGAGCAATTGTTCATCTGTCAGCTGGATCGGGCGGGACGTCGAAGCATGAAGAACACTTATGGTGTCATCGTTCTCGGGCAAATTCATTGCCGAAAACTGCCCGGTCAGCGACTGAAAAATTTGTTTTCTGTCGCGTGTTCGGCTGGGGGTCAGAGTGTCAAAGGCGCTCATGAACTGCTCGACCGTCAGAACCGTGTGTGGCGACAGCCATTCAACGCGCCGGGTCGAACAGATATCGACCATGCGATACAGAATGACGACCATCATCAGTTCCGAAATCTCGGAGTCATCCAGCAGGGGGGAAACCGGCGTGATCGAAAGAACCAACCTGTTTTGCGGATTTGCGGCGCGGGGTTTTGTTATCGTTTTTAGCCCCGCGGCGCGATCCATACGCTCGTACCGGTCTTCCTGCTCGGGGGTGCCTGTATCCAAGGTCAGTCGCACAAGGTACTGACTTGAAACAATGCTTGCTTCGGAATTGCTCAGCAACGCCTTGCGTTCGACCAGATGGCCGTAATCTTCCAGCGTCGTGGCAACGATTGTGCCAAAACGCTCGATCGCGCCATTTGCGTCGCCATTGAATTGCAGGCCGCCATGGTAGCTGTGCTTCCGAGCCACTGCACTGTCCTTTTTTGCGTACTGTTCAGCAAACACTGTAACAACCATTCGTGAGGAGAATTTGGCGGAAAATGCAAAAAAGGTAATATTACCCCGGCATTGGTTACGCATTGGAAACCAAGAAACTAAAGGCTTTTGTTTGTCACTGTGGCGGAAATGTGGCGAAAGCGGGTGCGGAGTGTGTTTTTGGTGCGACCGGGCTATTGGTCGATTCGGGCGGCCATGATTGCTATGGATTGCTGATAAACAGAGGCCGCGTTCCACTGTTGCAGCACTTGAAAATTCCGCTCCCCTGGCTGATAGCCACGCCCCGGCTTCCACCCTTTCTTGCGAAGAAAATTGGCGGTCGAGGCAAGCGCGTCGGTCATGTCATAGAAGTCCACCCGACGGTCGCCGGTGGCATCGACGCCATAGGTCAGGGCGTTGCCCGGCAGAAACTGAGTGTGACCCAACTCGCCATGTTTTGCCCCTTTTGTCGCCACGGTAATGCTTCCTGCATCGACCAGTTTCAGTGCCCCGATTGCGTGCGGAACAAAGAACTCGGACCGGCGACAATCATAGGCCAGTGTCGTGATTGCGGAAACAACCTGACTGTCTCCCATAAAATTGCCAAAGCCGGTTTCCATGCCGTGAATGGCGATCAGAACGCCCGCCGGAACACCGTATTGCCGTTCAAGAGCAGCATAGAAATCGGGATTTGCCGCCTTGCGTTTGCGCCCCTGCGCGACGATTGCATCAGCGCCTCTGACACGCATGAATTTGTCCAGCGTGTATTTGAAGCTTTTCTGATTGCGATCCGCCGCAATTGTGCCCGTGGCGTATTGCGCCTGAGCAAGCGCCTGAAGGCCCATCTTTTTCACACCAGCCTTGCGGGCCTGCTGGGCGAAATCGGCCTTCCAGGCCTCGAACCCCGCGCTGGTATTCCCACAAGGCGCGGCCAGAAGGGGCGAAGACACAAGCAGGGCGATTAATACGTAAAGACGAAACATGAGGATAATCCGATGGTGTTGAAATCTGTGGCCAGCCTACCTTGAGCTTTGAATTGGGCAAAGCGGTTCGTTGGAGTGTCTCCAACCGTTCCTGCAAATGCCTGTTGATTGATCTGCGGAGTGCCTTTGAAGGATTTCAGATCCTCAGCATCGGGCGCATAGCAAGGGCGAAGGTAAAAAGTGTGTATTCTGCGCTATGGCGCCCGATGAGGCTGAACAGCGACAGACCGGCGCAAATGAAACAGGGGCGCCCGTTTGAGCGCCCCTGCAAATCCATGCCGTGGTTGCTTAGCAGCTGTAATACATGCCGTATTCAACCGGGTGTGGTGTGTGCTCGTAGGTTTCGACCTCTTCCATCTTCAGGGCGATGTAGCCGTCGATCTGGTCCTTGGTGAACACGTCACCTTGCAGCAGGAAGTCGTGATCCGATGCCAGCGCTTCCAGAGCTTCACGCAAGCTGCCGCAGACAGTCGGGATACCGGCCAGTTCCTCGGCAGGCAGATCGTACAGGTTCTTGTCCATGGCTTCGCCCGGATCGATCTTGTTTTTGATGCCGTCAAGGCCGGCCATCAACAGAGCGGCAAACGCCAGGTAGGGGTTTGCAGCCGGATCGGGGAAACGAGCCTCGACACGTTTTGCTTTAGGGCTTTCGGTCCATGGAATACGGACACAACCCGAACGGTTACGGGCCGAGTAGGCGCGCAGAACGGGGGCTTCGAAACCGGGGATCAAACGCTTGTAGCTGTTGGTAGCCGGATTGGTGAAGGCGTTCAGGGTCTTGGCGTGCTTCAGGATACCGCCGATGAAGTACAGCGCTTCGTCCGAAAGATCAGCGTATTTGTCGCCCGCGAACAGTGGCTTGCCGTCTTTCCAGATTGACATGTTCACGTGCATGCCGGTGCCGTTGTCACCTGCGATAGGCTTCGGCATGAAGGTTGCCGATTTGCCGTACGCATGAGCCACGTTGTGGATGACATATTTGTACTTTTGCAGCTCATCCGCCTGCTTGGTCAGGCTGTCGAAGATCAGGCCCAGCTCGTGCTGGCAAGACGCAACTTCGTGGTGGTGCTTGTCGACCTTCATGCCCAGACGCTTCATGGTCGACAGCATTTCCGACCGCAGGTCCTGCGCTTCGTCGATCGGGTTCACCGGGAAGTAGCCACCCTTGACGCCCGGACGGTGGCCCGTATTGCCCATTTCGTATTCGGTGTCGGTGTTCCAAGATGCGTCAGTTGCATCAACTTCGTAGGATACCTTGTTGATTGTGTTCGAATAACGGACATCGTCAAACAGGAAAAACTCGGCTTCGGGACCCATATATGCGACGTCACCGATTCCTGATGCCTTCAGGTATGCTTCGGCTTTCTGCGCTGTGCCGCGCGGATCACGCTCATAGGCTTCGCCTGTATCGGGTTCGACAACCGAGCAGTGCACGCAAATGGTTTTCTCTGCGTAGAACGGATCAACATATGCACTTTCGGTATCGATCATCAGCTTCATGTCCGAAGCTTCGATCGACTTCCATCCTGCGATGGACGAACCATCAAACATGAAGCCTTCGTCCAGGAAGTCTTCGTCGACCTGATCGGCCATCAGGGTCACGTGCTGCAGCTTGCCGCGGGGGTCGGTGAAACGGACGTCGACATATTCGGCGCCCTCTTCCTTGATCAGCTGAAGAACTGCGTCCTTGCTCATTCTCTTGATTCCTCTGACTTGAAGATTGGTATGTTAGAGCGCGTCCGAGCCGGTCTCGCCGGTGCGGATGCGAATAGCTTGTTCAACCGGAGAGACAAAGATCTTTCCGTCGCCGATTTTGTCGGTCTTGGCAGCCGACACGATGGCTTCGATGGCGGCATCAACCTGGTCATCGTCCAATACGACCTCGACTTTTACCTTAGGCAAGAAGTCGACAACATATTCCGCGCCACGATACAGCTCGGTATGGCCTTTCTGACGGCCGAAACCTTTGACTTCGACGACGCTGAGACCCTGAACACCTACGTCCTGCAACGCCTCTTTCACTTCGTCCAGTTTGAACGGCTTGATGATCGCTTCGATCTTTTTCATTCCGGCTCACCTTGAATGGTTGTCTCAGGCGCAGTGATCACGTCTAAGATCGGGCGGCAACGTGATTGCGGTATCGGTCGGGTCGGTATCCGTTGAAATCAGGCTCTGTGCTAAATTTTAGGCGGTTTGCACAAAAAGTAATCGAAATAGAATCGTGCGAAGGTGTGATATGACGGAATTGCTGACAGCAGCGCAGATGAAAGCCATCGAGCACGCGGCCATCAGGTCCGGTGAGGTTACGGGTTTGGAACTGATGGAGCGGGCAGGGCAATGTGTTGTCGAGGCGATCTTCGAGGAATGGCCGGATCTGGACAGGCGAGGGGCCAGCCCCTCGCGCTCCCCGGAGTATTTGGAAAAAGATGAAGAGGATCCGCTGCGTGCAGTCGTATTGTGCGGGCCCGGAAACAACGGCGGTGACGGGTTTGTCGTGGCGCGGCTTTTGCGGGAACTGGGCTGGAAGGTTGAGGTATTCCTGTATGGCGATCCCGAAAAGTTGCCGCCGGATGCCCGGGTGAATTATGAGCGATGGGGTGGTTCGGCAAAGG
Organism: Ruegeria sp. N7; assembly: GCF_056531345.1. Classification (NCBI taxonomy): domain Bacteria; kingdom Pseudomonadati; phylum Pseudomonadota; class Alphaproteobacteria; order Rhodobacterales; family Roseobacteraceae; genus Ruegeria; species Ruegeria sp. N7. Next base: position 734,038 of record NZ_JBQFLR010000001.1, on the reverse strand, counting down.
ATGTATCTGAGATCGCACGGGGCAGAATCTTTTATCCGGATATTCTCATCGACGCATTGTTTGGGACCGGTCTAACAAGATCGATTGAAGATGTGAGGCTATGGGAAGTTCTTTGGGCATATGATGACGCAGAGACGGCATGGGAGTTGCGGCGTCAGGATGGAGGTACGCACATAGTTCCTCCACGCACGGTCGCGATAGACGTTCCTTCAGGTCTTTGCGCAGACTCAGGTAAAGTCGTGGGAGAACTTTTCCCTCAGCATGGACGTCGCTGTGCACGATCAGCACTTACGGTTTCGTTTCATTCGAGAAAGCTTGGCCACGTGCTGAGTGAGGGACCATATTTTTGCGGACATGTTGTCACGAAAGATATCGGGTTGAGGCAGGATGCGGGGGGCGACGAGATTTCGAAGGCTGTGGATAATCTGCCTGGGGTTTGCCTTGGTAAGAGTATGAATGAGCACAAATACACCCATGGGCATGCCCTGATCCTTTCGGGTGGGCCCGGCAAGACAGGTGCGGCGCGCCTGGCCGCGCGGGGGGCGTTGCGGATTGGGGCAGGGTTGGTGACGCTGGGGGTGCCATCCTTGGCTTTGGCAGAGGTGGCGAGCCGGATCACCGCCCTCATGCTACAGTGCGTTGATGGTTCTCAAATGCTGTCAGACGTACTGCAGGACGTGCGGATGAACGCCCTTTGTCTTGGCCCTGGTTTGGGGTTGGAGCGAGCGCGGGACCTGGTGCCGGTCGCCCTGATTGCGAAACGTGCGACGGTTCTGGATGCGGATGCGCTGACGGCATTTGCGGGCGATCCCGGAAACTTGTTTGAAATGTTGCATGACCACTGCGTTCTGACCCCGCATGGCGGTGAGTTTGCGCGGCTGTTCCCCGATCTGGCTGAAAAGCTGAGCGAAACGCCGGTCAGAGGCCCCGCCTATTCCAAGGTAGACGCAACGCGAGAGGCATCGGCACGCGCGGGCTGTGTCGTGTTGTTCAAAGGGCCGGATACTGTCATTGCGGCGCCGGACGGGCGATGTTCGATCAATGCCGCATGCTATGATCGCGCAGCCCCTTGGCTTGCAACCGCCGGGTCAGGCGATGTGTTGGCCGGTTACATCGCCGGGCTACTGGCGCGGGGATTCGATGCGATGGCGGCGGCTGAGACAGCAGCATGGCTGCACGTGGAATGCGCGCGTCTTTTCGGGCCGGGATTGATCGCCGAGGATCTGCCTGAGCAGTTGCCCGGTGTTTTCAAACAGCTGAATATCTAGTTGTTTTGGGCAGAAAGCAGCTCAGGCTCTGTCAGAATGGCATGTTTTCGCTGTCAAGATGTGCGCAGATGCATACCGCATATTTGCCAGATGCATAGGCAGGCATCACTAATCGTTTGCAAGCTGCCAGTACGAGCTGGAGCCGTATCTTGTAAGTTAATGAAAAATAATGTAAAATGTCAAAGTTATTTGTATGTTCTGTTGCTAAAATACAATTCTTGCGTAAGACAGGGCGCAGACCACTGGAACGCTCGGATTCAGTAAACAAATGGGCAGTATCTGAACCCCGAACCAACTATGGTGAGTGAAATGACCCCAAATATCAAAAAGATATCGGTTGCCGCCTTTCTGACTGCCACGGTCGCTGTTCCGGCAGCCGCAGAGCTGAAATACGAAAATAACAGCGGCGGCTATGTGCTGCTTTACGGGCAGTTAAACCCGGCCTTGATTTCGGTTGATGACGGCCAAGATACCGAGACCCGGGTCCTCGACAACGATCTGTCGAACAGCCGGGTTGGCCTGCGTCTGATGCAGCCATTTGGCCAGAACGAGTTTACCTTCCGCTTGGAATCGGCGTTGGGATTGCCGAATTCGACTGAATGGAACCAGAACGGTACAAACTTTAGCGGCTGGACCCGCGACGATATCCGGTTTGTGGATTTTGCCTTGAAGGGCAGCTACGGCAAGTTCTCGGCAGGTCAGGGCAGCATGGCGGCAGATGGTGCTGCAGAAGTGGACCTGTCCTATGTCGGCACCGCGCTGTATTCGTTCACAAACGATGAGAACTCTGGCTTTTTCTATCGCGGCACAAACGGTGTGCTGAGCGGTATTACGGTTGGTGACAGTTCCAGCAACTTTGATGGCTCACGTCGTGGGCGCGTCCGGTATGACACTCCAACGGTTAACGGATTCTCGGCCGCTTTTGCATATGGTCAGAACATTCTGTCCAGCAGTGACGATGATGACTACTACGATGTCGGCGTGTTCTATGAAAACACCTTTGCAGGCGGTGTAGAGTTTGCGGCAGCTGTCGCGTATTCGGTGCGGGAGCGGGATGACAATTCAGGGGATCGCAAGGATACACTCGGTTCGGCCTCGGTGCTGTTGCCCAGCGGTCTGGGGTTCACGATTGCCGGCGGCACGCGTGACGATGACCGAGCTGGCCAGACGGACCCGAATTACTGGTACGGCAAGGTCTCGTACGAGGGGAACTGGGTATCCTGGGGTAAGACAGGTGTCGGCATCGACTATTATGACGGCGCGGATTTCGAAACCAACGGGTCCGACACCAAGGCATGGGGTATCGCTGTCGTGCAGAAGGTCGAAGCGATCAATACCGATGTTTACCTGAAGTATCGCAACCACGATTTCGATGACGGAACGTCGTTCGAAAACAACGAAGCCTGGGTACTGGGCGCGCGCTGGAAGTTTTAATTGCCTTCCAGCGAGCCAACACGAACGCCCCGGTTTTCGGGGCGTTCTTTTTTGCCAAAACCAGGTTGATTCAGCCTTTGCCCCTTGCACGTTGGCGGCTGGGCAAATAGAAGGCGTCAAATTTGCCCGGCGCGCCCGTTTTGCGCGCCCCGAATCCTATGGGGACTACCAAAATGCAGGTTACCGAGACGCTGAACGAAGGTCTGAAACGCGGCTACAACATCGTTGTGACCGCAGCCGAACTGGACGACAAGGTCAATGAAAAGCTGACCGAAGCACAGCCGGAAATCGAAATGAAAGGCTTCCGCAAAGGCAAGGTGCCGATGGCGCTGCTGAAAAAGCAGTTTGGCCAGCGCCTGCTGGGTGAGGCGATGCAGGAATCCATCGACGGTGCGATGAACAAGCATTTTGAAGACAGCGGCGACCGCCCCGCGCTGCAGCCCGAAGTCAAGATGACCAACGAGGACTGGAAAGAAGGCGACGATATCGAGGTCGCGATGTCCTACGAAGCGCTGCCCGCGATCCCTGAGGTCGATCTGAAATCGGTCGCGCTGGACAAGCTGATCGTCAAGGCGGATGATGCCGCCGTCGAGGAAGCGCTGAATAACCTGGCTGAAACCGCTCAGGACTTCAAAGCCCGCCGCAAGGGTTCGAAAGCCAAGGATGGCGACCAGATCGTGTTCGATTTTGTCGGCAAGGTTGATGGCGAAGAATTCGAAGGTGGATCGGCCGAAGATTACCCGTTGGTTCTGGGGTCAAACAGCTTCATCCCCGGTTTTGAAGAGCAACTGGTCGGTGTGAAGGCCGAGGAAGAAAAAGACGTCAACGTGACATTCCCGGAAGAATATGGTGCCGAACACCTGGCCGGAAAAGACGCGGTCTTCACCTGCACGATCAAGGAAGTGAAAGAGCCGGTTGCAGCCGAGATCAACGATGAGCTGGCGATGAAGTTCGGCGCCGAGGATCTGGCCGCTCTGAAAACTCAGATTTCGGAACGTCTCGAAGCAGAATATGCGGGCGCGTCGCGCGCGGTCATGAAGCGGGCCCTGCTGGACGTGCTGGACGAAAAAGTGTCGTTCGACCTGCCACCGTCGCTGGTTGAAGCCGAAGCCAAGCAGATTGCACATCAGCTGTGGCACGAGGAAAACCCTGAAGTAACCGGTCATGACCACGGTGAGATCGAACCCACCGATGAGCACAACAAGCTGGCCGAACGCCGCGTGCGTCTGGGTCTGCTGCTGGCCGAGCTGGGCCAGAAGGCAGAGGTGGAAGTCACCGACGCCGAGATGACCCAGGCGATCATGAACCAGGCGCGTCAGTACCCGGGTCAGGAACGCCAGTTCTTCGAGTTCGTGCAGCAGAACGCTCAGATGCAGCAGCAACTGCGCGCGCCGATCTTCGAAGACAAGGTTGTCGACTATGTGTTCGAGCTGGCGCAGGTCAGCGACAAGGAAGTCAGCAAGGACGACCTGCAAAAAGCCATTGAGGCATTGGAAGAGGAATAATCCTCTTCCTTCCCTCTTTGTTCAGAGAGGGGTAAAAAAAACGGAGCCGCCTGTAAACAGACGGCTCCGCATGGGTGGCTTTTGTATCTATGAGGTGAGGGGGTCAGGCCTCATGAGCAAAAGCACGGGGGGTATCTAGCAGAGCGATCTTCTGCTCTGGTGTGAACGTATCCGAGAGCGCTTCGATCAGCTTCAAAACGTCTTGGCGTTCAGCTTCGTTTCTTGCGGCGCTCATCTGTTCCACAAAATACTTCTCAAGTTCGGTCAGTGGCTTGTGATCCTGATTGGCCGGGCTCTGGGTTGCTGCCTTCTTGGCTGCAAACAGTGCCAGTGCCTCTTCGTCATCCATAAAGACGTTCTCATGGATGCCTGCAAACTCACGCAGACCCGAGATGCGTTCATCGGTGCAATCCAACAGGGCGGCCAGTGCCGAGACTTTCCCCATGGGAACCGTTTCACCGACATAGTCGTATGGCGCGCAGTTCGACCGTTTCAAAACCCGGTCCATGACCGGATCGATTACGGTGATGATATCCTGAATACCTGCGTTCTTGGCATATTCCAGAGAGCCGATCATCAGCTCGCAGGTGGCATAAGAGACAGAATTCTTTTCCTTGCCGCGTGTAAGACGCTGCGTGTCCACGCAGAAGCGTGTCGATTCCCACATGGTTGCGCTGCGAAGTGGTGCTTCCCCGCAAAGGATTGCCGAAAACACATCCGACAACATATGAGGTCCTGTGGTCTGAAGGGCACGCACGGCTGCGACGACATTCCCCCCGTCGTCGAGTCCGATTACATATGCCGGGTCCAGATGATCGAATTCATCAATTTCCTTACCGTCTTCGATCTTTACGTCCCATCCAAGACGTCCGCCAAAAACACGTGCTCTCAACTCGAACATTTCGTCAAGAACTTCGCTGAACATGTGTCTGTTCAGGCCATCTACCACGATGATCATTTCTTCCCCCTTCGAGTGGTTGTTCGGTAATACTGACGTTACCGCTCTCGAAAGATTTTTCTATTGGGGGATTCCCGTATTTTGGCGAAATTTGGGGATTTTTTTGTTTATCCCGGGGTAATAAGCCCGATCGCGATAGCCCGCCCTACGGCCTGCGGGGTGGTCAGCGCACTAAGCTTTTCCCGGCTAGAACGCAAGTGTACTTCTACGGTTCGGTGCGAAATCGACAAAATATCGCCGATATCCTGCTGCGACTTACCTGCAGCGACCCATTGCAGGATTTCCGCTTCGCGAGAGGACAATGTCGGATGATATAGTGCGCCGGTCAGCTGATCTGAGGACACGACGTTGTCGTGGATGTGCACGGCCATGGCCTGCAAATCGCCGATAAAGTTCGTGTAAAGCTTACGCCACTCTTCCTTGCTACAATTTCGGGTTGCGCTCAGCAGGCCAATATCACCGTAGGGGCCACGTACCGGGATCGTAACACCCTGACTGGGCAAGCCAAAATCGTGAGCATCCCGGAAAACGCGTTGAAAATCTGGGCTTCTTTCGAGACGGCTCCAATCCACCGGCGCGATACTGCGGCGGGCCATGTGGATGGTCGGATCGATCATGATCAGGCCCTGTTTCTGGTAGTGCTCCGTCCAGGCGTCGTCATAGGTGACAAAGCCAGCCACAGTTCCTGCCGCCGGATTCATGCCAGCGTAGGCAGCATGATCCATGTCATGCTTCTCACAGATTTGCCTTAGAAATTCGGTATATCGAACTTCTGAATCCGGCAGGGTGCTCAGATCGACAATTTCCATGTGGCGCCTACCAGCTGTGGCCCATCTTGCTGCCCGATGGTGTCGTCGAGCATGCGTATTACACAGAGTGGAACCCGTTTACCTCACCAAGTCAGAACATCATACTTTTCTAAACATGACAAGGACAGGTCTAAATTGTCTGTGCAATATCGCATATTGCGACACCCAATAGAACATTTTTGTCACTATTCAGTTTCAAGTGCTGATTCCGATCGAATTCTGACGCGAATGACCGTCAGGGTGTTGGCCTAAGCCCGGTTTCGACCAGCATTCCTCGGGCTTTAGCTTCGGGATAAAAACCTTTGGCGTACAGAAAAATTGCCCTGCGTTGGTCCCCATCTGAAAGCATCCACGCCCCGCGCAAGTACTTCCCGGCAAACTCAAGGTTGGTGTCGGCGTCCAGCAAACCTTCGGCTTTGCCGGTGTATCCCATCGAGCGCGCCGTGGCTGGCAGGATCTGTAGAAGGCCGTAATAGGGCCGGTTGACGGCCCATGGTCGGTGTGTGCTTTCGCGAATGGCCAGCTTGTGAACCAGTTCCCGCGGAATCTCGTAATGGTCCGCCCATCTGTTGATCGAAGCTCTCAGCTCGGGCGTTTCATTCGGGTGGAGCGGCGGGTCAAAATGTGGCGTACCCGCCTTGGAGACCTGGTCTGCCCCGCAGGCAACCAACGACACAAATAGAAACAGTGCCAGGAAACTTTGGCGCAGATAAACAAGCATTTTTCGGTCCTCTGGATTTCGGCGGCAATGATACGGAACGACAATGAGCCTTCAAGCGTACACGGGAAAATGGGCTGAAACTTGCCGGTACGACATGTGAATACAAAGGGAAAAAAGAAAAGGCCGCGCTTTGGCGCGGCCTTTAGAATGCTCACAAGCGGCCAGATCAGGCTTTGGCTTCGTCTTCTGCAACCGGTGCCGCGTCGGCAACCATGTCATCATCATCCGAAGCGGCCGAGCCGATGTCGTCGAACAGTTCGGCGATCTCGAATTCAGCAGCGGCTTCTTCTTCAGCAGCCAGTTCCTGAATCGATTTGCCCGAAGCCTGCAGTTCAGCTTCTTCTGCCGAACGGGCCACGTTCATCTTGATTTCGACTTCAACTTCGGGGTGCAGTTTCACTGCGACAGTGTGCAGACCCAGTTCCTTGATCGGGGCGATCAGGATGATCTGTTTCTTGTCGACGGTGAAACCTGCTTCGGTTGCGGCGTCAGCGGCGTCACGCGGGGTGACCGAACCGTACAGAGCGCCGGCATCCGATGCCGAGCGAATCACGACGAACTGCTGACCGTCCAGCTTTTCAGCCAGGGCCTCAGCTTCTTTTTTGGTTTCCAGGTTGCGGGCCTCAAGCTGCGCTTTCTGGGCTTCGAACGACGCGATGTTGGCGTCCGATGCGCTCAGGGCTTTGCCTTGGGGCAGCAGGAAGTTGCGGGCATAGCCAGGCTTGACGTCAACGACGTCGCCCATCTGACCCAGTTTCGCAACGCGTTCCAGCAGGATAACTTGCATGTCAGTCTCTCCTTACTTCACAGCGTAGGGCAGCAGGGCGAGGAAGCGAGCGCGCTTGATAGCACGGGCCAGTTCACGCTGCTTTTTCGCCGAAACGGCAGTGATGCGCGAAGGCACGATCTTGCCACGCTCAGAGATGTAGCGCTGCAGCAGACGGGTGTCTTTGTAGTCGATTTTCGGCGCATTTTCACCCGAGAACGGGCAGACCTTGCGGCGGCGGAAAAATGGTTTTGCGGCCATGGGTTATAGTCCTTTTCTCAGGCGTTGATCAGCGGCGCTCGCGGCGTTCGCCACGTTCGTCGCGCTTCTGCATCTGAACCGACGGACCATCTTCGTGGCCGTCGACCTTGATGGTCAGAACGCGCATGACATCTTCATGCAGACGCATCAGGCGTTCCATTTCCTGCACCGCGCCCGAGGGGGCATCGGTTTTCAGAAAGGCATAGTGGCCCTTGCGGTTTTTGTTGATCTTGTAGGCCATCGTCTTGACGCCCCAGTACTCGCTGTCAACCAGCTTGCCGCCGTTGTCAGCCAGAACGGTGCCGAAATGTTCGACGAGGCTTTCCGCCTGCGCGTTGGACAGATCCTGACGCGCGATCATTACATGCTCATACAGTGGCATGTGCACTCCTGTTTATATCAAGGCGCATTTCATAGGCGGGGCCAAACATTCCTTCGCGACCCTGCCACGAGAGGCTGCGCGATTCATATGACTGCGAAGGATGGCCCCGTATACACGTCTGAGCCGCAAGGGCAAGCCCTGCCACACATGCCTCTGAGACGCCGCCCAAATTCCTTTGGGTCGCCCAATTGCTGACGCTTTTCGGCTCAAAGTTGTTTTGCATACCGGGCATCAACCGGATCAACAGAATTTCGAAAGTAACCTTAAAAGGGTGACGCGTTATGACCGCTACTAACACAAACGCATATCAGGAAAACGTTGCCGGCTCGCGCTTTGAGAATTCGGTGCCGGTAATGATCACATTTGCACCGAACTGGAAGGCCCGCCTGATACTGGCGCGGATGGTCGGGGCGTTTTTGATCGTTTCCGCGTTTTCAATGTGGTTGATGCCCGGATCGGTCGTTGGCGCAGATGTTTGGCCGATCAAGATGGCGGCATCCATGCTGTTTCTGGTCGTTGGCGTCGCCTTGTTGACAATCGAGGTTTTCGACCCGCGCCCTGACGCCTATTTCGACCCGATCCGCCGCGAAGTCCGGGTATTGCAAAAGAACGAAGACGGACGCCCTCAGACTGTCCTGCGCCGCAGCTATGACTCGCTGGGTGGGGCGCGTTTTGAAGAGAATGAGGTTCACCTGTTTGACGTGGACGGAAGTCTTTTGATGAAGCTGCCGCTTGAATCGGCGGATGTCAGCCGGGCGCTGAAAGGGCAGCTCAGCAAAAGCGTAACAATTTTCGGTTGATTTTTATTCTGTTCAAAAAAGAACAGAAGTTGTGAATCAAAAAAGGTTGTGTGCCGCCCTTGGGCGGCACATTTTGTATTCAAGCAGTCCTGACGGACTGCATTCACAAAACCGCGGAGATTGATATGAAATCCACCCTTCTTGCTGCTGCATTGGCCGTATCAGCGACAACGGCATTCGCCAGCGCCGAGAAATACGTGTTGGATCCCAGCCACAGCCAAGTCATTTTCAGCTATGACCACCTTGGGTTTTCAACCACGACTGGCATGTTTTCCGGCTTTGAAGGCGAGATCATGTTCGACCAGGAAAACCCCGCCGCTTCGAGCGTGAGTGTGTCGATGCCCGTTTTGGAGATGTTTACCGGCTGGAAACCCCGTGAAGATCACTTCATGACCGAGGATTTCTTTGGCGCGGCCGAAGGAGATTTGATCACCTTTACTTCGACAGGAATCGAGGTGACTGGTGAAAACACCGCGAACATCACCGGCGATCTGACGATGAACGGTGTGACCAAATCGGTTGTTCTGGACGCAAAGCTCAACAAGGCTGACACCCACCCGATGGCAAACAAGCCCTGGGCTGGTTTCAACGCGACAACAACGCTTGTCCGTAGCGAATTCGACCTGGGTCAGTTTGCACCGTTTGTCAGCGACGAAGTGCAAATCCAGATTTCGGTCGAGGCACAAAAAGCTGAGTAATCACAGAATCACGAACAGAAAAACGCCGGTGATCAAATCACCGGCGTTTTTTTTGCCTTACTGACCGCGTGCCGCTGTGAGTTCTACGGATACTGCGACGGTAAAGCCCAGCGAGTCTTCGGTAGGCTGCGATGTGCCTACATCAAACTCCAGCCGGTTAAGCTCGATTGTGCCCGCCATGGTGGCTGTGTCGCCCTGAAGATCCAGCGAGAAGGGCAAAACGACATCGATCGACTTGTCGCGAATTGTAAGCGGACCGCGCGCCTCGTAACCATTTTCGGTTTTATAAAGGTCGGCTTTGAACTGAGCAGTCGGGAACCGGGCGTTGTCGAAGAAATCCGGTCCCATGGCCTGATCGGTTACGGTTCCAAGACTAAGCGAGCTGATGGCTATCGTGACATCGACAGACCCTGCCGGGCCCGGCTCTGTGGGTTCGTCAAAAGTAATTGCGGCCGTCCAGTCCGAAAACGAACCTGTGACGGGGCTATTCAGTTGCGAAATCGTAATCGACAGCGTGCCGTTCTGAACCTGCCATTCGGATTGAACCTCGGTCAGTTGGACATCCGGTGCTTCACCTACGTTAGGGGTAAGCTTACCCGTTGCCCAGCCTCCGGTGACGACGACACCCCAGACCACCAATGCGGCGACGGCTGGAATCAGTGAATGGGTTTGATGTGGTGGTTCCGGCACATCAGACAGGCCCGGTAACATCCGGCGCAATGTGCCGTCCTTGTCGATGACGTGATGTTTCAGCGCACCTGCAACGTGTAGGACAAGGGAAACAACCAGAACCCACATGAAAAGCCAATGCAGAACTCCTGTAACCTCGGCCACGGCGGTGGATTTCGGTACAAAAGGCAGGTTTTGGCCGAAGGGCCAAAGGATTGGGGCAAAGCCTTCGGTCGCGGCGTGGTGAATCCAGCCGGTCAGCGGCACAAGGACCAGCGAACCGTAAAGCAGCCAGTGGACGGTTTCAGCGGCAAAGGCTTCGGGCTTGTTGTCAGCATTCAGAAGGCCGGGCTTGGTTTGCGTGAACGCCCAAAGAATGCGGGCCAATGCCACGAAGAACACGGTAACCCCCACGGTTTTATGCAATGAGAACACGCGCGCCGCACGGGCAATTTCCAACTCGGTAGGGGCCGTTGCCGAGTGCAGTACCGCATGCGCCAGATTATCTGCGACCCAGCCGAGGGGCAAAGCCGTGAAGATCAGCAAGGCGGTCAGCCAATGAAACGTCTTTGCGATGCTGCCGTAGCTTGAAAAGGAATTGGTCGATTGCATATGTCGCGCGCTCCGGGATTCTTGGGTGTGCCCAAGGTAAGGCCGGATGAAACAGACACAAGTGAGCGCGGGTGCACACAAAAGGTGCCAGAATGCAGAAAGCAGGCAATGCTTGTGCCAGACGGTCAGTCAGTTTACACCCCGCCGCAACCTGACACCATCCATGAGGTTGCAATGACACTCGCGTTCGTTTTCCCGGGGCAAGGCGCCCAGACCATAGGTATGGGCAAAGCTCTGGCTGAGGCTTACCCGGCGGCTCAGGCCATCTTCGATGAGGTGGACGACGCGTTGGGCGAGAAGTTGAGCAGCCTGATCTGGGACGGCGATATTGCTGACCTGACACTGACCCAGAATGCACAACCCGCGTTGATGGCAACGTCGATGGCAGCCATGCGCGCTTTGGAAGCCGAAGGCGTATCTGTCAGCAAGGCGGCTTTTGTGGCGGGGCATTCACTGGGTGAATACTCGGCTCTGGCCGCAGCGGGTGCCTTGTCTGTTGCAGATACTGCGCGTCTGTTGCGCACCCGTGGTCAAGCCATGCAAAGCGCCGTACCCGTTGGCGAGGGGGCCATGGCCGCCATTCTGGGGCTGGATCTGGAGGCCGTGCGCGCCGTGGCGGAAGAAGCCGCACAGGGCGAGGTCTGTCAGGCCGCAAATGACAACGATCCCACACAGGTCGTCGTGTCGGGTTCAAAAGCCGCTGTCGAGCGCGCAGCCGAGATCGCCAAGGAAAAAGGTGCAAAACGTGCCGTTATGTTGCCGGTAAGTGCTCCATTTCACTGTGCGCTGATGAAACCTGCTGCAGATGTAATGGCAGAAGCGCTTGCTGCCGTCGAAATTAAGGCCCCTGTCGTACCTTTGGTGGCCAATGTGCGCGCTGAGGCTGTCAGCGACCCGGATCTGATCCGTCAATTGCTGGTCGAGCAGGTGACGGGTTCGGTTCGCTGGCGGGAAAGCGTGCAATATATGGCGGCTCAAGGCGTGACTGAAACATGGGAAATCGGCGCTGGCAAAGCGCTGTCCGGTATGATCCGCAAGATCGATCGCGAAATCGCGGGCAAGGCTGTGGGTACACCGGAAGACGTCCAGAAGGCCATTCAGGCCGAATCGTAAGCTCAATTCGCGTTGTAACCGACGCAGCAAGAGGGAAACCGAATGTTTGATTTAACAGGTAAGAATGCGCTGATCACCGGTGCTTCGGGCGGTATCGGAGGCCACATCGCACGGGCGTTGCATGGCGCAGGTGCAACGGTTGGGTTGTCCGGTACACGCGTTGAACCGCTTCAGGCTCTGGCCGACGAACTGGGTGAACGCGCGCATGTTCTGCCCTGCAATCTGAGTGACCCGGAAGCCGTTGAAGCGTTGCCAAAGCAAGCGGTCGAGGCGATGGGATCGGTGGACATTCTTGTAAACAACGCCGGAATCACGCGCGACAACCTGTTCATGCGCATGTCTGATGAAGAATGGCAAAGCGTCATTGACGTGAACATGACCTCGACCATGAAACTGTGCAAAGGGGTGATCCGGGGCATGATGAAGGCGCGCTGGGGTCGTATCGTCAATGTCTCGTCCGTTGTGGCCGCAATCGGTAATCCGGGGCAGGCGAACTATGCCGCATCGAAGGCCGGTATGATCGGGTTTTCCAAGGCTTTGGCCCACGAAGTCGCGACCCGCGGAATTACTGTGAATGCCGTGGCACCTGGATTTATCACGACGGCAATGACCGAGAAACTGACCGAGGAACAGAAAAAGGGTCTGTTGCTCAAGGTTCCAGCCGGGCGCATGGGCGATCCGGAGGAAATTGCAGCTGCCGTTCTGTATCTTTCCAGCCCCGAAGCGGGCTATGTTACCGGAAGCACCTTGCATGTGAACGGCGGTATGGCCATGTTGTGAGCGCGACAGGGGCGAGTGCGAAAGCGTTTGCCTCTTGCGTCGACTATGCTATAGGCGGCGCATCTATGCGGGGCCGGTCGTTCAGGTCGGCCTTCTATTTCCCGGTTCGCCGGGACCGAAACCGCCCAAAACGGGCAAACCAAAGCCAACCCGTGCGGGCAAGGGCAGAATCGGGCGGACCGCCCTGTAAAGGAATGAGGAATAGACATGAGCGACGTCGCAGATCGCGTTAAGAAGATCGTTGTTGAGCACCTGGGTGTTGAAGAAGATAAAGTCGTGGAAAACGCGTCCTTCATCGACGATCTGGGCGCAGACAGCCTGGACACTGTTGAGCTGGTCATGGCCTTCGAAGAAGAGTTCGGCATCGAGATCCCCGATGACGCAGCCGAGACCATCCAGACCTTTGGCGACGCCGTCAAGTTCATCAGCGAAGCGTCCTAAGCGTTTCTTTCTGATTAAAATCGGCGCTTCCGGGCAACGGGGGCGCCGTTTTTTTATGCCTGCCCGAATTTCGGACTTGCGTGGCTATTGTGGCCTGCGCACTGTTTCCACTGAGGCAAAACTCAAAGTGGACAGGGCATGATAAGATCCACTCCGATGATAAATACCGCGCGTTTGACGCTGTGCGCTATGCGCCCAGAGGACTTTGACCGGTTCGCGGAAATCTGGCGTAACCCTTGCGTCGTGCGGCATATCGGCGGTTCTCCCCGATCGCGTGGCGAAGCGTGGGATTCTTTCCTGCGTAATGCGGGGCATTGGCAGATGGCCGGTTTTGGTCAGTGGGGCGTAATGCAGCAATCGAATCGCAAGCTGATCGGGCAAGCCGGATTCTTCTATAGCAACCGATGCATGGGCGACGATTTCGACGGCTTCCCCGAGGCAGGGTGGGTTCTGGTCCCCGAAGCACAGGGGCAGGGATTGGGATACGAGGCCGCCAAGGCTGCGCATGACTGGTTTGACCGGGTGATTCCCGGACCGTTGGTCGCGATGATAAACGCTTCAAATACATCCTCGCAGAAACTCGCCAAAAAGCTTGGCTATGTTTTGATGCGGGAAGGGGTGTATAATGAAACCCCGGTACACTTGTTACGACGCAACGGACCGCCAGCCCGCGCGTAAATTCGCCACTTAATCAGTATGCCGCAAAATGGCCAAACTGTGCCGATCCCGGAGATTTCGGGCGGGCATTCCAGTTGTATGGTGCCGGGGATTTCAAAACGATTGAGCGGAGGACCGAGCTCATGAGGATTTACCCCACGATGGAACTGCAGAACGGCCGGTGTGTCTCGCTGGACAAGGGTCGTCTGGAAGAAGCGATGATCTGGCACGTGAATCCGGTAGAAACCGCACGGAGCTGGGCAGAGGCGGGTGCCGAATGGATGCACCTGACGGATTTCGACGCGATCGAGGGCAAGGATACCAACGCGCAGCTGGTCGGAGATATCATTCGCAAGGCCGAGATTCCGGTGCAGCTGGCGGGTGGCATGCGCACGCGCGAACAGATTGAGCGCTGGATCGACAAGGGCGCGGGCCGCGTTGTGGTTGGCACGCTGGCCGCGCGCGAACCGAACCTGGTCAAGGAACTGGCCAAGCTTTACCCGGATCAGATCGTGCTGTCGGTTGATGTCTGGCAAGGCCTTGTTATGACTGACGGCTGGCGCAGCCAAAGTGCGTTCACGCCCGAAGCCTTTATCGACGCGTTCGGCGATGCGCCTTTTGCCGCCATCGTGGTGACGGATATCGACAGCGACATCGAAGATGTCGAGGCAAAGCTGGGTCTGATCTCGCGATTGGCAAACCATTCGCGTACCCCGGTGATTGCCAGCGGTGTCGTGCGCACGGCAGACGATATCTCGCGGCTGGCATACATCCCCAATATCTCGGGCGCGATTGTCGGGCGCGCGTTGTTCCGCAAGACACTAGACTTGGCCAAAGCACTTGAAACTGCCAAATCGGCCCACGAGCCAGTCGCGCAGTTTCAGTAAGCAACTCCGCCCTTTCGGCTGAACGCGCGAAAGGGCGGTTTTGACAAGCGCCGAATTTCCGGTTTCCTTGGGCATTCGGCGGCAGAACGCCGGGGCGGAAAGAACCGTTGCTCTTGCCCCCGCACCCCGGGCCGGGGTATGAGCGGTTCTCATAACAGGAAGCAGGCAAGAGGCACTTCATGCGCAGAGTCGTTGTAACCGGTCTTGGATTGGTCACTCCTTTGGCCAGCGGGGTCGAGGAAACCTGGTCGCGGCTGCTGGACGGAGAGTCCGGCGCAGGCCCAATCACGCATTTCGATGCAGAGGCAAGCGGGGTCGCAACGACCTACGCCTGCGAGGTGCCGCGCGGCGACGGAACCAACGGGACCTTCAATCCCGATGACTGGATGCCGCTGAAAGAGCAGCGCAAGATCGAAGACTTTATTCTGTATTCCATCGCAGCCGCCGAAATGGCCTGTAAGGATGCAGGCTGGCTGCCGGAAGACGAAGAATCGCGCCTGCGTACTGGTGTTCTGATCGGCTCGGGCATTGGTGGTCTGGGATCGATTGCCAATACCGCGAACCTGATCCGCGACAAGGGTCCGCGCCGGGTATCTCCGTTCTTCATTCCGGGCGCACTGATCAACCTGGCCTCGGGTCAGGTATCAATCCGCCACGGGTTCAAAGGGCCGAACCACTCGGTCGTGACCGCGTGTTCAACCGGGGCGCACGCAATCGGCGACGCCAGCCGCATCATCCGGGCGGGTGACGCGGATGTCATGGTGGCAGGTGGTGGCGAGGGCTGCATCTGCGAGATCGGTATTGCCGGGTTCAACGCATGTAAGGCGCTGTCGACCAAATATGCAGATAATCCCAAGGCTGCCAGCCGACCCTATGACGTGGACCGTGACGGTTTCGTTATGGGAGAGGGCGCTGGCATCGTGGTTCTGGAAGATTACGAGCACGCCAAGGCGCGTGGTGCCAAGATATACGCCGAAGTTCTGGGCTATGGTATGTCGGGCGACGCCTATCACATCACCGCCCCGTCCGAGGATGGCGACGGGGCCGAACGCTCCATGAGAGCGGCGTTGCGCAGCGCCGGGCTGGAGCCGAAAGACCTGGATTACATCAACGCGCATGGCACCTCGACCATGGCGGACACGATCGAACTGGGTGCTGTCGAGCGCCTGTTGGGCGAGCATGCCGGGAATGCGACGATGAGCTCGACCAAGTCGGCAACCGGTCACTTGCTGGGTGCTGCGGGTGCGATTGAGGCGATATTCTCAATCCTGGCGATCCGCGATCAGGTCGCACCGCCAACAATCAACCTGGACAACCCGGCAGTTGAAACTCCGATTGATCTTGCCCCCAACGCCAAGCGCGAGCGTGAGATTAACGTGGCGTTGTCGAACTCGTTCGGGTTTGGCGGAACCAATGCCAGCGTGATCTTCGGAAAGGTCAGTTAAATGTGGCGGGCCATCGCTTCGAATGCGCTGACCATCCTGGTGGTCGGCCTGTTTCTGGTGGGCGGTCTGATCCTGTGGGGACAGTCGCAGTACAAGGCCGAAGGCCCGCTTGAAACTGCGATTTGCCTTCAGGTCAAAAGCGGTTCGAATATGACACGTGTCAGTCGCGATCTGGAAGATCAGGGTGCCATTCGCAGTTCAATTCTGTTTCGGATGGCCGCTGACTATACCGATCAGGCGCAGCGGTTGAAAGCGGGCAGCTTTCTGGTGCGCGAAGGCGCGTCTATGGCGCAGATCATCGAAGAAATCACCAGCAGCGGCGCCAGCACTTGTGGGTCGGAAATCGAATACCGTATCGGTGTGACACGCACCCAAACCCGCGTGCGTGAATTGAACCCGGCAACATTGGATTTCGTCGAGATTGCTTCATTTGATGCGGAAGAGGAAGAAACGCCTGATGCCTATACCGAGAAGCGCAACGAGGCTGACACGCGCTATCGCGTGTCGCTGGCCGAAGGTGTGACCTCGTGGCAGGTGGTTGAAGCTCTGAAATCATTCGAAGCGCTGTCAGGTGAAGTGACCGAGATCCCGGCTGAGGGCATGTTGGCCCCGGACAGTTACGATGTTGTGGCCGGACAGGATCGCAATGCGATTTTGCAGGCCATGCAGGACAAGCAACAACTGCGGATCAACGCGGTTTGGGAAAGCCGCCAAGGCGGGTTGCCGCTGGACACTCCTGAAGAGATGCTGATCCTTGCGTCTATCATCGAAAAGGAAACCGGTGTTCCGGAGGAACGTGGCCAGGTCGCCAGTGTGTTCGTGAACCGCCTGAAACAGGGGATGCGCCTGCAAACAGATCCGACCGTCATCTATGGCGTGACAAAGGGGCAGGGCACATTGGGCCGCGGGTTGCGGCGCAGCGAACTGAACCGTCCGACACCGTGGAACACCTATCAGATTGATGGGCTGCCCCCCACGCCGATTGCAAATCCGGGTCTGGCGAGCCTTGAAGCTGCGGTTGCGCCGGATGACACCAACTATGTATTCTTCGTCGCCGACGGCTCGGGCGGTCATGCGTTTGCAGAAACCCTGCAGGAGCATAATCGCAACGTTGCCAAATGGCGCGAAATTGAGGAACAGCAAAGCTCGGGGAATTAAGCCCGGCGGAATGCTGGTTTTGCTAACAAAAAACGCCGACGCCGGTATGAAAACTGGCGTCGGCGTTTTCTTTGGCAGCCTGTTCAGTCCTTAGGCGGCTGAACGTCTTTTGTTGGGACGGCGCCGTCTGCTGCTGGAAGGTTTCCCATCACCGTTGGCCGGTTTGGGTTTAAACCCGCGACGGCGGTTGTTTTGACGACGTGCAGGTTGCTGAACCTCGACCCCTTCCGGCATGGTGCCGCTTGTGACAGGGATTTCAATTTTCATCAGCTTCTGGATCTGACGCAGCAGGTCGACTTCTTCCGGTGCACAGAACGCGATCGCTTCCCCTTCGCGCCCGGCACGGGCGGTGCGCCCGATACGGTGGACGTAATTGTCGGGTACGTCGGGCAGGTCGAAGTTGATGACATAGGCGACACCGGGGATGTCGATGCCACGCGCGGCAACGTCGGTGGCCACCAGTATGTTCACCTCTCCAGCGCGGAAGGCATTGATGGCCCGGTCACGCTGGCCCTGGCTTTTGTTCCCGTGAATGGATGCTGCGTTGAAGCCATCGGCGACCAGCCCTTTCACCAGCCGCTCGGCACCGTGTTTTGTGCGGGTGAAGACCAGCGTCAGTGCATCCGCGTCCTGAGACAGGATATGGCGAAGTTTAGAGGGTTTTTCGGCTTTTGGAACAAAATGAAGGGACTGAGTGATCTTGTCCGCCGCCTTGCCCGGGGGTGAAACCTGCACCCGCTGTGGATTGTTCAGATAGGCACGGCTGAGCTCCTCCATCTGTTTCGGCATTGTGGCCGAGAACAGCATGGTCTGGCGGGGTGTTCCCAGTGCAGGCGCGATGCGACGCAGAGCGTGAATGAAGCCCAGGTCAAGCATCTGATCTGCTTCGTCCAATACCAGATGGCGCACCGAACCAAGGTCAACAGCGCCGCGTTCCATCAGGTCAATCAGGCGCCCCGGGGTGGCGACCAAAATATCGGTGCCGCGGGCAAGGAACATCACTTGTTTGTTGATCGACTGGCCACCAACAACTGTGGCGACCCGCAGCTTTGTTCCTTTGGTGAGGGTGCGCAAACTGTCGGCGATCTGGTTCACCAACTCGCGTGTAGGGGCGAGGATCAGCGATTTGGCTGTTTTGGGATCGGGCTTGCCAGGTTGTGCCAGCAGGTGGTCGATCAGAGGCAGGCCAAAGGCCAGTGTCTTGCCGGTGCCGGTTTGGGCCAGCCCGAGGATGTCATGCCCGTTCAGGGCCAGCGGAATGGCCTGGTTCTGAATCGGGGTGGGTTGTGTGAAATTGGCGCGTTTCAACGCGTCGTTCAGTGTCGGCGCGAGGCCGAGCATATCGAAGTCGAACAAAAAATTATCCTTTACGGCCCGCAGGTTAAACCGCACGAGCAGGTGGTGACTGGCCACGTTCATGTGACCGGCAGGGTTGTGCGAGACCTCGGGATGCGCGGGCGAATCCAGCGCCATCCGGCCATCGCGTAAAGAACCCTGCGTGAAGGGGAACCGGGAGTTATGTGTTGGCGCTGTGGGGCCTGAAGCCCGACGATGCTCACGCGGTGGCGCCGTGATGAGGGGCACATGAGGGTTTCGGGGGGGAATGTCAAGGACTGGTTTTGCAGCGCGCAGGACCCTGACGCGCCGAAATCGGGTGACGCGGGTGATTTTGCACCCGATTTCGGAAATGTCAGATTTGTACACGCGTCCGCGCGGGGTTTGTACAATTTGTACGCTCCGAAAGCGGTACGGCGGTAACCCTGTGTTAATCCCTCTGGTCGGTGAGGCGGTCAGGGCTTGGGAAGCCCAAAGGACGGGTCGGCGTTTTGGCCGAGGATTACCGCAGCCGGAAATTCACTGTCCGTTAACCCTCACCGTACGATCCCTGTTGCGCGACTGTTGCGTAAACCCTTGACTTTGCGCGCTTTATCCCGTATAGGTTGTGTCATGCTAGAAGAAGTGGGCGAACGGCCTCGGGGTGACCCGGTGGCCGTTTTTTCGTTTCTCTCGTGCGGAGAACACTCACGCATGAGGTCACAGGCAAACATGACTTTGATTACCCCGGAAGAGCGGATTTCCCAGACGGCTGAACTGTTGCAGTCCCTGGAAAGGTCCATTCGCGATCTGCGGCAAGCGGCAGAAGACCTGCGCAAACAGATCGGTGCCGGGGAGGATGCAGATCTTGCTGGTTCAGCCAAGCAACTCGGTCAGCTGGAGGGGCTGATCCGAAGTTGCCAGAAAGTGGAGACAAGCTTTGTCGAACAACATTACAGACAAGCCGGAATTGCCCAAGGGGGCTATGCGCTCGACCTTGAGCGGGCCCGATTTGAGATCGGGTGCAGGCTGGCTCGCCTCCGCCGATGCTGCGGTGCGGGAGAGATTTCTGAGTGAGATCGGGGAGGGGGGGCTGTGTGCCCTCCCTTTCCTGTTTGAATTCTGGGCGCTGCCGCATCAATTGCCGCCCGAGGGCGACTGGCGGTCCTGGGTGATCATGGGCGGGCGTGGCGCGGGCAAAACGCGGGCAGGGGCCGAATGGGTCAGATCGATGGTCGAGGGGCCGAAACCGCTGGACAAGGGCGAGGCCAGCCGCGTGGCGCTGGTGGGTGAAACATTCGATCAGGTGCGCGATGTCATGATCTTTGGCGACAGCGGGATATTGCAATGCTCGCCCCCGGATCGGCGGCCCGTGTGGAAGGCATCCGAACGCAAGCTGATCTGGCCCAACGGGGCCGAGGCGCAGGCGTTTTCAGCACATGATCCCGAAGGGTTGCGCGGGCCGCAATTTGATGCGGCCTGGGTGGATGAGCTGGCCAAGTGGAAGAAGGCGGGTGAGACCTGGGACATGCTGCAATTTGCGCTGCGCTTGGGCGAGCGCCCTCGGGTCTGCGTGACCACAACGCCGCGCAATGTGAAGGTTTTGAAGGAGTTGCTGGCGTCACCCTCTACCGTGCAGACCCATGCGCCGACCGAAGCGAACCGGGCCAATCTGGCGGCGTCGTTTCTGGAAGAAGTGCGCGCGCGCTATGCGGGTACGCGGCTGGGGCGGCAGGAGCTGGACGGGGTGCTGCTGTCAGACGCGGAAGGAGCGCTGTGGACGGGTTCGATGCTGGAGGCGGCGCGCTGTGCGCAGGTGCCCGAATTGGATCGCATCGTGGTGGCGCTGGACCCGGCGGTGACATCCGGGTCAGGCGCGGATGCCTGCGGGATCGTGGTGGTTGGCGCGCAAGTGCAAGGCCCGCCTGAGGCGTGGCGGGCGTTCGTGCTGGCTGACCGGACGGTGCAGGGCGTTGGCCCGGCGGGCTGGGCGCAGGCGGCGATTGACACGATGGATGAGTTCGGGGCCGAACGGCTGGTGGCCGAGGTCAATCAGGGCGGGCAACTGGTGGAAGAGGTCGTGCGGCAGGTGGACCCTCTGGTCCCTTATCGTGCGGTGCGGGCGTCACGCGGCAAGGTCGCGCGGGCCGAGCCTGTAGCGGCGCTGTACGAGCAGGGGCGGGTGGCCCATGTGGCCGGGCTGGACGCGCTGGAGGAGCAGATGTGCCAGATGACGGCGCGCGGGTTCGAGGGGCAGGGCTCACCCGACCGGGTCGACGCGCTGGTCTGGGCGCTGCATGAGTTGGTGGTGGGGCCTGCGGGGGCGTTTCGAAGGCCGAGGGTGCGGGCGTTGTGAGCCTAGCGATGGCGAAGTAATGACGACAACAAAGCTTTAACCAAGCTTTTCTATCAACTGTTTGCGGCTGGTTTCTGGAGATATGGCAGTGTATAGGCCAAGCTATGCAAAAGGTCACAGTAACCAATACTAACAGATTTGATTTAAAAGATATTCTTGACCCCGACGAAAAGCTACTTTGGTCAGGTGGACCGGGTTACGGAACCAAGTACTTTCAAGTTGTAGGTGACGAGCGTAAGCTCCATTTCTTTAACTTAATTGCTTGTGTTGTCATGTGGGCGACGCTGCCGTTCATCAATGCCGACGCCCAGTTTGGTCCCGGTGATGCGCTTTGGATTTATGGGGCCACGACATTCGCCTTTTTCTTGTTTTCAACAGGCATCGCGAGCCAGCGTCAGTATGTGCTGAACAACCTGGCCTACTTTGTCACAGATAGGCGCGTGATTGTTTGTAGGCGCGGTAGAAATTGGAGACTTGGTGTACGGCTCTATGTCATATCGTGTGAGCATTCAGCAACGTTTCCGTACTCTGTTGTCGATACGCGCCCTTACCCGTCACTTGAGGTTGGTATTCTTCTTTCCGAACAGCAAGTACAGCCATTCGGACTCGGGCTTTCTCACCCAGGTCATCCAATTCTCTTTGGCAGGACGCATTATCCCATTTTGCTAGACTATATTCCGGATGCCGAGCATCTAGTTGCGACTATTCGGTCGTGTTGCCTTGACAGGTAGGACCATGGATTTCATCGGAAAAGTACTGAAGTTCCCGTCTGCAGCTGAGTTGCCGGTTCTGAAGCAAGGGTTATTTGTCAGACTGATCTTCGTTGCAATCTTGCTGTTTGCGTCGATTTCAGAACAACGATCGCTCCTCTACTACGTACTAACCCTACCTTGGATATACTTGATACTGATGTTCAGCGTGATCGAAAGCAGGTTTGCGAACCGAAACGATCCGCGTGATTGACCCGTTGCGCACCCCCCGTACGCCCCGTTCCCAAGGCTTAAACGTCTTTCCGTCATAACTCCTTTCAACAAGCCGGGCAGAGCGGCGGCAGAAAGGAGCACAGATGGTATTCGATTTCTTGCGTCGTGGATCGGCTGGGAGCGCGCCCGAGGCGAAGGCGAGCGCGACCGGGCCTGTGGTGGCGTGGCAGACCGGCGGGCGCGTGGCGTGGAGCCCGCGGGACACGGTGTCGCTGACG
Organism: Ruegeria sp. N7; assembly: GCF_056531345.1. NCBI lineage: Bacteria > Pseudomonadati > Pseudomonadota > Alphaproteobacteria > Rhodobacterales > Roseobacteraceae > Ruegeria > Ruegeria sp. N7. The sequence goes on along the minus strand of NZ_JBQFLR010000001.1, from coordinate 711,803 downwards.
CGGACGGGGTTTTCGGGCAATCCGGTGGGGTTTCGGTCGGTCAAGCTGATTGCTGAATCGGCGGCGGCTCTGCCCTTGATTTTGCAGGGTCAGGGGCAGCGTTTCGATGCGCATCCGATTCTGGCCCTGTTGCGACGCCCGAATGCGGCGCAGGGGCGGGCAGAGATGCTGGAGGCCCTGTTCGGGCAGCTGCTGCTGTCGGGCAATGCTTATGTCGAGGCGGTGCAGGCCGAGGACGGGCTGCCGGTTGAACTGCATGTTCTGCGCTCGGACCGGATGAGCGTTGTGCCGGGGGCGGATGGGTGGCCCAAGGCCTATGATTACAGCGTCGGCGGCAAGACGCACCGGTTCGCGGCCGAGGCCATCTGTCATATCAAGACGTTCCACCCGCAGGATGATCATTACGGGTTCTCGCCGATGCAGGCGGCGGCGACGGCGATTGATGTGCACAACAGCGCCTCGCGGTGGTCGAAATCGCTGCTGGACAATGCCGCGCGGCCCTCGGGGGCGCTGGTGTGGAAAGGCGGTGATGGGCACGGAATGATGGCCGAGGAGCAGTTCCGCCGCCTGTCCGACGAGATCGAGCAGAACTATCGCGGGGCGCGCAATGCGGGTCGGCCGATGGTTCTGGAGGGGGGGCTGGATTGGAAGCCGATGGGCTTTTCCCCCTCAGACATGGAGTTTCAGAAGACCAAGGAAGCCGCCGCCCGCGAGATCGCGCTGGCCTTTGGGGTCCCGCCGATGCTGCTGGGGATACAGGGCGACGCGACCTATTCAAACTATCAGGAGGCCAACCGGGCGTTTTACCGCCTTACCGTGCTGCCCCTGGTGACGCGGGTGGCGGCGGCGGTGTCGGAGTGGCTGACGGGCTTTACCGGCGAGGACCTGATCCTGAAGCCCGATCTGGATCAGGTAACGGCCCTGTCTGCCGAGAGGGATGCGCAATGGGCGCGGGTCAACCGGGCGGAATTCCTGAGCGATGTGGAAAAACGCAGGTTGCTGGGTCTGCCGGAGCGTGCCGATGGCTGAGGGGTATCCGCCGTTCGACTGCGCGCCGGGGCTACGTCTGGCCGCGCATGAGCGGGTGGCCGAGATCCAGCACGCGCATCTGTGCAGGCGGCTGGATCAGATCGAAGAGATGATGGAGCGGCTGGAGAAACGGCTGTGGCTGACAGTCTATGGTGTGGCCGCAGTGATCCTGGCGCAGGCGTTTCAGTCATTCCTGGTGGTAACGCCATAAGTTCAGTGGGTTACATGGAGAAGTTCATGGATTTGGAGCATAAGTTCGCAGGGTTTGGTGACATCCTGTCAGTGACCGAGGATGCGGTGATCGAAGGCTATGCCAGCCTGTTCGGGCAAGTCGATCAGGGCAGTGACATGGTGCAGCGCGGGGCCTATCGCGCCTCGCTTGAGGGGCTCGCCAAGGCGGGTCAGCGGGTCAAGATGCTGTGGCAGCACGACCCGGCGCAACCCATAGGTGTCTGGGACGAGGTGCGCGAGGACGACAAGGGCTTGTGGGTCAAGGGTCGCCTGCTGGAAAGCACCCAGAAAGGCCGGGAAGCGGCCGAGCTGATCCGGGCGGGTGCGATGGATGGCCTGTCGATCGGCTATCGCACCAAACGGGCCGTGAAGAATGACAAGGGCCACCGGGTCCTGACCGAACTGGAGCTGTGGGAGGTGTCGCTTGTGACCTTCCCGATGCTGCCCAGTGCGCGGGTGGCGGCAAAGGGGAGCGACCCCGATGCCGAGAACACCTGGCGCAGTATTGCCGAGGTGTTCAACGACGCCCGGCAGGAGCTGGCGCGGACCTAGCGCGCCTCAAACCCACCCAAAAACAGGACATGCTGATGAGCAAGACCGAGATCCCGGCCTTGACCGGAGAGGGTGCGCCCCTGGTTCAGGAGGTGAAGCAGGCGATGGCTGGCTTCGTGAATGAATTCAAGGGCCTGAAGGCTGAAGTTAAAACAAAATTGCAACAGACAGAAGAGCGACTGACCATGCTGGATCGTAAATCAACCATCGCGGCGCGCCCGCATCTTGCGGCCTCGACCCTGGACGGTGCCCCGCACCAGAAGGCGTTCGACGCCTATGTACGCTCGGGCGAGGATGATGGGCTGCGCGGGCTGGAAATGGAGAGCAAATCGCTGTCCACCGCCGTCAACAGCGATGGTGGGTATCTGGTCGATCCGCAGACCGCCGAGACGATCAAGTCGGTTCTGAACGCAACCGCGTCAATCCGTTCGATTGCGTCGGTGGTGAATGTCGAGGCGAATTCGTTCGATGTGCTGATCGACCATACCGATGTCGGTGCCGGCTGGGCAGATGAGAATTCGGCCACTTCCGAAACCGGAACCCCGTCGATTGACCGTATCTCGATCCCGCTGCACGAGTTGAGCGCGCTGCCCAAAGCCTCGCAACGTTTGCTGGATGACAGCGCGTTCGATGTCGAGGGCTGGCTGGCCGGTCGGATTGCCGACAAGTTCGCCCGTGCCGAGGCGGCGGCCTTTATCACGGGTGATGGTGTGGACAAACCCAAGGGTCTGATGATCCACCGTGCGGTATCCGATGACACGTGGTCCTGGGGCAGCCTGGGGTATGTTGCCACCGGCATCGATGGCGGCGTCGATGCGGATGCGATTGTCGATGTGGTTTATGCGCTGGGCGCGCAATACCGGGTCAATGGCACATTCGTCATGAACTCGAAAACGGCGGGTGTGATCCGCAAGCTGAAAGACAGCGATGGCCGCTTCCTGTGGTCGGACGGTCTGGCCGCCGGTGAGCCCGCGCGCCTGATGGGCTATCCGGTACTGATTGCCGAGGACATGCCGGACGCGGCCTCGGACAGCTTTTCGATCGCGTTTGGCGACTTCAAATCCGGTTACACTATCGCTGAACGCCCCGATCTGCGCGTGCTGCGCGACCCATTCAGCGCCAAGCCGCATGTCCTGTTTTATGCGACCAAGCGTGTGGGCGGTGATGTGAGCGACTTTGCAGCCATCAAGCTGGTGAAATTCGGCATCGCTTAAGCGGTGACGAATCCGGGGGGCCATCGGCCCCTCGGGCGGCGGGCGCGGGCCGGGGTGAGATCCCCCGCGTTGTCTAGCTGCTCCCCTCCGTCCGAGCAACGTGGGGCGGCGCGTGCCCGTCATTTTCCTGACTGAGGCCCCCGGTGGGGTCCGAGATTGCGGAGTGAATGGATGATGTTGATCGAAGAAACCGCCATCGCGGATGCGGCGTTGCCGGTGGATCAGTTCAAGGCGCATCTGCGGCTGGGCAGGGGCTTTGCCGAGGATGACGTTCAGAACGAGGTGCTGAAGGGGTTCCTGCGGGCGGCCATGGCCGCGATCGAGGCGCGCACCGGCAAGGTTCTGATCGAGCGCGACTTTTCATGGAGCCTGAGCGGTTGGCGCGATCCGTCGGGCGAGGTTTTGCCGGTTGCTCCGGTGACATCGGTGCTGGCCGTGACGCTGACCGATGCGGCAGGTTCTGAAACCGTTGCGGATGCGGCGGCGTATAGGCTGGAACGCGATGGTCAGCGCCCGCGGTTGCGGCCGGTCGGGTCGGCCCTGCCTGCGATTGCAACGGGGGGTGCGGTGAAGATCGCCTTCACGGCCGGGATGGCCACGGATTGGGCCGGTTTGCCTGCCGATCTGGGCCAGGCGGTACTGTTGCTGGCCGCGCACTATTACGAATACCGGGACGAGACCGCGCTGGGCGCGGGGTGTATGCCGTTTGGCGTCACCAGCCTGATCCAGCGCTATCGGATGGTGCGCTTTGGTGCGGGGGTGGTGCAATGAATACGCCGCGTCTGAACCGCAAGCTGGTCCTTGAGGCCCCGATGCGCAGCGCTGACGGGGCCGGAGGATATACCGAGGCATGGGCCGCGCTGGGAACGCTGTGGGCCGAGGTCACGGCGCGCAGTGGCGCGGAACGGCAGATCGCCGGCGTTTCCGTCTCGCGCGTGGGGTATCGCATCGTGGTGCGGGGCGCGCCCGAGGGGGCGACCATGCGCCCGGCGCCGGATCAGCGGTTTCGCGAAGGCAATCGCCGTTTCGTCATCCGCGCCGTGGCTGAGCGCGACGCGCGCGGCCAGTACCTGACCTGTTTCGCGGATGAAGAGGTGGCGGCATGAGCTATGGCGTATCAGCCGCCTTGCAGGCGGCGGTGTTTCAGCACCTCACCGCGGATGCGGATGTCAGCGGCCAGTCCGGTGGCGCGATCTATGACGCGGTGCCCACGGGAACGGTTCCGCAGACCTATGTGACATTGGGCCCGGAAGAGGTCCGCGACGCCTCGGACCGGTCGGGCGCGGGTGCGATCCACCGCTTTACGGTTTCGGTGGTGTCCGAAGCCGCCGGGTTTGGCGCGGCAAAGACGCTGGCCGGGGCGGTGTGTGACGCGCTGGACAATGCGCCGCTGGTTCTGAGCCGCGGGCATCTGGTCGGGCTGTGGTTCGAGCGCGCCTCGGCCCGGCGAACCGGGACAGGCGGCAGCATCCGCCAGATCGACCTGAGATTCCGCGCCCGCGTGGAAGACGACTAAGCAATCAACGGAGAGAGCACATGGCTGCCCAGAACGGAAAAGACCTTTTGGTCAAAGTGGATATGAACGGCACGGGCCTGTTCCAGACCATTGCGGGCCTGCGGGCCACGCGGATCAGTTTCAACGCCGAAAGCGTGGATGTCACCAGCCTGGAAAGCCAGGGGGGCTGGCGCGAGCTGTTGTCGGGGGCGGGCGTCAAATCGGCCTCGATCTCGGGCTCGGGCGTGTTCAAGGATGCAGGTACGGACGAACGCGCGCGGCAGCTGTTCTTTGACGGCGAGACCCCGGCGTTTCAGGTGATTATCCCCGATTTCGGCATTGTCGAGGGGGCGTTTCAGGTGACGGGCATCGAATATGCAGGCTCGCACAACGGTGAGGCGACCTATGAGATGAGCATGGCAAGCGCCGGTGCGCTGAGCTTTACGGCGCTGTAATCGCATGGCCAATCCGTGGACGGGCGAGGTGGCACTGACCATCGATGGAGAGCGGCGGGTGCTCAAGCTAACGCTGGGCGCTTTGGCGGAACTGGAGCAGGAGCTGAACACCGGATCCCTGGTCGAGCTGGTGCAGCGGTTCGAGGGTGGCGCGTATTCCAGCAGTGACGTGCTGGCGCTGATCGTTGCCGGATTGCGGGGCGGGGGCCGGGATACCAGCCGCGCCGACCTGCTTCATGCCGAAATCGAGGGCGGCCCGATGGCTGCGGCCAAAGCGGCGGCCGAACTGCTGGCCCGCGCCTTCATGGTGCCGGAAACGACATGAGCGGGTTTGACTGGCCCGCCCTGATGCGGGCCGGGTTTCTGGGGCTGCGGCTGACGCCGGATCAGTTCTGGCGTCTGACCCCGGCAGAACTGCGGCTGATGCTGGGGCAGGGCGCCGGGATGTCCGCGATGAACCGGGCAGGCCTTGACGCGCTGCTGGCCGCCTTCCCGGACAAGCAACAAGGAGAGCGTGATGACGGATCGTGACGGGTTTGACGACTTGCAGGAACGGGGCGCGGCGCTGGGCGATGCCCTGGGTGATGCTGCGACGATGGCCGCGGCGTTTGACAGCCAGATGAAGCGGATCAGCGCCGCATTCGAGGAAACCGGCAAGGATGTCGCCACGTTGGAGCGGGGCATGTCCAGCGGTTTGCGCAAGGCGTTCGATGGCGTGGTTCTGGACGGGATGAGCCTGTCGGGCGCGCTGGATGTGCTGAAGAACTCGCTGATCCAAACGGCTTATGCAGCCGCGATCAAGCCGGTGACGGATCATTTTGGCGGATTGCTGGCAAACTCGGTCGGCGGGTTGGTGCAGGGTCTTCTGCCCTTTGCCGATGGTGGCAGTTTCAGCCAGGGCCGGGTGATGCCCTTTGCCAATGGCGGCGTGGTCAGCAGCCCGACAATGTTTCCAATGCGGGGCGGCACCGGGCTGATGGGCGAGGCTGGCCCCGAGGCGATCATGCCGCTGGCGCGCGGCACGGACGGCAAGCTGGGCGTGCGCACGCAGGGCGGCGGGCATTCGGTGAATGTGGTGATGAACATCACGACCCCGGATGTGCAGGGGTTCCGCCGCTCGCAGGGGCAGATTGCAGCACAGATGAGCCGTGCGTTGGGGCGCGGCAATCGCAACAGGTAAATCAGGGAGCAGGTGATGACTTTCCACGAGGTGAGATTTCCCGCCAGCCTGAGCTTTGGCTCGGTCGGGGGGCCCGAGCGGCGCACGGATATTGTGACGCTGGCCAACGGGTTCGAAGAGCGCAACACGCCCTGGGCCCATTCCCGGCGCAGATATGACGCGGGGCTGGGGATGCGCTCGCTGGACGATATCGAGACGCTGATCTCGTTCTTCGAGGCGCGGCAGGGCCAGATGTACGGGTTTCGCTGGAAGGACTGGTCGGATTTCAAATCCGGCAAGGCCACGTTGGATGTCGATGTCGGAGATCAGGTTATCGCTCGCGGCGACGGTGTGCGGACCGAGTTTCAGCTGATCAAGACCTATAGCTCGGGCGGGGTCAGCTATGCCCGCCCCATCGTCAAGCCGGTGCTGGGGACGGTGCGTCTGGGGCTGGATCAGGACGAAATCCGGGAGGGCGTGGAATTCGAGGTTGATCTGGCAACAGGCCGGATCACCTTTGCCGACCCGCCACCGGAAGAGGTGGATATCACCGCCGGGTTCGAATTCGATGTACCGGTGCGGTTTGACACCGACAAGATCCATACCAGCGTCGCCAGTTTTCAGGCCGGAGAGGCGCCGAACGTTCCCGTGGTCGAGGTGCGTGTCTGATGGCTGTGGATGAACAGGGCCTGCACGCGCATCTGCAAAGCGGAATGACCACCGTGTGCCGGTGTTGGGCGATCAGACGCCGGGATGGTCAGGAATACGGGTTCACCGATCACGATCTGGAGCTTGGCTTTGACGGATTGACATTCAGGGCCAGCACCGGATTGACGGCGGCGGCCATCGAGCAGGCCACCGGCCTGTCCATTGACAACACCGAAGCCATGGGCGCGCTGTCGGATGCGGCCATTCGCGAAGAGGATATAGAGGCGGGGCGGTTCGACGGGGCCGAAGTGCGCGCGTGGCTGGTCAACTGGGCCGACCCGGATCAGCGTATCCTTCAGTTCCGGGGCTCGATCGGGGAATTGCGGCGCGCAGGCGGCGCCTTCCACGCGGAGCTGCGTGGCCTGACCGATTTGCTGAACCGCCCATTGGGGCGCGTGTATCAGAAGCCTTGTACTGCCGTATTGGGGGACCGGACCTGTCGGTTCGGCATGGATACGCCCGGCTATTGGATTGAGGGCGCCGTCACCGGTTTCGATGGCGGAACCGTTCTGCTTGTGGCAGGCGGGGGAACCATCGATGACGGGTGGTTCGAGCGCGGCAGGGTCGACGTAGTGTCGGGAGCGGCGAAGGGGCTTTGGTCATCAATCAAGCATGACCGGCAGGTGGCGGACGGGCGGCAGATCACGCTCTGGTCCGGTTTCGGGGAAAGCCTTGTGCCGGGTGACACGGTCAGGCTGCGGGCGGGGTGCGACAAACGCATGGAGACCTGTCGTTTGAAGTTCAACAACCTGCTGAACTTTCAGGGATTTCCCGATCTTCCGGGCGAAGACTGGGTGATGGCCGTTCCCAAACAGAGCAAAGCCAACAGCGGAGGGAGCCTGAGGTGACGATACACAGGCAGGATATTGTCGCAGAAGCGCGCAGCTGGCTGGGGACGCCTTATGTGCATCAGGCCTCGACCAAGGGGGCGGGCACGGATTGTCTGGGCCTGCTGCGCGGCGTCTGGCGCGCCGTGATCGGACAGGAGCCCGAGGCGGTTCCGGTCTACAGTCTGGACTGGTCCGAGCCGCAGGGCGAGGAACGCATGTGGGCGGCGGCGCGGCGGCATCTGGTCGAAATACCGGCCGCCGATTTCGCGGTCGCAGATGTGCTGCTGTTCCGGATGCGCGATGGCAGCGTGGCCAAACATCTTGGCATCGTCAGCGTCGCAGGCTCTGAGCCGAGGTTCATTCACGCCTATTCCGGTCATGGCGTCGTCGAGAACGCGCTGAGCGGGCCATGGCGTCGCAGGGTTGTTTCCTGTTTCGAATTCCCGTTGGAGGTGCTCTGATGGCTACTATTCTTCTTTCCGCAGCCGGGGCGGCGCTGGGCGGGTCAATCGGTGGCACCGTTGCGGGCCTGTCCACCGCGATCATAGGCCGGGCCATTGGCGCAACGGTCGGGCGGGTCATCGACCAGAGGTTCTTCAGCCAGTCGGTCATGGGCAGTGGCAGCGAAGTCGTCGAAACAGGTCGCATGGACCGGTTCAGGCTGACGGAAACCGGCGAGGGCGCGCCGGTGACTACGGTCTTTGGGCGTATGCGCGTGGGCGGTCAGGTCATCTGGGCGTCGGACTTTCTTGAGACCGAGACCCGGGAAACGCAGGGCGGCGGAGGCGGGGGCAAAGGCAAACCCAAGGCGCCCGAAGTGACCACCGTCAGCTACAGCTATTCGATTTCGCTGGCCATTGCCGTTGGTGCAGGCGAGATCGCCGATGTCGGGCGCATCTGGGCAGACGGGGAAGAACAGGACCGATCCGGGCTGAACATGCGCATCTATCACGGCACGCAAGAGCAGTTGCCCGATCCCCTTATCGAAGCAATCGAAGGGGCAGGCACGGTGCCGGCCTATCGCGGTACAGCCTATGTCGTGATCGAGGATTTCCCGCTTGCGAGTTTTGGCAACCGGGTGCCGCAGTTCTCGTTCGAGGTGGTGCGCCCCGCGCAGCGCGACATGCCTGATTACCCAAGCGCCCTGCCGCAGATCGTGCGGGGCGTTGCGATGATACCGGGCACGGGCGAGTATGCGCTGGCCCGTTCGCAGGTGAATTATACGCAATCCGGGACAAGCTGGGCGGCCAATGCGCATTCCGCGTCGGGTGTATCGGATCTTGTGAGCTCGACCCGTGCGCTGGAGACCGAGTTGCCAAATTGCGACGCGGCCTCGTTGGTGGTGTCGTGGTTCGGTGACGATCTGAGATGCGGCACATGCACGATCCGGCCCAAGGTCGAACAGAGTGGCACGGACAGCCGCAACATGCCATGGATCGTGTCGGATCAGGTTCGAAGCACGGCGGGTCAGGTCACCCGGCAGGACGGCCGCCCGGTCTATGGCGGAACACCCGCAGACCCGGCGGTGGTCGAGGCGATCCGACACCTCAACCAGTCGGGAAAGCGGGTCATGTTCTATCCGTTCATCCTGATGGAGCAATTGCAGGGAAACGGGCTGCCCGATCCCTGGTCGGAGGCCACAAGTCAGCCCCACCTGCCTTGGCGGGGACGGATCACGCTGGATGTGGCGCCGGGGCGCGCAGGGTCTGCTGATCAGACCGCGGCGGCGGACGCGCAGGTGGCCGCGTTCTTTGGGACGGCAAGTGCTGCGGATTTTACGATCAACGAAGGATTTGACGCCCCGGTGGACACGGGCGGCGGCAGCGGCACCAGCGGCTCGGGCCCGGTGCTTGGCGGGCGGCCGGATGATCGCGGGCCTGGCGATTTGCAATGGGTAAACGGTGGCGGCACGTTTGGCGGCTTGCTTGGTAATGGTCCCGTTCCGGCCACGAAAATCGTCAAATACTCCGGCCCGCAGGAATGGGGCCTGCGCCGGTTCATTCTGCACTATGCCATGTTGTGCAAGGCGGCTGGTGGGGTGTCGTCCTTCTGTATCTCGTCCGAGATGCGTGGCCTGACCCAGATCCGCGGGGCCTCGGGGTTTCCCGCCGTTGCGCAACTGCGTGCGCTGGCGGCAGAGGTGCGCCAGATTCTGGGCCCGGACACCAAGATCGGCTATGCGGCGGATTGGAGCGAGTATTTCGGATACCAGCCGGATGGAAGCGGTGACAGGTATTTTCACCTCGACCCGTTATGGGCGGATGACAATATCGATTTCATTGGCATCGACAATTACATGCCGTTGTCTGACTGGCGTGATGGCGAAAATCACGTGGACGCCGAGGGTGGTGCGCCGTCGGTCTACGACCTTGGGTATCTGCGCGACAATATCGAGGGGGGCGAGGGGTATGACTGGTATTATGCCGCGCCGGAAGAGGCCGATGCACAGATCAGAACGCCCATCGAAGATCAGGAGCATGATGAGCCATGGGTCTGGCGCTACAAGGACCTGCGCGGCTGGTGGTCAAATCTGCATCACGAGCGGATCGGTGGCGTTCGTCAGCCCAATCCGACCGACTGGGTGCCCGGATCAAAGCCGATCTGGTTTACCGAGTTGGGATGTGCGGCAATCGACAAGGGCACGAACCAGCCGAACAAGTTTCTGGATCCGAAATCGTCTGAATCGCTGTTGCCTGCATATTCAAACGGACTGCGTGACGATTTCATTCAGGTCCAGTACCTTGCGGCGACCCTTGGATATTGGAGCGACCCGAACGTCAACCCGGTGTCGCAAGTCTATGGCGGACCAATGCTGGACCTGGCGAATGCCTATGTCTGGGCGTGGGATACCCGCCCGTTTCCGACCTTTCCAAATCTGCGAAGCCAGTGGGATGATGGGGCAAACTATGACCGGGGGCATTGGCTGAACGGCCGGTCCGGCTCGCGCACGCTGGCCTCGGTCGTGACTGAGATATGCCACGCGGCAGGGGTGACGGATATCGATGTTACCGGGCTTTATGGCGTGGTTCGGGGATATGTCATCGAAGATGTGACAAATGCGCGGTCGGCTTTGCAGCCGCTGATGCTGCGCTATGGGTTCGACGCGATCGAACGGAACGGCATCTTGCGCTTTCAGATGCGCGATGGCTATGGCGCGATTGCCCTGAACCCTGATCATCTGGCGATCAGCGGTGATCTGGATGGCACGGTTGAGCACCGGCGAGAAGCCGAGGCCGAGATGACGGGCCGCGTGCGCCTGCGTTTTGTCCAGTCGGATGCGGATCACGATCTGGTTGCGGAAGAGGCGGTTCTGCCCGAGGACAGCACGCATTCGGTCTCGGTCAATGAGATGCCGTTGTCCATGACACGCACCGAAGGCCGGCAAACGGCTGAGCGCTGGTTGAGCGAGGCCCGTGTTTCCCGCGATACGGTGCGGTTTGCCTTGCCGCCATCGCTGCTGCATCTGGGCGCAGGTGATTTGGTGCGGTTGTCAGAAACCGAAAACAGCCCCCTTTACCGGATTGACCGTCTGGAATCTGCCGATCTGCAACTGGTCGAAGCGGTCCGGGTTGAACAGGGCGTGTATAAGGCATCGCACCTGCACGACGACCCGGCGGTTGTCAGGCCCTATGCCGCGCCCGTTCCCGTGCTGCCGGTGTTTCTGGACCTGCCGCTGATCACCGGGGCAGAGACCCCGCATGCACCCTATCTTGCGGTGACCGCTGATCCATGGCCGGGGGCCGCAACGGTTTATTCCTCCTCAACCGATGAGGGGTACAGCCTGAGTGATGTGATCCCCGGTCAGGCCATTGTGGGCGTGACCGAAACACCGCTGAGGCGCGCCAGTATCGGCGTTTGGGACGAGGGCCCGGCGGTGAAGGTGCGACTGTTGGCCGGTCAGCTGGAATCGCGTCCGCGTGGCGCGGTTCTGAACGGTGTCAATCTGGCGGCCATCGGCGACGGAACACCCGGCAACTGGGAGGTTTTCCAGTTCTCGGATGCCACGCTTGACTCCCCCGGCGTTTACGCCCTGTCCGGGCGGTTGAGGGGCCAGTTGGGGTCGGATGCCCTGATGCCGGATGTCTGGCCGGACGGGTCCATATTCGTGTTGCTGAACGATCAGGTGCAGCAGATCAACCTGTTGCGTAACGAGCGGGGATTGGCCAAGCATTATCGCATCGGCCCGGCGACCCGTGGTTACGACGATCCGGCTTACCAGCACCTGATCGCCTCATTCGACGGCAATGGTTTGCGCCCGTATTCCCCGGTTCACCTTCGGGTGCGATCCGACGTAACCGGCGATCACCTGACCTGGGTGCGGCGCGCCCGGTTGGACGGGGATGACTGGTCAGGGCTGGAGGTTCCGCTGGGCGAGGAAAGCGAATCCTATCTTGTGCGTGTCTTTGCTGGGGGAACCCTTATCCGTGAAGAGATGACATCCCTGCCAGGGTGGTCATATTCGGTGGCATTGAAGGCGGCAGATGGTCTGACCGGGTCATATGAGGTCGGGATTGCGCAGGTGTCGGCCATTTACGGCCCCGGTGCGATGGCGCGTCTGGTTGTCGGGTAAGCGGCACGATGCGACCGCTATTGCACGGTGATCTAAGTGCCGCGGCGCGCGCCTTGTTGGCGGCGCCGCCGCCAGAGCGGACCCGCTTATGCGTCCGGATGATCCATGAAGCGGAACTGGCCGACATACACCGGGCGCGCACGGGTCAGCTGCATCCGGTTTACGGCAACGGATCGCTGATGGCGGTTGCGCGCAACAGGGTGCTGGCCGATGAGCCGGGGTTTGACGATTTGCAATATTGTCAGTGTTTTTCGATGGTTTTGCACCATCTTGCCGAGTTTCTGATCACCCGGTCGCGCAGCTGACGCATTTGCTGGCGGCCAGATTCAGAGACAATCGCCCATCGGGAATACGGTCGCCGCAATCTTCGCAATATCCGTATTCCCCCTCGTCCAGCCGCTTTAACGCGGCTTGAAGGCGGCGGGTTTCGACATTGCGATTCACCTGTTGCGCCTTTGCCATCGCCTGGTTTTGCAACGCATCCATGCGGCTGAGCCGACCAACCGCCTGCTGATCCAGCTCAACAACGGCCTGAGCCTGCTGGCCTGATGCGGACAATTGATCCAGTTCGGCCAGACGCTCGTGAATTCGTGTTTCAAAATATGTGCGCTCGGACTCATTCATTTTCGTTGTATCGCGGATCACGGGTTTGCGTTTGGCCTTTTTGCCACTAAATGGCATTCTAGGCGCAGCAAAGGATCAAAAGCTATGTTTGAAAAACGCAGCCCCGTGACACCGGTCGATCCGGTCTGGAACCGTATCACATCCGAGGCCCAAGCAGCCGTCGAGACAGAACCGCTTATGGGCGGGCTTGTGCACGCCTGTATCCTGCATCACCGCAGCCTTGAGCGAGCGCTGTCCTATCGGATCGCGGCCAAGCTGTGTTCGAACGAAATGTCGATGATGGTTCTGCGCGAGATCGTGGATGAGGCCTATGCAAACGATCCCGGTTTGCTGGAAGCCGCCCGCGCCGACCTGATGGCGGTTTACGAGCGTGATCCGGCCTGCCATCGGTTGCTGCAGCCAATCCTGTATTTCAAGGGCTATCAGGCCATGCAGGCCTATCGCGTCGCGCATTGGCTGTGGCGCAAGGGGCGCTTTGATCTGGCCTATTTCTTCCAGATGCGATCGTCGGAGATTTTCGGCATCGACATTCACCCGGCCGCAAGGATCGGCAAGGGGATCATGATCGACCACGCCCATTCCATCGTCATCGGTGAGACCGCCGTGGTCGGAGACAACGTGTCGATGTTGCATTCGGTGACGCTGGGCGGAACCGGCAAGGAAGAGGAAGACCGCCATCCCAAAATCGGAGACGGTGTTCTGATCGGGGCCGGGGCCAAGGTTCTGGGTAACATCAAAGTCGGCCATTGCAGCCGTATCGCTGCCGGTTCGGTGGTGTTGCAGGACGTTCCGCCGTGCAAGACCGTTGCCGGTATCCCGGCCAAGATCGTGGGCGAGGCCGGATGCGATCAGCCGTCAATCTCGATGGACCACATGCTGGGCAAAGATCAGTAGGTCGATTTAAACTAACAAAAAAGGACGCCTCGATATTCGAGGCGGCCTTTTTTTTAGGTCGGTATGGCTTACGCCAGCATGACCATCGGGTTTTCCAGATTGTCGACAATGGCCTTGAGCAGTTCGGCCCCCAGCGCGCCGTCGATGACGCGGTGATCAACGGACATGGTGACAGACATCACGGTTGCCACGGTCAGCTCGCCATCATCCCCGACAACCGGTTTCTTGACGCCGGTGCCGACGGCCAGAATACCGGCATGGGGCGGGTTCACGATGGCATCGAAATTGTCGATGCCGAACATGCCCAGGTTCGAGATGGCAAAGGTGCCGCCCTGATATTCATGCGGAGCCAGCTTGCGCTCGCGTGCGCGGGCGGCAAGGTCTTTCATCTCGGTCGAAAGGGCTGACAGGGATTTCATGTCAGCGTCTTGCAGGACCGGCGTGAACAACCCGCCTTCGATTGCGACCGCAACAGCCACATCTGACGGTTTCAGTTGCAGCACCCGGTCACCTGCCCAGACGGCATTACAGGCCGGAACCTGTTGCAGCGCATTGGCAACGGCTTTGATGATGAAGTCATTGACGCTGAGCTTGACGCCACGGCCTTCGAGTTGCTTGTTCAGCTGACCACGGAATTTCAACAGCGCATCCAGCTTGATATCGCGGCGCAGGTAGAAATGCGGAATGGTCTGTTTGGCCTCACCCAGGCGTGCAGCAATGGTTTTGCGCATACCGTCGAGCTTGATTTCCTCGTACGGGCGGCCTTCGTACATCCGCGCGACCATATCCGCCGATGGACCAGACGGAGCTGCAGGGGCAGCTGCGGGCGCGGCGGCGGCGGGAGCAGTGGCAGGAGCTGCTGCCGGAGCGGTGGCAGTTGCGCCTTCGACATCAACCTTGACGATGCGACCATGCGGGCCGGAACCGGCAATCTGCGTCAGGTCGAGACCTTTTTGCGCAGCAATCCGGCGGGCCAGAGGCGAGGCAAAAATCCGACCACCATCAGCCTTGGCCGGAGCGGCCGGGGCAGGGGCGGGCGCCTCGGGTGCCGCTGGCGCGGCAGCCTCGTTGCCCGCGACGGCTGCGGGGGCAGCCGCCGGTGCAGCAGCCGGAGCCGTGCCAATGTCATCGGCGCTTTCGCCGTCTTCCAGCAGAACCGCGATGGCGGTGTTGACCTTGACCCCTTCGGTGCCCTCGGGAATCAGGATCTTGCCGATGGTGCCTTCGTCAACGGCCTCGAATTCCATCGTGGCCTTGTCGGTTTCAATCTCGGCCAGCAGATCACCGGAGGAGACGGTGTCGCCTTCCTTGACCAGCCATTTGGCGAGCGTGCCTTCCTCCATGGTCGGGGACAGGGCGGGCATCAGAATTTCTGTAGGCATCTGTCTGTCGCTCCTTACCGGTAGGTCACTTGTTTGACGGCGGCGATCACCTCATCGGTGGTGATCAGGGCCAGCTTTTCGAGATTGGCGGCATAGGGCATCGGAACGTCCTTGCCAGTGCAATTGATGACCGGCGCGTCGAGGTAATCAAACGCCTCCTGCATCACGACCGAACTGATATAGCTGCCGACGGACCCCTGCGGCCAGCCTTCTTCCACTGTCACCAGCCGGTTGGTCTTCATCACCGAATTGATGATGGCGCCAGTGTCCATCGGGCGGATGGTGCGCAGGTCGATCACTTCGGCGCTGATGCCGTCTTCGGCCAGCTTGTCAGCAGCTTCCAGCGCGTATTGCATGCCGATGCCAAAGCTGACGATGGTCACGTCCGAGCCTTCGCGCCAGATGCGGGCCTTGCCCAGCGGAATGGTGAGGTCATCCACCTGCGGCACTTCGAAAGAGCGGCCGTAGAGGATTTCGTTTTCCAGGAACACAACCGGGTTGGGGTCGCGGATGGCCGATTTCAGCAGACCTTTGGCATCAGCAGCCGAATAAGGCATGACGACCTTCAGACCGGGGATCTGCATGTACCACGCGGCATAGTCCTGGCTGTGCTGTGCGGCCACGCGGGCCGCGGCCCCGTTGGGCCCCCGGAACACGATGGGGCACCCCATCTGACCACCGGACATATAAAGCGTTTTGGCCGCAGAGTTGATGATCTGGTCAATCGCCTGCATGGCGAAGTTGAAGGTCATGAATTCGACAATCGGTTTCAGACCGCCAAAGGCCGAACCCACCGCGATACCGGCAAACCCGTGTTCGGTGATCGGGGTGTCGATCACGCGCTTGGAGCCAAATTCATCCAGCAGACCCTGCGATATCTTATAGGCCCCCTGATATTCAGCGACTTCCTCTCCCATCAGATAGACGTTTTCATCACTGCGCATTTCCTCGGCCATTGCATCGCGCAAGGCTTCGCGCACGGTTTCGGACTTCATCTCGGCATCCGCGGGCCAGTCGGGTGACAGGTCCACCGCTGGAGCAGCGGGGGCCGCTGCGGCAGGAGCCGGGGCCGGGGCTGCTGTGGGGGCGGCCTCGGGCGCCGCTGCGGCTGCGGGGGCTGCTGCGGGCAGGGCCGAGGCGTCTTCGCCTTCTTCGACCAGCACTGCGATAGGGGTGTTCACCTTGACCCCTTCGGTGCCCTCGGCGATCAGGATCTTGCCGACGATGCCTTCATCGACGGCTTCGAACTCCATCGTTGCCTTGTCGGTTTCAATCTCGGCCATGATGTCGCCCGAGGATACGGTGTCGCCTTCCTTGACCAGCCATTTGGCCAGCGTGCCCTCTTCCATCGTGGGGGAAAGGGCGGGCATGAGAATTTCGGTTGCCATGTCTTATTCGTCCTCTCAGGCGTAAATGTCAGTCCAGAGCTCTTCGACCGAAGGCTCGGGGCTTTCTTTCGAGAATTCGGCGGCCTGATTGACGATCTCCTTGATTTCCTTGTCGATCGCTTTCAGGTCATCCTCGGTCGCGTGCTTGCCGGTCAGTAGCAACTCGCGCACATGTTCGATCGGGTCGCTTTGTTCGCGGACCTTCTGAACCTCTTCGCGGGTCCGGTACTTGGCCGGGTCGGACATCGAGTGGCCGCGATAGCGGTAGGTCTTGATTTCCAGGATATAGGGGCCTTTGCCTGCGCGACAGTGCGCGACAGCTTTTTCACCCGCTTCCTTGACCGCCAGCACATCCATGCCGTTGACGATCTCGCCCGGAATGCCGAACGCCTCGCCGCGATGGAAGATGTCCTTGGTCGAGGTTGAGCGGGACTGTGCGGTGCCCATGGCGTATTGGTTGTTCTCGATCACGAAAATCACCGGCAAGCCCCAGATGGCCGCCATGTTGAAGGTCTCATACACCTGACCCTGGTTCGCGGCACCGTCCCCGAAATAGGTGAAGGTCACGCGGCCGTTTTCCTTGTACTTGTCGGCAAAAGCCAGCCCCGCGCCCAGCGGAACCTGCGCGCCGACGATACCGTGCCCGCCGTAGAAGTGCTTTTCTTTCGAAAACATGTGCATCGAGCCGCCCTTGCCTTTGGACAGGCCACCGATGCGCCCGGTCAGTTCGGCCATCACGCCGCCCGGATCCATGCCACAGGCCAGCATGTGACCGTGGTCGCGATACGAGGTGATGCGCTTGTCGCCTTCCTCTGCTGCGGCCTCAAGCCCGACAACAACGGCCTCTTGTCCGATATAAAGGTGGCAGAACCCGCCGATCAGGCCCATACCATAAAGCTGACCGGCCTTTTCCTCGAATCGGCGGATCAGCAGCATCTCGCGGTAGTATGTCTGGAGTTCTTCCGCAGAAACATTTGGTTTCTTTGTGGTTTTTCGCGCAGCCATCGTGGCGATCTCCCCCTTTCGGACAGATAGTTTAGCGTTAAACTATCTCATAAAGCATTTGGGGCTTTCTGGCGAGGGTAAATGTGACGCAGCGTTCGCCACGGCGCATCCCGGCCGAAACGCCGGGCCTGAGTTGCCTTTTCTGAATAGGGTACTTGATCAGCGGATCACGATTTCGTCCGACCGGATCATGCCCAGAACCGAGCGCGCCTGCTGGTCCAGCAGGTCCAGATCCAGATAGGTGTCGGACAGACGCCGTGTCAGGTTTTCCATCTCGGCGATTTCGACATTCAGTTTTTCCAGACTGCGTGACAGAGCGTCCCGTTCCGCCGCAATTTCGACCCGCCGGAACAGGCCGTAATCCCCTTGAACAGCGGCAAAGGTGAAATACACACCCAGCATGAAAGCCACCGAGAAGAAGAGAACTGCACCCAAACCGGGCCGATGGGAACGGGACACTCTGTTTACCGCCGTATGAAAACTTGCCTCAATAACGGGCTCTTTCCGAGCCTCTGATCGCACTATGTCACAGGCGATTCGGGTTGTGAATCCCCTGATTCGGTTTTTTCATCAGTATTTCGTGTGCGTCCCGGTTAAAGCTCAGCGCCAGGACTGAAGCTGCTGATTTCTTGCGACCGTCTGCTCTTTCATACAGGTCCAGTAGAACATGGGCGCAGCGCTGCCGCCGCCGGATAGTTCCTTGTCGCAGGTGGCGTCCCGCGCCTTTAGCCACGCACGTTGTTCCGCCAGAAGGGCATCGCCGTTGCCACGTGCATCAGCGACCGGCTTGATCTGTTTCCACAACCGGTTGAGGTCGCGGTCAACGGCTTCCCATTGTTCCTTGGCACAGAAATTTGCATCAAGCTGTGTCTGGCCACCGCAACTGGATTGTGCTGTTGCAGGCCACGGCATTGCGAGAAGGATGAGCAGGTATAATGACCTCATGGTATAATCCCCCATTCAAATAGGGGATAATACCATGAACCCTGACAAGCGGCCAAATGCGGTCAGCGTCACTTATTGTTCCAGCGCAGCGACACCGGGCAGGGTTTTGCCTTCCATCCATTCAAGGAACGCACCGCCTGCGGTCGAGATATAGGTGAAATCCTTGGCCGCCCCCGACGCGTTCAGCGCCGCAACCGTGTCACCGCCACCTGCGACCGAAATCAGCTGACCCGACCGGCTGAGGGCCGCGGCTTTCAGGGCCGCGGCATTGGTGGCCGCGTCGAACGGCTCCAGTTCGAACGCGCCCAGCGGGCCGTTCCAGATCAGGGTCTGGCTTTTGTCGAAAATCGCGGTAATCGCGGCGACGCTTTCAGGGCCCGCGTCCAGGATCATGCCATCCTCGGGGCACTGGTCGGCTGGCAGAACCTTGTGGGGTGCGTTGGCTTCGAATTTCTCGGCCACTACAATGTCACGCGGCAGGACGATCTGGCAGCCCGAGCTTTCGGCTTTGGCCAGAATTTCGGCTGCGGTGTCCTTCATTGCGGTTTCAGCCAGTGATTTGCCAACGCTGATGCCTTGGGCGACAAGGAATGTGTTCGCCATGCCACCACCGATCACCAGGTAATCGACCTTGTCGATCAGATTGCCCAGCAGTTCCAGCTTGGTCGAGACCTTGGCGCCGCCGACAACCGCCGTTACCGGGCGCTTGGGCGCACCCAGCGCGCTTTCCAGCGCCTGCAACTCGGCCTGCATCAGACGGCCCGCACAGGCGGGCAGCAGACGGGCGATGGCCTCGGTCGAGCTGTGGGCGCGGTGCGCGGCTGAAAACGCATCGTTGCAATAGACATCGCCCAGCTTGGCCATGCCAGCGGCCAGATCGGCGTCGTTCTTGGTTTCGGCCGCGTGAAAGCGCGTGTTTTCGAGCAGCAGGACCTGACCGGGTTGCAAGGCTCCGGCGGCCAGTTCCGCCTCGGCCCCGACGCAATCGGCGGCAAACAGAACCTTGGCACCAAAAGCGCTTTCCAAAGTCGGGACCAGTTGTTTCAGTGACAGGCTTTCACGCCGTTCGCCACTAGGACGGCCAAAATGGGCCAGAAGGATCGGTTTGCCGCCAGCGGCCAGAATATCGCGCACCGAGGGGACGATCCTTTGGATACGGGTGGCGTCGGTCACAACACCGTCAACCACGGGCACGTTGATATCCACACGCACCAGCACGCGTTTGCCGTTCAGGTCCATATCGTCCAGTGTTTTCCAGCCCATTGTGCGATCCTTGTCGTTGGCAACCGATTTAGGCGGTTCTTTTCCTGCATTTTGCCCTCAGGTCAATGCGTCACTTGGCATTCGCACGTGTGCGTCATAGGTATTTGCGCAAGATAAACGACAGGAGGGCCTCATGGCCGAGATCAAAGACCCCGAAAACACAATCATCATCGAGCTGAAAGGCGGCAATGTCGTCATCGAGCTGCTGCCGGATGTAGCGCCGTTGCACAGTGCGCGGATGAAGGAACTGGCCCGTGGCGGTGAATATGACAACGTGGCGTTTCACCGTGTGATCGACGGTTTCATGGCACAAACCGGCGACGTGCAGCATGGTGATATGGAAGACGGGTTCAACCTGCGCATGGCGGGCACCGGCGGTTCGTCACTGCCGAATGTTCCGGCAGAATTTTCCAAGCTGCCCCATGATCGCGGCACGCTGGGCGCGGCGCGCTCGCAGAACCCGGATTCGGCCAATTCGCAGTTCTTCATCAACTTCAAGGACAATCACTTCCTGAACGGTCAGTACACGGTCTATGGCCGGGTCATCGACGGGATGGAGCACGTCGATGCGATTGTACGCGGCGAGCCGCCTGCAAGCCCGGACCGCATGATCAGCGTCAAGGTGGCCGCAGATGCATAAACTGGCTGCGGCTTTTGCCCTGCTGGCAAGCCCGGCGCTGGCCAGCGGTTTGCAGATCGAGGTCGAAGGGGAAGGGGCCAATGGCACAATCTCGATCGACCTGTTCGAAGATGTGGCACCCCAGCATGTGGAACAGATCACCGCTCTGGCTGCTGACGGTCAGTATGACGGCGTCGTGTTTCATCGCGTAATCGATGGCTTCATGGCGCAAACCGGCGACGTGCAATACGGCAACTCGGGCGCGGACGGCTTCGACATGCGCTATGCCGGGCGCGGCGGGTCGGATCGCGCGGATCTGCCGGCCGAGTTCTCGGACGTGAGTTTTGACAGGGGTGTTGTCGGCATGGCCCGGTCCAGCGATCCGGATTCGGCCAATTCGCAGTTCTTCATCATGTTCGCCCCCGGCCCGTTTCTGGACGGCCAGTATACCGTGGTTGGTCAGGTGACCGACGGTATGGATGTGGTCGACGCGATCAAGCGGGGCGATGGCCAGAACGGTGCGATCATCGGTGCACCGGATGTGATGAAAAAAGTTACCGTTACCGAATAAGATGATTTAGCCCGGCTCAAGCGCCGGGCTTTTTCTTTGACCTATTGATCGATGAAATCGCGGATGGCACGGGTATAGGCACCGGGATCCTGAAAAGATGCGAAGTGGCTGACATCATCCAGAACAAGCAACTTGGCGCCCGGAATCGCGTCAGCAATTGCTTGTGAATGCGCCATCAGAATGGCCTCGTCATGTGCGCTTTGAACCACAAGTGTCGGGACGGTGATCGATGACAGCGCCTCAAGCCCACCGGGTTTTTCGGTGCCCCACATGGCGGCCACCCCACCAAGGAATGCCTCGAACCCGTCAGGAGTCGGGGACATGGCCGCATAATCTTGCGCCATCATGCCCACATAAGTGCCAAACACCTCGTTGGTTTCCACCGAAGGATCGATCCCGTCCAGTGTGACATTGCCTGCATGGGCAAAGTGACTGACCAGCCGATCCGGGTTGGTGGTCGAGATTGAATACCCGATATTTGCCCCGTCGGACCAGCCGACCAGATGCACCTGATCGACACCCAGATGATCCAGCAGCGCCAGATAATCCTGCGACAACAACGCGTAGGAATAGGGGCTGCCATCGTTGGTGGATCGTCCGTGCCCGCGCGTATCCGCCACGATTACCCTGTGATCCTGGGACAGGTCGGCAACCTGCGCGGCCCAGACATCGCCATGGGCAAGCCCACCGTGGATCATCAGAACCGGGGTGCCGCCCGCATCGCCATACGTGGCGTAATACATGTCGATGCCGTTGATCTCTGCCGTACCCGCTTCGGTGGCGGCGGGCATCTGGGGGGCTTGCGGGATGCTCAGCCATTTGTCTTCGGCCCAGCCTGCCGTCGCGGCGCAGCTTAGGAAAAATGCTGTGGTGAATGTCTTCATTGTATCCTCCCGTTGAACCAAAGGCCGTAACCAAGCCAGATTTGACGGAAGGATACCGTGTTTTTCAGTAATCGGGATAATTACCTTTCCCGCGCGGATCAGTCATCCGAGGACATTGCTTTCCAGATCAAAGCGCCGATTGCGCCGCCAATCAGGGGGGCTACCCAGAACAGCCAGAGCTGAGCCAGTGCAGGGCCGTCGGCAAACAGGGCAACGCCGGTTGAGCGCGCCGGGTTGACGGAGGTATTCGTCACCGGGATTGAGATCATGTGGATCAGGGTCAGCGCCAGACCGATGGCAATCGGAGCGAACCCGGCGGGTGCCTTGTCCGACGTCGCGCCCAGAATGATCAGAATGAAGAAAGCGGTCATCACGATTTCGATGATCAAAGCCGACATCAACGAATATCCCTGTGGTGAGGCCTCACCATACCCGTTTGACGCGAACCCACCGACACCAGCGAAATCGGGTGCCCCGCTGACGATCAGGTACAGAACCACTGCGGCGGCAATTGCGCCAATGACCTGTGCAACCCAATAGGGCAGAAGGTCTTTGGCCGGAAACCGTCCTCCAATCATCAGGCCCAAACTGACGGCCGGGTTGAAATGCCCGCCCGAGATTGGGCCGACCGTGTAAGCCATCGTCAAAACGGTAAGGCCAAAGGCAAAGGAAACACCAAGCCAACCGATGCCGACATCTGCCACACCAGCCGCCAGAACGGCACTGCCGCAGCCCCCCAGAACCAACCAGAACGTGCCGAAGAACTCGGCAAGTAGTTTCGATGACATAGAAAATCCTCCGCCCAATAATGAGGTTAACCGTAATTCAAGAATTAGCTTATGTTAAATTGTTGCGAACGGGGAATTTTTTTCGACGCTTCCTCAATCGGGTCAGAACGGACCGCTGTGCCATTGAGCGGGATCAAGATGAAAAAGCTTTGACAGCTGTTCATAGATTGCCGGGTCAGAGGATTTCAGTGCATGTGGACGTTCAAAGAACACTTCGACCGAAACGGCAAAGAATTCTTCGTGCCCTTCCGCGCCGTAGGGATCGATCACTGTGGGTTTTCCGTTTTCCACGGCGTGAACATGTGTCTTGTAACCGTTCAGAAAGGCGGTTTCCCATTCGCCAAAACTTTGTCCATTGCTGAGCACGGGAACACCATTGGTTGCGCCCGAGAGGTCATCAAGCTGGTGCGCGAACTCGTGAAAGACGACGTTCCGGCCATCGTGATCATTCAGGGCACCGCGCTGGCTGTGGGCCCAGGACAGGATCACGGGGCCGCGGTTCCAGCTTTCCCCGCTGCGGATGATTTCCTGTTCGGTGACGACATAGCCACTGTGGCGGCGCTGTTTTGACTTGAAGGCACCGGGGTAAACCAGAATGGTCGTCAGGTTGTCATACCACTGGTCCGTATTCACCACGAGCAGACAGGCTTGTGCGGCAATCGACACCTGCATGTCTTCGGTGACGTCCAGCCCGTCGCAGCCGACGAAATCGACCTGATCAAGAAACAGGTTGATCTTTCCTTCCAGCGCCCCGCGCAGGTCTTTGGGCAGTTTCCGGATTATCGGCACCTGAGCGTTCACAATATCGCGCTGGTGCCGGGACAGCGACGTGGCCAGCAAGGTCAGGCGGGTTTGTCGTTTCGACCAGAAGTGAAAGGCGGCAGCGCCAGCGATCAGCGCGACAACCGTCAGAAAAAGCAACATGGATCGACTGTAGCGTGATCAGTTAGGGACGAAAACGGGAAACCCGGATCAACCGGGCACGCAAAAGAAAAGACGCCACGGGTTTCCCCACGGCGTCCTGACAAGAAATGCAGTCTGCTTACTGCTTGACTTCTGCCGCCGGGTTCGATCCGGCTTTGGCGCTGCGGCCGGGGTTCAGGGGGTCGTCCTGACGCTGAACCGAGCCTTCGAAATGCGCGCCGCTTTCAATGGCGATGGTCTTGTGGATGATGTCACCTTCGACACGGGCGGTCGAGGTCAGGCGAACCTTGAGACCACGCACGCGGCCAACGATGCGACCGTTGATCACAACGTCATCTGCGGTGACTTCGCCCTTGATCGTTGCCGATTCACCAATGGTCAGCAGATGGGCGCGGATGTCGCCTTCGACAGTGCCTTCCACCTGAATGTCACCGCTGGTCTTGATGTTGCCGGTGATGTGCAGATCCGAGGACAGAACCGAGGCCGGCGGCTTGGGTTTGGGTGCCATTGCAGGTTTCGCGTCAGCCGGAGCAGGAGCCGCTGGGGTCGCCGGAGCGGCTGGTTTGGCCGCCTCGGGTGCTTTGGGTGCGGGCTCGTTGATTTTGCTTTTAGAAAACATTTTTCGCAGCCTTGATGTAAGTCATTGGGTTTACGGGATTTCCGTTCACGCGCACCTCGTAGTGCAGATGCGTGCCGGTGGACCGTCCGGTGTTACCCATATCAGCAATATGATCCCCGCGCGAGACCCTTTGGCCGACCTTTACGTTGATCTTGGTGTTATGAGCATAAAGTGTCTCAATTCCGAACGCGTGCTTGATTTTCACAAGGCGTCCGAAGCCTGATTGCCAACCGGCATGCGTGACCACGCCATCAGCGGTCGCAAAGATATCGGTGCCAGTCGCTGCGGCAAAATCCGTGCCGTTGTGCATCCGGCTACCGCCGGTTTTTGGGTCGCGGCGGCGACCATATCCGCTGGTAAAGCGAAACGCGCTTTTGACCGGGCTGGCGAAGGGGGCCTTTTCCGCCGCAATCCGGTACAGGTTCAGCTGGTCCATCTGGCGCAGCAACGTGTTTGCGCGGACTTCTTCGGGCGAAAGCTCGTCTTCTTCGCCGCGTGTGCTAAGGGATAAAGGGGTCAGCGGACCGCCCATACCGCTATATCCGCGCCGGACCTCTTCGATGATGCGATCTGTCGGCATTCCGGCCTCTCGGAACATCTTGTCCAGAGGTTCGACCGAGATGACCATCGCCTCTTCCAACTGGCGGAAAATCTCGTCGCTGCGTTCCTGCATCAGACGGATTTCCAGTTCCAGGTCGTCCCGCTGTTCCAACGCGTCCTGCGCGTTGGTGGCGATCAGGTCGCGTTCTTTGGCGGTTCGCGCCAAGGCGTCCGTCATAAAGGCCATCTGCACCGGGGCGCTGGAAACCGCGGCATACATATCGGATCCGCTGGTGTCCTGTTTCAATTGGGCCAGCTCTGAGCGCGCCTCCTCGCGCTGTTTCATCGTGGCGCGCAATGTCGTCTGGATGACTTCAATACCTGTCTCAAGCTCGCGGCGACGGTTTTCCGAGGCCAGCAGTTCCGACTGCATCGCGGAAATCTGGTCCAGCGCGGCATTGAATCGGTCCTGAGCGGCCAGTGCCTCATGCGCGCGGGAATCGCGTTCTGCCGACAGGGTGTTCAGGCGTTCCTGATAGATGGCCTGATCGCGCTTTGCCTGTTCCCGGAAATTCCCGGCCCCGATGCTGTCCATCAACAGTATGGCTGTCGCAACAGCTGTCCATCCGACCATGACGGCAACGCCGGCCACTGCGACGACCTGAGTTTCCGAACTGAGCCGGATAAATTTTGTGTCTGTGTCGGATTTCAGAAAGACCCGGCGTTCCGGGAAATGCCTCTCAAGCAGTGAGTGCAGTTTTATTGCCAGACGTGTTCGCACGCGCCCTACCTTTCATCCCCAAGATCGGAACCGGTCGTGAGTGCCTGCCGTCCCTTGCGCCGATTGCATAAAGCGGCAGGGGCGTTCGGGCAAGTTTGTTGACCAATCAGTTGCAAATGGCGCTGATATCCCGCAAAGATCGGCGAGATTTTGCCGAAAATGACGCAGAAGTGTCAGTTCGAGAGGTCTCCGGGTGCGGGCATGTCTTCGGTCAGGGGCCAGTAGAAATCGGGGGGCAACCCGGCTTCGGCCCGTTTTTCTTCGTTGAAGGGGGGCTTGAGAACACCGTGGAAGTACCGCCGGACCAGCGCGTGAAACACATCCTTGGGGTCGGCGTTTTCGCGGCCACACAGGAAGTGGAACCATTTTGAGCCGTAAGCGACGTGGCCGACTTCTTCGGCATATATCACTTCGAGCGCGGCGATGGCCTGCGCGGCCTTGGCCTTGCGGAATATCTCGATCATGCCGGGAGTGACATCCAGCCCACGCGCCTCAAGCACCATGGGTACAACGGCCAGCCGCCCCATCAGATCTTCGGCTGTATCTTCGGCGGCGCGCCACATGCCAGCATGGGCGGGCAGGGCGCCATAGTGGCTGCCCATCTGTTCCAGACAATCGCAGACCATCTCGAAATGGCGCGATTCTTCTTCGGCGCATTTCACCCAGTCATCATAGAACCCAATGGGCATGGGTACATGGCCAAAGCGCGCGATGATGTCCCAGTGCAGATCAACGGCGTTCAGTTCGATATGGGCAACCGCGTGCAGCAGGGCAATGCGCCCGGCCTCGGTACCCGGTTTCCGTTTGGGTACCTCACGCGGGGACAACAGCTCGGGCTTGTCCGGACGCGCGGGGGACAGGGGCGGTGATGCGGTGCCGATCTCGATCGGCTCACCCTCGGCCTTGCGGGAGGCAAACCACGCGGCGGCATGGGCTTTGGACAGGGCGGTTTTGGCCCGCCCGTCCGCTGTTGTCAGAACCTCTGTCGCCATCTGTGTCAGTGTTTTGGGCACCGGGTCGCTCCGCCTTTGGCATGTCAGCGCGGGTGATAGACCGGATGGCGCGGCAGGTCGAGAGGGGGGCTTAGAGCGCCTTCACCGCTTCCAGCACCTCATCCACATGGTCGGGCACCTTGACCTTGCGCCAGACCTTGGCAATGCGTCCCTCGCTATCAATGACAAAGGTCGATCGCTCGATCCCCATCGATTTCCGGCCATACATGTTCTTTTCAACCCATACGCCATAGTCTTCGCAGACGGTCGAACCTTCGTCCGACAAGAGCGGAGTGGTCAGCCCGTGTTTGGCGACAAACTTGTCATGCTTGGCGACGCTGTCCCGCGAAATGCCGAAAACGTGAGCCCCTGCCTCGGTAAACGCCTGAAGCTGCTCTGAGAAACCGATGGATTCCTTGGTGCAGCCCGGCGTATCATCACGGGGATAGAAGAACAAAACCACGGTGCCACCGCGCAACGCCGAAAGCGTCACCTCGCCACCGCCGTCGCGCGGCAAAGTGAAGTCGGGGGCGATGTCTGAAACGTCGGGCATTGGAAACTCCGCTAAAGGTTTTTAAAGGCTGCCCGTCATCATAGGGCAACGCGTGCGGGTTGGAAGGCGTGGATAGCAAATTGAAGCAGCACGAAGACGACGAAGCAAAACCGGGCAAGCCCGTGCGCCGTCGGTCGCGCCGCCGCACCGCTGGTCTGTGGGCTATGCGTGGGGCCATCGTGCTGGTGCTTCTGGCGATGTTTACCGGTTTCATGGTCGTGGGACAGAGAATGCACGCGCCGGTCTGGCTGCGCGATAGGGTCGAAGCCCGGCTGGAACGGGCGCTGGGCGGGCTGCAAATCCGGTTTGGAGACGTCAGTTTCATCATTCACGAAGGCTGGCGACCCCGTCTGCGGCTGACCGATGTTGCCATCAGTGACGCGGCGGGCCAGCAGATTGCGCAGGTATCCGATATGCGCGCCAGCCTGGCCATGCGCCCCTTGCTGCGCGGTCAGGTCCGGCCCAAGCGCATCATTCTGAGTGGCGCGCAGATCGCCATGACCCGCGATCAGGACGGGGCGCTGACCCTGACCGTGGGATCGGGCAGCGCGCCGGTTCAGGAAGCGCCGGACCTTGCACAGCTGATCGAGACCTCGGACGAGGTCTTTCAATCTCCGATACTGTCGGCGCTGACCTCGGTCGAACTTGATGCGATTACGCTGGATTACCGCGACCTGCGGCAGGGGCGGTCGTGGGTTCTGGACGGTGGGCATATTCAGGCGAACCGCAGTGATAACGAAGTGCGGCTTGCAACCGGGTTTTCGGTTCTGGCCGGGCGTGACTATGTCAGCAGTATCGAGGCCAACTATACCAGCGTGCTGGGCACGCCTGCCGCCAGCTTTGGCATCTCGGTCACCGATCTTCCGGCCGAAGACATAGCAGGCCAAAGCCCGGCCCTTGCCTGGTTGCAGGTTCTGCGCGCACCGATTTCAGGGGCTTTGCGGGGCAGTGTCGATGAGAACGGGGCCACAGGAACCGTGTTCGCAACCCTCAATCTGGGGGCCGGGGCGGTGCAGCCCAACCCGGAAACGCGCCCGGTTCCTTTCGAATCTGCCCGCACGTATTTCACCTATGACCCGAAAGCCCAGATGCTGGATTTCAATGAGGTTTCGGTGGTGTCGGCCTGGGGCACAGTTCAGGCCGATGGAAAGGCGTTTCTGCAAGGGGCTGAAGACGGTGTGCTGGACAGTCTGGAGACGCAACTGCGCTTGTCCGGGATCAATGTGAACCCGGCAAATCTTTTCCCGGAGCCGATTCAGCTGTCGCGTGCCAGCGTGGATTTCAAGATGGCGTTCAACCCGTTCCAGTTGCGCCTTGGCCAGATGACTATCGAGGATCCGGGTCATACCGTGCGCGCCTTCGGGGTTTTGCACGGGCGTCCAGATGGCTGGGCTGTGGCGCTGGATGCCCATCTGGATCAGATGAGCTCGGACAATGTTCTGAGTTACTGGCCCGAGCGTCTGGCGCCGAAGCCACGGGAATGGGTGACGGAAAACCTCTATCAGGGGGTTTTGTCGGACATGGATTTCGCCCTGCGTCTGGAGCCCGGTTCCAAACCGGATCTGTATCTTGATTTCGGGTTCGAGCAAGCCAAGGTTCGCTTTGCAAAGACCCTGCCGCCAATCGAAGATGCACAAGGTCAGGCCAGTCTGATCGACAGCCGGTTTACGGTCACCGCGCAGCAGGGGGTGGTGGTCGCCGATGACGGGGGGAGTGTGGATGCCGCGGGGACGTCCTTCATCATACCTGACACGGATATCAAGAAATCCGCGCCCGGCATCGCGCGTATTCAGGCAAGGGGCAGCGTGACTTCTGCATTGTCGCTGCTGGACCGACCACCGCTGGAATTGCTGAGCAAGGCCGGGTTACCCGTTGATGTTGCCAAAGGCACGGTTGCGTTGACCGGAACGCTGTCCCTGCCGCTGATAAAAGAGCTAAAGTTTCAGGATACCGAATTTCACTTCAACGGAACGCTGGCCAATCTGTCCAGTGACCGTCTGGTGCCGGGATTTTCCGTAAGTGCCCCGATGCTGGATATTTCCGGCAATCAGTCGGGTGTTCAGATTCAGGGGCTGGGTCAGTTCGGCGATGTTCCGCTAGAAGCACTTTGGCAGCAGCCTATTGACGGCGAAACCGAACAGCGCAGCACCTTGACCGGCCAGATCGAACTGTCCCCGCGTCTGATGGATGAGATCAGGGCCGGCCTGCCGCCGGGGATGCTGACGGGCAAAGGGGTTGCCGATATTACACTGGGCCTGGGCGCTGGGGCACCTCCGAAACTGTCTGTTGCTTCGGACCTTCAGGGCGTCGCACTTGCCATCCCTGAACTCGGCTGGCGCAAGGCGGCGAACACCAAAGGATCGCTGACTGCCGACGCGACGTTGGGCGCGCAGCTGAAGGTGGACGACCTGCGGATCAACGCAGCGGGACTGCGCACAACCGCATCCATTTCCTTTCACGAAAACGGTGAATATGACCGTGTCCAGTTCAGCTCGTTCGATCTGGGGGACTGGCTCGCGGTTCCGGCGGAACTGATCGGGCGGGGGGCTGCTGTCCCGGATATCCGCGTCTTAGGCGGTGTGCTGAACATGGGGCGTGCAAACTTCGGGGAAAGCGGCGGATCGGGCGGAGGCGGAGGTGCCGGACCAAAACTGGACGTGACATTGGACCGTCTTCAGGTCACCGAAACTGTTGCGCTGACAGGTTTCCGGGGTGCGTTCCAGACGACCGGTGGCGTAAATGGCACCTTCACAGCGCGGGTGAACGGCGGTGCGGCTGTTTCCGGTCAAGTGACCCCGCGAGGAAATCGAAGCGCCGTTGACCTGACGTCGAAAGACGCGGGGGCCGTTTTGCGATCAGCCGGGGTTCTGACACAGGCGCGCGGCGGTGATCTGGACCTAAAGCTTGAACCAGTAGCTGCGCCCGGCAGTTACGACGTGATCCTGAAGATCGTTAATACCCGGATCACCGATGCCCCGGCCATGGCCGCGATCCTGAACGCGATCAGCCTTGTTGGTCTGCTGGACGAGATGGCCGGGCAGGGGATCTTCTTTTCGGCGATTGACAGCCGCATGAGGATATCACCCACCGACATCAAAGTGCTGAGTGGCAGCGCTGTTGGCCCGTCAATGGGGCTTTCGTTTGATGGCACAATCGACACCGTGAACAGCCTGCTGAACCTGCGGGGGGCGATTTCACCGATTTACCTTCTCAATGCCGTTGGCAGCGTATTTACCCGCAAGGGTGAAGGCGTCTTTGGGTTCAATTACACGCTCACCGGGCCGATATCCTCGCCCAAAGTCGCGGTGAACCCTCTGTCCGGTCTGGCGCCCCTTTTTCTGCGTGATCTCTTGCGTCAGCCTGCGCCAACGGTCTCGGACGGCCCCAATGCTGCGCCGGTGGAACCTGACGAGCCGAAACCGACTTTTGGCTCTCCTCCCAGTGACCGCTGACGGGATATGGCAGAATCTTTTGCGGGGTTGTAAGGCGCGGTCATGAAGCTCAGCGATTTTGATTTTGACCTGCCCGACGACCTGATTGCCACGCGGCCTGCCAGCCCGCGATCCTCTGCGCGCCTGCTTGTGGCGCAGGGGGGTGCTACAGTGGACAGCGACGTGTTCGATCTGCCCGATTTCCTGCGGCCGGGCGACCGGCTGGTGCTGAACGACACGCGCGTTATCCCGGCGCGCCTGAACGGGCGGCGCCACAGGGACAGCGCGCAAGGCCCGGTTTCCGCCGGGATCGAGGCCACTCTGCTGGATCCGCAAGCCGATGGCACCTGGTCTGCGCTCATCAAGCCGCTGAAGAAAGTGAAGCCGGGGGAAGTGATCGTGTTTTCGGCCGATCTGAGCGCGACGCTGGATCGGGTGGAAGACGGGCAGGCCATTTTGCGCTTCAATCTTAGCGGAGAAGATTTCGACAAGGCGCTGGATCAGGCCGGTGCGATGCCGTTGCCGCCCTATATCGCCGCCAAACGTCCGGCGGATGAGCAGGACAAGACGGATTATCAGACCATCTGGGCCCGCAGGTCCGGTGCGGTGGCAGCCCCGACCGCCTCGTTGCATTTTGACGATGCCCTGATGCAGGCTTTGTCGGAACGGGGTGTCGCCGTCACACATGTGACCCTGCATGTTGGCGCCGGAACCTTCCTGCCGGTCAAGGTCGAGGATGTGACAACCCACAAGATGCATGCCGAATGGGGGCAGGTCAGCGCCGAGGCTGTCGCCGAGATACAGGCCACCAAAGCTGCTGGCGGGCGTGTCATCCCGGTGGGCACCACTGCCCTGCGCCTGATCGAAAGTGCTGCGCGTTCGGGCACGATCGAACCGTGGGAAGGTGACACCGATATCTTCATCTATCCCGGTTTCCGGTTTCACGTTACCGATGCGCTGATGACAAATTTTCATCTGCCGAAATCCACGTTGCTGATGCTGGTTTCGGCGTTGATGGGTCAGGACCGGATGCGCGAGGTTTACGCCCATGCCATCGCGCAGAAATACCGTTTCTTTTCTTATGGCGATGCGTCGCTTTTGATCCCCGGATAGGCGCGCATACGGCATCACCGACAGGGAATGTCGTAGACAAGCGCGATGGAAGCGGTCTTTGATCGCAGAACAAAACTCAAACCAGCTTGGCACCTATCGGAGGCCCAAATGATTCAGGTTCTGTCCAGCGCATGGGCATTGTTGCTCGGCATGGGGTTGCTGATGGTCGGAAACGGCCTTCAGGGCACGATCCTGGGTGTTCGCGGACAACTCGAGGGGTTTTCAACTCTTGAGATGTCTTTTGTAATGTCAGCATATTTTGTTGGTTTTCTGGGCGGTTCACGGCTTGCGCCCGAGATGATCCGGCGTGTTGGCCATGTGCGGGTCTTTGCGGCACTGGCGTCTTTCATTTCGGCCGTGATGATCATGTATCCGATGCTGGCAGACCCGATTGCCTGGGTTCTGGGGCGCGTGGTGATCGGGTTCTGTTTCTCGGGTGTTTACGTCACTGCGGAAAGCTGGCTCAACAACGCAGCCAATAATGAAAACCGCGGTCAGGCCCTGTCGCTTTACATGATCGTTCAGATGTTGGGTATCATCGGCGCGCAGGGCCTTTTCCTGTTGGGCGACCCGGCCGGGTACGAAACATTCGTGATCGCCTCGATCCTTGTTTCGGTTTCTTTCGCACCGATTTTGCTGTCGATCTCACCAACTCCGGCGTTCGATACCACCAAGCCGATGACGTTGCGGGAGTTGATGAAAAGCTCTCCGCTGGGGTGTGTCGGCATGTTCCTGCTGGGGGGCGTGTTTTCGGCGCAGTTCGGGATGTCGGCGGTTTATGGGGCTCAGGCCGGATTGTCCTTGGTTGAAATCTCGGCATTTGTGGCGGCGTTCTATGTTGGGGCAATTGTCCTGCAATACCCGCTGGGCTGGTTTTCCGACAGGATGGACAGGCGTTTTCTGATCCTGTTGGTTGCGGCAACCGGGGCTGTTGGCGCCGTCAGTGGTATGCTTTATGGCTTTTCCTTCGAAATCCTTCTGGCGTCTGCTTTTGTGATCGGCGGAATGACCAACCCTTTGTATTCATTGCTGATTGCGCACACCAACGATTTTCTGGAATACGAAGATATGGCCGCAGCATCCGGCGGCCTGATCTTTATCAACGGCCTTGGTGCAATTACCGGACCTGTTATCACAGGTTGGCTGATGGGGGATGCAGTGTTTGGCCCTCCGGGCTTTTTCCTGATCATCGCCGTGTTGCTTGTCGCGTTGGCCGCCTATTCGGTCTACCGGATGACCCAGCGTGCAGCCATTCCTGTTGATGAAACCAGCACCATGTCGACGCTTTATCCAACCGCATCGCCCGTTGCATTCGAGGTTGCACAGGAAGTTGCGATAGAGGCGGCAGAAGCCGAGTTCGAAGAGGGTTCGCGCGAAACCGCTTGAGACACGGAATTATGTCGTTTGTGTTGCAATATGTTACTGTAACAGTTCTGTAAAAGGGACTTAAATGACGTTACGTCTGGGGCGCGGGCAATTGACGGAGTTTAAGGCAATGGTAACGCCTGAAGAAGTATTGAGTTTTTGGTTAGATGAAGTTGGCCCTAAGGGCTGGTATATTGAAAATGAGGCGCTGGACGCAGACATTCGGGCGCGGTTTCAGCCAACTTGGGAAGCAGCGGCAGCAGGCCGGTTTTCGCTCTGGCTGACTTATCCCAGCGGGGCGCTTGCTTATATCATCCTGACAGATCAGTTCCCACGTAACATGTTCCGGGGGGAGGCGCGTGCCTTCTCGACCGATCGTGCGGCATTGGCGGCAGCAAAATGCGCAGTCGACAAAGGCTGGGACAAGAAGATCGACGAACCGGCCAGACAGTTCTTTTACCTGCCCATGATGCACTCGGAAAACCTGTGTGATCAGGAACGCTGTGTGCGTCTGATCTGCCAAAACATGAGCAGCGACGCAAGCAACCTGCTGCACGCCAGAGCGCATCGCGAGGTGATCCGCAAGTTTGGTCGTTTCCCGTATCGGAACGCAGCGTTGTCCCGCAGCTCGACCCCGCACGAAACTGCTTATGTCGACATGGGCGGGTACGGGACAACCGTGCGCGAACTACAGGCAACGGGCTAAGCGCTAAACCGCAACCGCGCTTTGGCCGCGGCTGCGCTTTATGACTTAGGCGTGCATCCACTTAATGCCAGAACGCGTTCCGCTGCGATATCGGCACCGGTTTGGATCGCCTGCGCAATCAGCACTTCTGGCGTGTCAGCAAGTTCCGAAATCCGCTCCTGAACCGTTTGCAGCTTCTGTTCTGCTGCATTCAGGCGGCCCAGCGTTGCCTGGAGGTTTTGCGCGGCTTGGCTGTCTGCCAACGTGTCTTGATGTGAAATCGCCGCCAAATCAGTCCGCAGCGCCGCAAGCTCGTCCCGAATGCCCTTCGCCTCATCCCGGAGGGGGGCCACGGCCTGAACCGTATGCGAGACTTCAGCAGTGATGCTTTCGGCTTTCGACGCCAGTTTCCAGCCCAGAAACAGGCACAGCGCAACAAGTATCAATGTGGCGTTGAGCAGGGCAAGCAGCAGATCTTTCAGAGTTTTGGCCATGGTCAGCCCCTTGAATGGGTTGAGAAAAGAATAGGTCCGACCGGTGTCGGCGTTTCTTTTCTAGCCATTGCATGGCCCGGGGTATAGGCTGAAATCCGCAAGTTCAGGCATCGCTTACCCTGCGTCCTATTTGTCGCGGGACGGGTATATTGATGCGTTCCGAATAATAGTTTAATGGTAAACTAAATTTTCAACTCCTGCGCCGAGAGGAACACATGGCTGCACAATCCTATGATCTGATCGTAATCGGGGCTGGCCCCGGCGGCTATGTCGCTGCAATCCGCGCAGCCCAGCTGGGCTTGAAAACCGCGGTTGTCGAGCGCGAGCATTTGGGGGGGATCTGCCTGAACTGGGGCTGTATTCCCACCAAGGCGCTGTTGCGGTCGTCCGAAGTGTTCCATCTGATGGAGCGCGCCAAGGATTTCGGTCTGAAAGCCGAAAAGATCGGATATGATCTGGATGCGGTGGTCAAACGATCCCGTGGCGTGGCCGCACAGCTGTCAGGTGGCATCGGCCATCTGCTGAAGAAGAACAAGGTTGCCGTTGTGATGGGTCAGGCCACGATCCCCGCAAAGGGCAGGGTCAGCGTCAAGACCGACAAAGGCACCGAGGAACTGACCGCCAAGAACATCATTCTCGCAACCGGGGCACGGGCACGGGAACTGCCGGGCCTTGAAGCTGACGGCGATCTGGTCTGGACCTACAAGCACGCGCTGCAACCGCCGCGGATGCCGAAAAAACTGCTCGTCATCGGGTCTGGTGCAATCGGCATCGAGTTTGCCAGTTTCTACAATACACTGGGCGCAGACACCACGGTCGTTGAGGTGATGGACCGGGTGTTGCCGGTAGAAGATGCCGAGATCAGCGCATTGGCCAAGAAGGCGTTCACCAAACAGGGCATGACCATCATGGAAAAGGCCATGGTCAAGCAGTTGGATCGTGGCAAGGGGAAAGTGACCGCGCATATCGAGGTTAAAGGCAAGGTTGAAAAACACGAGTTCGACACAGTGATCTCGGCCGTCGGGATCGTTGGCAATGTCGAAAACCTCGGTCTGGAAGCTCTGGGTGTCAAGATCGACCGGACACATGTGGTCACGGACGCGTATTGCCGCACCGGGGTTGAGGGACTTTATGCGATCGGTGACATCGCGGGCGCGCCCTGGCTTGCGCACAAAGCAAGCCACGAGGGTGTCATGGTCGCGGACCTCATCGCTGGTCAACATGCGCATCCGGTCAAACCCGAAAGCATCGCAGGGTGCACCTATTGCCAGCCTCAGGTTGCCTCGGTTGGATATACCGAAGCAAAAGCTAAAGAACTGGGTTACGACATCAAAGTCGGCCGCTTCCCCTTTATCGGCAATGGCAAGGCCATCGCTTTGGGTGAACCGGACGGGCTGATCAAAACCGTATTCGATGCAAAAACAGGCGAGTTGCTGGGCGCCCACATGATCGGTGCCGAAGTCACCGAACTGATTCAGGGATACGTGGTTGGTCGCCAGTTGGAGACAACGGAAGAAGACCTGATGAACACCGTCTTCCCGCACCCGACACTGTCAGAGATGATGCACGAAAGCGTGCTGGATGCCTATGGCCGCGTGATCCATATGTAAGATCGGCGTATTTGCCCCGACCGGGTGGGGGCTCTGCCCCCGCCGCGCGTGCCGCGCGCCTCCCCCGGGATATTTTGGGCCAGATGAAGCAGGGATCCTTTATTCATCTGGCTGCAAATATCCCGGAGCGCGAGGCAGAGCCTCGCAAAAAACCTATGTGTTCAAAGCATCCAGAATGCGCGCCCATGACCGGATGCCCTTGTGGAAGCTTTTCACGTCATATTTCTCGTTCGGCGAATGGATGGCATCATCTTCGTTTGCATATCCAACCAGCATCGAGTCGAGCCCCAGAACGGTGTTGAAATAGCCGACAACAGGGATTGATCCCCCCATGCCGGTGAACACTGCCTCGCGGTCCCATTCATCCGACAGCGCGCCGCGCGCGGCTTCGAATTCGGAGCGGGTGATATTCATGACCGAAGCGGGAGAGCCTTCCATGTCGTTGTCCCAGACCACTTTGGCGTCAGGGGAGAGCCGATCCTCGACATGTTTGCGGATTTTGGCGCGCAGCGCGTCCGGGTCCATGTCACCAACAAGGCGGCAGGTAATTTTGCAATGGGCCTTGGACGGAATAACGGTTTTGGAGCCCGCACCGTTATAACCGCCCCACAGACCGTTCACTTCGAGCGTTGGTCGTGCCCATTGTTGCTCCAAGGTGGAGTACCCCTTTTCGCCATGCGGTTGGGTGTAGCCGACCGAATTCAGATAATCCGCTTCGTCGAAGCCGCAATTCTGCCATTGGCGCAACTGGTCTTCGGGTACTTCATGCACACCTTCGTAGAACCCGTCGACCGCGACCCGCCCGGTTTCGTCGTCATAAAAAGAGGTCACGATTTTCGACAGTTCGCGCAGCGGGTTCAGGCCCGGGCCGCCATAGTGGCCGGAATGCAGGTCGATGCGTGGTCCCACGATGGTAAATTCGTCCTTCAGCATGCCCCTCAACTGCGCCGCAATCGACGGAACGCCGCGTGACACCATGGATGTATCGCAGACCAGCGCCAGATCCGCTTTGAGTTCGGCGGCATTTTCCTTGAGGAAAGGAACCAGTGAGGGCGAGCCTGATTCTTCTTCGCCCTCGAAAAAGAAAGTGATGCGGCAGGGCAAGGATCCGTGCACGGCCTTCCAGGCGCGGCAGGCTTCGACAAAAGTCATCAGCTGACCCTTGTCGTCTGATGCTCCGCGTCCGCGGATGACCGGACCGGTTTCGGTGTCCTCAATGGCGGGATCGAACGGATCCCGTTTCCACAGGTTCAGCGGATCGACCGGCTGCACATCGTAGTGGCCGTAAAACAGGAAATGCGGCGCAGTCGCCTCCTCACCCACGTGACCGACAACCATTGGGTGGCCCGGTGTTTCCCGTTTCTCAGCCGCAATTCCGATACTGTTCAGATCGGCAACCAGCCAGTCTGCGGCGCGGCTGACCTCGGCCTTGTATGCGGGGTCGGTCGAAATCGACGGGATGCGCAGCAGTTCCATCAGGCGGTCGATCGAGGTTTGCAAATCTTCGTCAATCCGGTTCAGCACGGCGTCTAGCGACATGGGGGGCTCCTGCCTGTTTTTTTGTTCCTGCGAACCCTAGCAGCGTTGTCGGCGCCGTCCAGAGGTGTTGACACGGATTGCGGCCCGGCAGTGTAAGCTTGGGTAGGGCGGCGAGCCCTGCGTCGTTTCCACGCGTCCGATGGCCGTAACTTTACTTGTCGGACGGGGTGCAAACTTATATTTGATGCAAATCAAAGTTGGGTTCACCTTTTCGGCTGTAACCAGCTGAATAAGGGAACACAAAGCCACCGAAACAGGGTAAGCTGTGGGATGTGGCGAAAATATCGCCCAGTGGGAAACCGGATACGGGCGTTCAAGGAGGGTCCTTTGGACTATACTGCTCAGCTCGATTCAGCGATTGCCAGGCTGCATGATGAAGGTCGTTACCGGACCTTTATCGATATCGAACGTCGCAATGGACATTTCCCCCATGCGGTGCGCACGCGTCCGGACGGGTCACAGCAGAATATCACCGTATGGTGCGGCAACGATTATCTGGGCATGGGGCAAAACCCCTTCGTTCTGAATGCAATGCACGAAGCTGTTGATGCAGCCGGTGCAGGTTCGGGCGGTACACGCAATATCTCGGGCACCACAGTTTATCACAAAAGGCTTGAGGCTGAACTGGCCGATCTGCACGGCAAGGAAGCCGCGCTGCTTTTTACCAGCGCCTATATCGCCAATGACGCAACGCTCAGCACGCTGCCCAAACTGTTCCCGGGCCTGATCATCTATTCTGACGCGCTGAACCATGCCTCGATGATCGAAGGCGTACGCCGGAATGGCGGGGCTAAGCGCATCTTCCGGCACAATGACGTGGCGCATCTGCGCGAACTGCTTGAGGCGGATGACCCCGCCGCGCCCAAACTGGTCGTATTCGAGTCGGTTTATTCAATGGATGGCGATTTTGGTCCAATCGAAGAAATCTGTGATCTGGCAGATGAATTCGGCGCGCTGACCTATATCGATGAAGTGCATGCCGTGGGCATGTATGGCCCCCGCGGGGGCGGTGTGACCGAGCGCGATAACCTTGCCCACCGGATCGACATCATCAACGGCACGCTGGCAAAAGCCTATGGCGTGATGGGCGGCTATATCGCGGCCAGCGCCAAGATGTGCGACGCCGTGCGGTCATACGCACCGGGCTTTATCTTTACCACGTCCCTGCCACCTGCGGTTGCGGCCGGGGCTGCAGCATCTGTTGCCTACCTGAAAACTGCACCTGAACTGCGCGAGCAGCATCAGACGCAGGCCAAAATCCTCAAGCTGCGGTTGAAGGGGATGGGACTGCCGCTGATCGACCACGGAAGCCATATCGTGCCCGTGATCGTCGGAAACCCGGTCCATACCAAGAAGCTCAGCGATATGCTGTTGGATGATTACGGCATTTATGTGCAACCGATCAATTTCCCGACCGTTCCGCGCGGAACCGAGCGTCTGCGCTTTACCCCTTCTCCGGTGCATGGACCTGACGAAATGAACCGTCTGGTACAGGCGATGGACGAACTTTGGTCACATTGTGCGCTAAATCGCGCCGAACTTGCCGGTTAACCTCACGCCAAAGTGTGCAACGTATTTGCCGCGTGTTAAGCTTACGCTAACAAAATTGGCAGACGAATCGTTTTGGGGATGATTCGCCGCTAACGCGAAACACGCGACAGGCAGAATGGGGCAGCAGGAATGATTGGGCGCAGATCACAGCGCGAATCTGATAAGGACGTAGATGTCAGACCCAAAGGGTTTGATGACTACGAGGTACGCCTTGGTGACAAGATGCGCGGCGAACGCGCAACCATGGGCAAATCCCTGTTGGATGTTCAGCGCGAGTTGAGGATCAAAGCCAACTACATTGCTGCCATCGAAAACGCGGATCCCGACGCCTTTGACACGCCCGGCTTTATCGCCGGGTATGTGCGTTCTTATGCGCGTTATCTGGGTATGAACCCGGATGAAACATTCTCGACTTTCTGCGCGGAAAGCGGTTTTTCGGTCGCGCATGGCATGTCGGCCGAGGCTTCGGTGGTGCGAAAGCCGACCGGTGCGCTTCCGGCGCGTGGGCCAATGGGGCGCGATCCCTTCATCTCGCCCAATACGCCGTACATTCCGGGCAAGGAATCTCTGGTCAGTCAGATTGAACCGCGCGCCATCGGCTCGTCGCTGGTGCTGTTGGCGGTAATTGGCGGCATCGGCTATGGCGGGTGGGCCGTTCTGAACAAGATCCAGCAGGTGCAGGTCAGCCCGGTTGAACAAGCGCCTGTGGTGCTGTCCGACCTTGATCCGCTGGATGCCGTGCGCGGCGGCGTTGTCGATGATGTGGTTGCTGCGGCGAATACCGAAGCACTGGACCGTCTCTATCGTCCGCAGGCCTTGGATGTTCCGGTTCTGGTCGCTCGGGATGCGCCGATTTCGACCCTTGATCCGCGCGATGTCGGAACCTTCCGCCCGCCAAGCCTGCCGCAGTTCGAAGTTGCCGAAGTGCACACGGTTGAACGACCAGCTTTGCCTCAGGTCGTGGAACAGGTTGATACCACGCTGAAAATCGTTGCTGTCGATCCATCTTGGATGCGGGTAACGGCGGGAGATGGCAGTGTCATTTTCGAAGGGACGCTTGGGACGGTCGAGCAAGGCAGTGTCTTTGAGGTTCCGCTGACAGAAGAACCGCCGCTGTTGCGGGCAGGGGCGTCGGGATCGGTTTATTTCTCGATGAACGGCGAGCACTATGGCCCGGCAGGGGCACCCGGCACGGTTGCCAAAGGGGTGATCCTTTCGAAAGACGCAGTTTCGGAAGTTTATGCCGTTGCCGATCTTGAAGCGGATCAGAACAGCGCGCTCAAGCAGCTGGTGGCTGAACTGCAAACCGCGGCGACAGAAGCGCCCGCCGAGTGATCTTGCCATTGCGGTAACCCCTTTGCCGGACTATCTACTGTCGCAACTCAGGCAGACGCGGATCCGTCCTTATGTCCCTTAATCACGTGCGCCCTTGGCGCGACATTTATCGTCGTAAATCCCGTCAAATCATGGTCGGCAACGTCCCTGTCGGGGGCGATGCCCCGATCGCCGTTCAGACCATGACCAACACCCTGACCACCGATGTGGCGGCAACAGTGGCGCAGGTTCAGGCCGCGGCGGAGGCTGGCGCGGATATCGTGCGCGTTTCAGTCCCCGATGAGGCGTCGGCTAAGGCATTGAAAGAGATCGTGCGCGAAAGCCCGGTGCCCATCGTTGCGGACATCCATTTTCACTATCGTCGTGGTATCGAAGCGGCCGAGGCAGGCGCTGCCTGTCTGCGCATCAATCCCGGCAACATCGGCGATGA
Source organism: Ruegeria sp. N7 (assembly GCF_056531345.1). Lineage (NCBI taxonomy): Bacteria > Pseudomonadati > Pseudomonadota > Alphaproteobacteria > Rhodobacterales > Roseobacteraceae > Ruegeria > Ruegeria sp. N7. Next base: position 671,235 of record NZ_JBQFLR010000001.1, on the reverse strand, counting down.
ACGCCGGGTGAAAGAAGTCATTCAGGCCGCGCGCGACCACAATTGCTCGATCCGGATCGGCGTGAATGCGGGCAGTCTGGAAAAGCACCTGCTTGAGAAATATGGCGAGCCGTGCCCCGAAGCGATGGTCGAAAGCGGGTTGGAACATATCCGCATCCTTCAGGACAATGATTTTCATGAGTTCAAAATCAGTGTGAAGGCCAGCGACGTTTTCCTGTCCGCCGCCGCGTATCAGGGCATAGCCGAAGCCACTGATGCGCCCATCCATCTGGGTATCACCGAGGCGGGCGGACTGGTGTCCGGCACCATCAAATCTGCCATCGGGTTGGGCAACCTGCTGTGGATGGGGATCGGCGACACGATCCGCGTCAGCCTGTCTGCCGATCCGGTGGAAGAGGTGAAGGTTGGCTTTGAAATCCTCAAATCCCTTGGTCTGCGCCACCGGGGCGTCAACATCATCTCATGCCCGTCCTGCGCACGGCAGGGGTTTGACGTCATCAAGACCGTCGAGGCGCTGGAACGCCGTCTGGAACACATCAAGACACCGATGAGCCTGTCGATTATCGGTTGCGTGGTCAACGGACCGGGCGAGGCGCTGATGACCGATGTCGGGTTTACCGGTGGCGGGGCAGGATCCGGGATGGTTTATCTGGCGGGCAAGGCCAGCCACAAGATGTCCAACGATCAGATGATCGACCACATCGTGGAACAGGTCGAAAAGAAAGCGGCTGAACTGGACGCGGCTGCGGAAGCGGCAGAGTAGTGTGGGGTCGGCTGTGTCGGTAACGCAGGCATAGCGACCTTACTCATCCCTTGCCCCAGTGCCTGAGCTGTTGCTAACTTGTTTCGTGACTGAACTTGCCTGTTTCGCCGCTGGTTCCGTCGGTAAGCAGACCAGCGCGGACCCATGCTTTGGGAGGAGTGTGTCATGACATCCAAGACCGCAGGCCCTACGCCACCCGAGAACCTGACGCCACACCAGCAGGCCATGCCCAAGGTCAATCGTGTTACTTCGGATGATATAAAGGCGTCACTGAAAGCTGGGTTTTCCGATTTTCTGGCGCGCCCCTTCATGAGCGGTTTCTTCGGGCTTTTCTATGCAGCTTTCGGAATCCTGATGGTCTGGAGCTTGGTCTGGCTTGGCAAGATCTGGATGATCATTCCTGCGATTGTCGGATTTCCTCTGGTCGCGCCTTTCGCCGCTGCAGGACTTTATGAGATGTCCCGGCGGTTACAGAAGGGCGAGAGTTTTGGCTGGTATGAAATCCTCACTGTCATGGCCGATCAACGCAAGCGCGAAATGGGCTGGATGGCCTTTGTCACGCTGTTCATTTTCTGGGTTTGGGTTTATCAGGTCCGGCTTTGGCTTGCGATCATCCTGCAGAATTCATCCTTTTCGGATTTCGATGGATTCTTGAACATCATCTTGTTCACTCCGCAGGGGTGGACATTCCTTGCAATCGGCACCTGTGTCGGGGCGTTCCTGTCGGCTGTCCTGTTTTCGGTAACTGTCGTCGCCATGCCTATGCTTCTGGACCGGGAAACAAATTTCGTTTCAGCCATGTTGACGTCTTTACGCGTCGTCTCGGAAAGCCCTGTGGTCATGCTTGGCTGGGCAGCGATCATCTCGGTCACAATGTTGTTGTCGATGGTTCCGGCGTTTATGGGCTTGATCTTTACCTTGCCGATCCTTGGCCATACAACGTGGCATCTCTATCAACGGGCCGTGGAACCGGCAGACGGCTGAGGTCAGTGATCAGTCCGCCTTTTTGTCTGGGGGCAGCTGTGCCGCCCCCAATACCTATCAACCCTGTTCTGCGCGAACGCCATCTGCAATCTGCTGCATCTGATCGGCGGGCAGATAGCCGCGCAGCAACTCGGTTCCCAACACGAATGAGGGCGTGCCCGAAATCTGCATCCGTTGCGCCAGGGCACGGGTGCGGCTGATCTCATCCGTGACGCTGTCGCTGTCCATCGCGGCGATGATCGCGTCACTGTCCAGACCCAGCCCGTCAGAGATGCGGCGCAGGGTAACTTCGGACGGTTCGCCGTTGAAGGCCATCAGGGCATCGTGAACCTGTTTATAGGCGTCACCACCAGCGACGTGTTTGGTGGCCACGGCAAAGCGCGAGGACAAAACAGATGCGTCGCCCAGAATTGGCAGCTCTTTGATCACAAACCGGATATTGCCGTCGCTGGCCAGCAGGTTTGCCACTTCGGGCACCGCACGGCGGCAATAGCCGCAGCGGTAGTCCATGAATTCGACCAGCGTGATATCGCCATCCGGGTTGCCGCCGACCCAGCTATAGCCATCGTCGAACAGTTCGGCCGCATTGGCGGCGACCAGTTCTTTGTCGGCGGCCGCTTCGGCCACTGCGTTTCGCTGTTCGAGGATATTGATTGCCTCGATAATGACTTCGGGGTTCTCCAGCAGGTATTCGCGTACCTGAGCGCCAAACTCTGCCTTTTCGGCATCATTCATCGCGTTTAGGTCCAGCGCCTGTGCTGAGGTCGCCGCCATGGAAAGCCCCAGAAGGGCAGGTGCAGCATGTCTGAGGATCATTTCCGTTTCCTTTTATCTTTCTTGAGTCGTTCTGAGGCAATCAGCACGTCTTGTGCCCTTTGCCAACCCGGAGAGCCTTCGGGCAACTGTCCTACAGCCCGTTTCGCGTGAATTCCGGCATCCTCCATCCGACCTTGCAGCGCGTAACGCTCTGCCGTCACGGTCGAAGCCATACCGTTATTTCCGACCTGCGCGTAAGCCACACCCAAGTCCTGCATCAGGCGTGCGTTACGAAAGTCGCGCGCACGCGCCTGTTCCAATGCATTCAATGCCTGTTTTGTTTCCCCTTGCGCCAGCAGGGCGCGCCCATAGCCCGCAAGGATCAACGCATTGTTCGGGGCCTTTTCAACAGCGCTTGCATAGGCTTTAACAGCCTCGCTTACCCTTCTGTTTTCCAACAGGATTTGTCCTTTCAGATCGAAATAGAACGGGTCATCAGGACGTTCGGCAAGTGCCGCGTCTATCGCGGCACGGGCGCGGGACAGATCGCGGTTCTGATGATAGGCCGAAGCCTCTCGCATCAGGCGGATGTCGCGATAGGGTTCTTCACCGGCACGCCGCAAGGTCCAACTGGGCGACCGCAGAAAGGCCGACAGCTTGCCTTTAACCCGCGCAAACCAGTAATCCGAATTGGGGTTTGGAACGGCGCGGTCGCCAAACTCGTCCAGGAACGCCTCGGCGGCGCGCAGACGATCACGGCTTGTTGGGTGTGAGCGCATATAGGGGTCCTGATTGGCGACACTCAGCAGTTCCTGACCGGCGAACTTCCGGTGCAGTTCCACCATCCCGCTGGGTGAGATTTCGGCCCATCGCAGGTAACTTGCGGCACTGCGGTCGGCGGATGCCTCTTCCGCGCGGGTGTGACCCAGAAAACCGCGAATTGCTGCGCCTTGGGTGCCAGCAGCGATCCCGATGGCGGCCTCGCCCCCACCCGCCGCAGCTGCCAGTAGGGCCAAAGCCGTGCCGAGGCTGGCGTTGCGCTGCGCCGCTTTCAGGTTCTCAGCCCGTCGTGCCAGATGACCATTCGAGATATGGGCGGCCTCGTGGGCGATGACAGCCTGCAACATCTCGGGGCTTTCGACGGTCAGAATCAGCCCGTAGTTCACATAAATCGCGTTGTAGTCGATGACGAATGCATTGAACGTGTTGTCGTTTACGACCAGAATCTGAACCCGGTTCGTGTTCAGCCCCGCAGCCCGCAACACCGGAAAGGCCAGTTCACGCAGGCCATGTTCGATATCAGGGTCGCGGATCAGGCTTTGCGCGTGCGATTGCACCGCTGCCGCCAGCCAGACGACAACGGCAACCATCAAGGCCGGGATTGACGCCAACCGGGATACGCGCTCAAAAGCCATGACTGCAACATGGGAGATGGGCATGAGAAACTCAACCCGGTCCGGGGTCGATCCCTTCATCGTGATGGATGTGATGGAGGCGGCACGCAAGGCCGAAGAGGCAGGTCGCCACGTGATCCACATGGAAGTCGGCCAGCCCGGAACCGGCGCGCCCAAGGGTGCGACCGAAGCTTTGGCCGCGGCGATGGAGCAAGGCCCGCTGGGCTATACGGTTGCCCTGGGTCTGCCCGCCCTGAGGCAGCGGATCGCCCGGCTTTACGGCGATTGGTATAATGTCGACCTGAACCCCGAGCGGGTGGTGATCACACCTGGCTCGTCCGGCGGATTCCTGCTGACCTTTACCGCTTTGTTCGACAGTGGCGACCGTGTCGGTATCGGGGCGCCCGGCTATCCGTCCTATCGCCAGATCCTGAAGGCGCTGGGTCTGGTCCCGGTCGACCTGCCGACCGCGCCGGAAAACAGGTTGCAGCCTGTCGCAGCGGATATTCAGGGGATGGACCTGAAAGGGCTGATGGTGGCTTCACCCGCAAACCCGACCGGTACGATGTTGGATCGCGCCGCCATGGGTGCCCTGATCGAGGCGGCGCACGGGCAGGGCGCGTCGTTCATCAGTGACGAGATTTACCACGGGCTGGAATACGAAGCCAAGGCCGTGACGGCGCTGGAACTGACAGATGAATGCTATGTGATCAACTCGTTCTCGAAGTACTTTTCGATGACCGGATGGCGCGTAGGCTGGATGGTGGTGCCCGAGGATCAGGTGCGCGTGGTCGAACGGATCGCTCAGAACATGTTCATCTGCGCCCCCCACGCCAGTCAGGTCGCGGCGCTGGCTGCGATGGATTGCGACAACGAATTGCAAGCCAATCTGGACGTGTACCGCCGCAATCGCGCGCTGATGCTGGACGGGCTGCCCAAGGCCGGGTTTTCGAACATCGCGCCGCCCGACGGGGCGTTTTATGTCTATGCCGATGTGTCTGATCTGACCGATGACAGCCGCGCATTTGCGGCCGAGATTCTGGAACAGGCCGGTGTGGCTGTGACACCCGGGCTGGATTTTGACCCGCAGCGCGGCCATACCACATTGCGTTTTTCCTATGCGCGCGCGACGGATGACATTCAGGAAGGGCTTGAGCGTTTGCGCCTGTTTATGATCCGGCGCGGTGCTGTCACGGAACGGGCCTGAGCCGTTCACAAACCGCCCCTTGTGGTATAGGGTGACCGACAAACGATCTCGGGAAAACTTGAGGCCATGAGCAGGATCTTCTTTAGCATTGCGCTGTTCTGGGCGTTGGCTGGTGGTGCCATTGCGCAGGATTTCAGCGCGTTGGCGCGTGTCCAGCCTGACCAGAGCCGTATTACGGATGTCGGGCGTACCGGTGTTCGGGTGGACATCGCCCTCAGTCAGGGCGTTCCCTACAGGATTTTCACCTTGCAGGATCCCTACCGTATGGTTCTGGACTTCAACGAAGTGGATTGGGCCGGGCTGACCCGCGAAGATTTCCTGCAATCCGATCGCATCAGCGGTGTGCAGTTTGGCGCATATGTTCCGGGTTGGTCACGTCTGGTGCTGGAACTGGGTGCGCCGATGGCAGTGACGAAGGCAGAATTGTCGGTGGCAGAGGATTCGGGGGCCGCATTGCTGTCGCTCGACCTCAAGGGGACGGATTTCGATGCTTTCAACGCCTCGGCAGGTGCGCCGCGAAACCCGGGCTGGGACTTGCCGGAACCGGCGGATGTGCCGCAAGCCGCGGTGCGCAGTGCCGACCGACCCTTGCGTGTCATGCTGGATCCGGGCCACGGAGGCATTGATCCGGGGGCCGAGACTGACGCGATTGATGAAAAAACCCTGATGCTGACTTTCGCGCGTGAGCTGCGCGAAATCCTTCTAAGATCAGGCGGGTACGAGGTGGTTTTGACACGGGTCGACGATCAGTTCGTCTCGTTGGAGCGCCGAATTGCGCTGGCGCACCGGGCCGGTGCGGACCTGTTCATTTCGCTGCACGCTGATTCCCTGTCCGAAGGGCGGGCGCATGGTGCGGTGGTTTATACCCTGTCCAACGATGCCTCGGATGTGGCCAGTGCGAAGCTGGCGGAACGGCACGACCGCGGGGATTTGATTTCCGGTGTCGATCTGAACGGGGCAGATGATCAGATCACGGATGTTCTGCTGGACATGGCCCGTCAGGAAACGATGCCACGCACAAGCGCGCTGGCCAAGGCCATTGCAAACGGTCTGGCACAACAAGGGGGGCCGATGAACGGCAAACCCCTGCGTACTGCGTCTTTTTCAGTACTCAAGGCGGCGGACATCCCGTCGGTTCTGGTCGAGCTTGGATTTCTGTCCAGCCCCAGAGACCTGAAGAACCTCAATGATCCTGATTGGCGGGCGAGAATGGCGCTGGGAATTCATCGGGGGCTTGAAGATTGGCGCCAGCAGGATGTGATCCGCAAATCCCTTATTGGCCAGTGACCTTGCGGCGCAAAACGGCTAGAATACGCTCGGTGTTTTGACCCTTGGGCGGCGCATCACTATATAGGCGGCACCGCGAGAAAAAGGCAGTAACGTGATCCGGTTCATTCTTTCGATTTTCGGGGCGATTTTCAGCCTCGTGACATTGGGTATTTTCATGGCCGCGCTGGTGATCGGTGCGGTGTTCTGGATGTATGGGCGCGATCTGCCCAGCCACGAGTCGCTGGCACAGTACAAACCACCCACAATCAGCCGGATCTATTCGGGTGAAGGCAAGCTGATTGATGAATTCGCGCAGGAACGCCGCCTGTTCACCCCGTCCGAGGAAATCCCGGATCTGGTGAAGCAGGCGTTTATTTCGGCGGAAGACAAGAATTTCTACAACCATCAGGGCTATGACCCGCGCGGCATCATTGCCGCCGGGGTCGAGGCGGTGCGGACCAAGGGCGAAACCGTACGCGGTGCGTCGACCATCACGCAGCAGGTCATGAAGAACTTTCTGCTGTCCGGTGACCGCCGGGCTGAGCGCAAGATCAAGGAAATCATTCTTGCGACCCGGCTTGAGGATACATTGGACAAAGAACAGATACTCGAACTTTATATGAACGAGATCTTTCTGGGCCAGAACTCTTATGGTGTGACTGCCGCCGCACAGACCTATTTCAACAAGACCCTCCAGGAACTGGCCCCGCATGAGGCCGCCATGCTGGCTGCCATGCCCAAAGCGCCGTCAGATTACCACCCCGTTTGGCAAAAAGAGCGCCTTCTGGCCCGCCGCAATTACGTGTTACGCGAGATGCAGCAGAACGGTTACATCGATCAGGCGACTTATGAGGCCGAGGTCGAATTGCCATTGCGTTCGGTCCAGAACGGAGATTTTGAAAGCTTCCGTACAGCCCTGCCGCCCCGCGACTATTTCACCGACGAAATCCGTCGCCAGCTGAGCGAAGATTTTGGTGAGGGCGAGTTCTTTACCGGCGGCTTTACCGTGCGTGCATCGGTGGATGAGGAAATGCAGGTTGAGGCCGCACGTGCCCTGCGCGAGGCGCTTGAGAAATACGACCGCTCCCGAGGCAAATGGCGCGGAACAGGTGACGTGATCCCGGAAGAAAAACTGGCGGATGAGGCGCAATGGCGCGAGGCGCTGGCGGCCGTGGAAGTTCCGCGCGACGTCATTCTGCCAACCCGGTGGTATCCCGCTGTGGTTTTGGGCATGACCGACCAGCAACTGACCGTTGGTGTCGAAGAAGGTCCTGCCGATGGGATAATCCCGCGCGCGGACATCAAATGGATGCAGGGTGATTTTGCGGCCAACTTCAAGCGCGGCGATGTCATTTTTGTTGTTGCGGGTGAAGATGGGCAATGGTCAGCCCGCCAGGTGCCAGAGGTGCAGGGTGCCTTTGTCGCGATGGATGTGAACTCGGGTCGCGTTCTGGCGATGCAGGGCGGGTTCTCGTATCAGGATACCGTGTTCAACCGGGCCACACAGGCACAGCGCCAGCCGGGATCGTCCTTCAAGCCGTTTGTTTATGCTGCTGCGCTTGACAGCGGATACAGCCCCGCGACCATCGTCGTCGATGCGCCGATCGAAGTGAACACGCCGCAGGGGCTGTGGCGCCCCAAGAACTCTTCCAACAAGTTCTACGGCCCCACACCTTTGCGTACAGGGATCGAACAGTCGCGGAACCTGATGACCATCCGTCTGGCGCAGGAAGTTACAATGCCTGTCGTTGCGGGCTATGCGGAACGGTTCGGTGTCTATGACAGGATGGGCGCATTTTTGGCCAACTCGCTGGGGGCCGAGGAAACCACGCTTTACAAGATGGTCGCGGCCTATGCGATGTTCGCCAATGGCGGCCAGCGTGTGGAACCCACTCTGGTCGACCGCATTCAGGACCGGTTCGGAAAAACCATCTATCGCCACGATGACCGTCAGTGTCTGGACTGTAACTCGACCTGGCTGGAACCAGATGAATCGCCCACCCTTGTCACGGATCGCGCGCAGGTCATGGATGCGATCACCGCCTATCAGCTGACATCGATGATGAAGGGTGTGGTCGATCGCGGGACGGCATCCAGCGTTGTGAATCTGCCCGTGCCAACAGCGGGCAAAACCGGAACCACCAACGACTCCAAGGATGCGTGGTTCATCGGCTTTACGTCGAACATCGTGGCCGGTTGCTATATCGGTTATGACCGACCGCGTCCGATGGGACGTGGGGCCTATGGTGGCACGCTGTGTGGCCCTGTGTTCCAGAGCTTCATGGAAAAAGCGGTCGAAAAATACGGCGGCGGTCCGTTTGAAGTGCCGGAAGGCGGTCATTTCATCAAGATCGACCGCTTCAGCGGGGCCCGTCTGCCCGATGATGCCACCGGTGACTATGTCGTGGCCGAATTCTTCCGCGACGGCGTCGATGGTTTTATCGACCGTGTCTATGATGGTGGTTTTGCCATCGGATCGGACCTGCCATTGTTTGAAGAAGTCCAGCGCGCTGGTGTACAGGTTCAGACGTCGACGGGCCAGACCGTGACCGTTGGTCCGAAAGCTTCCCAAGGGGACCTGAGCACCGGCGGGCTTTACTGACCGGCCGCTTTCAGAAACAGGTTTAGTAGATCAGCTTCTGCGTCACCGCAGATCGGGCCGTCAGATCGCCAGTAGATGGACAATGCGCATTTCGCGGCAGCCCATTGAGCCAGCCGTATTCGTGGAACACTCATTGCTTTGGAATACTCCGACAGACAGGTTTCGATTTGCAGGGGTTGGCGCACAAGATCCGGCATTCCCTTAGGGTGTCGCAACGCGTTGGCCAGTTCAAAAGCGGGATCGCCTAGATAACCTTTTGCATCGATGATCCGGGGTCCTGATAGTGTCATAATGACATTGTCTGGATGAAAGTCCCCGTGAAGAGGTACGGGTGAAGGTTGGCTGTCTAACAAGTCTTCACTTAGTGCAATCGCTGACTTCACCGCGTTACGCAGTTGGGCAGGGCACTCGGCCGCAAAGGTGCATTCAGCCAAGGGGGCGAACACCTGTTGCAAGGGTTTCATTCCAGTGGCGCTGACCGGGTCCCCTGCGTGCAAACACGCTGCTGTTTCCGCAAGTGTCTTGACGGCTTCTTCGGGCCTGCCCGCGCGGGCGATATCTCCCAGAGATGGTCCATCCAACCACTCCATCAGTACGGCGCTCCGTGCCTCTTCCAAAATCCGAACAGCGCCCCTGTCGCGCCACCCGACCAACAAGTTTGTGCCCGGTTTTTCGTTCCCGCGATCTTGCCTGCGATAAAGCTTCAAGGCAGCTGGGCCGCAATTGGATTGTACTTTCCACACTCTTGCATGGCCGGTGTCCGCAACCAGTTCAGGAAAGTGCAAATCCCATCTGCCCAGAAACTCTTCGACTGTGTTTTGCATTCAGCATCCAGCCTGTCTTGTGGTGTCTCGCACCTCTTGCTATCACGCAGGCCTGATTGAGCAAGTTGGGACAAGACCATGCGCGCCGAAACCCAGAACATCGTGGCGGATATCAAAAAGTCGCTGGAGCTGCTGGCGCAGCGTATGGACTATGAAACCGCACCGCATCGCCTTGAGGAATTCAACGCGCGCGTCGAAGACCCCAACCTTTGGGATAACCCTGAAAACGCGCAGAAACTGATGCGCGAGCGGCAGATGCTGGTCGATGCAATCGAGACGTATGAATCCATCAAGACCGACCTCAACGACAATATCGAACTGATCGAGTTGGGCGAGATGGAGGAAGACCAAGAAGTCGTTCAGGATGCCGAAGCGGCGATCAAGACGCTGAAAGCCAGAGCCGCCAAAAAAGAGCTTGAGGCGCTGCTGGACGGTGAGGCCGACAGCAATGATACGTTCCTCGAAATCAACTCGGGCGCGGGGGGAACCGAAAGCTGCGACTGGGCGTCGATGCTGGCGCGCATGTATGTGCGCTGGGCCGAGAAAAAGGGTTACACTGTCGAGCTGCAATCCGAGACACCGGGCGAAGAAGCGGGGATCAAATCCGCAGCCTACAAGATTTCCGGTCACAACGCCTATGGCTGGCTGAAATCGGAAAGCGGCGTACACCGGCTGGTGCGGATCTCGCCCTATGACTCGGCAGCAAAACGCCACACGTCTTTCAGCTCGGTCTGGGTCTATCCGGTGGTCGACGACAATATCGAGATCGAGGTGAACCCGGCCGATATTCGCATCGACACCTACCGCTCTTCGGGGGCTGGCGGCCAGCACGTGAACACCACCGACTCGGCTGTTCGGATCACGCACATCCCGACCGGGATTGTTGTGACCAGCTCGGAAAAGTCGCAGCACCAGAACCGTGATATTGCCATGAAAGCCCTGAAATCGCGCCTGTACCAGCAGGAACTGGATCGCCGCAACGCGGATATCAACGCGGCGCACGAGGCTAAGGGCGATGCGGGCTGGGGCAACCAAATCCGGTCTTACGTCTTGCAGCCCTATCAGATGGTCAAGGACCTGCGAACCAATCACGAAACCTCGGATACCAAAGGGGTTCTGGACGGGGACCTGGACGGTTTCATGGCGGCAACCTTGGCCCTGAACGTGGCAGGCAAAAGCCGATCCGAGGCGCAGGGCGACAGCTAAGGTGACACGCCAGCGTTCCTTTCCGGACCTGCTGAAAGGGCACTGGCAGCTAATCCTGATCACCGGTCTGGTCTTTGCGCTCTGGAACACGCCGTTTGTTGTTCCGCTGAAAATTCTGGTCGTCTTTCTGCATGAGCTGTCTCATGCCGTGACAATCCTATTGACTGGCGGCTCGGTCGAGAGTTTCACGATCTCACCCCAGCAAGGCGGAATGGTGATCGGCCGAGGCGGCAGCAGGTTTCTCAGCCTGTCCGCCGGCTATCTCGGCTCGCTTGTGTTTGGTATGGCGCTTTTGATCATCGCCTTGAGGACAAATGCTGACCGGGCTGTTCTGGCTGTTTTTGGCGCAATCATGTGTCTGATCGCACTGCTGTACATACGCGATGCTTTCGCCTTGCTGTTTTGCGCAGGCGTCGGGGCGGCAATGATTGCGACAGCGTGGTTTCTGAGCCACGAGGTCAGTGATCTGGTGCTGCGCGTTGTCGGGCTGACCAGCATGATCTACGTGCCGTTTGATATCTTTGATGACACCATCCGACGATCCGGCGCACGCTCGGACGCGTTCCTGTTGGCCGAGGAATTCGGCGGCACCGCGATGCTGTGGGGTGGGGTCTGGCTGGTGTTGAGTGGTGGCGCCATTGCCCTTTGTCTATGGTATTGGTTGGGCCGGGACAGCAACCTGCCATTGCACCGCAGAGCGTTGTGATGCTGTTGTTTGTGAGACAAGAAAAGACACATCTAAACAGTGGGTTTAAATGAGGTGAACCGCTCGCTAGGCTGTTGAAGACCAACAACAGACTGGCGTGTTATGGACCTGACCCGGATATCTGCCACAGAGCTTCTGAACCAACTGGCTACCCGGCAGGTTTCGGCCACAGAAGTCATGCGGGCCACGCTGGATCGCATTGCCAAAGTCAACGGTGACGTGAACGCCATCGTGGCGCTGCGGGACAAGGGCGAGCTGAAGGCCGAAGCGCAGGCCCGCGACAGCGGTCCTGTCACTGGCCCGCTGCACGGCCTGCCAATTGCGGTCAAGGATTTGGTCAATGTGGCAGGTATTGTCTCGTCGCATGGATCGCCTGTTTTCAGGGATGTCGTCCCTGACAGGGATGATCTGATTGCCGCCAGGATGCGGGCCGCGGGCGCCATCCTGATCGGCAAGACCAATACGCCGGAATTCGGGCTGGGCTCGCACACGTTCAACCCGGTCTATGGTGCGACGCGCAATCCGTATGACGCCAGTTACACCTGCGGTGGCTCATCCGGTGGGGCGGCAGTGGCTTTGGCGACGGGTATGGTGGCATTGGCCGACGGGTCCGACATGATGGGCAGCCTGCGCAACCCGGCGGCCTGGAACAACGTCTACGGCTTTCGCCCAAGCTGGGGCAGGGTGCCGTCTGATCCGGTCGGCGATAGTTTCCTGCATCAGCTGTCCACATTGGGTCCAATGGCGCGCAGTCCTGAAGATCTTGGCATCCTGCTCGACGTGATCTCGGGGCCCGATCCGCGCCTGCCATTGGTCGGAGAATATGCACCGGTTTCCCCGGTTGTCGCAGCAGATCTGAACGGGCTGCGCATTGGCTGGCTGGGCGATTGGGGCGGGGCCTTTCCAGTTGAAGCCGGAATCCTTGAGCTGTGCCGAGATGCGTTGAAGGTGTTCGAAGCGCGGGGCGCGCGTGTTGAACATGTCGCCCCGCCTTTCGATGCCGAACGGTTATGGACCAGTTGGATCACCCTGCGGTCCTGGACTGTCGCCGCAGGGCTGGAACCTTTGGCTGAACGACGGGACCATCTGAAAGACACAGCCCAGTGGGAGCTGGACCGGGGTCTGACGATGAGTGCCATGGACGTGCATCACGCCAGCGTAATCCGGTCAGAATGGTTCCGGTGCGCGGCGGAACTGTTCGAGCAGTTTGATGCCCTGGTCCTGCCATCCGCACAGGTTTGGCCGTTTGGGATCGAAACACCTTACCCCACCCGGGTCGCGGACCGCGCAATGGATACATATCATCGCTGGATGCATGTCACGGTACCGGTCAGCCTGATTGGCTTGCCTTGTCTGGCCGCGCCCGCGGGATTTGGTGTGCAGGGCCTGCCCATGGGCTTTCAACTGTTTGGACCAAGAGGGTCGGATCACAAATTACTGTCGGTCGGAGCGGCTTATCACGCCGAAACCGACTGGCCAAACAAGAGACCGGCGATGTCATAACGTCGGTAAGGGAGGAGAAGACGACATGGAAAAGCCTTTTGGTGTTCCGGACATGCGCCCGGTAGATACCGCTATGCTGCGCACGGCGTTGAAGCGCGCCTGGGCCGACTTTCGGCACGCGCCGCAGTTCGGGTTGATCTTTGCCGGGTTCTACGTGCTTGCGGGATGGGCGATGGCATGGGTCACCATCCAGACCGGTACAACCTTCTGGCTGGTTCTGGCAGCCATTGGCTTTCCGTTGATCGGCCCGTTTGCCGCTGTTGGCCTTTACGAAGTGTCGCACCGGCTGGAACAGGGCGAACCGCTGGGCCTTGGCGCGATCTTTGGTGTCGTGCTGCAACAAAGCCGTCGGCAATTGCCGTCGATCTGTGCCATCATTGTCGTGGTGTTTCTGTTCTGGTTTTTTCTGGGGCACATGATCTTTGCCCTGTTCCTTGGGCTGGCTACGATGACAAACGTGTCGTCCTCGCTTGAAGTCTTTCTGACGGCAAATGGCCTGACAATGCTGGCTGTGGGCACGGTGGTTGGGGCGGTTTTCGCAACCGTTCTGTATATGATCACCGTTTTGTCGATCCCACTGCTGTTGGATCGCGAACTGGATTTTGTCACTGCGATGATTGCAAGCTTTACCTATGTGTCCGGAAACTTTCCGGTGATGCTTGTCTGGGGGGTAATCATCGCTGTTCTGACGTTCCTGGCCATGGTGCCCTGGTTTCTGGGCCTTCTGGTGGTTCTGCCACTGTTGGGCCACGCCAGTTGGCACCTGTATAGGCAAATCACCCAAGTCGAAGGGGAGGGCACATCGTCCTGAGATAACAGGTCAGAGTTGCTGAGCCGGATTGTTCGTGGACAGCCGCGCAGCGGCGAAAATTGCAGCTGCATCATGCCCGAGATATTTCAGAACCACGGGCTCCGGTGCTTCAGGGGTGGCGGGGCTGATAACCGTACCCCGCCACTGAACCGCTGTTCCCGTCGGATCGGGTGAAATCATATAAACGCGACTGTTTTGACCCTCCCGCTGAGAGGTCAGCATATAGACGGAACTGCCGGTGCAGGCGACGATCCCTTGTATTTCGCGCGCTTGCGGCGTTGCCTCAGGCATCGCCGCGCGCGACACATATCCGCGTATCAATGTGCATTGGGCCTGTGGCCGGGCGTGCAGAAGGGTCATACGGTGCGAGGCCGAGACGCTTTCGATCACGGCATAAAACCCCGGAGAAAACGCAGTTCTGGCGATCATGTCCACACCTGACCCCAGAAACTCGGTCAAGGCAGTTTTCGCGGCGTGATCCTCGACCTTTTCAATTTCGTCCAGCGGCTTCAGAAGAATGCGCGCATCCACGTCGAAAAACCGACAGATGCGATCCAGAACATCTGGCCGTGGAACACTTTCGCCCGAAAGATACCTGTTGAATTGCGTGCGATTTACGCCAAGCTTGCGGCACAGTGCCGAGACCGACCGATACCTTCGTGCCAATTGCCGCAGGTTCGCGCCAAACATCGCGCGAACTTCAGCCGGGCTGCGAATGTCGTTGGTCATGGATGCCCACGTCTTGCTGAGATTCCTGAAAAACCATCGCAGCACTGGAACCAAGCCCCGGCGCGCAGTGAAAAATCGTACAGATTGACCCCAAGCAACGTATCCCCACGTCGCGTTGCGCGTTGAGGCTAATGCCATAAAGCGCAATGGCAATAGGCTTTATCTGAAAATGCCTAATCTTTATCCGGAAAAGCTTACCCTATGGCAAATTTAGCGCATAGAAGGACGCGTGGGTTGATTTTGCAAATGCCCACCAACTTAAAGATGTGCTCCCGCCTTGGATGCAGGAAAAGCCCCAAGGCGGGTATATTGTTCAGTCGCCGCGCAGCAGGGCCGCCACGCCGGTGCGGGCGATTTCCATCAGGCCCAACGGGCGCATCAGGTCAGCAAAAGCGTCGATCTTGTCCGGCGCGCCGGTGATCTCGAAGATGAAAGAGTTCAGGGTGCTGTCGACCACATTGGCACGGAAGATGTCAGCCAGGCGCAGCGCCTCGACGCGTTTGTCGCCTTCACCCACGACCTTGATGATGGCCAGTTCGCGTTCAACCGAAGGGCCTTCGACCGTCAGGTCATGCACGTCATGGACAGTCACGATCCGCCCCAGCTGCGCCTTGATCTGTTCGATCACCTGCGGTGTGCCGGTGGTGACAATGGTGATGCGGCTCAGGTGTCCTGTGTGATCCACCTCGGCCACGGTCAGGCTTTCGATGTTGTATCCGCGCCCCGAGAACAGACCGATCACACGGGCCAGGACACCGGGTTCGTTCTCGACCAGCACGGCAATGGTGTGGCGTTCCTGCACGTCCGAGAAGGTAGGCCGTAGGTTATAGGCCGAATGGCGATTGGAGCCTTTTTTGATATGTAGGGCAGACATTTATGTCCCTTTCATCATCCTGTGTTTGCCGGGCGCAATGGTCGCCCGGCGGTAATCCTCGGACGGTATCAGACCAGAACCGAACCTTTGCTGTCGATCACGCCCTGCGTTTCGGCCTCACCCAGAAGCATCTCGTTATGCGCTTTGCCGGACGGGATCATCGGGAAGCAGTTCTCGTGCTTTTCGACCAGACAGTCGAAGATCACTGGGCCGTCGTAGTTGATCATCTCCATGATCGCATCGTCCAGATCGGCGGGGTCGGAACACAGGATACCTTTGGCGCCAAACGCCTCGGCGAGTTTCACGAAATCGGGCAGGGCTTCGGACCAGCTGTGCGAATAGCGCTCGCCATGCAGCAGTTCCTGCCACTGCCGGACCATGCCCAGACGCTCGTTGTTCAGGATGAACTGCTTGACGGGCAGGCGGTACTGAACGGCCGTGCCCATTTCCTGCATGTTCATGAGCCAAGAGGCTTCACCGGCGACGTTGATTACCAACGCGTCAGGATGTGCCATCTGCACACCGATGGAGGCGGGGAAGCCGTAGCCCATAGTGCCCAACCCGCCCGATGTCATCCAGCGGTTGGGATCTTCGAACCCAAGATATTGTGCCGCCCACATCTGATGCTGCCCAACCTCGGTCGTGATATAGCGATCATGCTTTTTCGTGAGCTCTTCAAGACGTTGCAGCGCGTATTGCGGTTTGATCGACTTTTCGCTGTTGGTGTAGGACAGACAGTTGATCTTGCGCCATTCAGAGATCTGCGCCTGCCATTTCTTGACGGCTGCCGCATCGGTCTTGCGCCCGCGTGACTTCCACACCTTCAGAATGTCTTCCAGTACATGCGCCACGTCGCCGACAATCGGGATGTCCACACGGATGACCTTGTTGATCGAAGACGGATCAATATCGATATGGGCTTTCTTCGACTTTGGAGAGAACGCGTCGATGCGCCCGGTGATCCGGTCGTCGAACCGTGCGCCGATGTTGATCATCAGGTCACAGCCATGCATCGCAAGGTTCGCCTCGTAGAGGCCATGCATCCCCAGCATCCCCAACCAGTTTTCGCCCGACGCCGGATAGGCACCCAGACCCATCAGGGTTGAGGTGATCGGGAAGCCCGTGGAATCCACCAACTCGCGCAGCAACTGGCTGGCTGCGGGGCCAGAGTTGATGACACCACCACCCGTGTAGAAAACTGGTTTCTTGGCTTTTTCAATGGCTGCAACAAGTTCGTTGATTTCCTCCAGATCGCCTTTCAGCACTGGCTGGTAATGCGAGGTCGAAGGTTTGGGACTGTTGTATTCACCCGTGGCAAACTGCACATCCTTGGGAATGTCGATCAGAACCGGGCCGGGACGGCCCGACTTGGCCACATGGAACGCCTCGTGCAGCGTTTCGGCCAGCGAATTCGTGTCCTTTACCAGCCAGTTATGCTTGGTGCAGGGGCGGGTGATGCCAACGGTGTCGGCTTCCTGAAAGGCATCCGATCCGATCATGAAGGTCGGGACCTGCCCGGTCAGAACCACAATCGGAATCGAATCCAGCAACGCATCAGTCAGGCCAGTAACGGCGTTTGTGGCACCGGGACCAGAGGTTACAAGCGCAACACCCGGCTTACCGGTCGACCGCGCATAGCCTTCGGCGGCGTGGATCGCACCCTGTTCGTGACGCACCAGAATGTGGCGAATGTCGTTTTGCAGAAAGATCTCGTCATAGATCGGTAGGACGGCGCCACCGGGGTATCCGAAAACCGTGTCCACGCCCTGATCCTTGAGGGCCTGAACCACCATCTTTGCGCCGGTCATCTCACGTGTCATCTGCTTTGCTCCGTTCGCGACATGTGTCTTGCGTTTGACAAAAAAAAGCCCCCGAATTTTCGGAGGCGCATGGGTTCGATTATGGTTTACCGTTACCGGCCCATGCGCGTGGTTCCTACGATTACGACTAGCGTTCTCATCGCCAGAGGCTCCTTTTTGCTTGGAGGGGACATTATGGTCGGGGGGGAGGAGCGTCAACAGGCAAATCCACCAATTTTCTATCTCAATGGCGGTATTTTGCGAAATTTTGTTGCGCAGATTGCCGCATGCCGGGAATTTCCGGGAAAAGGGCAGTCGTTTTCCTGAGGGCGGGACAAGTATGAAGGTCTGAATGCGTCAGGCCGATGTCTGAAACTGGCATGATCCGGTGTTTTGTCTGGGTCACGCTGACCTTGTGGTCGCAAACGAGGGAGGCGGAGCATGTTACAGGACCTGGTAGATCTGGGACGATATCCGATCGATCGCCCGGATTCGCCAGCTTACAGGCGATTGATCGAGGATTTGCGGCGCGAGTTGGAACAGGACGGATGTGCGGTTCTACCGGGTTTCGCACATGCACAGGGGATCGAGCTTTTGGTGCAAGAGGCAGACGAGGTGGCGCCCAATGCACACCGGTCTTTCAATCGTACAAATGCCTATTTCACCAAAGACGACCCACGGTTCGACGCCGCCCATCCGATCAGACGGTTCTATGACCGTTCGAACGCGTTTGTTCCTGCCGACAATTTTGCGCAGTCCGGTCCTTTGCGCAGGATTTACGAGTTTAGCGGATTTCTTCCCTTCATTCGGGATGCGCTGGATGAGCCTGAGGACCGCTTCTTTCGTTACGACGACCCGTTGGCGGACGTGATCATCAATGTCGTGGAAGAGGGGCAGGGCTTTCCCTGGCATTTCGACACCAACAACTACACCGTGACACTAGCGATCCAGAATGGCGAGCAGGGCGGTGCATTCGAATACGCGCCCAATCTGCGCTCAGCCGAGGATGAGAATTTCGATCAGGTCGCTTCGGTTCTGGATGGAAACACGGCGCGTGTTCATCGGCTGGAATTGCGACCTGGGGACTTGCAGATATTCAAAGGCCGCTATTCTCTGCACAGGGTCGCACCGGTCAAGGGCACGCGGCGGCGGTATGTGGGTATCTTTTCATTTGTCGAGGCCGAAGGCATGTGCGGCGGGATCGAACGGACGCAGCAGCTTTATGGACGCGTGTTGCCGCATCATTATGAGCGTGAGGGTTTGCGAAAGGATCAGTTGCTGGATTGAAGGGGCACTACCGGAGGTGAACGCTCCCGCCCGCCGTCAACGCGCCTGTGGCGCGTCTTCTCTGGTTGGGCCGGGCAGCGCTGCGCAAGGATCAGAAACCGACCCCGGTGCCTTGCAGCATGCCATGTTCCAGCGCGTAGCGGGTCAGCCCGGCAGTCGAGGAAATTCCCAGTTTGCGCTTGATGTTCTTGCGATGCGTTTCAACCGTGCGCACCGAGATATCCAGCTTTTGCGCAACCTCTTTGTTTGATTTGCCCTGCGCCAGTTCCAGCAGAATTGTTTGCTCGCGCCCTGTCAGCGCCTCGCGTGCGTTGTCGCCTTTGGGTTTCAGGGACCCACTGGCACCGGTGCACAGATACTGCTCACCCCGCATGACCGCATCGATGGCCTGCTTGATCTCTTCGGTTGGGACATCTTTGAGAACATAGCCTTTTGCGCCGTGGCTGAGCGCGGTCGAAATGTATTCGGGGCTGTCATGCATCGACAGGATCAGGATGCGCGTATCGGGCAGGCGTTCCAGAATGATCTCCGTGGCGCTGAGACCACCGAGGCCAGGCATGTTCAGGTCCATCAGGATGACATCCGGGGCGAGGCCAACCGCCTGATCCACCGCGGCCTGACCGCTGCCGAGTGTTCCAACCACTTCGATATCGTCGTAGCTTTCAAGGATCGACTGAATGCCCTCGGCCACCATGGGATGATCGTCGACAATTAGAACTCGGATGTTTTTGGCGCTCATGTACCGGCCTTTCGGTTCGGAGTTGCGTCTTCCTGCGGTGGCAACAGGTGGCTCAGCGGCAGACTGGCCTCGATCACTGTTCCGCCGCGCGGCCCGCGTGATGACAGAATACGCAGCGATCCGTCAAGTTGTTCAATTCGTTCCTGCATGTTGCGCAGGCCGATGCCGGTGGTCGGGGTCCCTGATTCTGCGCGCAACCCACGGCCATTGTCGGTGATCCGCATGGTTGCGCCTTTCTTGTGGCCGCGCAGATCAATCGTAACATAAGAGGCATCCGCGTGGCGTTCGATATTTGTCAGCGCCTCTTGTGCGATGCGATAAAGCGCGATCTTGCTGTCCTGATCCAGCCGGTTTCGGAAAACGACGGTGGAAAATTCGGTCTCGATCCCGGTTCGTTCGCGAAAATCGTCGGTCAGAGCCTTCAGCGCAGGTCCAAGGCCAAGGTCGTCCAGCACGCCGGGGCGCAGGTCGCGGCTGATGCGGCGCACCTCGGTGATGGCGGTGCGAAGATGGTCGATGCCTTTGTCCAGCGGATCGCGCGCACCTGCATCATCGCCGCGCAACAGACGGCGGCGCGCATTGTCCAGCGCATAGCGTACACCCACAAGGATCTGGCTGATGCCATCATGCAGTTCGCGGGCAACCCGGCCGCGTTCCTCTTCCTGCGCGTCGAAGACACGTTGCGTCAGTTCCTTCAGCTTGGCATCCGCCAACCGTCGCTCGCGAATGTTCAGCAACATGCCCGAGGCAAAGACAATCAGAACGGCGGCAACAACAATGGCGCCGATATACATGAAGGTGCGTTGCACGCGGGCCTCGACCTCGGCTCTTGCGTTGGCGACCGTGGCGACAATGTCGTCAATGAAGACCCCGGTACCCACGACCCAGCGCCAGTCCTGCAACCCGACGACATAGGCGATCATTTGCGCCTCATCCCCGGTCGAGGGTTTTTCCCACATGAAGCTGTGCCACCCGGCCCCCTGACGGGCGAGGCGAATGAACTCGTCAACGATGGGCGTGCCATCGCTGTCGGTCAGACCTTCCCAGTTGCGGTTGATAAATTGTGTCTGACGGGGGCTGACCAGATTGTTGCCATCATAGTCGTAAACAAAAAAGAACCCGTCCTGCCCATAGATCATTGCCGAGAGTATCTGCGAGACAAGGTTCTTTGATACCTCGTCATCCGGTTCAGCGCGGCCATAGATATAGGCAAAACCATTGCGCGCCTGCGTCACGTAGTTGCGCAGTTCTTCTTTCTTGGCTTCTATCAGGCTGCGCTCCAGGGCTTCGATCTCGCGCTCGGCGGTCGCACGTGCCTCATAGGCTACAAGCACAGCGATTGCGGCCACGGCCACAACCAGCGGGATTGCGGCCACCAGCGACAGTTTCTGCGCATAGGTCAGCGAGACCAGATGTCGAAGTCTTTGCATGGACGAATCGATACGCAAGCGGCGGCAAAAATGCAAAAAGATTGGCGTTGGTCTGTGAAATTCCGGTATTTGGGCCGTTTTTGTTGGAGTTTTCGTTCGGAAATTTCACCGCATCCCCAAAAGAAATCGATTCTCTACGCAGTAGTAGGTATTCCCTTTCGCTTCGCTCACATTAGGCTGACGCGCACTGAATGCGACAGGTCCGGTTCTGCCGGATCGTGACTATGAAGGGGAGGAACACTCATATGGATCGTCGTTCATTTCTGAAAAAATCCGCGCTGGGCGGCTCGGCAGCTGCAGCAACCGCTCTGGCGGCTCCGGCCTATGCGCAGGGACAGCGCACACTGACCATGGTGACCTCGTGGGGTCGTGGTCTGGCTGGCGTGTTTGACAGCGCGCAGCGTTGTGCCGACAGCATCAACGCGATGTCGGATGGCAGCCTGAATGTCGAGATCAAAGCGGCAGGCGAACTGGTTGGCGCGTTCGAGGTGTTTGACGCGGTGTCGTCCGGTCAGGCCGACATGTATCACGCCGCTGACTATTACTTTGTCGGTCAGCACCCGGGCTATGCGTTCTTTACGGCCGTGCCCTTCGGCATGACCGCACAGGAACTGGTGAACTGGTACTATCATGACGGCGGTATGGAGCTGCATGATGAGCTGGGCGAAATCTTTGGCCTGAAGTCCTTCTTGGCCGGTAACACCGGTGCGCAGGCGGGCGGCTGGTTCTCGAAAGAGATCAACAGCCCCGAAGACTTCAATGGTCTGAAGTTCCGTATGCCCGGTCTGGGCGGTAAAGCACTGGGCAAACTGGGCGCGTCCGTTCAGAACATCCCCGGTTCTGAAGTGTATCAGGCGCTGTCGTCCGGCGCGATTGACGGAACCGAGTGGATCGGACCCTGGGCCGATGAAAAAGCGGGCTTCCAGGAAATCACCAAGACCTACTACACCGCGGGCTTCCACGAGCCGGGCGCAGGTCTGTCGCTGGCAACCAACCGCGACGTGTTCAATGAACTGACCCCGGCCCAGCAGAAGATCATCGAGATCGCTGCCGCAGAAGCACACCAGTGGAACCTGGCGCAGTTCCTGGCCAACAATGGTGCAGCGCTGCAGCGCCTGCAGGCCGGTGGCGTCAAGGTCCTGGAATTCCCCGACAGTGTCTGGGATGCGTTCGGCAAGGCCAGCCAGGAAGTTCTGGACGAGAACATGAGCGATGAGCTGTTCAAGAAGATCCACGACAGCGCGATGTCGTCGATGGCGGCTTCGTCGGCATGGAACAACCTGTCGTCGGGTGTCTACACCGCACAGCGTGACCGTGTTCGCGGCTAAGCCTTCCTGATCAAAGGAAAAACGGTTTCCCCGCGCCTTGCGGGGAAGCCTTTCCCGTTGCGTGAAGGGACTTGGGCAAGCCACAATAGGCCTGCGCGCAACTGAGACGACCTGGGGACAACATGCAGGACGAAAACGGTATCTCGTTCTTCGGCGCCCTGTGGAATGGACTGGTCTGGTTCATTCAGAACATTGCCGAAGCCTTCTATAATTTCGGATATGCGGTCACGCATCCGCAGCTCTGGCTGGACTGGTCTGACAAGGCGTCGATCATGCGCTTTGTCTATTACGGCGGCTCGGTCGAGTTCTTCTTTGTGGTGTTCACCTTCTTTTTGGTTCTGACAGCCGTCGGGTTGTATTATCGGAACTTCATGTGGGCCATCGTGCGCGGCCTGGAAGGTTTTGCAAACACCACCGGGCGGTTCTTTGCCTGGGCGGGTCTGCTGATGGTGATTCAGCAGATCGTCATCGTATTCATGCAACGGGTCTTTACCCGTCCTGATATGTCCTTCGGTCTGGGAATACCGTTCCAGATGGATATCAGCTGGTTCGCGGAAGAGCTGAAACTGTATAACGCCATGGTTGTTTGTCTGTGTTGTACCTACACATTTGTGCAGGGCGGGCATGTGCGCGTTGATCTGATCTATGCCGGTATCAGCCACCGCGCCAAGCGTGTGGTCGATATGTGCGGTGCGTTGCTGTTCATGATGCCAATGGCGGTGCTGACCTGGATGTACGGCTGGTTCTTCCTGTGGCGTCACCTGATCGTGCCGAACCCTTCGGCCAGTGACGCGCTGGACCGTCTGGTGGCCAAATCCCGCGCCTTGCGCTGGAACGTGGAAACCATCGGGTTCAGCCCCAACGGGTTCAATGCCTACTTCCTGTTCAAGATCCTTCTGGTGGCGTTTGCGGCCATGGTGTTCCTGCACGCCATCGCGTTTTTGTACCGGTCGTATCTGGAATACGTGGAAGGACCGGACAGCGTTGGAAAATACCTCGACAAGGACAGCCTTGGTGAGGGCGAAGAAGCCTATGAAGGCGCGCATTAAGGGCGGAGACAAAGACAATGCTATTCGGACTTGATGGCGTCGAGATAGGCCTTATTATCGTATTCTTTTGCCTTTTCGGGGGCATTCTTTCCGGCTTTCCGGTGGCTTTTGCCATCGGCGGGGCAGGGATTATATCCTTTGGCATCATCGCCGCGCTGGACAGTGCGGGGTTGCTGATCCACCAGGCGATTGACGTTGGATCGCAAAGTTATCGGGACCTTGTGAATTCCGGGATCAAGCCGGACACCATATCGGTGTTCCGATACCCGGATTTGCCAAGGCTCGCCGAACCGGTTTTTGCCTCGGGCTGGGAAACCGCGCTGGACCGCAACGTGTCGTTCATCGTGAACCGCATGAACGAGCGGGTTCTGGCCGGTCAATCCATCGAGACCCTTCTGGCCGTGCTCATGTTTGTTCTGATGGGCATCACGCTGGAACGTTCAAAGATTGCCAACGATCTTCTGACGACGATGGCACGTGTTTTTGGCCCACTTCCGGGTGGTCTGGCCGTGTCGATCGTGGTTGTGGGGGCGTTCCTTGCGGCTTCGACCGGTATCGTTGGCGCGACCGTTGTGACGATGGGCCTGCTGGCGCTTCCAACCATGTTGCGCAACAACTATTCGCCGGAACTGGCGACCGGTGTGATCGCGGCATCGGGCACCTTGGGGCAAATCATTCCACCGTCGATCGTGATCGTCCTGCTGGGCACATTGGCGGGGGATCTGTATTCGACAGCGCAGGAAACCCGGGCTGTTGAAGCCGGTTGTACCGACGCGCTGACCTATCTGGGTGAGCCTGCGGTTGTCTCGGTCGGGACATTGTTCCAGGCTGCGCTGTTGCCAGGGATCATGCTGGCGCTGCTCTATGCGCTCTATGCCTTTGGTTATGCATTGCTGAATCCACACAAAGCGCCCGCTGTGGCTGTGTCCGGTGGTTCCGGGGAACCCATTACGCGGTCAGAAGGCCTGACATGGTTGCTGGGTGCGCCTGTAGCCCTGATCGTCGGTGCGGTCCTTTTGGGCAATGTCGGTGTGATCGGAAGCCAGAATATCTCGGTCTCGGCCTTCTCGGATATCGGCGAGGGTGCGTCGCTGAGGACCAACGTTTCGGCAGAGTGCAAGGCGTCGATGATCGATCTGCACGGGCAAGTTGCCTGGGATCAGGCTGTTGCCGAGCAGGAGGCCATTGATGCCGCTGGCGGCAC
The DNA here is from genome assembly GCF_056531345.1 of Ruegeria sp. N7. NCBI lineage: Bacteria > Pseudomonadati > Pseudomonadota > Alphaproteobacteria > Rhodobacterales > Roseobacteraceae > Ruegeria > Ruegeria sp. N7. Next base: position 646,771 of record NZ_JBQFLR010000001.1, on the reverse strand, counting down.
AACCGAAGCGCATCGCCTGACAGAAGAGGAACTGGCTGCTGAACAACAAAAAAGGATTGCCGACGCGGCGCCGATCGGCACTGGAGTGGCGGTTACCCTTGTTCTGCTTGGTCTGACCCTGGTTCTCGGCCGTGGTATCGCACCGTCGCGGTCACCGCAGCCGCTGATCCTTGGCGCGATCGGGCTGTTGCTGATGGCACTGGTCGATATCCTGATGATATCGCCGACCACATCCTCTGGCGTGACTTTCGTGCTGCTCGCCCTGCCGTTCGCGCTGGCCATGTATGGTTGCAAAGAGGCTGCGGCCCGCTGTGCCACAAACGATCTGATCCGCGTGGTCTTCCCGCCGCTTGTTCTGATCATAGCGGTGCTGGGCTCGATCCTGGGAGGTGTCACCAATCCGACACCAGCGGCTGCGCTGGGCGCGGGTGGCGCGATCATGCTGGCGGCCTATCGCAAGCTGCAGGATCAGGGCCGTTCGGGCAAAGTGGTCATCTGGTCGACCTTCGCCGTTGTCATTGCACTGCTGATGGGGGTCAACTTTGACCTGCGTATCAATCAAGGCAGTGTGACGGTGGAAACCTGGATCGCCTTCATCATTGCTTATGCGGCCTATCTGTACGCCCTGTTCGGGCTGCTGTACGGATGCTGGGTGCTCTATTCCAGCGGTGTTTTGACCCCGGTGGTGCGTGAGACAGCCAAAGTGACCTCGATGGTGTTCACCATCCTGATCGGATCGCAGTTGCTGAACCTCGTGGTGATTTCATTCGGAGGGGAGCATTATATCCAGCAATTCCTGAAGAGCTTTGACAACGAGTTCACGGTTTTCCTGATCGTGATGCTGGTGCTGTTCATTCTGGGGTTCGTGCTGGATTTCCTCGAGATCATCTACATCGTGATCCCCATCGTGGGCCCGGTGATCTATGGCGGCTCGTTCGATCCGAAATGGGTCACGATCATGGTGGCGGTGAACCTTCAGACGTCGTTCCTGACGCCACCTTTCGGGTTTGCGTTGTTCTACCTTCGGGGGGTTGCGCCGAAGGAGGTCACTACAGGTCATATTTATCGCGGGATCGTTCCGTTTGTTCTGATCCAGGTGATGGGGATCGCGATCTTGTGGTTCTTCCCGACGATTGTCACGATCGTTCCGGACCTGATGCCAAACTGATCCGATCCGGAAGAGAATATTGCAAAGGGGGCCGATTGGCCCCCTTTTCTGTTTATTTCGGGCAAGGGGCCAGCCCCTTCTTGGGCTGCGGCCAATTCATCCCCGGGATATTTTTGGCCAGATGAAGATGCGGATCAGGTGAACTGGATCAGGTCCCAGCGATTGCCGAAGGGATCACGCCAGACAGCGACGACGCCATAGGATTCTTGGCGGGGTTCTTCTTCGAAGTGGATATCCCTGGCGCGCATGTTCGCATGGTCGCGATAGAAATCATCGGTTTGCAGGAAGAACCCAACGCGCCCGCCGGTCTGGTTGCCTATGGCGGCGGTTTGTTCAGGTCCGTCAGCCTTTGCCAGAAGAAGGCAGCCGCTGTCTGAACCGGGAGGCGCGACCAGAACCCAGCGCTTGCCATTGCCGAGGTCGATGTCCTTGATAAGTTGGAAGCTGAGCGTCTTTGTATAAAACAAGATGGCGTCGTCGTAATCCGGCACCACAAGGGTGACGGCATGCAGGCTTTGTTTCATCGCGCGGTCAGCCTTTGGTCGGGTGCCGGTCAGGGAGCTGGATATTGGCGACCTGTTCGGCGATTGGCGGCGCCGACAAGGGGTGATGCGATGTGCCGGTATAGGCATCCGGATCGCTGATTTTTTGCCAGCCCCCCTGAATATAGGCCTCGAGCCCTGAAAACTTGGCTTTGTAGCCCATCTTGGGGCTGCCGGGGACCCAGTACCCCAGATAGATATAGGGCAGGCCCGCCTCACGTGCGATGTCGATATGGTCGAGGATCATGTAGGTGCCGAGTGAGTTTTGCGGCTGTTCCGGGTCGTAGAAAGAATAGACCATACTTAGCCCGTCATCGAGCACATCGGTCAGGCTGACGGCGATCAACTCGCCCGTTTCAGGATCGGCATATTCCACAACGCGGCTGCGGATCGGTGTTTCCTCGATCATCGCGGCGAATTCGAAAACATCCATGTCAGCCATGCCGCCATCGGCGTGACGGGTATCAAGATAGCGGCGGAACAGCTCGTATTGCTCATCCGTGGCCCATGGCGAGGTTGCGCGGCGTTCCAGGTAACCATTCCGCCTTGCTGCGCGCTTCTGGCTTTTGGTCGGCCGGAAGGCTGAAACATCGATCCGGGCCGACAGGCAGGCTGCGCAATCCGTACACGAAGGACGGTAGAGTACATTCTGAGACCGGCGAAATCCTTGTTGAGACAGGGAGTTGTTCAGCTGTTCAGCCCCTTCGCCTTGCAGGGCGGTGAACAGTTTACGTTCCATCCTGCCGCCAAGATAAGGGCAGGGCTGCGGTGCCGTGACATAGAATTGTGGCGCAATTGGCAGCGTATGTCGCATGAAATCCCCATCCAACCTCGGGAGGGATGATAGCAACCGTTCCCGAGACCGCCAAGTGTTTCACGCAACCTTGCGTCAGGCCCGTTGGTTGATCATCACGGTGCCCAGAAAACTGTCGGTCAGACCCTGGCCACGGGCGCTGGTCATCATCATGATGACCGAGATGATCTGGACCACGGGAAAGGCCATGCTGACAAAATAGCCGGCAGTGTGGGCAAGCGCCTTGCCCAGGTCCATTCGTTCTCCGAACGCGTCGCGCAGCTCGATCCCCATAAAGCGCATTCCCAGCGTGGCAGAGCCGTTGGCGATGGTCACCACCCGGTAGACGAAACTAACGACGGCGTAGATCAGGGCCAGGAAAAACAGACCCAGAAACGCAGTAAAGAGGATTGCCACCGTGCAAAGCAGCGAAATGAAGGCGATATCGAACAGCCAGGCGACGAAGCGTTTGGTTGTCACGGAACGATAGAAATCGGGTTGGGTGTCGGGGTCGGGCAGATGGTTCATTCGATGGGTCCGAAAAACTGGGGTAGGGGTACCCTGTCCCGAAACACCGGGGCAGGGCAAGGTCAATCAGGCGGGCTCGCCCTTGCCGTCTTCGTCATGGTTCTCGCGGGCGCGTTCATCCATGAATTGGTCGAATTCGGCCTTGTCCTTGGCGTCACGCAGACGACGCAGGAAAGCTTCGAAATCCTGTTGTTCACGTTCCAGTCGGGCCAGGGTATCTGCTTTGTAGGCGTCAAAGGCGCTGTTGCCCGAGGGCTTCATCGCACTCATGTGGCTTTGCCAGGATTTGCGGCGGTTGCAGGATTTGCTGAACATGCGTTTGCTCCAGATCATATAGGCCAGCAGGGCAAGGCCAACGGGCCAGAAGAAGATGAAACCAAGAACCATGGCGGCGATCCAGGCCCCTTTGCCTTTGTCATCCAGCCAGGCTTCGGTTCGATAAAGCCATCCCGGATTCGCGGGGACGGCGGGGTCGGACAATGCGGTCATTTGAGCTCTCCAGGTTTGATGTAAACTCTATTCACATTGCATAGATGGGGTGCCGTTTGGACGGGCGCAAGGGGTAATGTGAAAAAGATTTACATTATGCAATCCGGTTGACGTTTCAGGAACTGGCTCGCAGGGTCGGAGTATGGATATGACGGACAACAAAGCTGCCCCTGCACTAAAGGACATACTTGAACTGGAAACACAGGTCTGGGTGGCGCTGGTTGAAGGTAATGCAAGCGCCGACCGCGCCTTGCTGAGCGCGGATTTTCTGGGCGTTTATCCCACGGGTTTTGCCAATCGGGACGATCACGTCGGGCAATTTGCAGATGCGCCAACGATGGCCGAGTTTGATCTGAGTGATGCCCGGTTACGCATTCTGACCCCGGATATCGTCTTGTTGTCCTACCGTGCCGATTACCTGCGCCCGGGCGCAGATCGGCGCGAGGCAATGCTGATTTCATCTTTGTGGGAAAGAAGAAACGACGTTTGGATCAACAGCTTCAGTCAGGATACGCCGGTTCAGGTAACCTGATCAGAATGCCCCATTGACGATTACGAGCCGCAATGCGCAGGGTGCGTGCATGACTGACGCTCTTGCCATTACCCGCCTTCCGCGTGCGTTTGATCCGTCTTTGGGCGATGAAACCCGCGCTCTGATACCTGATCTGTCGCAGGAGATGGGAGAGCTGGTGGCGGGAACAGCCGGGTCCAGCCCATATCTGAAAGGCCTGATCGAGCGTGAAAGGGAATGGCTGCCTGATGCCTTATTGCGCCCGGATCAGGCGCTGTCTGAAGTCATGGCGGATGCGCGTGAGCTGCCGCCGGATCAGCTGAAATCCGGCTTGCGGCAGGCCAAGCGGCGTGTGGCGCTGTTGACCGCGCTTGCCGACATTTCAGGTGCCTGGCCGCTTGAGAAAGTCACCGCGGCGCTGACCGATTTCGGTGCACTGGCCGCGGATACTGCGGCCAAGGCCGAGATTGCGACGTTGATCCGGCGCAACAAACTGCCGGGTATGACCGAGGACGATATCGAAACTGCCGCCGGGATGGTCATTCTGGCCATGGGCAAGATGGGCGCGCATGAGCTGAACTACAGCTCGGATATCGATTTGATTGTGCTGTTTGATGAGACGCGGTTCGATCCCGATGACTTCTACGAGGCCCGGCAGGGCATGGTGCGGGCAACGCGGAACTTCTGCGCGACGCTCAGCGACAAGACTGCCGATGGCTATGTTTTCCGTACCGATCTGAGGCTGAGGCCAGATCCTGCCGTAACACCGGTCTGCATGGCGATGGAGGCCGCTGAACGGTACTACGAAAGCCTCGGCCGCACGTGGGAGCGCGCGGCGTATATCAAGGCCCGTCCCTGTGCCGGAGACTTGGCTGCGGGGCAGCGGTTTCTGGATACATTGCGCCCCTTTGTCTGGCGTCGCCATCTGGATTTTGCCGCCATTCAGGACGCGCATGATATGCGTCTTCGGATTCGCGAAAACAAAGGTACGGGCGGGGCCTTGTCGATTCCCGGCCACGACATGAAGCTGGGGCAGGGCGGTATTCGCGAGATCGAGTTCTTCACCCAGACCCGTCAGCTGATCGCAGGTGGTCGCGATCCGGATTTACGGGTGCGCGGAACGGTTCCGGGGTTGGCGGCGTTGGCGTCAAAAGGCTGGGTGCCGCAGGATGTCGCGGATAAATTGACCGATCATTACCGGGCACATCGCGAAGTCGAACACCGCATTCAGATGGTTCATGATGCACAGACGCATAAGGTGCCGAAATCACCGGAAGGCATCGAACGTATCGCCTGTCTGATGGGGATCGGCGGCGATGAACTGAAACAGGACCTGAAAAACCGCCTGACCGAAGTGCACGAACTGACTGAAGGTTTTTTTGCGCCTGGACCCGGTCCTGCACCTGTGGCGGTGCAGGATGTGGAGTTTGACCAGAGTATTCTGGCCCGGTGGACGACATATCCCGCCTTAAGGTCCCAGCGCGGGTCGCGGATATTCGAACGGTTGCGGCCCGAGTTGCTGTCGCGTCTTGCTAAGACCGCCAAACCGGATGAGGCGTTGATGGCGCTGGATGGGTTTCTGTCTGGCCTTCCCGCCGGGGTTCAGCTGTTTTCCTTGTTCGAGGCCAATCCGCAACTGATCGACCTGCTGGTCGATATCGTTGGCACATCTCATGCTCTGGCTTCGCATCTGTCGCGCAATGCCTCGGTTTTCGACGCGGTGATCGGCGGCAGTTTCTTTGCCGATTGGCCGGGGCAGAAGGCATTGCAAATCGAACTGGCCCGTGCGCTGGCGGAAGAGCCTGACTATGAAACCCGGCTCGACCTTGCACGGCGCTGGTGCAAGGAATGGCATTTCCGGGTCGGTGTCCACCACTTGCGGGGTCTGATCGACGGGGCACAGGCAGGTCGGCAATATGCAGAACTTGCACAATCGGTGATTGCCGCCATCCTGCCCTATGTTGCCGAGAATTTCGCCCGCAAACACGGGCCCGCCCCGGGGCGCGGAGCGGCGGTGTTGGGCATGGGGTCGCTGGGCGCAGGACGGATCAATTCGCAATCCGATCTGGACATGATTGTGATCTATGACCCGCAGGATCAGGACATGTCCGATGGTCCGCGTCCTCTGGCCACGCGCACCTATTATGCGCGGTTCACGCAGGCGCTGATCACGGCACTTTCGGCACCGATGTCACAGGGGCGGCTGTATGAGGTCGACATGCGCCTGCGCCCGTCCGGCAATCAGGGGCCGGTCGCCACCAGTTGGGCCAGCTTTACCAATTATCAGCAGAATGAGGCCTGGGTATGGGAACATCTGGCCCTGACCCGTGCTCATGTCGTTGCGGGTGATGCCGGTTTGGCAAATGATATCGAAGCGTTCCGCGCCGGGTTTCTGTCGCGCCCACGCGAGCGGGACAAGGTTTTGCGCGAAGTCGCCGAGATGCGAACGCGTCTGGCCGCGGCCAAGGCACCCGCCGGGATCTGGGATGCTAAAAACGGGCCCGGCCGCCTGATGGATATCGAACTGATGGCCGAAACCGGTGCCTTGCTGGCAGGGACTACGGCACGCGATGTGTCCTCAGGCCTCGATGGTGCCGTCGCTACCGGATTGCTGGATGTCGCGCAGGCGCAATCCCTGAAAGACTGCTACAGCCTATGCTGGTCGGTGCAATGTGCGGCCCGGCTTCTTTCGGGCAAGGTCATCGAGGCGGAACAGATCGGTGAAGGAGGTGTGGATTTCCTGTGCCGCGCCACCGGGTTTAAACAGGTCGATGCACTGCAACGGGCATTACAGAAGAGTTACACAACCGCGGCCGACCTGATCGGCAGCGTGATCCAAGAGGGCGAAAATGGCACGCAGCACTGATCCCAATGACCACAAAGGTCTGATCCAGGAAGCCTATCGCATCGAAGGCATCACCTTGCCGGAATGCCGCAGCATATTTCTGGACTGGGCGCTCAGCCTGCCCGAAGAGCGTGACCAGAACACGGCGCTGACCGAGTTGCACGCGGCATACGCGCTGCACAGCCCGGATCATCCCATGACTCAGGTTCTGTCCGAGGGCCTTCAGGCGGCCCAAACCCCGAAACGGCGTGGCGGCTGGCGCTCTCGGAACCGCTAGGGCTTTTCCATCGGCACATTCGCGACTAAGAGGGCGCCATGACCCAAACTGCCGACCGCCCCCGTATCCGCCTGAAACCCAAAGCCAACGCGCGCGGGCTGCGCCATGGCTTCCCCTGGGTCTATGCAAATGACATTGTCACCGACCGCCGTACGCGCAAGATCCCCGCGGGCGCACTGGCGATTCTCGAGGATGACAACCGCGCGGCGCTTGCGCTGGTGGCGGTCAACCCTGACTCAAAAATCATGTGCAGGGTGCTGGATCGTGATACCACCGCACAATTGGACAATACTTGGTTCGAAACCCGCCTTAGCCGCGCCCTTGCACTGCGTGAACGCTTGTTTGATGCGCCTTTCTACCGTCTGGTCCATGCCGAGGCCGATGGCTTTCCCGGTGTGATCATCGACAGGTTTGGCGATAGCTGTGTCATCCAGCCCAACGCGGCCTGGGCAGAGATGCATCTGGATACGCTCACCGACGCGCTGATCAAGGTCGCAGGCGTGACGACGGTGCTGAAAAACGCCTCGGGCCGTACGCGCGGGCTGGAAGGGCTGGACGATGAGAACCTGACTTTGCACGGCACCGCACCCGACGCACCCCTGCCTGTGCCGATGAATGGTGCCACGTATATGGCCGACCTGACCGGAGGTCAGAAAACCGGCCTGTTTTACGATCAACGCCCCAACCATGCCTTTGCCGCACGGCTGGTACATCCCGGAGCGCAGGTGCTTGACGTGTTCAGCCATGTTGGCGGCTTTGGCCTGGCGATGCTGGCCGCAGGAGCCGGACAAGCCCTGTCCGTCGATGGGTCTGCTGCCGCGCTGGAACTGGCCGCCAAAGGTGCCGAGGCTTCGGGCCTTGCCGACAGGTTCCAGACCCGACAGGGCGACGCGTTCGATGTGTTGACCCAATTGGGGGACGAGGGTGCGGCGTTTGACGTGGTCATCTGTGATCCACCTGCCTTTGCCCCCTCAAAACAAGCGCTGGACGCGGGGTTGCGCGCTTATGAGCGTATCGCACGGCTTGCCGCACCTCTGGTCAAACCCGGCGGCTATCTGGGGCTGTGCTCGTGTTCTCATGCCGCCGATCTGGGGCGGTTCCGCGATGCCTCCTCCCGCGGGATCGGCCGGGCGGGTCGACAGGCGCAACTCATCCACACCGGATTTGCCGGGCCGGATCACCCGCAACTGCCGCAACTGGCGGAAAGCGGCTACCTCAAAGCGGTGTTCTACCGCCTATGAAGGCTGTTCTCGACACTTGCGTCCTCTATCCCACGGTCATGCGCGAGATGCTGTTGGGTGCTGCGCGATTGGGGCATTTCACCCCGCTCTGGTCCGCCCGCATCCTCGAAGAATGGGCCCGCGCCGCCCGTAAGCTGGGCCCGACGGGTGAGGCGCAGGCGCGCGCCGAGATCGCGTTGGTGCAAGCGGCCTGGCCGGATGCTGAACGTCCAACGAATGAGGGTCTTCAAAACCGTCTGTGGCTGCCGGACGCCGCAGATATCCACGTGCTGGCTACAGCAATAGCTGCTTCCGCTGATCTGATTGTCACGGTTAATGCCAAGGATTTTCCCAGAAATATCCTGACTGATGAAGGGCTTGACCGGCAAGACCCCGACAGCCTGCTGTACGGCTTTTGGCAATCCAATCCAGAAGGCATGAGCACACTTGCCACTCAGGTCCTTGCCGAAGCCAATCGCCTCTCAGCCGAAAAATGGACCCTTCGCGCGCTCATGAAAAAAGCCCGGCTTCCGCGATTGGGCAAGGCACTCGCCACCTGAGTGGGATCCAGCTTCATCTGGCCCAAAATATCCCGGAGAGCGCGAGAGGCTGGCCTCTCGCAGCACAGGCTTCACTGCTGTGCCCAACGCTGTTCAAGCTTTTCCAGCGCCGCAACACGTTCATCTGTCTTGGGATGGCTCATCAGCCAGGCCGGGACCACCCCGGCGCGCTGCTGTGTCAACTCTTCCAGCTTGTGAAACAGTGATTTCTGCGGGCCGATTCCGATACCGGCTTTTGTCAGCAAAGCGGCTGCGTATTCATCCGCCTCATACTCGTCCTGCCGCGACAGGCGCGAGGCGATCAGTGCGGTCAACGCATTGGCAATCATCGCCCCGACAAAGGGGATGAACCTGTTCAGAACCATGATCAGCGCCGTGCGCATCGCATTCTGCCCTGAAAAATCGATCATCCGCCGCCGCGCGTGACCCAGCGCCACATGGCCCAACTCATGCGCGATTACACTGGCCATTTCCTCAGCCGAAACCTCGCCGTTGCGGAACTTGAGGTAAAATCCCCGCGTGATGAATATCCGCCCGTCCGGCGCGGCCAGCCCGTTCACCGGGTCGATCTCGTAGATATAAACCGGAACCCGCTCGATCTCGAGCGCGGCAGCCAGCCGGTCGGTCATGCGCTTGAGGGCCGGGTCAACAAGCTCGGTCGACTTTGCGTCCAGTTCCCGATGGGTGCGCCAGACGGAAATCCGGTACATCACAATTCCATAGGCAATGGCCAGTAGGATAGGGGTCAGGCGAAGCATGGGTTAGATATGGGTTTTCAACACCCCAAGAGCAAATGGAAAATAACAGCTTTTCTCTGTTCTGTTTCATTTCGAAGTGAGGCTGTCGATGTAACCGTGTTCATGGATCGCTTTCAGGTTGCGGAAGCGTAAGTCCAATTTCATAGCAACGTTCCAAAAGCGCCTGTCGACGCAGGGCTGACCCGGTCGCACCATGCAACAGCTCGAGTTTCCGGGGTGAAAACCCGAAATACCCAAACGTGCCATTCGTCCAGAGTGTCTCAAGCGCGTCGGTATATCCTTTGGCTTCCATTTCGTCAGAACGCGCACCGGCTGGCACCAACAATAACCCAGTTCGGGACCTCTGGAGGGACTTTTCCGGATCGTCCAACTGATCGTAGGCCCAGCCCCACATCCACACGCGGTCGACCCAGCCTTTCATCATCGAAGGCATTCCCCACCAGAACAACGGAAAGGCCAGGCAGATTGCATCGGCGCGCGCAATCCGTGTTTGTTCCGCAAGTATGTCTTGCGGTGCGCCAGTGCCTGCTTCGCCTTCTATGTCCGCCATTGACCAGCGTGGATCGAACCCTTCTGCATGCAAATCCGCAATCTCGGTAGTATGGCCAGCCGCCTTTGCGCCTTCGCAGAGTTTCGCGACAGCGGCGGCCGTAAAGGAGTTCGGCTTTGGGTGATCCAGGATTGTCAGCAGATGCACAGTAAGCTCCTCAGGTTTTCAAACGGCAACCGGGTTACTGTGAAAGCTCAACCCTGCTTGAGGTCAAGGTATTAATCAGCAGGAGTATCTGATGGGGTGTGTCAGCGCGTCAGCTCGCGCATTCCCTGTTCCAGACCAGCCAGCGTCATGGGCACCATGCGATCTTCAAAGATGTCGCGGATCATGCTGATGGAATGGGTATATTCCCAGTATTTCTCGGGCACCGGGTTGATCCACAGGTTTGACGCCCACTGTTCGCGCGCGCGTTGCAGCCAGACTTGCCCGGCTTCCTGGTTCCAATGTTCATTGGCACCGCCGGGATAGGCGATTTCATAGGGGCTCATCGAGGCGTCGCCGACAAAGATGCACTTGTAGTCGGATCCATAGGTGCGCAGCACTTCGTGGGTCGGGGTCTGTTGGTTCCAGCGGCGGCGATTGTCGCGCCAGACCCCTTCATACAGGCAATTGTGAAAGTAGTAATATTCCAGATGCTTGAACTCGGTTCTTGCAGCGGAAAACAACTCTTCAACCACTTTGATATGAGGGTCCATCGAGCCGCCGACGTCCAGAAACAACAGTACCTTCACCGCGTTGTGGCGCTCGGGCCGGGTTTTGACATCCAGATAGCCATGCTCGGCCGTGGCACGGATGGTGCCGTCCAGATCCAGCTCTTCAGCTGCTCCCTCCCGCGCCCAGCGGCGCAGGCGTTTCAAGGCGACCTTGATGTTGCGGGTGCCCAGTTCAACCGTGTCGTCGAGGTTCCTGAATTCCCGCTTGTCCCAGACCTTGACCGCACGCTGGTGGCGGCTTTCTTTCTGTCCGATACGGACGCCTTCAGGGTTGTACCCATAAGCCCCGAACGGAGAGGTTCCTGCGGTACCAATCCATTTGTTACCGCCCTGGTGACGGCCTTGTTGTTCCTTGAGGCGCTCGCGCAACGTTTCCATCAGCTTGTCGAAACCGCCGAGCGCTTCGATCTCTGCCTTCTCCTCGTCCGACAGGTGTTTCTCGGCCATCTTGGCGAGCCAATCGGCTGGGATATCGACAGCTTCCAACACCTGATCGAAACTGATCTCGCCCAATCCCTCAAAACTGGCGGCAAAGGCGCGGTCGAATTTGTCGATATTGCGCTCGTCCTTCACCATCGACACCCGGGCAAGGTAATAGAATGCTTCGACATCATAGGTGACCAGACCCTCTTTCATGCCTTCCAGAAAAGTCAGATACTCCCGGAGCGATACCGGGATGCCCGCTTTGCGGAGGTTTTCGAAAAAGGGCAGGAACATCGCGTCACGCCACCATGCGAAGCAGAACCAGCGAGATCACCAGCCCCACAAGCGCAAAAGCGATCCCATATCCGGCGGCATACTGCGCCATGTCGGCGCCGTTTCCATTGCGTTTTTTTGCGGTCAAAGCGCCCAGGATTGCACCCAGTATCGCCATTCCCAGTACTAGCAACATATGCGTTTCATCCGTCTTTCGTGCTGTCAGCGGGGCGTCGGCCACTGTTTTGAACCAGAGATTGAGCCACCAAATCCGAACCGAACCCGTATCGCGCCCATCCAAGGCTGTCCAGCCTGACGGCACGTGCCTGCTGCAATTGACCGGCCTGTTTCAAGGCCTCGGACTTCAGCAGCAGCAAGGTTGCCAGAAGCGAAGCGTTTTCCGCGCGGGTCATCACGTCGATGGCCTGATCCAGTTCGGGCAGGACCTCGGGCCCGCGATCCTGCGCAAGCGCAAAGGCTGCGGTCTGGGTTAAGACATAAGCCTGATGAACCTCGGTTCCGGGCGTCGCGCGAAGAAATTGTTGCGCGATCTTGAACTGCCGCTGGGCTTCTGCCGGGTCACGAAACTGCTCCATCCGGCCCATCAGGTAGTGGGGATAGGCGCGGCGGTGATCCGTCCATCCCAGTTGCTGCCCGATGCGGGCTGCCTTTTGTGCGGCGCGCATCTGTCGGGGGGAACCCGGCCCCGGTCCCAGTGATTTCTGGATCGCGTTGATCCACTCTCGGGGGGTATTTGTGGGGGGTTGCGCAGCTAGTCGGTCGCCGCGTGGATTCAGACGGCTGAGAATTCCGGGGATGACGGCAGCGACCTGATCGCGGGTCATGGCGGTGTGCAGTTCGGGCGCATAAGCCGCGCGCAGGATCAGCATGTCGAACCCGGTCAAGACCGTATGAATATTGTCGTCGTTGAACACCGAATCCGGCAGATGATAGAGGTCGTTCAGAGGACCAAGGGACTGTGCCAGTTCTTCGTGCAGACAATCGCGCATTTCCTGCGGGCTGACATCGTAGGGGATGAAAATCCCCAATCTTTCGCGCTGGCGCAGCTCAACCCAACTGCTTTTGGGTTTGCGGCGGTCGCGCTGATACTCGGTCAGGCTGGACGCGTTTGGCACCACGAAACAGGCCGCGTTTGGCAGAATTTGCAGAATGTCCTTCTGGCTGACCGCTTCGATCGTGATATTGGCCTGCCCGTCGTTGATTTGTCGGATGTTGATACCCGCCTCGCGCTTCAGGCGGTTCAGCAGGCGGGTCAAATCCTGCTGCATACTTTGTGTCGGCGATCCGGTCAGGCGAACGGTGATCGGCGTTTCGAACCGCGTGAACACGGGCAGTGCGGCCCCGCTTTCCAGTTCGAAATGCAGGGACAGGAAATCCGACGCGATGTTCGTATTGGACCGTGCCGGTGGCGAAGGGAGGGGTGCCGCAAAAGACTTGGCCGGCGGCAACGCCACTTCGACATATGGGACATCGTTCCCGAGTTCGATTGTCTCGACAGACGTGCAGCCAGCGATAACCAGCGCCAGAAAAAGGGCGCCCAAACGCATCATGGGCGGGCGTACTTGATGAACGGTGTCAGGGTGCCGATGCGATCATAAAGGTGGCGTGCCGTGGTGTTGAACTCTTGCGTCAGCCAGTAAACGGATGGGGCGCCCTGGCGATCCGCCTCTTCATAAACCGCCTGAATCAAGGCGCGACCGACGCCCGTTCCTCGGGTTTCAGGTCGGGCGAACAGGTCTTGCAGATAACAGACCTTTTCCACTTTCCAGGCGTGGCGATGGAACAGGTAGTGCGTCAGTCCGACCAAAACACCATCCTGTTCCGCGACAAAACAGGAAAAATCCTGCGGGTCGTCGCCCACCAATCTGGAAAAGGTCGTTTCATACACGTTTTCAGGCAGGGTGGTTTCATAAAACGCCAGATAATCCCGCCACATTTCGGCCCACTGATCTTTGTCCTCGGCCCGCAGGGTCCGGATTGTCAGAGCGTTCGCCAAGTGATGACCCCAATACTGCTGCTTTGCAACGCGGTTGCGTCAGGTATCTCGATGCTGACACCCGAGATACCCAATGGCAAGCCGTGATCACAGATTGTTCACACGCAGGCTAGCGTTTGCCACGTGCCATGAATGCAAGACGTTCGAACAGATGCACATCCTGTTCATTTTTCAGCAAAGCGCCATGCAGCTTCGGCAGCGCGCTGGCCCCGTCACGCCTGAGGTCTTCCGCCGTCAGGTCTTCGGCCAGCAACAGCTTCAGCCAGTCCAGCACCTCTGAGGTCGAGGGTTTTTTCTTGAGCCCTTGCGTCTCGCGGATTTCATAGAATTGCGTCAGCGCGGCGGTCAGAAGTGCGTCCTTGATGCCGGGGTGATGCACATCGACGATCCGGCGCATCGTCGCCTCATCCGGAAAGCGGATATAGTGGAAGAAACAGCGGCGCAGGAAGGCGTCGGGCAGCTCTTTTTCGTTGTTCGAAGTTATGATGACGATAGGGCGGTGCTTGGCCCGGACCGTCTCGCCCGTTTCATAGACATGGAACTCCATCTTATCGAGTTCCTGCAACAGGTCATTGGGGAACTCGATATCCGCTTTGTCGATTTCGTCGATCAGCAGAACAACCTTTTCGTCGGCGTCAAAGGCCTGCCACAGCTTGCCCTTGCGGATATAGTTCGACACGTCATGGACGCGCTCTTCGCCCAATTGGCTGTCACGCAGGCGGCTGACGGCATCATATTCATAAAGACCCTGCTGCGCGCGGGTGGTGGATTTCACATTCCACTCGATCATTCTCAGCCCTAGCGCACCGGCCACCTGCCTAGCCAGCTCGGTCTTGCCGGTACCGGGTTCGCCCTTCACCAGCAGGGGGCGTTCCAGCGTGACAGCGGCGTTCACGGCAATGGTCAGATCGTCGGTGGCGACATATTCGGCTGTACCTTGGAAACGTGCGGTCATGGGCCTCTCGTGCGTATATTGTGTTGGACGGGCAGGTTGTGGTTTCCGGGTTACAGAGCGGCAAGGTTTTTTACAACCCGCGTCCCTGCGTCGCCCGGCGGGAATTGTGCTGCAACTCCAAGCCCTTTTGCTTGATTCCGAAATAGACCAATCCCGGGCGCCGTGCCTCTCGCCCCAAAAAAGCCTGTCAAATTTCATAGAAATACAAGGTTTTGTTGATGTTTGTCTCATAGTTAGACAAATCCGCGGGGGTGCACTGTTGCGCAACGTTTGTGTAGTGACATTCCACCGCCCGTCGGCTAAACGCTGCGCAGAAGGGAGAGCCAAATGTCAGCTGAAACAGCCTCGAACGACGTTACTGGCCATACCGAGGGAGCAAATATGAAGCAGGAAGTTTTTCTGCCGGAAGATTACCGTCCGGCCGAAGATGAGCCTTTCATGAATGATCGTCAGCTTGAGTATTTTCGCCGCAAGCTGCTGGATTGGAAGACAGAGTTACTGGCTGGTAGCCGCGACACCATCGAAGGGCTACAAGACAACACCCGTAACATTCCGGACGTCGCGGACCGCGCCAGCGAAGAAACAGACCGTGCGCTGGAGCTGCGGACCCGTGATCGTCAGCGAAAGCTGGTCGCCAAGATCGACTCGGCCCTGCGCCGGATTGATGATGGCGAATACGGGTATTGCGAAATGACGGGCGATCCGATCTCGCTGAAACGTCTGGACGCACGACCGATTGCAACCATGACACTTGAAGCGCAAGAGCGCCACGAGCGTCGCGAAAAGGTCCACCGCGACGATTAATCGCCGGGTATGTGTAAGAAATCCAAACGCCGGGGCCTGTGGCTCCGGCGTTTTTGCGTTATGTGGGTGTCATGAAGATAGACGGATTGAAATTCTGTGTAATCGGCGGTGGAATCGGCGGCCTGGCCTCGGCACTGGCGCTGCAACACCGTGGGGCGCATGTCACGCTTCTGGAGCAAGCCCCGGCCCTGACCGAAGTCGGTGCTGGTTTGCAGATCAGCGAGAACGGGATGCGCGTTCTTCATGCACTTGGCGTCACAGGTCTTTCTGTCGGGCAGAAATCCCATGGAACTGTCTTGCGCGATTACCGAAATGGGCGCGTGGTCAGTCGGCTGCCAGGCCCCGCAGCTGGTCCGACCTACTACTACCACCGTGCCGACCTTCTGAACCTTCTTCATGATGCGGCCTGTGACGCAGGCGTGGATCTCCGGTTGGGTGCCAAAGTTTCGCATGTGCAAAAGCACCCCAACGAGGCAGAGGTGGTCTTGGCGTCAGGCGAGCGAATTCGCGCAGAATGCGCCATTGCGGCCGATGGCGGCCGCAGCGTGCTCCGCCCGGCTCTGAACGGGGCAGAGGCGCCGGAGTTCACGCATCAGGTAGCGTGGCGCGCCACCATCCCCTGGCAGCCCGGTCGTGACCCGGTTTCGGCGTCCCTGACCATGGGGCCTGGGCGGCATGTGGTAACCTATCCGTTGCGTGACGAAAGCCTGATGAACATTGTCGCGGTCGAGGAGCGTTCGGACTGGCGGGAAGAAGGATGGCGTCAGACGGGCGATCCTGACGAGTTGCGTAAGCGATTTGCCGATTTCGGTGGCCCCGCGCGCGACATTCTGTCGAAAGTCACGGATGTGCATCTGTGGGCATTGTTTCTTCGGCCTGTCGCCCAAAACTGGCAGAATGGTCGGTTGGTTCTGCTAGGGGACGCGGCCCATCCAACATTGCCATTTATGGCACAGGGTGCATGTCTGGCGCTCGAGGACGCCTGGGTGCTGACGCGCGCGTTTGACGAACGATCGGGTATCACCAGCGCGTTGGCAACCTATGAAACGACCCGCAAACCAAGGGCGCAGCGCGTTGTCGCGGCGGCCGGATCAAATGCGCGGAACTTTCATCTGCGCGGCCCAGCCCGATTGGCTGCGCAATGTGTGCTGAGAGTCGTTGGTGCCCGGTTGTCCCAACGCTATGAATGGATCTACAGTCACGACGTCACGGTTGCCTAGGGCCTCAAAGATCCAGGTCAATCCAGACGGGAACGTGATCGGATGGCTTTTCGTGCCCCCGAACAGCCGCATCAATCTGGCAATCCTGCATGAGGTCGGCCGCTTGTGGCGTCAACAGGAAATGATCAATCCGAATTCCGTCATTCCGGTTCCACGCGCCAGCCTGATAATCCCAGAAGGAATAGTGGTCGGGACCCTGCGTTGTCGCGCGGAAGGCCTCGGTAAAGCCAAGGTTCAGGATTTTTCGAAAGGCGGCCCGGCTTTCCGGGCGGAACAACGCGTCTTCCCGCCAGGCATCGGGGCGTTTGGCATCCTCGGCCTGTGGGATGATGTTATAATCGCCCGCCATTAGCGCCAGCTCTTCTGATTCCATCAAACCCTTTGCGCGTTCATAAAGCCGTTCCATCCAGGCCAGCTTGTAATCGTATTTCGGTCCGGGTGCCGGATTCCCGTTGGGCAGATACAGCCCACAGAGGCGCAAGGCCTTTTTGCCCACGACGGTCGCCTCGATCCACCGCGCCTGTTCATCATTGTCATCACCGGGAAGGCCGCGTGATACATCCTCCAGCGGAAGCCTCGACAGGATCGCAACACCATTGAAGCTTTTTTGACCGTGTGTTTCCACGTTGTACCCGCGATCTTCAAACATCTCGCGGGGGAAGTTTTCGTCGACGGATTTGATTTCCTGAAGAAGAACAACGTCGGGTTGGGCATCGTCCAGCCAGCGGGGCAGCGCCTCGGTTCGCGCCTTGATGCCATTGATGTTGTACGTGGCGATTTTCATGCGCGATCCTCCGAAACCTTGTGGCAACCTATCGCTCAGAACGGGCCCAGCGGCAAGTCGGAGATCGGATTAGCGAGGCTCTGCCTCGCGCTCCGGGATATTTTTAGCCAGATGAAGAAACGGATCCTTAACCATTTTTCGATACTTGAAGGGGCGGTACAGGCGGGGACGCCGATGACCGCGCCAGGTGAAGCTCTCTGGTCGTTTTGGTCAGAGAGCGGATCCCTGCTTCATCTGGCTGAAAATATCCTGGGGGTGTGGGGGCAAAGCCCCCACCGGTTACATCGAAAACGACGTGCCGCAGCCACAGGAAGAGGTGGCGTTGGGGTTGTCGATCACAAACCGCGCACCAATAAGCTCCTGAGTGAAATCTATCACCGCGTTTTCAAGAAAGGGCAGAGAGATCGGGTCGACGATGACTTTCTGCCCCTTGCCTTCAAGGATGAGATCATCGGCCTTTGGCGTGTCCAGAGCGATTTCATATTGAAAACCGGAACATCCACCGCCCTCCACTGCGACACGCAGGGCTTGCCCCTGTTCCGCGGCACCGATTTCGGCAAGGCGGTCGTAGGCGCGTTCGGTGACTGATGGGGGCAGATTCATGCCGGTCTCCAAAGGTTTATTTCCCAAGCGTCCTACAATATATGAAACCAAAAGACAGGCGACAAGGACAAGGCCTTTGGACAGAGCGGGTTTTGCTTCGGACCCAGACCGCGCAAGGGGGCGGCTGGTGCCAGAGGAAGAGAGCAGCTTCCGGTCAAGCTTTCAGCGTGATCGCGACCGGATCATTCACGCCAGTGCGTTTCGGCGGCTCAAGCACAAGACGCAAGTCTTTGTCGAGCATGAAGGTGACAGTTATCGAACACGGCTGACCCATTCCATCGAAGTTGCTCAGGTCGCGCGAACAATTTCAGGGGCGTTGGGCCTGAATGCTGAACTCACCGAAGCTGTAGCGCTGGCGCACGACCTGGGTCATACGCCCTTTGGTCATACGGGTGAGGACGCCCTCCACGCGCTGATGGCACCTTACGGGGGGTTTGATCACAACGCGCAGGCCATTCGGATCGTAACCAAGCTGGAGCGGCATTATGCCGGGTTTGACGGATGCAACCTGACCTGGGAGTGCCTGGAGGGTATCGCCAAGCATAACGGTCCGGTTGTTGGCGATCTGCCCTGGGCCCTGGCTGAATGCAACCAGGGCTTTGACCTTGAACTTCATACCCATGCAAGTGCCGAGGCGCAGGTGGCGGCCTTGTCTGATGACATTGCTTACAACAATCACGACCTTCTGGATGGGTTGCGTGCGGGGTTGTTTGAAGATGATGATCTGCGCCACCTTCCGATCGTGGGGGCGTGTTACGCAGATGTGGATGCGAAATACCCCGGTCTTGATCCGTATCGGCGGCGTCATGAAGCACTGCGGAGGGTTTTTGGGGTCATGGTGGCGGACGTCATCACAACGTCGCGCGACTTGATCGCGGCCTCGGGCGCGCAGTCGGTCGAAGAGATTCGCCATCTTGGGCATCCTGTCATCCAATTCTCGGTCGGGACTTGGGCGGATCTGAAACAAATCAGGGCGTTCCTGTTCACCCGGATGTATCGCGCGCCCAGCGTCATGAAGGTGCGGGCCGAGGTTGCAACGGTTGTCGAAGACCTGTTCCCGATCTACCTGAACGATCCGAAACAGATGCCCGCACGCTGGCACGAGGATATTGAAGCTGCGGCGGACGAGACTGCTCTGGCCCGGATCGTATCGGACTATATTGCAGGAATGACCGACCGTTTCGCTTTGCAGGATCACGCGCGGCTGACGGGCTGACTGGGCCGCAATGACACGGGTAATGGTCCATGTTTGCGACCTTTATTGCGGGTTGATTAGTACCTTGCGCGGGCGGGAAGCGATGATCAGAAGCCGTACGACGGACAGCGCGCAGGGTATTTGAAATTTCAGACAGAGGATATCTGGGCGCCATTGGCAGACATTGGGCGCAAACCATGTCCAAACAATAGGCGTCCATTGACCTTGCCGTGATGCGTGGTAAACCGCCGGGCAAGCAAAAGGACATCCGAAATGAACCTGTTTTCCGAGATCCGCGGCCTTGTACTGGACGCGCTGGCACAGATGCAGTCCGAAGGCGCGTTGCCCGAGGGGCTGAATTTTGACAACGTGGCGGTCGAACCGCCGCGTGATGCGGCGCATGGCGACATGGCGACCAACGCGGCGATGGTGCTGGCAAAACCGGCTAGGATGAAACCGCGTGACATTGCCGAGGCATTGGCAGGGAAGCTGGTGGCGGATGATCGGATCACCAGCGCCGATGTGGCGGGTCCGGGCTTTCTCAATTTGCGGCTGGCACCGTCGGTCTGGCAAGGCGTGCTGGCGGCTGTGCTGGAGAAGGGCACCGATTATGGCCGCTCGACTATGGGCCATGGGCAGAAGGTCAACGTGGAATATGTTTCGGCCAACCCAACCGGACCGCTGCACGTGGGTCATACACGGGGTGCAGTGTTCGGGGATGCTCTGGCAAGCTTGCTGGCCTATTCCGGCCATGACGTGACCCGCGAGTATTACATCAACGACGGCGGCGCGCAGGTGGATGTGCTGGCGCGCTCGGCTTACGAACGCTATCGCGAGGCCAATGGTCTGAGCCCCGAAATTGCCGAAGGTCTTTATCCTGGCGACTACCTGATCCCGATCGGTGAGGCGTTGAAAGAGAAATACGGCGACAGCCTGATCGACAAGCCGGAAAGTGACTGGCTGGAAGAGGTGCGTGAGTTCTCGACTGACGCGATGATGGATCTGATCCGCGCTGACCTGAAAGCGCTGGGCGTCGAGATGGATGTGTTCTTCTCGGAAAAATCTCTCTATGGCACTGGTCGGATTGAGGCCGCATTGCAATCGCTGACTGACAAGGGCCTGATTTACGAAGGCGTGCTCGAGCCGCCGAAAGGCAAAAAGCCCGAGGATTGGGAGCCACGCGAACAGACGCTGTTCAAATCGACCGAACATGGCGACGACGTCGACCGCCCTGTCAAGAAATCGGATGGTAGCTGGACTTATTTTGCCCCGGATATTGCTTATCACTATGACAAGGTGACCCGTGGTTTTGACGCACTGATCGACGTGTTTGGCGCCGACCATGGCGGCTATGTCAAACGGATGAAGGCGGCTGTTTCGGCACTGTCCGACGGTAAGGTGCCGCTTGATATCAAGCTGACACAGCTGGTGAAGCTGTGGAAGAATGGTGAGCCGTTCAAGATGTCCAAGCGGGCAGGGAACTTTGTCACTCTGCGCGATGTGGTCGATCAGGTGGGCCCGGACGTGACGCGGTTTGTTATGCTGACTCGCAAGAACGATGCGCCGTTGGATTTCGATTTTGACAAGGTGCTGGAACAAAGCCGCGAGAACCCCGTGTTCTACGTTCAGTATGCACATGCCCGTGTCATGAGCGTGCTGCGTCGTGCGGCCGAGGCTGGGATTGCGGCTGATGATGCGACCCTTGAGGGCGCTGACCTGAGCAAGAACGATCATGCCTCGGAACTGGTTGTTGCGAAGAAGCTGGCAGAATGGCCACGGCTGGTCGAGATTGCGGCCCGAACCAATGAACCGCACAGGGTCGCCTTTTATCTCTATGAACTCGCAGGCGACTTTCACGCGTTGTGGAACAAGGGCAATGACGAGACGCAACTGCGTTTCATCCAGGATGGCGATGTTGCCACAAGCCAGTCAAAAATCGCTTTGGCCCGGGCCGTTTCTGTTGTGATTTCAGCGGGCTTGGGTATTCTTGGCGTTACTCCGGCGCAGGAGATGCGGTAACGAATATCGCCCGAACCGCCGGTACGAGGTAGGCAAGAAATGACCCGCGGGCCTTATTTCCAGGCGCGAAACGGGCAGTGAGGCGGACATGGCGAGTTACGATTACTCGGGGCATCAACGCCCCGGGCAGATTCATTACCCGAATCAAGCGCATTCTGATGATGTGTATGATTTTCCCGAAGACATGCAGGAAGATGACGCGCCGCGTGGCTCGTTTGGTCTGGGCAGGGCGGTCAATTTTCTGGGGGCTGTTGCATCCTTGGCGCTGGTCGCCGGTGTCGGGGTCTGGGGCTATCAACTGATCATGCGCGATGTCAGCGGCGTGCCGGTTGTTCGTGCCGCCGAAGGGCCGATGCGTGTACAGCCAGAAAATCCGGGTGGAACTCCGGCCGATCATCAGGGCTTTGCCGTGAATGCCGTCGCCGCCGAAGGCAGTGCTGCGGCGCCGGCCGACCGGTTGATCCTTGCGCCGCGCCCGGTGTCCTTGACGGACGAAGATCTGCCCGCCGGAGAACTGAAGCCGACCCCTGCGCTGCATGTGGTCGAAGAACCGATCACCACGCAGGAGGCCGCGCGCTTGCGCCAGAACGCAGTAGATGCGCTGGTTGCGGAATTGGCGGGTGCGGCGGCAGAAACGCAGCAAGAGTTCGAAGATGGTGTGCAACTGGCATCGCTGACCACCCCTGATGAAGAACCCGCCATTGACCCGGCAGATTTTGCTGCGGCCTTGCCGGACCCGAGCTTCGCCGAGTTGCCGGGCGTGCGCCGATCATTGCGCCCTGTGACGCGTCCGGCACGGTCCACCCGCAGTCAGGTCGCGCCCAGTGAGACTTCCGAAGACGCCATCAATGCAGCGGTGAAAGCCGCGGTCGGGGTGGATGTTGATCCGGATACACTGGCCAAGGGAACCCGGCTGGCGCAGCTTGGAGCTTATGACAGCACGCAAGTGGCACAGGCCGAGTGGGACCGTTTGAATGGTCAATTTGGTGATTATTTGTCGGGAAAACAGCGGGTTATCCAGAAAACTTCAAGCGGTGGACGGACCTTCTACCGCCTTCGTGTTCTGGGGTTCGAAGACCTGAGCGACTCGCGCCAGTTCTGCGCTGCTCTGGTCGCGCAAGGCGCTGATTGTATCCCGGTGGCCGTGAGGTGAAGTTCGGAGCAGCGATCACAGATGCTGAAGGACTGCGCCTGACGCAGGAGGAAAGAGACCTGTTTCGCCAGATGAACCCGTTTGGGTTTATCCTGTTCTCCCGCAATATTGAAAGCGCCGATCAGGTGCGGGCCTTGTGTGATGATTTCCGCGAGGCCGTTGGGCGCAACTGCCCCATTACCATCGATCAGGAAGGTGGGCGCGTGCAGCGTTTGCGCGCACCCTTGGCCCGCGAATGGCTGCCGCCGCTGGATCATGTGATCAGGGCGGGTGATCAAGCGGAACGCGCCATGTACCTCAGGTACCGCCTGATTGCGGATGAGCTGTTTGGTCTGGGTATCGACAGCAACTGTGCCCCCATGGTCGATGTGGCGCGGCCCGAGACCCACGCGTTTTTGAAAAACCGCTGTTATGCCTTTGATCCTGAGCAGATTTCCAGGATCGGCAGGGCCGTGGCACAGGGTCATCTGGATGGGGGTGTTCTTCCGGTTCTCAAGCACATTCCCGGCCATGGCCGTGCCACTCTGGACAGTCACCATGACCTTCCGCACGTTGATTTGCCGCTGGAAGAGTTGGAATACAGCGATTTCGCGCCGTTCCGCGCCTTGAATGACCTGCCGATGGGGATGACAGCACATCTGGTCTTCGATCAGATCGATCCCCGGCCAGCCACTATTTCTGCGGCCATGATGGGCCTGATCCGAGACAATATCGGCTTTGGCGGGCTGATCATGACCGACGATATTTCGATGAGAGCGCTCAGTGGGGCGTTGACGGACCTCACACGGCAATCTTTGCAGGCGGGCTGTGATGTGGTCCTGCATTGCAATGGCAGTTTTTCTGAACGTGCCGCTGTGTTGGAAACTGCCGGTGAGATGTCGGATGTGGCACAAGCCCGCGCAGAACGGGCGCTGGCGATGCGGAAACCCCCGCGGGAACTTGACATCCAAGCCGCCGAAGCGGAACTATCTGCCCTAATGGGCGGGCAGGTATATGAACGATAATCTTTTTAGCGAAGACCCTGTCTCGGTCGCGGATCGTCTTGCGGCCGAAGCGCTGATTGTTGATGTCGACGGCTTCGAAGGCCCGTTGGATGTTCTGCTGACCCTGTCCCGCACGCAAAAAGTGGATCTGCGCAAGATCTCGGTTCTTGCGCTGGCGCAGCAATATCTGGCCTTTGTTGAAAAGGCGCGTGCGCTGCGCATTGAACTGGCCGCCGATTATCTGGTCATGGCGGCGTGGCTGGCCTTTCTCAAGTCCCGTCTACTGCTACCGCCAGACCCCGATGACGACGGGCCATCGGGTGAAGAGCTGGCCGCGCATCTGGCGTTTCAACTTGAACGCCTGCAGGCGATGCGTGACGTCGCTGCACGGTTGATGGCCCGCGACCAACTGGGGCGTGATTTTTTCAAACGCGGGCAGGGCGAGGACGTCACCCGCATTCGCACCGTGACTTATTCTGCCACGCTGCTGGACCTGATGCAGGGTTATGCCCGTATCCGCACCCGTGACGAATTCCGCCCCTTTGTGATGGACCGCGATGCGGTGTTCACGATGGAGCAGGCACTGGAGCGGATGCGCCCGCTGATCGGTTTTGCGGGGACGTGGACCGATATGGAAACCTATCTGCCCGATGGTTGGGATATTGACCCGGTGCGCCGCAGATCGGCGACGGCTGCGACCTTTGCGGCCTCGCTGGAACTGGTGAAAGAAGGACATATGGAGATCAAGCAGAGCGAGACATTCGCGCCGATCCAATTGCGCAAGAGGACCCAGACACGTGACTGACGCCCCAGAAGAAACCGGCACCCTGTTCGAGGCGCCACCGCTGGCGGAACAGGAGCGTATGGTCGAGGCCGTTTTGTTTGCCAGCGCCGATCCGGTGACGATTGCCGACCTTGAGGCGCGGATGCCGCATGGAAGCGACGCCGCGCAAGCCGTTGAATTGCTTCAGAGACGTTACGAAGGGCGTGGCGTGCGCGTGGTGCGCGTTGGTGAGGCATGGGCGATCCGTACGGCCCCTGATCTGGGCTTTCTGATGCAGAAGGAAACGGTTGAGACTCGCAAACTCAGCCGCGCCGCGATTGAGACATTGGCGATCGTGGCCTATCACCAGCCCTGCACCCGCGCCGAGATTGAGGAAATTCGCGGCGTATCAGTCTCTCGCGGGACGATTGATCAATTGCTAGAGATGGAGTGGATCAGGTTGGGCCGACGCCGCATGACACCGGGTCGTCCGGTGACATTTGTGGTAACGTCCGAATTTCTGGATCATTTTGGACTGGAGAACGCCCGCGATCTGCCGGGTCTCAAGGAATTGAGGGCTGCGGGATTGTTGGAAAACCGGCCTCCACCGGGGGCTATCCCACTGGGCGAGGGGCGCGAGGACGAAGTGGACGAGGACCAGTCGGAACTGTTTGAGGAGTAATAACCCGGACAGGTCACTACAGGTCAGGCGCGGAACCTGCGGCAGTAAACGCGGGTTATCCGACACATGCACCGTTGAAAGAAATTCTGAGGATTAGACGGCCGCTTTGAAGTGCTTGGACAGTTTCAGGCCTTGCCCCTGATAGTTCGATGCAATCCCGGCACCATATAGCTGCGTGGGCATCTCAGCCATTTTCTCATAGACAAGACGCCCGACCACCTGTCCGTGTTCCAGCACGAAAGGCGCTTCGTGGCATCGCACCTCAAGCACACCGCGTGACCCGGCACCGCCTGCTGCGGCATGGCCAAAGCCGGGATCGAAGAACCCGGCATAATGCACTCGGAATTCACCAACCATCGCCAGATAAGGTGCCATTTCGGCGGCATACATCGGCGGGATATGGACCGCCTCGCGGCTGACAAGGATATAGAATGCACCGGGGTCAAGTATGATGCGACCGTCCTTGGTGCGCACTTCCTCCCAATAGTCCTGGGGGTCGTATTCGCCAATTCGGTCCAGATCGATTACCCCGGTATGGGGCTTGGCGCGATAGCCGACCAGATCGGTATCGGGCAGTTGCAGATCGACCGAAAAGCCAAGACCGTCCTGAATTACAGCAGGGCCATCTACTAACGGCGATTCGGCGTGCAGGGCGGTCAGTTCCGCGTCAGACAAGACGGCCTGACCTTGACGGAAACGGATCTGGTTCAGACGCATACCGGGTCGGACCAGAACCGAAAACGAACGTGGACAGATCTCGGCATACAGCGGGCCTTTGTAGCCTGCGGGCACGCGATCGAACTCGGTGCCACCATCGGTGATGGTACGGGTCAGAAGGTCAAGCCGCCCGGTCGAGCTTTTGGCATTGGCGACGGCGGTTATATCGCGGGGCAGGGCAAGTGATTCCATCAGAGGCACCAGATAGACGCAGCCCTTTTCCAGAACAGCGCCGTCCGAGATGTCGATGCGGTGCATTTCAAACTCGGCCAAGCGATCCGTAACAGTCCGTCCTTCGCCCGCGAGAAACGAGGCACGTACTCGGTAAGCAACTGTTCCTAAACGCAAATCAAGGCTGGCCGGTTGAATTTGCGCTGGCAGAACATCGGGGTTGGCGGCAATCTCTCCGCGCGCGATCATCGCTTCGATTTGCTGGTTCGCGCAAACACCTGTCATCTCGATCCCCTCGTGTGCCAGAGCGGGATCTGGCCTTTGTGCCATAAACGTCGGTGTGATTTGGTCGGGCTAGCAGGACTCGAACCTGCGACCTTCCGTCCCCCAGACGGACGCGCTACCAGGCTGCGCCATAGCCCGACGTTGGGCCGTTCATAAAGATTTTCCCGGCAGGGGCAAGAGGAAAACACTGCCTTTTTTCCTAACCCGTCGCCTGTGTTTCGACCCGATCCAGCCAGCGGCGCAGGTCTTTTGCAATTGGTGCAATCCGGCGCAGAAGTTCGTCGTCAAAGTCGGCGCACTTCCACGCCAGCGAAGCAATTCCGCCCATCAGGGGCGCTGTGTTCAGGTCAGACTCTGGTTCTTGTTCTGACACAGCCGCGGGAAGTGCTTCGGCCTGCACACCTTCATTCACCGGCTGCTTGGCCGGTTCGTCCAGATCCATAGGGATTTGTTCGGTGGCTGCAGCTGGTTTGGGTTCGAACGGCACCACAGTACCTTGAACGGGTTCAATCAGGGCAGGGCCCGGTTCGTCCAGAGGCGGAGACAGTGCTGCGACATGTGCGACGCCTTGCTCGCGCAGGATGCGCTGCACGCCCTTGATTGTGGTCCCGTCTTCATGAAGCAGTTTCTTGATGCCCCCCAGAAGACGCATGTCATTGGGGCGATAATACCGGCGCCCGCCCGCGCGTTTGACCGGTTTGACCTGAGTGAAGCGGCTTTCCCAGAATCGCAAGACATGGGCCTGGACACCAAGCCAATCCGCTACTTCACTGATCGTGCGAAACGCGTCGCGGGATTTGCTCATATCCGCGTGACCCTGGGGTTACTTGCGATTCCCGACGGCGACGCGATCTTTCATAAGATGCGACGGGCGAAAGGTTAGTACACGGCGGGGCTGTATCGGAACCTCTTCGCCGGTTTTGGGGTTGCGGCCGACTCGCGCGGTCTTGTCGCGAACACTGAACGTACCGAAGGACGAGATTTTCACCTGCTCACCACGCACCAGAGCGTCGGACATGTGGTTCAGAACGCTTTCGACCAGCTGCGCACTTTCGTTGCGCGAAAGCCCAACTTCGCGAAAGACGGCCTCGCTCAGATCCATTCGAGTCAGTGTATTGTCGCCCATGTCATTTCCCCTGTTGCTGTCAAAGCATACGGGTACGGCAAATTCGCTGTCAATATCAATGAATTGCAAGAAGCTGTGTAAGCTGGATTGCGCCGGTTACCAGCGCAGAACCACCGCGCCCCAGGCCAGACCGCCGCCAATCGCTTCGGTCACGATCAGGTCGCCGGGTTTGATCTGCCCGCGTTGTTTACCAACCGACAATGCCAATGGGATGGATGCAGCCGAGGTGTTGCCGTGATCCTGAACGGTCACAACTACGTTTTCCATTGGCAGGCCCATCTTTTTGGCCGTGCCCTGAATGATGCGAATATTTGCCTGATGAGGAACAATCCAGTCTACGTCAGCGTTGCTCAGCCCCGCGCGGCCCAGGGCTGTCTCAGCGGTTTTGGTAAGCTTTTCAACGGCATGTCGGAAGACCTGATTGCCCTGCATACGCAGATGCCCGGTGGATTGGGTCGAAACCCCCCCATCGACATAAAGAAGGTCCTTGTAGCGCCCGTCCGAGTTCAGATCGGTTGCGAGTATGCCGCGATCCGCAGCGGTGCCTTCGCCGTCCTGCGCTTCGAGTACCAATGCGCCAGCACCATCCCCGAACAGAACGCAGGTCGAGCGGTCGGTCCAGTCCATAATCCGGGAAAAGGTTTCGGCACCAATGACCAGCACGCGTTTGGCCTGACCTGACAGAATCAAAGCATTTGCGTTGCTGAGGGCGAAAACGAATCCTGCGCAGACAGCCTGTACGTCGAAGGCAAACCCTTTGGTCATGCCCAGCCGGGCCTGAACCATGGTCGCGGCAGAAGGAAAGGTCAGGTCCGCGGTCGAGGTCGCCAGGACGATCGCGTCGATATCATCCGCTGTCAGGCCCGCATCGGCCAGCGCAGCTTCGGCAGCCTTGGTGGCCAGGTCCGACGTCGTTTCGTCATCGGCGGCAAAGTGACGGCGTTCGATCCCCGACCGGGTTCTGATCCACTCATCCGTCGTGTCCAGCGTTTTCTCGAACTCGGAATTTGGAACAATACGTGCCGGCAAATAATGCCCGACACCTACTACAACTGAACGGCCTGCCATTTTTGAGGTACTGCCTTTTTTGTTATTTATCGGTCTGCGGCGCAGCTTGCGCGGCATCTTGTGCAAGCTGGGCCGTGGATGCAACCCGCGCAGCTAATTTTTCGGCAAAGCCGGACTGTGCCAGGGTAAAGGCCAGTTTGATCGCCGCCGACACTCCGGTCGCATCTGCCCCGCCATGGGATTTAATAACTGTCCCGTTCAGACCCAGAAACACGCCACCGTTTACGCGCCGCGGATCAATGCGCTTTTTCAGGCGCTGTAGCGACGTGATGGCCAGGACCGAAGCCAATCGGGACAACGGAGAGTATTTGAACGCCTCGCGCAGAAGATCTCCGATCAGGCTGGCGGTGCCTTCACCCGTTTTGATCGCGACATTGCCGGTAAACCCATCGGTAACAATGACATCTGCCTTGTCACCGGGAATGTCGCTGCCTTCGACAAAGCCAACAAATTCGAAATTCGCCTGTTCCGCGAAATCCGAGATCAAGGCGTGTGCTTCTTTCAGTTCCGCGCGGCCTTTATGCTCTTCTGTGCCAACGTTCAGCAGCCCGATCCGGGGTCGGTTCAGGGCCATGCCGTTGCGCGCATAAGACGCGCCCATCAGGGCGAATTGCAGCAAGTCCTTGGCGTCGGCGCGCACATCGGCGCCCACGTCCAGCATCACATTGAACCCCTGCGGGTTGCGCGAAGGCCACAGGATCGCGATTGCGGGGCGGTTGACACCCGGTAATTTGCGCAGCCGCATCATCGACAGGGCCATCAGGGCGCCAGTGTTGCCGCAGGATACCGCGCCATGGGCTTCGCCCTGACGAACCGCTTCCAGCGCGGACCACATCGAGGTCTGCTTGCCGTTGCGCACAACCTGGCTGGGCTTGTCCTCCATCGTGACAACGTCGGGACAATCACGAAAAACGACGCGCCCTTCAAGGACACGTCGTTTGGCAACCAGCTTGCGCAATACCTGTTCGGGCCCGTGCAGCAGGAACCCGATATTCGGGTTCTTGCCAGCCGATTTTGCCAGACCTGCAACGACGACAGCGGGGCCTGCGTCCCCTCCCATTGCGTCAACCGAGATGGTGATCCGTCCGGCGTGCGTGGGCTGATCGTTCATGCCTTGGCCTGTGCTCGATCAGGCTTAGGCTGCGTCTTCGTCCAGATCGATTTCGTCGGCCTGTGCGACGACTTCGCGATCGTCATAGTGGCCGCAAGATGCACAAACGTGGTGCGGGCGTTTCAGCTCGCCGCAGTTCGGGCATTCGTTCGGGTTTGCAGCAACCAGAGCGTCGTGTGCGCGGCGGTTGTTGCGACGCGACTTGGAAACTTTGTTCTGTTGGACGGCCATGGTCTCAACCTTTGTCTGACTGGGGGCCGCAGATTCGCTGCCGACCCGGGTTTCGTAGTTCGTTTATCGTGGTTTGACGCGCGTTTAGGCGACGAGCCCCGCAATGTCCAACCCAAAATCCGATGAGCGCGCGAAAATACTGCGATTCTCGGCATGTTCAAGCGATTTTTCTGACCGCCTGCTATGACAGGAAATCCGGCACCTGTCACTCGTCTTTTTTTAGCACATCGCGCAATCCTGCCAATCCTGCAAAGGGTTTGGCATCGTCATCCGTCATCGCCTGTTTGCCCGGTTCTGTGTAGGCAGCCTGACCCAGTTCCGCGCCGTCTTTCCGTGGATATTGTGGCAGAGCCAGAGACAGGGTCTCGATCATGACAAGGGCCGGATCGATTTCAGGTCCCAAAGGTTCAGATTCGTCATCTTCCGGGATCTCGAACTCTGGATCATCAGGGTCCGCCCAATCCGCAAGAAATGTCCGGTGCACTGGAATGTCGATCCTTGTCGTCACCGGTTCCAGCGTCACCACGCAAGGTTGGGTGACAGTTGCGCCGAGTTTGCCGTTCAATACCCAGTCCCGTTTGCCTTGTGCCCGCAGTTCGCCGGAAAAGCTGAGCTTTCGCAGCCCCAGCAGCCCAAGGTCTTGCCTGATTTGCTCAAGCACGGTGGTTGCAGGGCGCAGATCAAACCGTGTCGGGGCGTTCTGCGGCAGGTCAGACACCCGAAATGATGTCGTGTTGCTCATTCGTGAGCCTTTCTATGTGTTGAACCGTGGCAACGGTTTATGTAATCGGATAGAAGCCGAAGAAGGCCAAGGCAAGAGGGTGCAGATGTTGAAGGTAGTGAACCGGTTGAAACCAGCTGCGAAATCGCTTGTGTTTGTTGCCTGTCTGGCTGCGACCGGAGCTTGTACGGCTGTCTTCAAGAATCACGGCTATGTGCCACCGGCCGAGGAACTGGCGGAAATCAAAGTTGGCGTAGATACGCGTGACAGCGTGCAAGAGGCCATCGGCGCGCCGGGCGCATCCGGCGTGGTTCGGGATTCGGGCTATTACTATGTCCGCTCTCGCGTGCGTCACTACGGTCCGAAACGGCCCGAGGTGGTATCGCGCGAACTGGTTGCCATCAGTTTTGATCAGCGCGGTGTTGTCAGAAACATCGAACGCTTTGGTCTTGAAGACGGGAATGTGATTGCTCTGGAGCGCCGCGTTACCGATTCCAACGTTCAGGACAAGGGCTTCCTGCGTCAGCTGCTGGGCAATATCGGCAACTTCAATCCGGCCAACATTCCGGGCGCCAACTAATTTGCGCCAAAACCTTGCGGTGGTCACAGGGCAGTCACATGTCTTGTGCTAACGGTGTCGTACCGACGCCTGAGGGTCGGTAACCGTGGAGGACGCGACCGTGGCAACGGCAGTTTTGTTAAGCAAGGGGCGCTATCGCGCCAGACTGGCGCAGTCGCCCGAGGATATCAGAACAGCTCAGGCATTGCGGAGCTTGGCGTTTGGCACAGAGCAACCGGACTGCGACGAGTTTGATGCACGCTGTAGCCATATCCTGATCGAGGATATGCGCTCGGCAGACCGGCTGGTCTGCTGCTTTCGGATACTGACCATGGATAGTGGCGGCGAAATCGGACAAAGTTATTCGGCACAGTTCTACGACCTGACCTCGCTCGAAGGCTTCGAAGGCCGGATGGTCGAAATGGGACGATTTTGTATCCACCCCAATCACAGCGACCCCGACATCCTGCGTGTAGCATGGGGGGCAATGACGGCCTACGTTGACCGGAACAACGTCGAGATGCTGTTTGGATGTTCCTCTTTTGCCGGAACCGCAACTGAGCAGTATCTGGATGCGTTTGCGATGCTCAAACACCGCCATCTGGGCCCGAAACGTTGGTTGCCGCGCGTGAAGGCTCCGGATGTGTTTCGTTTTGCCGCGCGTCTGCGGCGCAGACCGGATGTGAAAAAGGCAATGCTGCGGATGCCACCCTTGTTGCGGACCTATCTGATGATGGGCGGTTGGGTCAGCGATCATGCAGTGGTGGATCGCCACATGAACACGCTGCACGTTTTCACAGGGGTGGAAATCGGTGCGATCCCCCCGGCACGCAAACGTCTGTTGCGGGCGGTGGCCGGGTAGATTGAGTATTTTTCAAAAGGTGAAGACGGGGCGTTGACGCAATGTGTCAGCCGGTTTAGCTGGCGCACATGGCGAGAATTCCTTTGTTGCAGATGTCCGGCATTTCCCTGACTTTCGGGGGTGACCCGGTGTTTTCCGAACTGGATCTGGTGGTTCAGCCCGGTGATCGTGTTGCGCTGGTGGGGCGAAACGGGTCCGGAAAATCCACGCTGATGAAAGTGATGGCCGGTCTGGTCGAGGCGGATCGGGGCGAGATTGTCGTGCCGCCCGGAAAATCCGTTGGCTATATGGAGCAAGATCCGACGATGGAGGGCTTTGCCACGTTGGGGGATTACGCGTCCAGCGGGTTGGAGCCGGGAGAACTTTACAAGGTTGAACGGGCCGGTGAAGGGTTGAAGTTCGATCCTTCACGGGCAGTTGAGACGGCTTCGGGCGGAGAGAGGCGGCGGGCTGCGCTGGCCAAGCTGATGGCCGAAGCACCGGATCTGATGTTGCTGGACGAGCCGACCAACCATCTGGATATCGAAGCCATCGCGTGGCTGGAACGCGAACTTGGCGCGACCCGAGCGGCCTTTGTGCTGATCTCGCATGACAGGGCCTTTCTAAGGGCGCTGACGCGGGCAACACTTTGGATCGACCGGGGGGTTGTTCGGCGACAGGAACAGGGCTTTGAAGCCTTTGAGGCCTGGCGGGACAAGGTATGGGAGGAAGAAGACCAGCAACGCCACAAGCTGAACCGCCTGATTAAGTCAGAAGCGAAATGGGCGGTTGAGGGCATTAGCGCCCGACGCAAACGTAATCAAGGCCGGGTGCGGGCCTTGCAGGCGTTGCGGGCCGAAAAGGCGGCGCAGATCAAACGTCAGGGTTCGGCTGCAATGGCATTGGAGGCCGGGCCAAAATCAGGCCGTAAAGTGATTGAGGCCAGGGCGCTGGCCAAAGGGTTTGGCGACAAGCAGATCGTTCGGAACTTTGATCTGCTGGTACAGCGCGGCGACCGGGTGGCCTTTGTCGGGCCGAACGGTGTTGGCAAAACAACGTTGCTGAAGATGCTGCTGGGGCAGGTGGAGTCGGACGAGGGCTCGGTTTCCTTGGGGACGAACCTTGAAATCGCGGTGTTCGATCAGACCCGTGCCCAACTGGACCCCGAGATGAGCCTGTGGGACAGTCTGACCGGCGATCCGGAAATGCGGGTGTCGGGCAAGGCCGATCAGGTAATGGTGGGCGGGCAGCCCAAACATGTTGTAGGGTATCTCAAGGAATTTCTGTTTGACGAACGGCAGGCCCGAGCAGCCGTCAAATCCCTGTCGGGTGGGGAAAAAGCCCGGTTGTTACTGGCCAAACTGATGGCGAAACCCTCGAACCTTCTGGTGCTGGACGAACCGACCAACGATCTGGATGTCGAGACGCTGGACCTGCTGCAAGAGCTTTTGGATGATTATGACGGCACCGTTCTGCTGGTGAGCCATGACCGGGATTTTCTGGACCGCGTGGCGACAACCACCATCGCGATGGAGGGGAACGGACGGGCGGCAGTCTATGCTGGCGGCTGGTCGGATTACATCGCGCAGCGTGGCGACGTGATCCAAAAAAGCGTAGAAAAAGCAAAAGCTTCAAAGCCAAAGATCAAGCAGGAAGAAAAGCCGAAATCCGGCCTATCCTTCTCGGAAAAGCACCGGCTGGAGAAACTGCCTGCCGAGATCGCGCGCCTTGAGGCCGAGATTGCCAAGCTGGAAGAGCTGATGTCCGATCCCGAGCTGTTCACGCGTGAGCCGGTGAAGTTCCAAAAAGCGACCGAGGCGCTGGTTGAGAGGCAGGAAAAACTCTCGGCCGCTGAAGAGGAATGGCTGACGCTCGAAGAGAGGGCTGAAAGCGCTTAGCGCGCCAGACGTTTTGCCGGATTACCTGCCACGGTTTCTCTGGCGGGGACGTCTTTGGTGACGACGCTGCCTGCGCCGATTGTGGCGTAGTCGCCTATGGTAATGCTGGGCAACAGGATCGCTCCGCCGCCAACCCAAACCTGCCTGCCGATGGTGACGGGCAGGCCGATTTCCAACCCTTGTGCCCGATCAGCCGGGTCTTTGGCATGATGAGCGCAGTAAATCTGAACATTGGGGCCAAACATCGTGTCGTCGCCGACCCGAACGAGGGCCGTGTCCAGAACCACGCATCCGGCATTGAAGAAAACCCGGCTGCCCAGATGGATGTTCATTCCATACGCGCAGTGAAAAGGGGCTTCGAGAAAACAGTCCTCGCCGACATGGCCCAGCAGCGCGTGTAGTTCCGGGGCCATCGCGCCGCGTGTGTCGGGCGGACAGGTGTTGTGAGCGTGAACAGCCCGTCGTGCCCGCGCGCGCAGATCGTCCAACTCAGGATCGAGACAGCAATACCACTGCCCGGACTGCATTTTCTGGCGCTCCAACATAGAGCTGTCTTATCGCATCCGCAGAGCGCCGTCGATGCGGATGACCTCGCCGTTCAGGTAGCCCATTTCAACGATGAAACCGGCCAGCCGCCCGTATTCCTTAGGGTCGCCCAGGCGGGCCGGGTTCGGGACGTCGGCGGCCAGTTGTTTCTGCACGTCTTCGGGAAGGCCCGCCAGCATCGGGGTCATAAAGATACCCGGCGCGATGGTCATGACGCGAATCCCGGTCGAGGCCAGATCACGGGCCATTGGCAGGGTCATGCCAACAACCCCGCCTTTCGATGCAGCGTATGCCGCCTGTCCCTTTTGGCCGTCGAATGCGGCAATAGATGCAGTGTTGATGATCACACCGCGCGCCCCGTCCGGTTCGGGTTCGTTCTTTGCCATCTCGGCAGCGGCCAGCCTTGAGACGTTGAATGTGCCGACAAGATTGATGTCGATCGTACGCTGGAACGCGTCCAACGGGTGGGGCCCATCCTTGCCGACTGTCTTGATTCCATAAGCGATACCCGCGCAGTTCACAGTCGCGGTGATCTTGCCCATCTTGTCCATGCCGTGGCGCACGGCAGCAGCGACCGAGGTTTCGTCGGTTACATCCGTCAGCGCAAAATATCCGCCGATTTCGGAGGCGACTTGAGCGCCACGGTCCGCGTCACGGTCCAGAATAGTGACTTGCGCGCCCTGCGCGGCAAAGTGACGGGCGGTGGCTTCGCCCAGACCGGATGCGCCGCCGGTGACAAGAGCGGCTGTGGTGGACAAGTGCATCGGAGCTCCTCCCTGGGATATGAACAACTGTTCAATAACTGCTTTGCAGGGGCGGTGTCCACATCTTTGAGCCTGAACGCCAAAAGGGGCGGGGCGGACTGACCGCCGCCGGGTCAATACGCATCTTTAAGGCATCTTAATCCGCGCTTCACGAAAACGCGCCTGTTCGTGAACGAAGTAATCACAGCCATTGCGTGTTTTTTCGTCAGGAGGTTCCGATATGGTAAATAGTAAGAAACTAACACTGGGCGCTGTTCTGGCCGCGCCTGTCTTTGGGATTGTGGTTGCCGGTAATGCTTTTGCAGCGCCGGAAACCTGTAATTGGCAAACGGCTCGAAGTCTTGCCAATGCAGGCGACTACGCCGGGCTTTGCGATTGTGTTCAGGTGACCCCAAGCTTTCTGGACAGACTTCAGAAGAGACCGGATTTTGAGACAACGCTGCGCGTTACCGGGGCGCAATGCCCGGGCCTGGCCGCTTTGCTGACAGATGTGCCAACGGCAAGCTTGTCCGGTCTGGCAGAGAATCGGGGTGAAAGTCGCGGTTCAGAACCCGGCGGGGCGGGATTTGCGAACGCGGCTGGTCCAGACGGCCTCGGTGGTGGCGGAGAACCTGACAACGGCGGCCAAGAACCCGGTGGTGGCGGTGGACAGCCCGGCGGCGGTGACGGAGAGCCCGGCGGTGGCGGTGGAGAACCTAGCGGTGGCGGTGGAGAGCCCGGCGGTGGTGGCGGAGAACCCGGCGGTGGCGGTGGAGAGCCCGGCGGCGGTGGCGGGGAACCCGGTGGTGGCGACGGTGAACCCGGCGGTGGCAAAGGCAATAACGGCGGCGGAAAGGGCCATAACGGCGGCGGCAAAGGTGGCGATAAGGGTAACAATGGCGGCGGCAACGGCGGCGAGGGCAGCAGTCCGGGTCGCGGAAACAACGCCAATGACGACGAGGGCGAAAGCGACCGGCCCGGTCGCGGAAAGGGACGTCAGTAGCCTTGCCCATTCCAAAATAGATACGGCCACCCAATCGGGTGGCCGTTTCCTGCTTTGCAATCAAAGGTGAAAGGGGCGTCAGCCCAGTTGCACCAATGCGTGGCGTTTCTTGCCTGCACTCAGCTTGATCGGGGATGACAATGCGCCCGCGTCGATCATCAAACCTGCATCCGTCAGCGGAGCGTCGTCCAGTTTGGCCCCGTTTTCAGCAATCAGGCGCTTGGCCTCTTTGCCGGATTTGGCGAGGCCTGATTTGACAATGATCTGCACGATGGACATGCCGTCGCCCAGTTCTTCCTTAGTTAGAGTCAAGGTAGGGAGCGCGCTGATATTTCCGGTTGCGTAGAGGGTATCCTGACCTCCTTCACGAACAGACATGGAGCCAAAAATACCTTCCGATGTTGATCGGGCAGCTTTGGATGCGTCAGCACCATGAAGGAGTGTTGTAACTTCGTCAGCAAGTATCTTTTTGGCCTCATTGATCTCGGACCCGGCAAGCGCGCCAAGACGGTCACATTCATCCACTGGCAATTCGGTATAGAGCTTCAGGAACCGACCGACATCCGCGTCGGTGGTGTTGCGCCAGAACTGCCAGAATTCATAGGGCGAGCGCATCTCGGCGTTCAGCCAGACCGCGCCATCCTGCGATTTGCCCATCTTCTTGCCGTCGCTGGTGGTCAACAAGGGAGAGGTCAGGCCGTAGATTTCGTGATCCAGCACCCGGCGTGTCAGGTCGATACCGTTGACAATGTTGCCCCACTGGTCGCTGCCGCCCATTTGCAGAACACAGCCATAGCGGCGGTTCAGCTCCAGAAAGTCATAGGCTTGCAGGATCATGTAGTTGAACTCGAGAAACGACAGCGACTGTTCGCGATCCAGCCGGGATTTCACCGATTCAAAGCTGAGCATCCGGTTGACCGAAAAATGCCGCCCGATGTCGCGCAGGAAATCGAGGTAGTTCAGATCATCCAGCCATTCGGCATTGTTCAACATCAGTGCCTTGTTTTCGGCGTCAGTGTCGTAATCGATATAGGCCGCGAACACTTTCTTGATGCCCGCGATGTTTTCGTCGATCTGTTCGGGTCCCAGCAGGGGGCGTTCATCCGCGCGGAACGAAGGGTCACCCACCTTGGTGGTGCCGCCACCCATAAGGGTGATCGGCTGGTGGCCGGTCTTCTGGAACCAGCGCAGCATCATGATCTGAATCAGACTGCCCACATGCAACGACTTGGCCGTTGCATCAAAGCCGATATAAGCTGGCTTGCACCCACTGATCAGCGCGTCGTCAAGGCCCTGATAATCGGTGCAGTCGGCGAGGAAGCCGCGCTCGATCATCGTGGCGATGAAATCCGATTTGGGGTGGTAGGTCATATCGTGCCCTCGGGGTTTGTGTTGCGGGGCACTGTATAGGCGGCGCTGCGGATGAGGAAAAGCCACCTTTTCACTCTAAAACCGCGTGCCGTGATATGCGCGCGCAACTTGATGGCCGGGGTGTTGATCATGAAACGCGACGTCGGAAAAAAACCGACGCCCCCAATCAGAAGGCTTGCCAAGGCGGCATAACAAAAGCACCTTGACCAAGCTGCAACCCAGAGGTGAAGTCCAGAACCCCGGGCACGGCGGAAACATTGCCAGATCAGGAGGCAGGCGTGGGCCAAACCATCAAGAAACACGGAATGGTTCGGGCATTGGGCGCAATGTCCGGTACGTCGCTGGACGGGGTGGACGCTGCGGTGGTGGAAACCGACGGGCATTCCATCGCTGGATTCGGGAAAAGCGGCTATCGCGCCTATACCGATGCCGAACGCGAAATTCTGCGGGCGGCTTTGGGGCAATGGCACGGTCCACAGGTCGACGCGGCGGCTGAGATGGTGACCTTTGCCCATGCCGAAGCGCTGTCCGAGTTCGAAGATGTAGACCTGATCGGCTTTCACGGCCAGACTTTGGCGCATGAACCGCGCGGGCGCGGGACATTGCAGGTGGGCGATGGTCTTGGGTTGGCGCAGGCGCTGGGGCGCCCGGTGGTCTGGGACTTCCGAAGCGATGACGTGGCTATGGGGGGCGAGGGCGCTCCGTTAGCACCGTTTTTTCACTTTGCCTGCGCCAAGTGGTTTGGCGCGGACCGCCCGTTGTGCTTTCTGAACCTGGGCGGTGTTGGTAATCTGACCTATGTGGACCCAAGCTTTGATGGTCCCGAGGCGCCGGGGGCGCTGCTTGCCTTTGATACGGGGCCGGCGAATGCACCGGTCGATGACCTGATGCAGGCCCGGCTGGGGCAGCCGATGGACCGGGATGGAGCAGTTGCGCGCAATGGCACCGTCGAAATGGGTGCGCTGGAGCTGTTTCTGGCTGAGCCTTTCTTCGCACGCATGCCGCCCAAGTCGCTGGACCGGAATGATTTCTCTGAGATGATCGATCTGGTGAAAGAACTGGGTGACGCTGACGCGGTGGCGACCCTGACCGGGATGTGCGCAGCAGGGGTGGTGCAGGGGATGGAACACTGTCCGCAACCGCCGTCTTGCGTGCTGGTTACAGGCGGCGGTCGGCGCAATCCGGTGTTGATGGAGATGCTGCGCGTGTCCCTCGACTGCCCGGTCGAACCGGTCGAGGCCGTGGGGCTGGACGGTGACATGCTCGAGGCGCAGGCTTTTGCCTATCTGGCCGTGCGCGTGGCGCGGGGATTGCCAACCTCGTGCCCCGGAACAACCGGGGTGAAAGCACTGGTGGGCGGCGGCATGGTCAGTTCAGTGAACGTTCAACCGGTGGGTTGAGGCTACATCCTGGTACTGGCTAACGCGTTATCGACACACAGGTTTGCCACTGCGTCGGGCTGTGTCGAAGTGAAAATGCCCTTTGTGATACCGGTCAGCATCAGGACCAAGAACAGTTCCGAACAGGCCACAGGCTCCGCTGTGCAACTCTCGCAACACGGCGCTTTGATCGGTATCGCTCCACCCGTCCTGAACGGTGATCTGCGTTCCGTCCTGCAACACGAAGGTCGAGATATCGATGGCCCGACCCCGCGCATGTTCGGAAATGCGCGCATAGGGCTGGCTGTTCTGCGTCTTGCAGGCATAGTGGCCAACAACGCGCATCCCCTTGAGTCCACCACCCAGATCAGCGAAGACGGGTTTGGCGACGTTTTCGATCCACGTTTTCAGCGTGACAGCTGTCTGACAGTCCATCAGCGAAAACTGGCTGAGCGCAACATCCGAAATTCTGTAAATCCGGACCGGGTTGGCGATGCCGCAACCCTGCGCTTTTCCAGCCAAAGACGCGCGGGTTTCGCCCAGAATGGTCCAGTCGCCACAGACCGCGCCGCGGTCGCGCATACGCTGACGACCCACTTCAAACCGGCGGAACTTGCAAGGGCGCAGCGCAGGGCGTTTCGAGATCAGCACCGCAGGTTCAACAGTCGCTGCAGGTTCGATGTGTTCGGTTGCGACTTCCTCCTCCAGATCGGGTAGTGCCAATTCGGATGAAAGGGGGGATTCTGCGCAGGCGGTCTCGGCGTTTGCAAGACCGGTGCTTGCGAACAGAAGCAGAAGGACCAGAAAGATGTGTTTCGCAATCACCCGATGCTCCGATACCTGCGGTAGCGTTTACAGAATGATAAATGTGTAACTTTCTGTAAACTCACCTTTTCAGAGCATCCCCAGACCAGCCTATCCCCGAGGGATATCAAACCCAGGTTCTGCCAGTTGGAACCCATCGAATTGAAATCCGGGAGACACTGTACAACTGACCAGCGTGTAATCACCGGTGCTGCGCGCGGCCTGCCAATGGCCGGTGGGAACAATCAGTTGCGGTGCGCCCCGAGACAAATCGAGTGACAGCACATGGTCAACCGCCGGGCCCTTGTCTGTTGCGCTCAAGGACAGGATTAATGGCGCGCCCGCGTGGTAGAGCCAGATCTCGGTCGCGTCGACCCGGTGCCAGTGGCTGCTTTCCCCCGCCTGCAGCAAGAAGTAGATACAGGTGCCGGTCGGGCGGCCCTTGTTCTCGGCGCGCCAGGTTTCCGCGTACCAGCCGCCCTCGGGGTGAGGTTGCAGGTTCAGGCGGTCGATGATCTCTTGTGCGGTCATGTGGCCCCCGTGTGTTTGGCGCAATTATGCACGGCAAGGTGTGATCCGCTATGGTATTCGTGCGCACGGGGAATATGTATGCCGCATGACACTGACCATTCCATTCGATAACTCATATGCCCGCCTGCCGGACGCGTTTTTTGCGCGACAGAATCCGGTGCCTGTACGCGCGCCCAAGTTGATCGCGTTCAATGATGATCTGGCACGGCTGTTGCAGGTCCATCCGGGCGACGTGCAAGAGATGGCGGAAGCCTTTGCAGGTAATCGCATCCCCGATGGTGCGGACCCCATCGCGCAGCTTTATTCCGGGCATCAGTTTGGCCAGTTCAACCCGCAGCTTGGGGACGGGCGCGCGGTGCTGTTGGGCGAAACTGTCGGAACGGATGGTGTGCGGCGGGATGTTCAGCTGAAAGGCTCGGGCCCGACGCCGTTTTCACGTAGGGGCGACGGCAGGGCGTGGCTGGGTCCGGTTCTGCGCGAATACGTGGTGTCCGAGGCGATGCACGCGCTGGGCATCCCCACAACACGCGCACTGGCGGCGGTAGAGACCGGTGAAACCGTGTTCCGGGAGGGTCCGATGCCCGGTGCGGTGCTAACCCGGGTTGCAACCAGCCATTTGCGAGTAGGTACCTTTCAGGTCTTTGCCGCGCGGGGGCAGTTGGACAATCTGCGGTGCCTGACAGACTACGCCATCGCGCGCCACTATCCCGGCGTCGAAGGGCCAATGGGCCTGCTGCGGGCCGTTCGGGATGCGCAGGCCCGCCTGATCGCTTGGTGGATGAGCGTGGGCTTTATCCATGGGGTCATGAACACCGACAATTGCTCGATCGCGGGTGAGACCATCGATTATGGCCCCTGTGCCTTCATGGACGTTTATCACCCCAATACGGTCTACAGCTCGATAGATCGGATGGGCCGTTATGCCTATTCCAACCAGCCAGATATAGCAGTGTGGAATCTGGCGCAGCTGGCAACTTCACTGATCCAGCAGATGGACAACAAGGACGCCGCTGTTGAGGAGGCGACCGAGATCGTGCATGCCATGCCGGACCTGCTGCAACAGAACTGGTTGACCCGGTTCCGGGCAAAGGTCGGACTGACGACCGCTGAAGAAGGCGATCAGGCGCTGATCACCGATCTGCTAAAACGCATGGCCGAGGGGCAGGCTGATTTCACCAACACCTTCCGTGCGCTGGGCAAAGATACCACGCGCGATCAGTTTATCGACCCGCAGGCCTTTGACAGCTGGGCAGAGGGCTGGCGTGCGCGTTTGGCGCGTGAGGCGTCACCGGATGAAGTGATGACCGCAGCGAACCCGGCCTATATTCCGCGCAATCACCGTGTCGAGCAGATGATCCAATCAGCGGTGGCGGGGGATTACCAGCCGTTCCATCGGCTGAACGCCGTCCTCGCGCGGCCTTACGACGATCAGGCAGATGCGGACGATCTGAAACGGCCCCCGACCGATAACGAGGTCGTGCACGCCACGTTCTGTGGTACGTGACGGTCAAACATCTCTGGTAGTCGCTCGGTGCGGTATGGTTTCGCGGGGAGGGGCGAATTGTTTTGTCCGGTCTAAATCGGTGTTGGATGCGCTGAAACTGCGGCACTTCCGTTCTGCCGCTCCCGGATGAAATGAGGGGAAATCCATTTGTTTCTGGCCGCGTCACGTGCCGGGTTTTTAAGCGATATACCATTCCAAGGCGACTTCCCCGGTTGCCGTTGCTGCGAAGTGAAACTGAAGGGTTGCGTCCGGCGGCAGGCGTGTCACTTTGGGTCAAGCCCACTGGTCAGATCTATATGCAGTCATCTTCCACCCTTCGCATTGCCAGCTATAACATTCAGAAATGCCTCGGGCTGGATTTCCGGCGCCAGCCGCAGCGCATTTTGCAGGTCATCGAACATATGCAGGCCGATATCGTTGTGTTGCAGGAGGCCGACAAACGTCTGCCGCCGCGACCGGCGGCCCTGCCGCATTTCATGCTGGATGAAGCGGGGTGGCAGATCGTCGATCTGGGCGGTGCCGGCAGTCTGGGCTGGCATGGCAACGCGGTGATCTGGCGTGGCGAGGGCCTTTCGGTCCGGCGGACCGGACATCACGAATTGCCCGGGCTTGAACCGCGCGGCGCGGTCCGTGTCGAATTTGATACCCATATCGGGCCGTTGCGGGTGATGGGTATGCATCTGGGGCTGTTGCCTGCATCGCGACGTCAGCAGATCTCGCATATCAGGCGGTTTGATAAAGAGCTGGAGCAGATGCCGACTGTCTGGGCGGGGGATTTCAACGAATGGTCCCGACAGCCGATTCTGGATCACCTCGCGCCGGAAATGCGTTTCCTGCCCCCCAAGCCAAGTTTTCCCGCGGCGCAGCCGCTGGGCGCGCTGGATCGGATCGCGCTGGGCGCGGGCGTCAGGGCCACTGCGCATGGTGTCCATGACGCGCGCCCTGCACATATCGCATCGGATCATTTGCCGGTTTGGGCTGATTTGGCGCGCGTGGCTTAACTTCAACGGAAAAGAAGAAATCCCTGTGGCGCAAAGTGCGCAGACATACTAAGACAGACACCCGAGCAATTCTGAGGGGCATCATGTCGGAAACGATTATTGGACGTTGTGAGGCCAAGGGTCTGCGCATGACCGGTCAAAGAAGGATCATCGCGCAGGTATTGGAACAAAGCGA
The DNA here is from genome assembly GCF_056531345.1 of Ruegeria sp. N7. Taxonomy (NCBI): domain Bacteria; kingdom Pseudomonadati; phylum Pseudomonadota; class Alphaproteobacteria; order Rhodobacterales; family Roseobacteraceae; genus Ruegeria; species Ruegeria sp. N7. The sequence goes on along the minus strand of NZ_JBQFLR010000001.1, from coordinate 604,155 downwards.
CGACCATCCGGATGTCGAAGAACTGTACGCGCGTGCTTCTGCCATCGACACAGGCATCTCAATTGCGACGGTGTATCGTACGGTCAAACTGTTCGAAGAGGCCGGTATTCTGGAGCGTCTGGAGTTCGGCGATGGGCGGGCCCGTTACGAGGATGCCGAGCGTGATCACCACGATCACCTGATCGACATGCAGTCGGGGGAGGTTATCGAATTTGTCGACCCCGAGATCGAAGCCCTGCAGGAAAAGATCGCCGCCAAGCTTGGGTACAAGCTGAAAGGGCATCGGCTGGAGCTGTACGGCGTACCGCTCAAGCAGGAGTGATCCATCACAAATCGCGAATGGCCCCAACACGTTAATTCATTGAACGTGTCGGGAAATGGCTTGCCAGACGTCGCTGGTTGCGGTTCATGTGCCCGGACACTGCACCCCAAGTACCCTTTTCCTGTGGACGCGCGCATGAATAACGTAAACGGCATCCTTTTGCTGATCGGCTCGATGGCGGCCTTTTCGCTTGAGGATATGTTCATCAAGTTCCTGTCGGGCGCTGTGCCGACCGGTCAGATCATGGTGTGTCTGGGTGTGTTCTGCGGGCTTGTCTTTGCGGTGATGTCGGTGGTCACCCGCAAACGCATCTTCGATCCCGTGGCGTGGAAACTGCTGCCGATGCTGCGCGCAGGGACAGAAGGATTCGGTGCCGTGACCTTTGTCACCGCGCTGTCGCTGATCGATCTGTCCACTGTCGCCGCCGTGTTTCAGGCCATGCCGCTTGCCGTGACCATGGGCGCGGCCCTGTTTCTGGGAGAGCAGGTCGGCTGGCGCCGCTGGAGTGCCATTGGTGTCGGCTTTGTCGGTGTTCTGATGATCATTCGCCCCGGATTGGAAGGGTTTCAGCCGGACTCGCTGTTTGTCGTGCTGACCGTGTTTGCGATTGCGGCGCGTGATCTGATAACCCGCAAGCTGGATGTTCGGGTGGCTTCATCCGTTGTGGCGATGCAGGCGTATATCGCAGTGGCGCTGGCCGGGTTGCTGTTGATGGTCGTTTCAGGAACACCCTTCGTGCCGGTACAAAGCGGCCAGGCAGGTCCGTATCTGGGGGCGATCGGTTTTGGTGTTCTAGGGTATTACGGCATCGTCACGGCCATGCGGGTTGGCGAGGCTTCGGCCATGATGCCATTCCGTTACACGCGTCTGGTGTTTTCGATCCTTGCCGGAATGCTGATGTTCGGGGAACGCCCTGACGCGCTGACAATGGCAGGGGCGAGCCTCATCATCGGATCTGGCCTGTATACCTTTATCCGCGAGCGACGTTTGGCGCGCAATCTGGTCCCGGCGTGAACCTGTTGGCGCAAACAGCAAACTGTTAGCCCTAAAGGTCGGTAAATATGCGTGTTAGCGATAACGGAACCGGTTTACTTTTGGCCGGTTGCTGCTATGACGCGTGCAACCGACTGCAGCCATAGGGACAGACCTCATGAGCACCATTATTGACATCCACGCGCGCGAAATTCTGGACAGCCGGGGCAACCCGACGGTCGAGGTCGACGTGATTCTGGAAGACGGCACCATGGGCCGCGCCGCCGTACCGTCCGGTGCGTCCACCGGCGCACATGAAGCCGTTGAAAAACGCGACGGCGACAAATCCCGCTATATGGGCAAAGGGGTTCTGGAAGCCGTGGCCGCCGTGAATGGTGAGATCGCCGAGGAACTGGTGGGTTTTGACGCGACAGAACAAGTGGCCATCGATCAGGCGATGATTGAACTGGATGGAACCAATAACAAAGGCCGTCTGGGTGCCAACGCCATTCTGGGCGTGTCGCTGGCCACCGCAAAGGCGGCAGCCGATTTCACCACGCAGCCCCTTTTTCGCTACGTCGGTGGCACCTCGGCCCGCGTGCTGCCGGTGCCGATGATGAATATCATCAATGGCGGCGAACACGCCGACAACCCGATCGACATTCAGGAATTCATGATCATGCCAACCTCGGCCGCGAATATTCGCGAAGCCGTGCGCATGGGGTCCGAAGTGTTCCACACCCTGAAGAAAGAGCTGTCGGCTGCCGGTCTGGCCACCGGTGTCGGTGACGAGGGCGGTTTTGCCCCGAACATCGCCAGTACCCGCGAGGCGCTGGATTTCATCCTGAAGTCCATTGAAAAGGCGGGCTACAAACCGGGAGAAGAAATCCACCTGGCCTTGGATTGCGCGGCGACCGAGTATTACAAGGACGGCAAATACGTTCTGGCGGGCGAGGGGATCACCCTGACGTCCGAGGAAAACGCAGCCTATCTGGCGGCGCTGGTCAATGACTATCCGATCATCTCGATCGAAGACGGCATGTCCGAGGATGACTGGGACGGCTGGAAAGCCTTGACCGACGCCATCGGCGACAAGGTGCAGCTGGTGGGCGACGACCTGTTTGTGACCAATCCGGCGCGCTTGGCCGAAGGCATCAAGCGCGGCTGCGCGAACTCGATGCTGGTCAAGGTGAACCAGATCGGATCGCTGACTGAAACCCTGCGCGCCGTCGATATGGCGCACCGTGCGCGTTACACAAACGTGATGTCGCACCGTTCGGGCGAGACCGAGGATGCCACCATTGCTGATCTGGCGGTGGCGACCAATTGCGGTCAGATCAAAACTGGCTCGCTGGCGCGGTCGGACCGGTTGGCCAAATACAACCAGTTGATCCGCATCGAGGAATCACTGGGCGAGGTTGCGGAATACGCAGGCGCGTCGATCCTTCGCAAGTAACGCGCGTGGTGCTAGGCTGACCCCCGGGTTTAATCCGGGGGTCGCATTGTGCTGAACATCATCGAACCGGAAACGCCGGACCAGTTTGAAGCGGTTCGGCGTTTGTGTTGGGATTACAGGGATTTCCTGCTCGCACTGGATGAAAGAACCGCCCAGATCGTTCGGGCCTTCTACCCAAGCGAAAAATACACCCGTGTAATGGACAACATCGACGCGGAACACACGCCGCCGAACGGTGGGATCAAACTGGCATTACTGCATGGGGAACCGGTCGGCTGCGGCATGTTTCACACGTACGAGCCTGGTGTGGCTGAAATCAAACGCGTATTTGTAACTGACGCAGCAAGAGGGACCGGCGCAGGCTGTGCCATCATGCTTTCGCTGATCGAAATGTGTCGAGATCTTGGGTTCGACTATATTCGAATGGACACCGGCAAACCCCTGGAAGCGGCGACTCGGTTATACCTGTCTTTGGGCTTTCACCTGCGCGACGCCTATTACCAAACTCCTGTAATCGCACGCGACCACCTGCTTTTTTTCGAGATGCCGCTATTTGAGAAACACACACACGGGCCTGAGAAAAGTTAAAGTTTTCAGGGATATATCCGTCTGTTTTGGAGGTATTTGACAATAAAGATGTGACTTATTTATTCTTATGTGTGAACTTGTTACTTATCACGTCCACACCGAATGCCGTAGTTTGTCTTCATTGCAGAAAGGAGACTACGATGTCTGTATCCAAATTCCTTCTGATAATCGCCACAACGTCCATCACAGTATTGTCCGCCTGCGCGGGTCCGGGAACGTATCCGATAACCGGAGAACAGGTTTCGTCGAATGACCCGGTTCAGGACATGAATCCGGCAAATATCTTCCGCGGCGAGTCGCGCTAAAGTACCTTGCTCATCAGCATATACCTGTCACGTTGTCTGAACCCGGTGCGCAGATAGAGCTTTTGGGCAGAATCATTGTTTCGGTCGACTTCCAGATGAAGAGCCATCAGGCCTGCCCCGGCAAGAGCTTTGGGCAGGTCCAAAAGAACCTCGGTGGCAATGCCGCGGCCCCGAACGGCGGGGCGTATATAGATCTCGTCCACGAAACCGTCCATGCCGCCGAACTCGACTGACCAGCCAAAGGTCAGGATGATATATCCCAACGGCGCGCGTCCGGGCCCGATCAAATAGACACAGCCATGAGGGATGCCATCCAGCATGGGGGCGAGGGCATTGCGTGTCTTGTCGGCGTCCTGTGTCAGTCCGGCCTCGGTATGAAAGGCGGTGACCAGCGTCATAAGGCGATCCAGATCTTCGGGGCGCGCAAGGCGGAGGGCGGCGCTCATAATCTGGCCAGCCTTTCTGTCAGCAAGGTGAAAAAGCCGTCAGCGTCGATTTCCCCCATGAACAACGCATTTGGTGCGCGGTTGGTGACACCCCACCAATCCGCAACGGTCATGCCCATGGTCAGGTCGGACCCTGTTTCAATCTCGATATTCACGTGGCGACCCGAAAACAGCTCGGGGCGGATCAGATAGGCAGTGACGCAAGGGTCGTGCAGGGGGGCGCCTGCGCTGCCGTATTTCTCTTTGTCGAAGCGTTCAAAGAAATCCGTCATCTCGGCCACGGCATGTCCAACCTTGCTGTCCAATGCGCGGAACGCGTCGTTTCGTGATTTGGTCACCAGCGCTTTGTGTGTGACATCCAATGGCATGACAACGATTGGCCTTCCGGATTTAAAAACGATATCAGCAGCTTCTGGGTCGACATAGATGTTGAATTCAGCGGTGGGGGTGATGTTGCCGACTTCGAAATATGCCCCACCCATCAAGACGATTTCCTGCACGCGGTCGATGATATCGGGGGCTTTGCGAAATGCAGTCGCGATGTTTGTCAGCGGCCCCAGTGGACATAGGGTCACCGTCCCAGATTCTTCAGCGCGCAGGGTGTCGATGATGAAGTCCACAGCGTGACCTTCAGCCAAGGGCACCTGCGGATCCGGCAGGACCGGGCCATCCAGCCCGGTTTTCCCGTGCACGTGTTCCGCGGTGACAAGTGGGCGGTTCAGCGGTTTGTCGCAGCCCGCATAAACCGGCACATCCGTACGTCCGGCCAATTCACAAACGATTCGGGCGTTCTTGGCCGTGAGGGCGAGCGGGACGTTACCCGCGACGGCCGTGATACCCAGAACCTCGATCTCGTCCGGGCTGGCCAGCGCCAACAGTATGGCGACGGCGTCATCCTGACCGGGATCGGTGTCGATGATGATCTTGCGAGGGGGCATAGGCGTCTCCGGGGGTCGTGAAGGTGGGACACTCGCAAGTGTCGGATCGCTTGTCTACCCGTTTCTGGTCGCCGCCAGTGCATCCGCCGGCGGGAGTTTGCCGTTGGCGCGATGCTCTTCCGTTTTGACCTCGTCCCACAGCGCATCCATCTCGGCCAGATCGCTTTGCGTGGGGGTCTTGCCCCGTTCGGCCAGCCGGGCTTCGACCTTTTCAAAGCGACGGGTGAACTTGGCATTGGTGCGACGCAGGGCGGCTTCGGGTTCGATGCCAAGATGACGGCCCAGATTGACCATCACGAACAGCAGATCGCCGAACTCGTCTTCCAGCGCGTCGGCATCCATTTTGTCGCGCGCCTCTTCCAGTTCGGCCGCTTCTTCGGTGATCTTGGCCAGCACATGGCTGGCGTCAGGCCAGTCGAACCCCACTCGAGCGGCACGTTTTTGCAGCTTATGCGCGCGCAACAGGGCGGGCAGGTTTGCAGCCACACCGTCCAGTGCACCTTTTTGTTCTTTGCCCGCCCGCTCGGCGGCTTTGATGGCTTCCCAATCTTTGGTTTGCTGGTCGGCCGACTTGTCGCGGGATTCATCGCCAAACACATGCGGATGGCGGCTGACCATCTTGTCGGACATGGTGCGCACCACGTCCTGAAAGGTGAAATGTCCTGCTTCTTCTGCCATTTGGGCGTGAAACACGGATTGGAACAGCAAATCCCCCAGCTCTCCCTTAAGCTCGTCATAGGCTTCGCGTTCGATGGCGTCAGCGACCTCATAGGCCTCTTCGATCGTATAGGGGGCGATGGTCGCGAAATCCTGTTCGATATCCCACGGGCAGCCGGATTGCGGATCGCGCAGGCGGCGCATGATTTCCAGCAGCCGTTCGATACCTGCATTGCTGTCATGGATCAGAGGATTTTCAGCCATTGCGAACCCTTTCATTCCGGTGTCAGATGCATCCATTCCGCAGTCCCGATCAGGAGTCCACCCCAGATGCCCGTCGTCAACCGAATTGCCGATTTCTCTGCCGACATGACCAGATGGCGCCAGTATCTGCATACCATCCCCGAGTTGGAATTCGAATGCCATGAAACGGCAGCCTTTGTGGCCGAACGTCTGCGTGAGTTCGGGGTTGATGAGTTGCATGAGGGGATCGCAAAGACCGGGATGGTCGCGATCATCAACGGGCAGGGCGACGGGCCGACGATTGGCTTGCGCGCCGATATGGATGCGTTGCCAATTACCGAGGAAACGGGCGTTGACTATGCCTCTCAGAACCCCGGAAAGATGCATGCCTGCGGCCATGACGGGCATACTACCATGCTACTGGGCGCGGCACGTTATCTGGCCGAGACGCGAAATTTCAGCGGTCGCGTGGCGCTGATCTTTCAACCCGCCGAGGAAGATGGCGGTGGTGCTGGTGTGATGGTCGAAGAAGGCATCATGGACCGGTTCGACATCTCACAGGTCTACGCGCTGCACAACGCGCCGGGATTTGCCGAAGGGACATTCTATACCACGCCGGGGCCGATCATGGCGGCTGTCGATACGTTCGAAGTGCATATTCAGGGAGTCGGTGGCCACGGTGCGATGCCGCATGAAACCCGTGATCCGGTTATGGCGGCCTGTGGGATTGCGCAGGCCATTCAGACCATTGTCAGCCGCAACCATTATGCGCTGGATGATCTTGTTGTCTCGGTCACGCAAATCCACACCGGCACGGTCAACAACGTGATCCCGGATACGGCCTATATCAACGGCACCGTTCGAACATTCGACCCGAACGTCCAGCAGATGGTGATGCGGCGCATGGCCGAGATTGTCGAGGGGCAAGCCAAATCCTATGGGGTCGAGGCGCGATTGGAATACAATGTAGATTACCCTGCCACCATCAATGATGCCGAAAAGGCGGGATTTGCGACCGAGGTGGCGCGTGAAATATCCGGAGACGACCGCGTCACCGGCAATACCGGGCGCGAGATGGGGGCCGAGGATTTCTCGTACATGCTGCAAAAGCGCCCCGGTGCTTATTTGTTCCTTGGGCAGGGCGAAGGCGCAGGGCTGCATCATCCGAAATACAACTTTAACGACGAAATCGCGCCGGTGGGCGCGTCGTTTTTCGCGCGGATCGTGGAAAAAGCGCAGCCGTTGAGCTGATAAAGGTTCGGGAAAGGGACTACAGAAGACATGGCACTGGAAGACGCAAGAAACCAGGTGGATGAGGCATTCACCAATCCGGACCTCAAAGGGTTGTCTTATGAAAATACGTTCGGCGGGGCGACGTCTTTTCTGCGGCGGCTTTACACCAAGAACCTGAAGGGTGTGGACATCGCCGTTACTGGCGTGCCGTTTGATCAGGCAGTTACGAACCGGCCCGGCACGCGCCTTGGCCCGCGGGCGATCCGTGAGGCCAGCGCGCTTCAGTCGCCCGATGCGCCTTATGGCTGGCCCTTTGATGCGCTGAGTGAACTGGCGATCGTGGATTATGGCGATATGGCTTATGATTACGCCAATATCCCGGCCTTTCCTGACACGCTGACCGACCACATCCGAACCATTCTGGCTGCTGATGTGGCGTCGGTCGCGTTGGGTGGCGATCACTATATCAGCTTTCCGATCCTCAAGGCCTATGCCGAGAAATTCGGGCCAATGTCCCTGCTGCAATTCGATGCGCATACCGACACATGGGCCGACGACGACATGTCCCGCGTGGATCACGGGACAATGTTCTACAAGGCGGTAAAGTCGGGCATTGTCGATCCGAAACGCTCGGTCCAGGTGGGTATTCGCACGACGAACGAGGATACGCTGGGCGTGAACATCATCGATGCGCGCGAGGTTTATGAATCGGGACCAGCTGCTGTGGCAGAGAAGATCAAGAACATTCTTGGTGACAGCCCCGTTTACCTCAGCTTTGACATCGACGGTCTTGACCCGGCTTTTGCCCCTGGTACGGGCACGCCAGTCTGGGGTGGATTAAGCTCGATTCAGGCGCAAATCATCCTGCGCGACATTGCCGGGATCAATATCAAGGGCGGGGACGTTGTCGAAGTATCGCCGCCCTTTGACACCTCAGGTGCGACAGCGATTGCTGGGGCCCATGTGGCGACGCAGATCATTTGCCTGTTGGGGTGGAACAAGCTGGATAAAGCAGATGGGTAAACCCGCAAGGGTTCACGTTAACCAACAGTTAGCCATGCTTAAGGTATGTGCTGGATCAAGTGACGAACAGGGACGGGACCATTACGCACATGACCGAATTCAACCAACCACTTAGCGGGAATGATCTGGCCCGGTTTTCCGGGCCGAACACATTCATGCGCCTGCCGCAGGCCTCCTCGCTTGAGGGGTTGGATGTGGCGGTGCTGGGGGTGCCGATGGATATCGGCACGTCGTGGCGGTCGGGCACGCGCTTTGGCCCCAAGCAGATCCGCGGCGAAAGCGCGATGATCCGGCCCTATAACATGGCCACCAGAGCGGCCCCGTTCGACAGTTTGCAGATAGCCGATATTGGGGATCTGGCGATCAACACCTTCTCGCTTGCGGACAGCCTCAGGATCATCAAGGAAAGCTATGACGCCATTTTGGCGAAAGGCGTGATCCCGATGGCCATGGGGGGCGATCATTCGATCACCCTGCCGATCCTGCGAGCCATCAAGGCAATACACGGGCCCGTGGCGCTGGTGCATGTGGACGCTCATGCCGATGTGAATGACGAGATGTTCGGTGAACGCGAAACCCACGGCACCGTTTTCCGTCGTGCATATGAAGAGGGGCTGATTGTTCCCGACAAGACGTTCCAGATCGGCATTCGCGGCTCGGGTTATGCAGCCTCGGATTTTACCGAGGCCAAGGACTGGGGCTTCCGCCAGTTCCCCGCATGGGAGCTGTGGCAGCAGAACCTGACCCAGATCGGATCGCAGGTTCGCAAGATCATTGGGGACCACCCGGTTTACATCTCGTACGACATCGACAGCCTTGATCCCGCATACGCTCCGGGCACCGGCACGCCGGAAATCGCGGGTCTTTCGACACCGCAAGCGCTGCAACTGATCCATGCCCTGCATGGGGTAAACGTGGTGGGATGCGATCTGGTCGAAGTCTCACCCCCTTATGATCCATCGGGCAACACAGCACTGACAGCAGCCAATCTGATCTATGAGATGCTGTGCATCCTTCCGGGTGTGACGTCGCGGTAAGACGCGGTGGAATGTCTTGCCGCCGGTTTTGTTCCGCTTAGGGTTCACAAAAGGGATGGAGCGGGATGAAAAAGATGGCTTTGTGGGCAGTGATTGCGCTTGTGGTTGGGGCGGGCGCCTATGTCCGGCTGGCACCGTCAGACCCTGCGCGGTGGCACGTCGCTTTGGTTTCGCCCGAAAGCCAGAACTTGCCGGGTGGTGCGTTGCGCGTTGTTGAAACCGGTCCCGACGGGTTGCAGCGTCTTGATGAGATTGCCCAAGCCACGCCGCGCACCACTGTTTTGGCGGGTTCGGTCAGTGAGGGCATGATCACCTATGTTACCCGCACGAAATGGATCGGCTTTCCCGACTACACCACGGTACAGCAGGACGGAGACATCTTGCGCATCCATGGCCGTTTGCGGTTCGGTCGCAGGGATTTCGGTGTGAACAAGGCGCGGGTCGATGGGTGGTTGGCACAATTCTAGTCGTTGCGCAAACGGTCAGGACGCATCGTCCAGATCTATGGGGTCGAAAGGCTCACTCTGTAATTTGGACGACAAACACCCCTCCTGAACCTCGCGCCACATGGGAACGTTAAGGGACATCTGGCATTGCGCGGTGAACATGCGTCCGTCGACCTGAAGGCAGATCATCTCACCCAGTTCGATGCGAGACCCGGATGTGTCGGTGCAATAGCAATCCCGCGTCTTGCCGTCAGGGCCGATGTAATCGGCGAGGGCAGGCGTGGTTGTCAGCAGCAGAGCAAGTAAAACCCGTTTCATGGCCGCGAGCTTAGCATGACGTTGCCCTTGACCAAAGCCCCCGGATGAGAGACACCGCCGGGATGATCCCCGAAGAACGTCTTGAACAGATCACCCAGCGTTTTCAGTACCTCGAAGCTGCCATGGCAGATGGCGCATCGGGTGGTGATATTGCGGCGCTGGCCAAAGAATATTCCGACCTTAAGCCTGTGGTCGATCAGATCATGGCCTGGCGACAGCTGGTGGGGGATCTGGCCGAAGCGCAGGCGATGCTGACTGACCCGGACATGAAAGAGCTTGCCGAGGAGGAAATCCCCGAGTTGCAGGCCCGCATCCCCAAGGCGGAAAACGCGCTCCAACTGGCACTGTTGCCAAAGGATGCGGCAGATGCCCGTCCGGCGATGCTGGAAATTCGCCCTGGCACCGGCGGGGACGAGGCCGCTTTGTTCGCAAGCGATCTGTTGCGCATGTATCAGCGTTACGCCGAGGCGCGTGGCTGGAAATTCGAGATTATCGAAGAGCAGGCCTCGGATCTGGGCGGCATCAAGGAAGTAGTAGCCCATATCAAAGGCGACAATGTCTTTGCGCGACTGAAGTACGAATCCGGCGTCCATCGGGTGCAACGCGTGCCCGAAACCGAAAGCGGCGGGCGCATTCACACCTCGGCGGCGACTGTGGCGGTTCTGCCCGAGGCCGAGGATGTAGACATCCAGATCGACGCCAATGATATCCGAATCGATACGATGCGAAGCTCGGGCGCGGGCGGACAGCACGTGAACACGACTGACTCGGCTGTGCGGATCACGCATCTTCCTACTGGATTGGTGGTGACAAGTTCCGAGAAGTCCCAGCATCGCAACCGCGAGATCGCCATGCAAGTTCTGAAGACGCGCTTGTACGATCTGGAGCGGCAGCGGATTGACAGTGAACGCTCGGCAGATCGTGCCAGTCAGGTTGGCTCGGGGGATCGCTCGGAACGCATTCGTACTTATAACTTCCCGCAGGGGCGCATGACCGACCACCGGATCAACCTGACGCTATATAAGCTGGATCAGGTGATGCAGGGTGATCTGGACGAGGTGATTGATGCGCTGACGGCGGATGATCAGGCCCGGCTGCTGGCCGAGATGGCACAATGACAGGTCTGCAAACAGCGGCACAGGCGATGGTGGCGGCGACAGCGCGTCTGCGTGCGGCCGGTGTGGACGATCCGGCACGTGACGCGCGTCTGTTGCTGGCCCACGCTGCACGGATTGAAGCCAGCCGCGTGACATTGATTGCCCCGGAAGAATTACAGCCCGAGATCGCCGAGCGTTATGACCAGTTGATCTCCTTGCGGGCCATCCGGGTTCCGGTGTCGCATCTGTTGGGTGAGCGGGAGTTTTACGGCCGCAGGTTCCGCGTCAGCCGGGATGTCCTTGATCCGCGCCCGGAAACTGAAACCCTGATCGAAGCAGCGTTGAGCGAACCATTTGATCATGTCCTCGACCTAGGGCTGGGCTCGGGGTGTATCCTGATAACCCTTCTGGCCGAACGCAGCAGTGCCACGGGCGTGGGTGTTGATCTGAGCGAAGCCGCCTGCCTGCAAGCCAGTGCCAATGCGGTTCAGCATCAGGTAGAGACGCGGATTGAGATCCTTCGATCAAACTGGTTCGAAAACATTGAAGAAAAATTCGACCTGATTGTTTCCAACCCTCCGTATATCTCAGTGTCTGAGATGGAAGAACTGTCGCCCGAAGTGCGTGAGCACGAGCCGCGCATGGCCCTGACGGATGAGGGGGACGGGTTGGGCGCGTATCGTCGGATCGCGGCGGCGACCCCGGATTTTCTGTTGGCGGGCGGGCGAATTCTTGTCGAAATCGGTCCGACGCATGCGGCAAAAGTGTCAGCCTTGTTCGATGCCGCTGGGTTGGTGGACGTCCGGGTAATCCCCGATCTTGACGGTCGCGATCGTGTCGTCGGCGCAAGAATGCCGGGATGAGTGGTGGGTTTGCGGCAAAAAACGCCGACCTGTAGAAAAAAGCTGGTGAAAATCCGAGATTCCTCTTGTCTGCGCCGTCAGGACATGCTTACTCAGGATTAGTCGGCGAGGTTGACGCTGTTGCAGCGCACCCCTGACGCCAAGCCCAAAAAGTCGACTTCCCGTCACGGCAAACGCCTTAGAGCAGTGCAAAACACGGGTTGAGCGACAGCGCATTGATAAGGCTGACGTAAAGTAAGATGAGATCTTCCAAACCCCGTTCGCGGGCCAAGAATAACCGCAATCGTCCTTCTGGCGGCAACGTCGTAAATCGGGTTTTTGACAGCTCGGGTCCCGAAGGCAAGGTCCGTGGCACGCCGCAGCAGATTATTGACAAATACAACCAGTTGGCACGTGACGCTCAGCTGTCGAATGACCGCGTGGCGGCAGAGAACTTCCAGCAACACGCGGAACACTACCTGCGGATGCTGAGCGAAGCGCAGCGCGAGATTGACGCGCGCCGTGAAGAGCAGGAGCGCCAGAACCGCGAACGCCAGGCCGAGCGCGACCGTGAACGTGCCGAACGTCAGGAACGCGAAGCGACCCGCCAGGCTGATCCGGCCGAAGCACCGCAGCCTGATGTGATGGACCTGTCTCAGCAAGTTTCAGAGCCCGATAGCGGTCTGGTGGAGACCCCGGAAAACAAAGAAACCCCGGCGGCTGAAACACCGGAAGAGGCTCCGCGCAAGGAAAAACCCGCGCGCAAGCCACGCGCCCGGAAGCCCAAAGCTGCACCCGAGGCAAAAGAGGATGCTCCTGCCGACACGGGGGACGCACCGGAGGCGGCAGAATAAAGCCGATGTCCAAAGAACCAAGCCCCGAGGTTTAACTCGGGGCTTTTTCGTTTGTTCAGGTTTTCTTAACTTCGCGCGCCAAAGCGCAGAACGCTTCCAGCGGGACTTGCTCGGCACGGTCCGTGGGCTTGATACCTGCGGCCCAAAGGCGGTCTTCGATATCCGGGGCAATGCCTTTGAGTGAGGCGCGCAGCATCTTGCGGCGTTGGTTGAAGGCGGCAGCCACGACGCGCGACAGGGTGGCGGCATCGGCGGGATAGCGTGGCTCGGGCAATGCGGTCAGGTGGACCACGGCGCTTGAAACCTTGGGCGGCGGAGTGAAGGCCCCGGGGGGAAGCAACATGGCGATACGTGCCTCTGCCCGCCATTGGGCAAGGATGGCAAGGCGTCCATAGGCTTTGCTACCGGGTTGGGCAACAATACGCTCGGCCACTTCGCGTTGGAACATCAGCGTCAGGCTCTGCCAGAATGGGGGCCATTCGGGCGGTGTCAGCCAACGCACCAGCAGCTCGGTGCCGACATTGTAGGGCAGGTTGGCGGCGACGCGGATTGGCGGTGTCAGATATTCAAGCGGGTTGATCTCCAGTGCGTCGCCGTTGATCACCTCAAGCCGACCCGGATACGCGGCGGCGATGTCGTTCAGGGCGGCAATGCACCGTGTATCTTTTTCGACGGCCACGACCTTGCGCGCGCCTTCGGACAGCAGGCCTCGTGTCAACCCACCGGGACCGGGGCCGATTTCAAGCACATCGCATTCTGACAAATCGCCGGCTTGTCGGGCGATCTTGGCAGTCAGGTTCAGATCCAACAGGAAATTCTGCCCCAGCGATTTGCGCGCCGAAAGCTGGTGGGTTGCGATGACCTCGCGCAGAGGGGGAAGCGTGTCTATAGCGCTCATGATCGGAATACCTTGGCGCCTGTGAAAGGGGCTGTGCCCGAGATTTTTGTGCCTCCGGCGGGGATATTTTCAGCCAGGTGAAGGATCAAGAGCTTTTTACCATGCGTTGGGCAAGTTTCAGGGCTTCGATAAGGCTGGAGGGGTTGGCGATGCCTTTCCCCGCGATGTCCAGTGCTGTTCCGTGGTCGGGTGAGGTACGGATGAACGGCAGGCCAAGGGTGACATTCACGCCCCGGTCGAAATCCAGCGTCTTGATCGGGATCAGGGCCTGATCGTGATACATGGCGATGGCGGCGTCATAGCGGGCGCGGGCGGCTGCGTGAAACAGCGTATCCGCAGGGTGGGGGCCTGTAATCGTCGCGTCCTCGGGGTTCAGATCAGCCAGCATCGGAGCAATCCAGTCGAGCTCCTCTGTGCCCATCTTGCCGCCTTCACCTGCATGCGGGTTCAGGCCTGCAACTGCGATCCGGGGATGCGCGATACCGAACTGATCACGCAAACCGCGTGCAGTGATTTCAATCGTTTCGCGCAGAAGATCAGGGGTAAGTGCCGCGGGAACTTGTGACAATGGAATGTGAATCGTCGCGGGAACGACGCGCAACTGCTCGCTGGCCAGCATCATGACTACCCGGCGGGTTCCGGAAAGGGCTGCCAGAAACTCGGTATGGCCAGGAAAGGTGAACCCTGCGCCGTCAATCAGGGCTTTCTTGTTGATCGGTGCGGTGCAAAGCGCTGCGGCCTCACCGGTCTGTACCAGTTCGGTACCGGTTTCGATGGCATCAACCACCGATGGCGCGTTGGCCGGATTCGGCTGGCCGAATACGTTCGCGGCGGGAAAATCCATCTGAAGAACGGGCAGGGCCCGGCCACAGGCTTCAGCAACCTGACTTGGGTGTTCGATTTTAGCAACGGGTGTGCCTGCTGGCAGGTGGCTGGCGTCCCCGATATAGAAGAACGGGCAGGCATCGCGCAGTTCAGCCCACGCCTTGGCCGCGATTTCCGGGCCGATACCGGCCGGTTCGCCGCAGCTGAGCGCGACGGGCCGTATCATTCCTGAGTAATGACAGCGTCAGCCCGCAGCTGCTCCACCAGACTGGCCGCAAAGGCCTGAAGACGTTGCTGCGCCAGCGCGTTGGCGACATCGCCCCGAGAGGTGTCTTCGCCCAGATCCCGCGTGCGGTTGCACAGCATCAGAAACACAAGCGTCTGACCATTGTTGCGGGTCAGAGTCGCCGACGCTTCGTTCCGGTCCAGCTTGGCCAGTTCCACGGCAATATCACCGGGCACCTCGGAAGGTGCGGCTTCGACCCGGTCCAGAACTTCGGCGGGCTGATCCTTGGCAATGCCATAGAGATCATCACAAGTGTCGATTTCTTCTTTCAACTTCGCGGCCCGCGAAAGGGTTTCGGCGCTGCGCCCGCCAGGCAGGTAATAGGCGGCATAATCCAACTTTGAAATGCGCGGAGCGCCGGTTGCGACTTCGCGCAAGCCCCGCATCTGAAACAGGGCAACCGCGTTCGGCAGGGTGATCGGGTCGGTGATCTCACCGGTCTGAAGCCCCAGGATGACAGGTTGAAGCGCCGGGGGCAGGTTCGAGATGTTCAGCCACTCCAGACGTCCACCCTGACCCCGTGTTGCGGCTGCGGAATACTGAGCGGCGGCAGCAGAAAACGCGTCCTGCCCTTCAAGGCGCGAGATTTCTTCGGCCAACAGCTCGGTCTGGGCAACCGTTTGCGGGTTTACCGGGATAATGATTTCGGACAGCAGGACCTGCAATCCGCCACCGCCCGTCTGGCCCAGCGCGCGATCAATCTCATCCTCGGTCGGGCGCGCCTGCGACAGATAGCGCGAGCTGATGTAGTCGCGCCATGCCAGTTGATCCGCGACATAATCCCGGACCGTTTCAGGGTCGACGCCCGCGTCGCCGAGAAGTTTCAGGAATTGTTCGGATGACAATTGTCCGCGCGAGGCGAATTCGTCGATGCCCAGCTGAACGGCCTCGGGCGTCGCTTGTACGCCGGCGCTGCGCATGACCTGCCTGCGCAGTTTTTCATCAATCAGGGCATCCCTGACGTCAGCTTCGTTACCACCGGGCAAACCCAGAACATTCAGGAATTGCAGGCGCTGTTCAAGCTCGTACCAGGTGACAATATCCTGATTGACGCGGATCGCGGGTGAGAACAGGCTTTGCGCGCTTCCCTGAAGAGGCGCGATTGCAAAAACTGCGGCAACCAGTGCCGGTGTGACCGGTTTAAGCCAACCGGAACGGAGAAACCTGGAGAAACCTGATATCAACTGCATGTTCTCTTGTATGTCTTGCCACCGCCTTCAAGGGCGTACCCTGTCAGAGAAAGGGTAAAGCCGAATTCTGTCGAAGGCTCAATAGTGGATGTTGAAGTAAAGCGCCGACTTACGGACATGTTAACCCGAACGCATTCGTTCTGATAGGTCACACCCAGACCCAACCGGATCGGCTCCGACTCAGCCAGATCGTAGCGCGCCAGGGCATTGGTCAGCCAGTTCTGATCGACCTGGTAGCGTCCGAGAAGCAGAATTTCCGAGATTTCTTCGGTGATGTTTTCCGCCGGGTCCGGTTCCTGCCAGATATAGCTGCCGGAAAGGCCGGCATTTTCGGATGCCCATGCGCCGCGCAGTTCGGCTTTGACAAAGCTGAAATCCCCGTCGATCAGACCGCGTCCGGCAAGTGACCAGCCATTGGCCGTGCTGATCTGCCCGGCCACCAGCAAATCCGACGATGTGCCCTGCAATCCCGATGTCAGCGTGAAGTTTGGATCGGCGTCGGCCCGAAACACTTGGCCCACAGTCGCTTGGGCCTGCCAGCCACCCGCGCCATACCGGGCCCAGTTCAGGCCAACCACACCAGTGGCACTGTTCTCGCGCTGATCTTCAGCAGGGAACCGCGAGAGGGACAGAAGGTTGCCCTGATCGAATTCCTGAAAAGTGCTTTCATCATTCGGAACATCGGTGTCCGATACATGTGTCCATCCGAACTGCGCAATCGGTTCGAGGAACTGAACAGCCCCCGATTCCTCGCGCCGGGTCATTGGATAACGGAGAGTCAAAGCCGCGCGCGGCGTAGATCGGGTCACGTTGTCGGGGTAGTTGCTGTCGTGACGAATGTTGAAAGTGTCAACCGACGCCCCAAGCGTGGTATCGACCCGCAACCCCGATGAGAAAGTCCAGCTGCGTAGCCATTCGGCATCGAAGGTGGCCCGTGCCATGTCGCGACCAACAACATCTGTATCGCTGGTGCGTTCGTGCGCATGACCGATGAATGCCAGCCGAACCTCGCCCCCTAGCGTGCTGGGAAAATAGCGTTTTTCATAGTTGAGGTCGAAGACGCGGGACGGGATTTCGTCCTGATTTTCGCTGTCCCGAAGTGTTTTGTAGTAGATCAGGCCGGTTTTGAACGCACTATCGCGCTTGATCCGCTCCAGTGCGATTTCGCTGCGCAAGCGGTCCAGATCCGGCAAGCCGTAATCGGCCAGGTAGGCATCGTCGGATGTAGTTTCCAGATTGAAGGTCAGACGGAAATCGTTCTTCAGATTGAACCAGCCGGTGGCAAACAGGTAGCCGCGATCCTGATCGGGTTGCACATCGTCCCGTGTATAAGCGCCTTCCACCTGAATGCGTCCGTTCACAAAGGCCTGACGATAGCGGTATCCCAGAGTTGTCGTCTTGGCTGAGACGTAAGGCGTAAGTGTCAGGTCCTTGTGATCGCCAAGTTTGAAGAAATACGGAACCTGAACGCCAGTGCCCAATTGCGAGGTGCTGCGGATAGAAGGAACCAGAAAGCCGGTTGCCCTCTCTAGCGTTGGGTCGGGCAAGCGCAGATAGGGAAAGTAGAATACCGGATAATCCAGGACCCGAAGCTGCGCGCCTTCGAAATATAGTTGCCGTTCCAGTTGATCATGCGTGACTTTGCGCGCCCTGATCTGCCACAGAGGCGGCCTGCCGTCGGTGCAGACATGACAGGATGTGGCTGAAACCTTGCTGAATTGTGTATAACGTCCTGCGGCCCGTTTCGCCTGAACCGAGGCGATCTGTACCTGCTGTTCAAACACCATGCGTGCACCGATCAGCAGTCCATTCTGAATTCCGCTGTCCAGTTGCCCTGAATCCGCCAGCAGCGTAGTTTGACCACCCTGATCGATACGAATGGGGCCTTCCAATATCAGCTCGCCAGTCTCGCGGTCATACGTGATACGATGGGCGGACAACTTGGTGTCGCCCTGAAAGGCTTCGACATTGCCTTCAGCCACAAGTTTGCGCTCAGGCGTGATGAATACCTTGTCGGCCACCAGCAAGGCGGGCTCTTGCTGCGCTTGTGTGCCCTGTGGTTGTGGCCGGCCTTGGGATGTCTGTGCTGCAGTTCCCGCCGGGACGGACAAAGCCAGTGCACTGGTAAGCAATACAGGAACGATATGCCGCATCAGCCGTCCTCCGCATGCAGTAGCAGACCAAGAGACAGCAGAATTGCGGCAAAGGGCGGTGCCCAGGCAGCGATATAGATGGGCAATTGTCCGTTTTCCCCGAGGATTTGCGCGAAATTGCGCACGAAATAGATGGCAAACCCAAGCAGGACGGCTGTCAGAACGGCGATCCCAGTACCGCCGAACCGAACGTGGCGCATGGTAAACGCGGCCCCGATCAGAACCATCGAGATCAGAAAGAAAGGCCGGGCCAGCTGTACCTGCAGCCAGACCTCATATTGTTTGGTCGAAAACCCCGCCTCGCGAAGGTCGCTGATCAACTGGGGCAGGTCATAAACTGAAACCGAATCCTGTTGCCCAAACGTATCCATGATCCGCTGTCGGGTCAGCGAGGTCGGCAGCTCCAGACGCTCGTGCACAACTGAATTGGATTCAGGGTTCTGCCCATCCTGCAAGGCCCAGGTTTTTGCCTGATACAGAACCCAGTTCCCGTCTTCCAACTCTGCCCGATCCGCAACAATTTGCTGGGTTGGTTTGCCATCCCGCCCAAAGGTGATGACGGTAACACCGTCCAGCCGCAGCTTGTCTTGGTTCGATGTTGCCCGGGCGTGGATAACGGCCTGCCCATTCTCGGCAGACTGGCGCAGCCACAGGCCCTCGCTGCTGATCGAAAGGGCCGAGCTGCCGTTGTTTCGGTATGAATCCGACAAGCGGCGGAACTCTTCAGATGTGGCCGCTGCGATGGGATTCAACAGTGCAACGGCCAGAGCGCCGATGATCAGCGACAACAGGACAGGGGCGACCAAAGCGCGGATGCCCGAGCGGCCAGTTGCACGGGTCACCACAAGTTCGGACGTACGTGCCAGCCCAACGAACAGCGCGATGGTGGACAGGATGACCAGCAAAGGCAGCATTTCGCTGATGGCGGCTGGTGTATTCAGCAGTGTGAGGTGCAGCAACTGGGCAAAAGACAGGTCGAAATCGTCAAAGCGGCGAATCTGTTCGATCAGATCGATGAGAATCATCAAGGTCAGGAAAATACCTCCGATGACCATGAAACTTTGCAGGAACCGGCGAGCGAAATAACGGTCCAGGATCATAGGCACAACCCCGCTGCGCCTGTAGTGCGGGGCGTCGGGCTGATATCGCGCCTGCGCAATGCTGTGCGCGACGGCGTATGCCTGCCCTCTCGTACCACGTCTTTCTCCCCCGAGCCTGCCGGTCATTTTTTCGGGACCTTAATGCAATTGAAAGGCGGGGAAAACTGCTATCTGGTCAATGCGTGCCCCGCGGGCTAGGTCTTGGGGAACAGAATTCGAGGAGTGTACAATGAGCAGTCTGATACCGATCCGTTTTCAGGAATTTGACCTGGAGGCTATGGCGCAGGCCAAAGGGCGCATCGCCATCATCATTCCGGATGACGGTAAGATGAGCCCGGCAGCCCGCCGGGCAAACCGTCTGACGAAGGGCGGCTTGGCGCGGCTTGTTGAAAGCGAGAGTTTCAGAAAGTCGAAGACAGGTGATGTCATCTCGATGGCATGGCCCACAGGGATGGCGGCAGAGGCGCTGGATGTTCTGGTTCTGCCACGTCGCCCCGAGGCCGGCGAAGCCCGTAAGGCAGGGGCGGCACTGGCTAAGCTGGCAGGCGGCAAGGACATGCTGGTGATGGTGGGCAATCAGGCGCGGGCCGAGGATCTGGCACTGGGGATTGTTCTGCGCAGCTATGAATTCGACGCGCATAAAACCAAGGAAAGCCAGAAGGCGGGCACAGTGACAATCAGCCACGCAAAGCCTGCGGAGGCCGAGGCAGATTTTGCACCTCTCTATGCAATTGCTGATGGCGTTCGGATGACGCGCGATCTGACCAATGAACCAGCAAATGTTTTGACCACCACTGAATTCGCGGACCGCCTGGTTGAGATGCAGGGGCTGGGTCTTGAGGTCGAAGTACTGGACGAAGACAAGCTGGCCGAGCTGGGAATGCGCACGTTGCTAAGCGTCGGGCAGGGCTCGGACAGCCCTTCGAAAGTGGTGGTGATGCAGTGGAATGGCGGGGCCAAGGATGACGCGCCTTTGGCACTGGTCGGAAAGGGCGTGGTGTTCGACACGGGTGGTATCTCGCTCAAACCCGCTGCTGGCATGGAAGAGATGACCATGGACATGGGCGGCGCCGGCGTTGTTGCGGGCACCATGCGCGCGCTGGCCAAGCGCAAGGCAAAAGCCAATGTCGTGGCGCTGGTCGGTCTTGTCGAGAATATGCCATCAGGTAACGCCACCCGTCCGGGTGATGTGGTCAGGTCGATGAAGGGCGATACGGTCGAGATCATCAACACCGACGCCGAGGGCCGCCTAGTTCTGTGTGACGTGATGTGGTACGCGCAGGAACGATTCAAGCCGGTCGGTATGATTGACCTGGCAACTTTGACCGGTGCGATCATCATCGGGTTGGGCCATGAAAACGCTGGTGTCTTTTCGAACAATGACACGTTTTGTGATGCCTTCCTGAAATCTGCCAAGGCCGAGGATGAAGGCGCTTGGCGGATGCCATTGGGCGACGCCTATGACAAGTTGCTGAAATCGCGCATTGCCGACATGAAGAACGTGGGCGGTCGCCCCGCCGGTTCAGTCACCGCCGCGCAGTTCCTCCAGCGGTTCGTAAAAGAGGAAACACCGTGGATTCATCTGGACATTGCGGGCGTCGCATCGGTGTCTGAAGAGACCTCTTATGCGCCCAAAGGCGCCACCGGCTGGGGCGTGCGCGCGCTGAGCCGGTTTGTGCAGGACAATTTCGAGTAAGCATATGGGCGCTGTCTATTTCTACCACCTGACCCGCCAGCCGCTGGAGCACACCTTGCCCGTGCTGCTGGACAAGGCGCGGCAAGCCGGGTGGCGGATAGCCGTGCGGGGTACTGACCCTGCGCGGATGGACTGGCTGGATGAAAAGCTGTGGCTGGGCCCCGAGGAGGGATTCTTGCCGCATGGTCGCGCTGGCGGCCCGCACGACGCGGACCAGCCGATCCTGCTGACCACCAGCGCCGTGGCGGGAAACGACGCGACCTGCATCATGGCTGTGGATGGCGCGCCGGTCGAAGCGGAAGAAGTCGCCGCGTTGGAACGGGTTTGTATCCTGTTCGATGGCAATGACGACATGGCTGTACAACAGGCGCGCGGGCAGTGGAAAGCGCTGACGGATGCCGGATGTTCCGCACAATATTGGTCGGAGGAGTCCGGGCGATGGGAGAAGAAGGCTGAAGCCTGACCGGCCCGCAATTTTCAGGAGATACGACAATGCAGAAGAAGCCCTTGGGCCGTACCGGAATTATGGTGAGCGATCTGTGCCTTGGCACGATGACATTTGGCTCTCAAACGTCTGAAACGGATGCGCACCGGCAGATGGATATGGCGTTGGACGCGGGGATCAACTTTGTCGATGCGGCCGAAATGTATCCGGTGAACCCTGTCGCGAAAGAAACGATCGGGCGCACCGAAGAGATACTGGGAAACTGGAACGCGGCCAATACTACCCGCCGGGGAGATTATGTTTTGGCGACCAAGCATTCCGGCGCGGGGCTGTCCTTTGTCCGCGATGGTGCGCCGATCACTGCCCGCACAATACCCGAAGCAGTTGAGGGGTCTTTGCGACGTTTGCAGACCGGGTACATTGACCTCTATCAGTTTCACTGGCCCAATCGGGGCAGCTATATGTTTCGGCAGAACTGGGATTATGCGCCGTCTGGCGAAAACACAGATGAAGTGCTGAGCAACATGCTAGAATGCCTTGAGGCATTGCAGGCTCAGGTAGACAAGGGCAATATCCGTGCCTTTGGCCTGTCGAATGAAAGCGCTTGGGGAACCGCGCAATGGCTGCGGCTGGCCGACCAGATGGGGGCACCGCGCGTGGCATCGGTGCAGAACGAGTATTCATTGCTGTGCCGCCATTTTGACACCGACCTGGGTGAGTTGAGTGTGCATGAAGATGTTGGGTTGATGGCGTTTTCCCCTTTGGCAGCAGGCTTTCTGACCGGAAAGTACCAAAATGGCTGTGTGCCTGACGGATCGCGTATGTCCTTTGTGCCTGAGATGGGTGGCCGGAGATCAGGTCGTGTTTTCGAAGCGGTTGCAGCTTATCTGGACATCGCCGCACGGCATGGTCTGGATCCGGTGCATATGGCGTTGGCGTGGTGCCGGACGCGCCCGTTCATGATGTCGGCAATCTTCGGGGCCACGACCGTTGCACAGCTGGATCATATTCTGGCGGGCGTGGATCTTGAATTATCCAAGGATGTGTTGGCCGAGATCAGCAGGGCACATCGGGCGCACCCGATGCCGTTTTAGGGGCTCTGCCCCCGTCGCCTTTGGCGACGCCCCCGGGATATTTTTGGCCAGATGAAGAAGGATCCGGTCAGTGATGGGTGGGATGCGCGCGTTCGTGTCTCAGGTCGCGGGCCGATTGACCGTGGGCGGTGCGGAAAGCGCGGGCAAAGCTGGATTGCGAAGCAAAGCCGGTGGCGAGCGCCACATCCATCAGTGGCATGTCGGTGTCGGTGACCAGACGGCGGGCCTCGGCCAGGCGCAGTTGCAGATAGTGGTCCTGCGGCGTCGTGTTCAGGCGCAGTCGGAACTGTTGTTGCAGCGTCCGTGGGCTGGTGCCCAGGCGGTCTGCGATAAAGGCCAGCGGCAGGGGATCATCAAGTGACGCCTGCATCATCGAGTTGGCCTTGGCGGTCAGTGCTGTGTGGCGATGGGGTGCGCCTGTGCGGCTTTGCGGTTTTCCAGGGTCCGGAGCACCATCGTAAAGGAACAGGCCCGCAACGCGCGCGGCGAAACTTGCGCCATGACGGGCGGTGATGATGTGCAGCATCATCTCGACAGCCGGAATTGCGCCACCCGAAGTCAGTCGATTGCCCGAAACGGTGAAGCGGTCGGTGCGCACATCAACTTCGGGAAACCGCGTGGCGAAATTTTCTAGGTCTTCCCAGTGGGTTGTTGCCAGATGGCCATCCAGTAGCCCGGCCTCGGCCAGGAGCCACGGGCCGCCATCAATGCCTGCCATCGTTGCGCCTGTGCCCGCGATGCGCCGCAGACCAGCCAGCAGGCTTGGGGTGGCGTGGCGGGCCAGTTGGAACCCGGCGACCACGATCATCAGGTCGCAGGATTGCAACCGGGCCAGTGGAATACCGGGCACTTGCAACGCACTGGTCAGAATCGCGGGTTCTGGCGTCGCGGTTACATAGTCCCAATCAAAGGCCGGGCGGTCCGCCAGACGGTTCGCGGCCCGCATCGGGTCCACCGCAGAGGCAAAGCTGAGCGTGTTGCATTCGTCCAGTACAAGCACCGCAGTTTTTAGGGCGCGGTGTTCCGGTTGCAGTATGTTTTTTGCGGATTTCATCAAGTTTGATTCGCATATTGCCAAGTGGGTTTCCCAAAGCTGCGCCAGAGTCGGGTCAGAACGCAAATCGGAATCCGGGGAAAAGCCTGGGGAAAACCCAAGGCAGAACCGGGTATAACTTGGGGAAAACACCATGCCTCTGGAAATGAACCGCGAAGTCTTCATTACCTGTGCCGTAACCGGCTCGGGCGGAACGCAGGACCGCAGTCCGCATGTGCCGCGTTCACCGCGGCAGATCGCCGACAGCGCAATCGCTGCCGCCAAGGCCGGGGCGGCAGTGGTACACTGCCACGTGCGCGACCCTGAGACCGGTGCGCCAAGCCGCCAGTTGGATCTGTATCGCGAGGTGACAGACCGCATCCGCGACGCTGATGTGGACGTCGTATTGAATCTGACGGCCGGGATGGGCGGCGACATCGTGTTCGGCGGTGTTGAAAACCCGTTTCCCGTGGCCGCGGGCACGGACATGGTCGGAGCATCCGAACGTGTGGCGCATATTGCCGAATGTTTGCCCGAGATATGCACCCTGGACTGCGGCACAATGAACTTTGCCGAGGCCGATTATGTTATGACGAATACGCCCGGTGCATTGCGCGCCATGGGCAAAATGATGACTGATCTGGGTGTCAAACCCGAGATCGAAGCCTTTGACACTGGCCACCTGTGGTTTGCAAAGCAACTGGTGAAGGAAGGGATTCTGGCACCAAACGCTTTGGTCCAGCTGTGCATGGGGGTACCGTGGGGTGCGCCGGATGATCTGAATACCTTTATGGCGATGGTGAACAACGTGCCAGATGACTGGACCTTCAGCGCGTTTTCACTGGGACGGAACGAGATGCCGTTTGTCGCGGCTTCGGTTTTGGCGGGCGGCAATGTGCGCGTTGGGCTTGAGGACAACCTCTGGCTGGATAAGGGTGTAATGGCCGAGAACTGGCAACTGGTGGAACGTGCGGGATCCATCATCGAGAATATGGGCGCGCGCGTGATCGGCCCTGACGAAGTCCGTGCGAAGCTGGGGCTGACCAAGCAGGCACCTGTTGCAAAATAATGGACACGCGGGTTTTGGGGGCCAGCCCCCAAGCCCCCGGAGTACTTCTAAAAAGATGAAACATGCGCAGCCAGTAGGTGGGAAATCATGAAAACGGCAGCAATTATTGGGGGCGGAGTTATCGGCGGTGGATGGGCCGCGCGGTTCCTGCTCAATGGCTGGGATGTGCGGGTGTTTGACCCTGACCCCGAGGCGGAACGCAAGATTGGCGAGGTGCTGGACAACGCAAGACGGTCCTTGCCGGGGCTGAGTGACGTTCCGTTGCCAGCCGAGGGCTCGCTGAGCTTTCACAGCGATATGGCCGAAGCGGTTAAGGGTGCGCGTTGGATACAGGAGAGTGTGCCAGAACGACTGGATTTGAAACTGAAGGTTTACAAAGGCTTGCAGGAGGCTTGCGATCCGGGCGCGATCATTGGATCCTCGACCAGCGGGTTCAAGCCGTCCGAACTTCAGGATGGAGCGCTGCGCCCCGAGCAGATCGTGGTGACGCACCCCTTCAACCCGGTTTACCTGTTGCCTTTGATCGAGCTTGTACCAACGGACAAGAACCCGCCCGAGATGATCGAACAGGCGCAGGACCTGTTGAAATCGCTCGGGTTTTTCCCGCTGCACGTCAAGAAAGAGATCGATGCGCATATCGCCGACCGGTTCCTGGAAGCTGTCTGGCGCGAGGCGCTTTGGCTGGTCAAGGATGGCATCGCGACAACCGAAGAAATTGACGAGGCCATCCGTATGGGTTTCGGCATCCGCTGGGCGCAGATGGGTCTGTTCGAAACCTACCGCGTGGCCGGTGGCGAGGCGGGGATGCGGCATTTCATGGCGCAGTTCGGGCCTGCCTTGAAATGGCCGTGGACCAAGCTGATGGATGTTCCCGAGTTCACTGACGAACTGGTCGATTTGATCGCCAATCAATCTGACGCACAATCCGGGATGCATTCGATCCGAGAGCTGGAGCGTATTCGCGACAACAACCTTGTTGGCATGATGCGGGCCCTCAAGGCGCAGAATTACGGTGCGGGTGCGGTGCTGAACCAACATGACGCACGGTTGAAACCCGGTGCGCTGCCGACGCTGGATCAAGCGGATCTTAGCCAGCCCATCCTGACCCTGTCGCGGGCTGTTCCACTGGACTGGACGGATTACAACGGCCACATGAACGAAGCGAGATATCTGGAGGCCTTTGCCGCCGCCACCGATCGGTTCATGGAAATCATCGGATGCGATGCGGATTACATTGCCTCAGGCGGCAGCTACTTCACAGCGGAGAACCACATTCGCTATGTGGATGAAGCTCATGCCGGTGCAAAAATCGACGTGCGCACGCAGATGCTGTTGGGGCAGGGTAAGAAGCTGCATGTGTTCCACAGCATGTACGAGGGTGACAAGCTGCTGGCCACGGGTGAAAGTTTTCTGCTGCATGTCAGCCTGGAAACCCGCCGCCCCAGCGCGCCATCTGCTGAAATCGAAGCGGCTATGGCGCGGGTTGCAGAGGCTCAGGCCGGATTGCCTTATCCCGAGGGCGCAGGCGCAGCGATCAGGAAGCCTTCATGACGCGCCGGGTTCTGGTGACGGCTGGCGCGTCAGGCGTCGGCCGGGCCATGGCCGAGGCGTTTGACGCGGTTGGCTATGACGTCCGGGTTACTGATATCGATCAGGCGGCGTTGGATACTTTGCCCGAACATTGGACCAGGCACCGAGCCGATGTTGCGGACGAGGCTGACATGCGCACGGTATTTGACGCCGTCCGTTCGACGGGCGGGTTGGATGTGCTCTGCGCCAATGCCGGTATTGCCGGCCCGACAAATGCCATTGAGGATATTGATCTGGACGCGTGGCGTGCTTGTGTCGCGGTCAATCTGGACGGTGCTTTTCTGGCGGCAAAATATGCAGCGCCGCTGATGAAAACGGCGCGGGCGGGCAGCATCATTCTGACCTCGTCGACAGCCGGGCAGTATGGCTACCCGTTCCGGGCGCCCTATGCGTCGGCAAAATGGGCGGTCATCGGGTTGATGAAGACGCTGGCGATGGAGCTGGGGCCCTATGGCATCCGTGCCAATGCCATTTGTCCAGGCGCAGTTGAAGGCCCTCGGATGGAGGGCGTCCTGACCCGCGAGGCCGCAGCCAAGGGCATGACCCGTGACGAGGTCTATCGGGGCTATGCCTCGGGCACCTCAATGGGGCGCTTCGTCGAAGCGCAGGATGTCGCCAATATGGCAGTCTTCCTTGCCTCAGATGCGGCGCGTCTGGTTTCAGGTCAGGTGATCGCGGTGGATGGCCACACGGTCAACCCGGACCCGAAATTGTAACTCAGCCCTGGTTTGGACCACGGATCTGGCGGATGGTCTGACGGACCGCCTGCCAGTCCTGGGCTTCTTGCCGATTACCGGCAGCTTCGCAGTCGCGCATTTTTTGCGCGGCTTCGGCCTCGGCTTGGTCTCCATGGGCGGCAAAAAGTGCACGTGCGTATTGAGCGGTTTGAATTGCGTCCATTCCTGTGCTCCTCCGTCTGTGTTCGGAATGCCTTATGGTTCGCGCCAAAGTAGAATAGCACAGGTTGAGCGCTGCTGCATCACCCGTCGCGGGAAACCGCCGTTCTGAGGCGACGCAGGTGGTTTGGAAAATCCCGGGCGGCCACGTCGGCCTCGCGTACTAGTGTGTCGAAATGGCGTGAGAATGTCTCGATCCGATCCCGGTCGCGGAAGGCCATATAGTGACTTCCTGCGTAAAATACACAAAGCAGCGGGCCGAAAATCGTTACGGGTGCGGAATAAAGCCGTTTTGCGTCAAACAGATAGATGCGCATCCGCGGATAGAGCTGTTCGCACAGCGCCAACAAGTGATCGATCTGTTCCAGCCGAACCTCGGGGCTGAGACCCTGATAATACCCAGTGGCGCTTGCAAAGCTTTCGATTTCGAATAACGGCATGGCGATCTCATAGTCTGACTGGGCGCTACGCATCCATGCCAGACGATCGGCCGACGCGCCGATGGCTTGGTCAGCGGTCCGGCCCAGATGCGGGGCGTATTCCCATTCCAGTATCGAACGCGTCTTGAGCATGTCGGGCAGGGTGGCCGGGACATAGCGGATTTTGTACCCGGCGGCCTCCTGATGCCACTCGAAGATACGTTCATCGACAAGGGCGCGTGGGGCCTCGGTAAAGGTCAGCGAGCTAGCCAGAAGCTCAGCCGCGCTTTCCGGCCTGTCAGATAGGCTCAGCAACCAGTCGACCGAAACGCCGAGCGCCGCTGCACATCCGCCAACAACATGTGCGTTGGGCAACCGCGCGCCATGATCTGTCAGCAATTGGGAAACGGTCGAGCGGTCAACGCCAATATTGCGCGCAAGGGCACTTTGGCTGACATGGCGCTCTTCCATCGCGCGGGCGAGGCGGAGACGAAATTGCGCGGCACGGTCGCGCTTGTCGATATTTTCCTGCATGCCGTGATTTTTATCACATTTGATTAGTTTTGTTAATCATATTCAGAATTTTCAATGCCGGGGTCCGGATGTAACGCTTTGAGTAAGAAAAAAACGGGGTTCGGAATGGAAACGCGGCGAAGATCAGTCGTGAAAGCAATCGTTTGGAATGCGATGGGGTTGGCGATCATGACAATGGTGGGCCTGTTGGCAACAGGCTCGACCGCTGTAGGAGGGGCGCTGGCGCTGGTGAACACGGCCATCGGCCTGACGATGTACGTGATTTACGAAAGAATTTGGGCGAACATTTCGTGGGGCCGAAATGGCTGACCCCACGACACCCAAATCGCCCGAATGGGGCACGTTTTTCCTGATAGTCTTGTGTTATGCTGCGTGGCTTGCCGGTCTGTTCTGGCTGGCAAACACATCCTTGTGGTTGGCTATCCCTGCTCTGGGTGTTGTTGCGGCTTTGCATTCGTCACTGACGCATGAGGCCCTGCACGGGCACCCATTTCGTGCCAAATGGCTGAACGAGGCGTTGATGGCACTGCCGTTGACATTGGCAATTCCGTATAACCGCTTTCGGGACCTGCATCTGGCGCATCATCAGGATGCCACCCTGACAGACCCTTATGACGACCCGGAATCGAATTATCTGGATCCGCATATCTGGTCGGGATTGCCGCGGCTGGCGCAGATGATCCTGAGCCTGAACAACACGCTGTTGGGGCGGATGGTACTGGGGCCTGTCCTTGGTCAGGTTCTGTTTATGCGTGACGAATGGCGTGGGTTGATGCGCGGGGACAGGGCGGTCCTGCTGGCATGGGCTGTGCACCTTCCCGGCGCGGTGGTGGTTCTGTGGGTAGTTGCGCAATCGGCCATGCCGGTTTGGGCCTATCTGGTCGCGGCCTATATGGGGCTGTCGCTTTTGAAGATCCGCACGTTTCTGGAGCATCGTGCACATGAAAAATCCCGCGCCCGCACGGTGATAGTCGAAGATCGCGGACCTCTGGCATTTTTGTTTTTAAACAATAACCTACACGTCGTTCATCACATGAATCCGGCGGCTCCGTGGTATCGCTTGCCTGCATTGTACCGCGACGGAAAGGACAGGTACTTGGCTTGCAACGAAGCCTATGTTTACCGGTCCTATGCACAGATACTCCGGCAGTATTTCGTTCGCGCAAAAGACCCTGTGCCACATCCTCTCTGGCCAAAGCCTTGAATTGACGACACAACGGGTGGCATGAGTCTCTGGATCCCCGTCACCATCGCCGCCGCCAGTTTTCAGACTGTGCGTTTCATGCTGCAAAAATCTCTGGCCAGCGTGAAACTATCTGCTGCAGGTGCAACTTTTGCGCGGTTTGCCTATTCCATGCCGTTGGCGGTTATCGGGCTATATGTTGCGTTGCAGATAACCGGGGCGAGCATGCCTCGGCTTGGCAGTTTGTTCTGGCTTTACGCGGTCATCGGAGGGACAGCGCAAATCCTTGCAACGATCTGCGTGGTGGCGTTGTTCAAACAACGTAATTTTGCCGTTGGAATTACCTTCAAGAAAACCGAGGTGATCCAGACCGCGATCGTTGGTTTTTTGGTCTTGGGGGACAGTGTGTCGCGGGGCGCATTGTTCGCGATCCTGTTGGGGTTGATGGCTGTTCTTTTGTTGTCAAAAACACCTGGAGGGGACGGACCCTGGTGGCGCCATCTGACCAATCGGGCTTCGCAATTGGGGCTTGGATCAGGTGTTTTGTTTGCGTTTTCCGCCGTCAGCTATCGTGGGGCTTCACTGCAACTGGGCGATATCGATGCGTGGTTCCGAGCGCTGGTAACGTTGACCGCAGTGGTGACATTCCAGTTCGCCAGCATGGGGATATGGCTGCTGTGGCGCGACCGGGCCGAACTGCGCGCAGTCTGGCAAACGAGAAAGACCGGGGTATTTGTCGGCCTGACCAGCCTCGGCGGCTCGTTTTGCTGGTTCTGGGCCTTCACCTTGCAGAATGCGGCTTATGTCAAAGCGCTGGGGCAGGTTGAGCTGATCTTTAGCCTGATGGCGTCGATCCTGTTCTTCCGCGAGACGATCACCCGGCGCGAAATCGCCGGGATGATGTTGCTTGGGTTTTCGATTTTAGCGCTTGTTCTGGCAATCTAGCTGGCGCGACGTTCGTCAAAGCTGAGCGCGATGAAGCTGGGCAGGTGATCTCCCATGCCCACGACGGCCGGACCGGTGTCTTCCTTGCGCCCACGACTGCGCCCCTTCGGTTCGCGAACCTTTTTGCCTTCTTTCGGGCTCTCGGGGGCTTTGGCCTTTTTCTCAGGCTTTGGCTGTTCGGGTCTGGGGTCGTCCTGAACCGGGTTGTCTATGCGCGGGATGTCTTTCTGGATCAGCTTCTCGATCGCAACCAGTGCTTTTTCGTCGCGTCCCGAACAGATTGTGATGGCTTTACCTTCACGGCCGGCGCGGCCGGTGCGGCCAATGCGGTGCACATAATCCTCGGGATGGCCGGGGACGTCGAAATTGAACACATGGCTGACGGCTGGCACATCCAGGCCACGCGCAGCCACGTCCGAGGCGACCAGCAGGCGCAATGATCCCTCACGGAAACCGTCCAGTGTTTTCATCCGCTGCGACTGGTCCAGATCGCCATGGATGGCGGCCGCGTTGTAGCCGTGTTTTTTCAGGGATTTTGTGCAGATATCCACGTCAGTCTTGCGGTTGCAGAAGATGATCGCATTTGTGCATTTGTCGCCTTCAGCATCGATCAGCGCACGCAGAACCTTGCGTTTGTTGCTGGCTTCGCGGTCCCGACGGCCGCCTTTGAACATGACCACGCCCTGTTCGATGGTCTCGGATGCGGTCGCCTGACGGGCAACTTCGACCCGGGCAGGGGCCGACAGGAACGTGTCGGTTATCCGCTCGATCTCGGATGCCATGGTGGCTGAGAAGAACAGGGTCTGACGGGTGAAAGGTGTTAGTGAGAAGATGCGTTCGATATCGGGGATGAACCCCATGTCGAGCATACGGTCCGCTTCATCCACCACCATGATCTGCACGCCGGTCAGCAACAGCTTGCCGCGCTCGAAATGATCCAGCAGACGGCCCGGCGTGGCGATCAGAACGTCGACGCCACGGTCAATCAGGGCTTCTTGCTCTTTGAAGCTGACACCACCGATCAACAGCGCTTTGGTCAGTTTCAGGTGTTTGGTATAGGTGTCGAAATTCTCGGCCACCTGAGCGGCCAGTTCCCGCGTCGGGCACAAAACCAACGAACGTGGCATACGGGCACGCGCCCGGCCACGGGCCAGCAGTGTGATCATTGGCAGCGTAAAACTGGCGGTTTTACCCGTGCCTGTCTGAGCTATGCCCAAAACATCGCGCCCTTCCAATGCGGGCGGAATCGCACCTGCCTGGATCGGAGTTGGGGTTTCGTATCCGGCTTCCTCAATGGCTTTGAGGACCTTCGGGTTCAGGTTCAGTTCGTTAAACTTTGTCATGTAAGTCCGGTTGAATGCGGACACTTGACCTGGCCCGCGCGTATAAGATGTGCCGGGCCCGGATGGCCATGCGCGTGATGCGACATTTCGGCTTGGACGCGGACATAACAAAAACGTTGGTCGGGGTCAAATGAAGACCGCTACATCAGGGTTTCATCGAGACAGGTTCGAGTTTTGCGCAACAATTCAGCAACTTCCGGGAAAGTGTTTCGCCAATTTCCCGTCCAGATTCAACACGCGGTGGCGGATCAGCCCTTTCTGCTCCAGCCGGGCGCGGACTTCTGGGTCAGCGCCGCTCATCTCGTTGAAGAACGCGCGCAGCCCGTCCTCGCCGTGTTCGCTTTCAATCCAGCTGAGCAATTCATTCTTGTTCAGCCCCCCCATCTCGCGCGGGGCATTCGGGGCCATGCCAGCCTGATACGAGCCGCGATCCAAGCGGAACGGATAATGTGCGATCCAGTGATCCCAGTCCGGCGCGTGGCGGTGGCATAGATCGACCTGCGCAAGTTCGTATTTACACGGCAGCAATTTCCCGTTCTGAAACAGGTTGTGGATACGAAAACTCAGACGTTTCAATCCCGTGCGCGCAAACAACTTGCCCTGTACATGGCTGAGGAACCCGCCAAGGACGAAAGCCCCATAGTTGGGATAAAGCATCTCAATCAGCTGTGTTCGGGCCGGGCTTTGTGGAACATGCGCCTTGTACAGGTCTTCGCCGCCTGCCAGCGCCTCGATTGGGCGGACCCGGGCGGCGTGAACCTTGTCCCCGATATCGCGCAACACATCCGAGATTGGGGTCGGCGACCACAGAAACTCGTCAACATCGATATGGGCCAGCCAATCCAGGTGCGTTTCACGATAGGCATAGGTGGCGTTGACCGATTGGCGAACCTGGTGCTTGTCCGGTCGTGTGCGTTTTAGCTTTTGCCAATAGGCATCATCGCAAACCTGTACGCAAACACTGGGATGTGCCTTCAGCGCCTCGAACGTGCGCGGGTTTGGCTCATCCAGATAGATATAGATGGTCTCGGCGCCCAGATCGATGTGATGGGCCACGAACCGAAGGACATCTTCGGTCGGGCCCCTGACCATCGACACGACACCCCATGTGGTCATGTGCGCTGCGCGCGTGCTTCGCGCATGAGTTTCAGGCGGCGAAAGACACCGCCGGGATCTCTGTTGAGCTCGGTCATCAAGTGATCGACCAGCGGCGCGATGGTGGTGTCGCTTAGGGCCTTGGTCCAGACCGGAGCAATCAGATTGACGTCCAACCCACCGCTTCCAAGGGAAAACCCTTTCATCTGATAGGGCAGTGGCACGCGATTCAATTTTTGATACTGAAACGGTGTTTCCGGGATCAGCCCGGAAAAGCGCCTCTCGAACTCATAAAGCTTCATCATGCCGAACAACATGCGCAACGCATGACCAACCTCGCGCTGGGTTGCAGTTTGGCCGTGGTCCGCAAAGGTCTGAACCGACGAGACCAGCCATCGCAGGTCAAGCGTGGACAAAAGGTGGTCAGACTGTTCGTCCCAAAGGCGGCAAAACAGAAGCGGGGCGTGGCGCGGGAAGGACCGCTTTCGCAGGTTCGAGATCAACTGGGCATTCAGGAAGGCAAGTTCCGAATTTCCGACAAATTCCCGCGCAATCTGAGCACGCTTGCGATCCCAGCTTGTATTAGGCTTCGGCGGGGGCACAGTCGCGCTTTCGGGCAATGTGCGACCGGCCAGTTCAATAAGGTCAATGTCAAGGTCAGGCAACGAGGTGGTGCCGAACTGAAACGGGCTGCGCCGGTTTTCATACCTGTCCAG
The DNA here is from genome assembly GCF_056531345.1 of Ruegeria sp. N7. NCBI lineage: Bacteria > Pseudomonadati > Pseudomonadota > Alphaproteobacteria > Rhodobacterales > Roseobacteraceae > Ruegeria > Ruegeria sp. N7. Next base: position 570,868 of record NZ_JBQFLR010000001.1, on the reverse strand, counting down.
CATGTCGGGCAGACCGCCGGGGAAAGTCAGTTCATCCTTGCTCATGCGCGCAGAATTGCACAGGCAGACTCGGCTGTGCAATCAGTGAGTTGGATCACACCATCATCTCTTTGGTGGCGGTCAGGTTCAGGGCGGGATAGTCCCGAACCACCCGGTCGATGTCCCATTGCAGCCGGGTCAGATAGACAATGTCGCCGTCATGGTCGTGCGCGATGTGCTGCTTGTTTGCATTCACAAACTTTTCGACCTCGGCCTTGTCACCGCTGACCCAGCGGGCCGAGGTGAACTGAGACGCCTCGAAACGCACGGGCAGGCCGTATTCCATCTCGATCCGGCTGGCGAGCACTTCGAATTGCAACGCGCCGACGACACCCACGATAAAGCCTGACCCGATCGAAGGTTTGAACACCTTGGCCGCGCCTTCCTCGGCGAACTGCATCAGGGCTTTCTCCAGATGCTTGGCCTTCATCGGATCACCCGCACGGACGCCTTGCAGCAGTTCCGGCGCGAAAGAGGGGATGCCGGTGACGCGCAGCGCCTCACCCTCGGTCAGCGTGTCACCAATGCGCAACTGGCCGTGGTTGGGAATGCCGATGATGTCACCGGCCCAGGCCTCTTCTGCCAGTTCCCGGTCAGATGCCAGAAACAGCACTGGGTTTGAAATCGCCATCGGTTTCTTTGACCGCACATGGGTCAGTTTCATGCCGCGTTTGAAATGGCCTGATGCCATGCGGACAAAGGCCACCCTGTCGCGGTGCTTGGGGTCCATATTGGCCTGCACCTTGAAAACAAAGCCCGCGACCTTCTTTTCATCCGGCGATATCTGGCGGGGTTCGGCGGACTGAACCTGCGGCTGTGGGCCATAAGCGCCGATGCCTTCCATCAGTTCCTTGACGCCGAACGAGTTGATGGCCGAGCCGAACCAGATCGGTGTCATATGCCCTTCAAGCACCGCCTGCGGGTTCAGCGCGGGCAGCAACTCGCGCGCCATCTCAACCTCTTCCAGCAGCTTTTCCAGCAGGTGCGCAGGAATATGTTCCGACAGTTTCGGGTCATCAAGCCCGTTAATCTCGATGCTCTCTGCCACCTTGTTGCGGTCGGCGCGGTCCATCAGCTCCAGCCGGTCGCGCAGCATGTCGTAGCAGCCGATGAAATCACGACCTACGCCAATTGGCCATGCGGCGGGGGTGACGTCGATGGCCAGCATCTCTTGAATTTCGTCGATGATCTCGAACGTATCGCGGCTTTCGCGGTCCATCTTGTTACAGAAGGTCAGAATCGGCAGATCACGCAGGCGGCAGACCTCGAACAGCTTTTGCGTCTGGCTTTCGACACCCTTCGCGCCGTCGATCACCATCACGGCCGCATCCACGGCCGTCAGCGTGCGGTAGGTATCTTCCGAGAAATCGCTGTGGCCGGGCGTGTCAACAAGGTTGAACCGGAAATTGCCATAGTCGAACGACATGGCCGATGCGGAAACCGAGATTCCGCGATCCTTCTCCATCTGCATGAAGTCCGAGCGTGTCCGCCGTGCCTCGCCCTTGGCGCGCACCTGACCGGCCATCTGAATGGCGCCCCCGTACAGCAGGAACTTTTCAGTCAGCGTCGTTTTGCCCGCATCCGGGTGCGAGATGATGGCGAATGTCCGGCGACGGGCAATCTCGGGCGGCAGGGCAGGTTGGTTCGAGGTATCAAGCATGAACGCGCGTATAGGCGGGGAATCCTGCCGAGGCAAGACAAAGGGGCTGGTTCGAATCACGGCCTTGTGGCTATAAGAACATATAGTGAACAAATAATGGAGTAATTCGATGGATTTGAAAGAGATTGCCAATGAATTGGTGGCCGGCTGCCGTGAGGACCGCGCCAAGGAAAACCTTGAGAAATTGTATGCGCCAGACGCGGTTTCGGTCGAAGCAGTCGATTACTCAGGCATGGGGCGCGAAGTACAAGGGCGTGACGCGATCCGTGGCAAACATGAATGGTGGGAAGGAGCCCACGAGGTTTCTGGCGCTTCGGTCAGCGACCCGTTTGTGCACGGCGAGGACCGCTTTGCAGTGATTTTCGAAGTGCAGGGTAAGGTGAAGGAAACGGGCGAAGCCTTTGATATGCGTGAAGTGGGTGTCTATCACGTCGCAGATGGCAAGATCGTGCGAGAAGAGTTCTTCTACTGATCCCAAGCCATTTCTGGTCTTCCCTGTCTGGCCGATGCTAGACATGCGGCAATGACTGACAGGGAGGATCCGATGGACCTTGGAATAAAAGGAAAGCGCGCGCTGGTCTGTGCCAGCAGCAAAGGGTTGGGTTTGGGCTGTGCCGAGGCTTTGGCTGAGGCTGGCGTAAACCTTGTGATGAATGCGCGTGGTTCAGACGCTTTGGAGAGTGAGGCAGCACGCCTCAGGTCAGAGCAAGGTGTCGAGGTACAAACAGTCGCTTGTGACGTGACGACTGCGGAAGGGCAGGCGCAGGTGATCAAAGCAGCGCAGGGCGTTGATATTCTTGTGACAAATGCCGGCGGCCCGCCGCCGGGTTTATGGTCGGATTGGGGGCGTGATGATTTCATCAAGGCGCTGGATGCCAATATGTTGACCCCCATTGCGTTCATGAAGGCGCTGCTTCCTGGAATGATGGACAAAGGTTGGGGTCGGGTTGTGAACGTCACCTCGCAATCTGTGCGCGCGCCAATTGCGGTGCTGGGGCTTTCGAATGCAGCCCGCACGGGTTTGACCGGATATGTCGCGGGAACTTCACGCCAGGTTGCACCGCATGGCGTGACCATCAACAACCTGCTGCCCGGCATTCACGCGACGGATCGTGCAGATGCGCTGGACAGCGGCGTGGCTTCACAGCAAGGCATCTCGATCGAAGACGCACGCGCAAACCGTTCGGCATCCATTCCCGCGCGACGCTATGGAAGGCGGCAGGAATTCGGGGCAGCCTGCGCGTTCCTGTGCTCTCAACATGCGGGGTTCATCGTTGGTCAGAACATTCTGCTGGATGGTGGCGCAACCAATTTGACGATGTGACCATGGCGCAAGGGTTTTCGTTGAAAGATCAGATGTTCAACGCTGAGAAAGTAAATTATCTCAGTGGTTTGTTTTCCGAGTCTCATGCAGAATTTGATGCCCCGGCATTCCGATCTGCGGTCATGTCGCGATTGCTGGATCTAGAGATGAAGGATCGGATCATCTGGATCGCCACTTGTCTGCAACAGGCGGTGCCCGGTGACTTGCCTGCTGTTGCCCCGACGATCCTGCGCGCCTTGCCTGCGCCTTTGGACCCAACGAAAACGGATGACGATTTTGGCGATTTCATCTTTGCGCCGGTCGGTGAGTGGGTAGCGGCCATAGGTCTTGAGCATGTTGATCTGGCTTTAGACGTGATGGAGGAACTGACACAGAGGTTTTCCATGGAATGGGCAATCCGTCCGTTCCTGAACCATGACCCGGACCGGGTGTTGCGGCGGATGCAGGACTGGTGCTCTCATGACAGTTACCATGTGCGCAGGCTGGTCAGCGAAGGGACGCGCCCCCGATTGCCATGGGGGCAGGCGGTCGCATTGGGTTTGCAGGACCCGCTGCCGTTGCTGGACAAGTTGCACATGGATTCGACGCGGTATGTCACCCGGTCCGTATCCAATCACCTGAATGACATCACCAAGAAAGACCCGGATCTGGTATTGGATCGCCTGACGGCGTGGCGCAGCCAGGGTCATCAGAATCAGGACGAGCTGGACTGGATGACGTCACACACCCTGCGCGGACTTGTGAAAGCGGGGCATCCTGAAGCGATGAAGATGTTAGGCTATGACCCGGAAGCGGAAATCGAGGTCGCAGTCAACCTGACCTCCGAAGCTCGGATTGGGGACGCTCTGGCCTTTTCGGTCACTTTGAACGGGTTTGGAGATCTGCCAGTTCTGGTTGACTATGTCATTCATTTTCAAAGACCTGGCGGGAAAATCTCAGCCAAGGTGCACAAGTTGAAGCAGGCGGCTTTGAAGAACGGGAAACTGACGTTGGAAAAACGCCACAAGTTGAAGGGCGACGCCACAACATTCAAGTTGGTTCCCGGCGCACACCGGCTTGAGGTTCAGGTGAATGGCAAAATTCGCGCGGGCGTGGACTTCGACCTGCTTGGGTAATACCGCGCAGGACCACTCACGCTTTCGTCAAAAGCGCCTTCGCCGGATTGCGAACACCCGGCGCTTGCATTAGCTCGGACATGACCATTTGCGAGGGAAAAGCGCGATGAAACATGAATCGGTGCAGAACTATTATGGTGAAGTCCTGCAAAGCAGTGCTGACTTGCAGACCAATGCATGCTGCACGCCTGACGACATGCCCGGTCATGTCAAAAAGATCCTTTCAAAGATTCATGACGACGTACTGACACGCTACTATGGTTGCGGTCTGATTGCCCCACTTGATCTGGAAGGCATGTCGATCCTTGATCTGGGGTGTGGGGCCGGGCGGGATGTATATGCCTTGTCCGCCATGGTCGGCGAGACGGGCCGGGTGGTGGGTGTCGACATGACGCCCGAACAACTGGACGTCGCCCGCGCGCATCAGGAGTATCACGCCGAAGCATTTGGATATGCCCGCAGCAATGTGGAGTTCCATCACGGCTATATCGAAAAACTGGATGAGCTTGATCTGGAACCCGGATCGTTCGATATCATCGTCTCGAACTGCGTAATCAACCTGGCCACGGATAAGAATGCGGTTCTGCGCGGCGCGCATCGGTTGTTGAAAGAGGGCGGCGAGATGTATTTCTCGGATGTCTATGCAGACCGCCGTATTCCGCAGGCGATGGCCGAAGACGAAGTTCTTTATGGCGAGTGCCTGTCCGGCGCGCTTTATTGGAATGATTTCCTGTCAATGGCTCGAACGGCCGGTTTCGGCGACCCGCGCCGCGTGACACATCGTCCGCTGACGATCGAAAATCCCGTACTGGAAGAGCGTGTTGCGCCGTTGAAGTTCCTGTCCGCGACATACCGTCTGTTCAAACTACCTGCATTGGAACCGGCTTGTGAAGATTATGGGCAAGCCGTGATCTATAAGGGAACCGTGCCGAACGCACCGCATGAATTTGTTCTGGATGACCATCACGTTATCGAAGCCGGCAAGGTGTTTCCGGTCTGCGGCAACACCTGGATGATGCTGAAAGACACGCGATTTGCCCGTCACTTTGACTTTGTCGGCGATTTTTCGACCCATTATGGCATTTTCGAAGGCTGCGGTGGCGAAAGCCCTTTTGAAGCCGTGGGTGCATCTGTCGCTTCTGGCGGGTGTTGCTGATCCCTTGCACCTGAGGGGCGGGGTTGCTATCCCCGCTCAAGCCCGATGGATTTGATCGGGAAAGGCAACGGGGTCCATCGGTGACAGGTAACGCAATTCCACCGCGTCTGGAAATTCGCAACATTATCCGTCGGTTTGAGGGGCGGGTTGTTGTGGATGATGTTTCGCTGACCGTTCAGGCAGGCAAGGTGACTTGTCTGCTGGGGCCGTCGGGCTGCGGGAAATCCACCACGTTGCGCATGATCGCCGGTGTCGAGATGCAGGACTCGGGTGAGATTTATGTTGATGGCAAGCTGATCTGCGACACCGTGTTCCGGGTGCCTCCGGAACGGCGCGAGATCGGACTGATGTTTCAGGACTTTGCACTGTTCCCACATCTGAGCGTGGCCAAAAACGTAGCCTTCGGCCTTAAGGGCAACAAGGACGAAAAACGCGCCCGGGTCGAGGAGTTGTTGCAGAAGGTCGACCTGATGCGGTTCATCGATGGTTTTCCGCATCAACTATCAGGTGGCGAGCAACAACGCGTGGCGTTGGCGCGTGCCCTGGCGCCGCGCCCCCGCATCATGCTGATGGACGAGCCGTTTTCGGGCCTCGACAACCGTTTGCGTGATGGTATCCGTGACGAAACGCTGGCCATTCTAAAGGAAGAAGATGCCGCCGTGCTGCTGGTCACGCACGAGCCGGAAGAAGCGATGCGCATGGCCGACGAGATCGCCCTGATGCGGCGTGGCAAGATCGTGCAACAGGGCGCGCCCTATAACGTCTATACGCGTCCCGCAGACAAGGCAGCGGTGGCTTTTTTCAGTGATGTCAACGTTTTACGGGCGCAAGTGAATGGCGCATTGGCGGACACGCCCTTTGGTCAGTTCCTGGCACCGGGCATTCCGAATGGTACGGATGTCGAGATCGTATTTCGCCCTCAGCACATCAAGCTGGACTTTGACCGCAACGGCAAGGGGCCACTGCCGACGCCGACAGATGGTGTTGCGGCCCGTGGTGTCGTTGAACGTGCGCGATTTCTGGGCAATGAGAGTCTGGTAGAGTTCCGCATGGACTATGATGGTTCGATCCTAAAGGCGACGGTTCCGAACGTGTTTGTCCCCAACCCGGGCCGGGTCATGTGGCTGACCATCCGCCGCGACAGGTGCTTCGTTTTCCCCGAGACAAGGCGCTGATCCATCGATTTCCACCAAAGTGGTGCGCGAAATCCTCAGATTGGGGGACCACGTCGCTTGCCGCAACGCAGGCCCGGGTCTATCAAGAGCCAAACGCGGGGGTAAATCGGGCACATGCGAATTCTTTTGACCAATGATGACGGGATCAATGCGCCGGGCTTGATCACGCTTGAGGCGATTGCAGCTGAGCTGGCCGGACCGGATGGAGAAGTCTGGGTGGTCGCGCCCGCGTTTGAACAGTCCGGGGTCGGGCACTGCATCAGCTATACCCACCCGATGATGGTCGCCAAGCTGGGAGAGCGGCGCTTTGCAGCCGAAGGATCGCCTGCCGATTGTGTATTGGCAGGGCTTCACGATGTCATGTTGGATACCCCTCCCGATCTGGTTCTGTCCGGCGTGAACAGGGGTAATAACTCGGCCGAAAACACGTTGTATTCCGGTACGATCGGCGGCGCGATGGAAGCGGCATTGCAGGGCGTCCCAGCGATTGCCCTGTCGCAATACTTTGGCCCTCGCAACCTGGGCCTTGACGACCCGTTTGAGGCAGCCGCCCGGTATGGTGCAGATCTGGTGCGCCGGATTCTGGACGCAACTCCGGCAGAACAAGGTGATTACCGGCTGTTTTACAACGTGAATTTCCCCCCGGTTCCGGCAGCCGAAGTGCTGGGCACGCGGATCGCGGCGCAAGGGTTCCGGCGCGACACACGGTTTTCAGTCGAACCGCACAGTTCGCCTTCGGGGCGGCGGTTCCTGTGGATCAAGGGTGGCTATCAGCACAATCCGACCGCACCCGGAACGGATGCGGCTGTCAATCTGGAAGGCTATATCTCGGTCACGCCGATGCGCGCTGACCTGACTGCACATGACATGCTGGAGGCATTGAAGGCGGTCGAATGAGCGGACTGGACCCTGAAACCGTAATGCAATTCCTGTTTGCCCTGCGCAAACGGGGGGTCACGGATGCGCGCGTGCTGGCTGCGATGGAGCAGGTGGACCGCGGTCGCTTTGTCACGGGCCTGTTTGCAGGGCGTGCTTACGAGGACATGCCGCTGCCGATTTCCTGCGGTCAGACGATCAGTCAACCCTCGGTCGTTGGCCTGATGACGCAGGCCCTGAACGTGAGGCCTCGGGACACGGTGCTCGAGATTGGGACAGGTTCAGGTTATCAGGCAGCGATCCTGTCTAAACTGGCCCGCCGGGTCTATACAGTTGAACGCCACAGGCGGTTGGTGAGCGAAACAAGCAAGCTGTTTGCCGACCTAGGCCTGACGAATATCACGTCGATGTTGTCGGATGGGTCATTTGGCCTGCCGGAACAAGCCCCTTTTGACCGGATCATTGTCACAGCCGCAGCCGAGGATCCTCCGGGCCCGCTCTTGGCGCAGCTGAAAATCGGGGGTATTATGGTTTTACCCGTGGGCCAGTCGGACGCGGTGCAGCAGTTGATCAAAGTGACGCGCACCGAAGATGGTCTGGACTATGACGAATTAACGTCTGTCCGTTTCGTGCCCCTTCTGGAGGGGCTTGGAAAGGACGAGGCGTAATAGGCTTAAAGAATTGGTCGCCGGAACTCCGGGTAACAGGGGCAGGCGTTGAGGACAGAATTATGAGAGCAGTATCCAAATCAGCAATGCGCCGCTGTGCGACCGGGGTGGCCGCTCTGGCCATTCTGGCCGGGTGCGAGGGGCCTCTGGATTATGACCTTCGCGGGCAGATCGGTGGATTTTCGACCACCAATGCAGCGCAATCCGCGACGGCATCCCGCCCGGCACCAGACAGCAGGGGTGTCATTACCTATCCGAACTACCAGGTGGTCGTGGCGCGCCGCGGCGATACGGTGCGGGACGTGGCAGCGCGGGTTGGCCTGCCCGAGGGCGAGCTTTCGCGCTTCAACGGCCTGCAGACAACGGACACGCTGAGAGAGGGTGAGGTTCTTGCATTGCCACGCACTGTTGGTGCTGGCAGCGGCGTGGACATCGCGTCGGTTGCCGGGTCTGCAATTGACCAGGTGCCGGCGTCGGGTTCGGTTCAGACCACAACACTGGAACCCGCGAAACCGGCAACAACGCCTGCGCCGATTTCAACAGGACCGGAGCCGGTCAGGCATAAGGTCAAGCGGGGTGAGACGGCCTATACAATCTCGCGCCTCTACCAGGTTCCGGTTGAATCGCTGGCGGAATGGAACGGGCTGGGATCAGATTTTACCATGCGTGAAGGTCAATACTTGTTGATTCCGGTCAAGAACCAGCCAGCGCCCCGGCAAAATGCGGCTAGTGCCGCGCCCGTTCCCGCCACAGAGGTGACGGAACCGGGGCAGGGTTCTCCGACGCCGACGCCACCCAGCGCTACGCAGCCCTTGCCGGACGAAAAAATCGAGCCGCTGGCCGAGGCCCCCGACGTAACCGCCGAAGCGCCAACCAATACGCGCACAACTGCGCTGTCCCTGCCGGTTGGCGGCACTATCATTCGCGGCTATGACAAGGGCAAGAATGAGGGCATCGACATCGCTGCCGCTCCGGGTACGTCGGTTACAGCTGCCGAAGCCGGTACGGTCGCGGCGATCACCGCGGACGCGGATCAGGTGCCGATCATTGTGGTCAAGCACAACAACGATCTTCTGACTGTCTATGCAAATGTCGACAAGATCACTGTCAAGAAAGGCGATAAGGTACGCCGTGGCCAGAAGCTGGCGCAACTGCGGGGCGGCGACAATGCCTATGTGCATTTCGAAGTCCGCAAAGGGTTCGAGTCCGTAGACCCGGAACCTTATCTGAAGTGAGACTAGATGGCCCGTACCGGGCCATGCCTTCGGCGAGAGTATTTCTGAAAAGATGAAGCCTGTCAGACGTACGGGTCATAGTCGCTCAGGCGCTTTCCGGGTTCGTCGGCGAAGATCTCCGGAAGGGGTGAAACAGCTTCGATCAGGTCAATTCGAAAAACACGAAATCCGTTGCGCTGCTCGCACCAGGCGGTAAGGGTCCAGACCCGCCCCCAGTATTCCATATGGAGCGGACGGATGATGCGTTCTGTCAAAACACCGTCAATGCGACGATAGGACAGGTGAAGTTTCTGACGAGATTTGATGGCTGCACGGATCGGGGCCATATGGGCAAGGCCCCTTGCGGCATCGGCAAACGGGTAGACCGCGAATTTCCAGCTGTCCGCCTCGGCCACGACCTGCGTTGGCAAAACAGCGTCGATCTTGTCGGCAAGCGATTGTGCGGCTGCTTTCAGGTCAGTATCCGCAGCCTCGGCCACGATGGCCATGCCAAGGTTCAGCGCCTCAAGCTCGGCTGGGGTCAGGTTCAACGGGGGCAGGGTGATCTGCTCGCGCACCATGTAGCCGACACCGCGCTCTCCCTCGACCGGAACGCCCGAGGCCACCAGCGTATCCATGTCGCGATAGATGGTGCGGACCGACACCTCAAGCCGGTCCGCAATGTCCTGCGCGCGGTGCAGTTTGCCGTTGCGCAGGATCTGGATGATATCGAACAGGCGGTCAGTGCGGCGCATGACGCGCCATTCTGACTGCGTTTAGGCAGTCATGTTCCATAATACTTTCTCGTGACGCATCTGGATGCTATCTGGATTGATGACCGCCATCATGCCTGCTGCACATTCCTGTTGCGGAAATTGCGCAGCAGCGTCCTGTGCCGCCTTCAAATCGGTCCAGACAACATAGTCGGTCCAGCGACCATCTTCGCCCTGGCTAAGCTGCCGATGGGCAAATCCCGGAGCGCTGCGCACAAAGGCCTCAGAGGCCTGACTGAGTTTCACGAACTCTTCCGGGGTGGTGCCATTGGCCAGCGTGAAGGTGACGATTTCAGCAACGTGGGTCATTTATTTCTCCATTGACCTTGTTTCGATGCCAAAGTCTTAGCGGACAACAACTGACATAAACCTGTCAGTTGAGAATTGCGACCCCTTAGATTCCTCGCGTTTTCCAAAATTTTTGCCCGCAACCCGTTGCAGATGCCTTTTGAGACCAGCGATCGAGGCGTAAAGACTGAGTCAGTTGATGTTCCCGGCGCGCAAACGTGCCGACGAAAAAGGAGAGAAGACATGCTCAACAATATTGGCCTTCCTGGCCTGCTGCTGATCGCCGTTGTGGTTCTGGTTCTGTTCGGACGCGGCAAGATCAGTTCGCTGATGGGCGAAGTCGGCAAAGGCATCACCGCGTTCAAGAAGGGCGTCAAAGACGGTTCGGAAGAGCTGGAAAAGGACGCTTCTGAGCTGGCCAAGGACGTCACGCCTGAAACCGAGAAAGACAAGGCGTAAGCGCGGATGTTTGATCTGGGCTGGACCGAGCTTCTGGTCATCGGCATCGTTGCCCTGATCGTTGTGGGGCCAAAGGACCTGCCGGTGCTGTTCCGCAATGTCGGACGTTTTGTCGGCAAGGCACGCGGAATGGCGCGCGAGTTCAGCAGCGCCATGAACGAGGCCGCCGATCAGGCCGGGGTGAATGAGATCAAGAAAGGTCTCAACGCTGCCGTGAACCCTGTGGGATCGGCCATGGACGGTGTCAAGCAAGCCGCGCAGGAGATGGCGAAAAGCATCGATCCTACAAAGTTCGACCCTGAAAGCGAAACGGGTAAACTGGCGGCCGAGCGGGCCGAGCAGGCCAAAAAGGTTCAGGCGTCAGCCGCCCGTGCCACCGCCGAGCGCAAGGCCAAGGAAGCAGCCGATGCACTGGCCAAGGCAGAAGAGGCCGAAGCCGCGCTGAACACTGAAAGCAAGACATGAGCAAAACCGACGAGATTGACGATTCTTCGGCCCCGTTGATCGAACATCTGGCCGAACTGCGCACACGGCTGATCCATAGCGTTGTGGCGTTTCTGGTCGGTATGATCATCTGTTTTTCAGTGGCGACGCCGATCTTCAATTTCCTGACCAATCCCCTGTGTGACGTTCTGGCTGAGCGCGGGCAGGATTGTGGCCTGATCTTCATCTCGCCACAGGAAGGGTTCTTTGTTGCGATCAAGGTTTCCCTATTGGGTGGGTTCATTCTGGCGTTTCCCTATATCGGGATGCAGATGTGGCGCTTTGTAGCACCGGGCCTCTACAAGTCCGAGAAAAACGCGTTCCTGCCTTTCATGCTGGCTTCGCCCTTTATGTTTCTCCTGGGCGCAAGCTTTGCCTTCTACGTCGTCACGCCTCTGGCCTATGACTTTTTTCTCGGGTTCCAGCAATTCGGGGCTGAGGGTGAAGCCGTGGCCGACGGGGTCAACGCGGCACCGCTGAGTGTGGTGTTCCAGGGCTCAGCCCAAGAATATCTGAACCTGACGATCAAGTTCATCGTGGCCTTTGGATTATGTTTCCAACTGCCGGTTCTCCTGACCCTCATGGGGAAGGCAGGACTGGTCAGTGCCGAGGGGCTGGGTGCTGTTCGGAAATATGCGGTGGTCGGCATTCTGGTTCTGGCCGCAGTCGTCACACCACCGGATGTCATCACACAAATCATTCTGTTTGTGGTGGTCTACGGCCTGTACGAGATTTCGATCTTCCTGGTCGCGCGAGTAGAAAAGAAACGCGAGGACCAGTTGCGCGCTGACGGTTATTACGATGATGAGCCGGAAGCGGATGATGACCTGATGCAGGAATTCGAAGACGACAAGTAAATCTGCCGACGAAAACAAAAGGGCGCGCCATCCATGGGCGCGCCTTTTTCTTTTGAAACTCTTGTTGTGCCAATTGGAACGTGCTTTGAACCCCTCAAGACAAAACCGGAGGCCCATATGGACGACCAAGCCCTGAACCGTATCGCCGAGGCGTTGGAACGCATGGCACCGGCTCCTTTGGCGGCGCCTGATTTTGCCGTTGCTCCGGCATTTGTGTGGCATGTCGAACCGGATCGACTGGAACCTGTTACACATGTCAACCGGGTCGATCTGGATCTCCTGGTCGGCATCAATCGCTCTCGCGACACGTTGATGGACAATACGCGCCGGTTTGCAGCAGGGTACAAGGCAAATAACGCGCTGCTCTGGGGGGCGCGGGGGATGGGAAAGTCCAGCCTTGTAAAGGCCGTGCATGGCTCTCTGAGCGCTGATTATGCCGACCTTAAACTGGTCGAATTGCAGCGCGAGGATATGGGAACGGTGGCGCGGTTGCTGAACCATCTGCGCGCAGCGCCCTACAGGTTCATACTGTTTTGCGATGACCTGTCGTTCAGCCACGATGACCAGCACTACAAATCTCTCAAGGCTGTTCTGGATGGTGGTATTGAAGGCAGGCCAGAGAATGTGGTCTTCTATGCCACTTCAAACCGTCGCCATCTGATGCCGCGGGATATGATCGAAAACGAACGCTCCAGCGCCATCAATCCTTCCGAGGCGGTCGAAGAAAAAGTCTCGCTGTCGGATCGCTTCGGCCTGTGGCTTGGGTTCCATCCCTGTGATCAGGACGAGTATCTTGCGATGATCGACCGCTATTGCGCCGCCTATGGCGTTTCTGTTGATGCAGAGATCTTGCGCGCCGAGGCAATTGAGTGGCAAGCCACGCGCGGGTCGCGCTCTGGCCGTGTCGCCTGGCAATTCTTCGTCGATCTGGCTGGGCGCAACGGCGTGCATATCGCCTGATCCAGGCTTCACCTGGCTGCAAATATCCCCGCCAGAGGCATGGCCCGTCAGGGCCATTTCCTAAAGCAGTGCCAGAATCCGCGCAGCTTCATCCTTGGTGCTGTTCAACACGCTCCGGTCTTCCCCGGGATGAAAACGCGCACGGACGGCCGTGGGCATCGGCGCGGGTTCGACAACCGAAACCCGAGGACCGGTGCGTTCGGTTTCGACGGCCCAACTGCGGGCCAGAGCCATCTGCGCGGCCTTGGTGGCACCGTAGATGCCATAAAACTTCTCGCCAGCTTTCGGATCGTCAAAAAACACCGCATGGCCACTCTCGCCCAGAAGGGGTGAGACATAGGGGATCAGAACCGAGGTCGCGTTTGCATTTGTGTTGATCGCCTTGGCCCATTCCTTGGGGTCAACAAAATGCACTGGCGTCAGTGCTGATGTGTGGATGGCTGTGTGCATCCACAGGTCAACCTTGCCCCAACGGTCATGGATGCCACGACACAGGGTCGCCATGGCGTTTGGATCGGTGATGTCCATGGGGGCCAGAGTGGCTGACCCGCCCTTCGCCTTGATACGATCGTCCAGCTCTTCCAGCCCGCCGGTGGTCCGGGCGACGGCGACGATATGGTATTCAGGTGCCAGCGCTTCGGCCAGCGCAGCGCCCAACCCGCGAGAGGCCCCGGTGATAAGGGCGATTTTTGTCTGATCGGTCATGGCTGCGGTTTGAACCCCTGCGCGAGGGGCGTCAAGTCGCGATTAGCTTCCGGGAATGGCGATCCGCTTGGTCTGGCCGCTTTGTCGCAGCATGATGCCCTGTTCGTCGATTGCTATCACCGTACCCGAGGCGACACGGCTTCCGGGTTCAACCTCTTTCACGCGGCCCGATGACAGGCGTACCAAGGCGTGCAGTTCGGTTTTGGGCCCGAACACCCCCAGAACAGAAACAGAGTTCTTGTTTAACGCGCCCTGCTGTGTGGCCGCGCTTTTGACATTGGTGTTTGACATGGTCCGTGGCCCGGCATGAGTTCCGAACCCCTTATTTCGAGTGAGTGGTTGCCGCCCGATACCAAAACGATCAGGTAAGCAAAAGACCTTCACATACTCCACGATTCACGACGTAGCGACCTTTTTGTTAGTCCCTGTGATCGTGCAAGAATCGCCGCCGGGTTGTGGCAGATTTCCACTCATCGGTGGAACAGTATAGATGCGAGCCACCCTGAACAGGGTTGTCCTATCTGCATGCCGAACGGTTTGATTCGCGGTCTGAACAGAAGCTGGACGTGCACTCGGTGGGCGGAGTCATTCAGCCTGAGGCGAGTTTAGCCGCATTCCACGACCCGCCCGGAACCTGCATATCCGCGCGTTTCTGGCTGACACGGCGGCTGTTTTCCAGACTGTCCAGGTAATCCGCGCTAACGCTGCCTGTAATGTAATTGCCATCAAAGCAGGAACAATCAAATCCCTGGATGTCCGGGTTGCCTTCCTGGGCCGCCCAGATCAGGTCCTCCAGATGCTGATAGAACAGTGCATCAGCGCCCAGCTCTTCACGGATCTCTTCGATCTCTTTGCCATTTGCGATCAGCTCGGCCTTGGTCGGCATGTCGATGCCATAGACATTGGGGTATTTGACCGGCGGCGAGGCGCTGGCCACATAAACCTTCTTGGCCCCGGCGTCGCGGCACATCTGAACGATCTTTTTGATGGTGTTGCCGCGCACGATGGAATCGTCGATCAACAGAACGCTGTGGCCTTCGAATTCCAGCGGAACGGCGTTCAGCTTGCGGCGGACGGATTTCTGTCGCTCGGCCTGACCCGGCATGATGAAGGTACGCCCGACATAGCGGTTCTTCACCAACCCCTCGCGATAGGGGATGCCGGTGATTTTCGCCGCTTCCAGTGCCACGGGGCGGGCGCTGTCGGGTACGGGAATGATCCGGTCGATTTCCAGGCCCGAGTCCTGAATTTGTTTCGCCAGCGTCTGTCCCATGCGCATCTGGGTTTTATAAACCGAGACACCGTCCAGCAGTGAATCCGGACGTGCCAGATACACATACTCGAAGATACAGGGCGTCAGCTTGCCTTCGACCGCCTGAAACTCGTGCATGTTGCCTTTCAGGTCGATCAGGATGGCCTCGCCCGGGCGCAGATCGCGCAGCTTTTCAAAACTGTTGATGCCAAAGGCTACGTCTTCCGAAGCAAAGGCATAATCGTCCCCCTGACCGTCGACATTGCGTTTTGCGACCGAAAGGGGCCGAATGCCAAATGGGTCGCGGAACGCCAACATGCCAACACCTGCCACCAGACAAATGACTGAATAGGCGCCCTGAACCCGCTCCATCGTCATCTTCACACCGGCAAAGATGTTTCGGATCGGGTCCGAATTGCCGTTCACCTTGATAGCGTCAGCCACTTTGTCGGCCAGCACGTTCAGCAGGATTTCCGAATCCGATGTGGTGCGCAGGTGGCGGCTGTATTTCCCGGTCACTTTCTCGCGCTGTTCCGCTGTGTTGGTGATATTGCCGTTGTGAACAAGATAGATACCGTAGGGTGCGTTCACGAAGAAAGGTTGCGCTTCGGCCGCGCTGAGTGATCCGGCCGTTGGATAGCGAACATGCCCCATGCCGATATGACCCAAAAGGGTTTCAGCATCCTGGGCGTTGAACACGTCCTTGACCAGACCATTGGCTTTCTTTTCCCGGAAGAATTCGCCGTTGTAGGTCACGATCCCCGAGGCATCCTGACCCCGGTGCTGCAACATCAGCAGCCCGTCATAGATCTCAGCAAAGACATCATGTGTCCGGCTTGCGATTCCTAAAATCCCACACATTCAAGGGGCTCCAACTTCTATGACGATTTCATTCGAGGATTGGCCGCAGTTCGGCACCGGACTTTCTGCATCTTCAAAGCGGAACTGTTCGCAACACAGGAACAAGACGCCGTTAGGGCGACCATCACTGCGATCAGCGCGCATTCATACAGAAAGGACAAGATCGGTGGCTCCGATTCCGTGGCGGGTTGGCCCCCACATAATGCCTATTGGCGTGGCTGTCATCAAAGGATCACAATAGCCAAATGCCGCAGGCCAAGTTTACGCATGTCGACGTAGAAAAACGAAGATGGTGACATGCGCAAACATATGTGCTGTCATGCATTTGATTGCATACATGAACTGCTAAAACTCAGCACCTCGGGGGGACCTGAATGTGGCAACATAAACCTCCTCACAAGAACCAAGAACGGATCAGGCAGCGGTGCCATCGGTGCAGGGGATTGGGGCGCGCGTCGTGCCAGATCTGTAACGGAGCAGGCGAGGTCGCCAAAAGCAGAGATATCTTTGGAAAACCGGTTTTCAGTCGATGTGACGGATGCTTTGGCTTGAAAACAATCCGCTGCACCGTGTGCGGTGGAGAGGGGTTTGTCTGATCTGCAACAAAAAAGCCCGGCAGCGCCGGGCTTTCATGAATTGGTGAACTGCCTATCAGCCGTTGGAAGGCGCAGTTGTTGCCGGTTCAGCGTTTCCTGCCGTGCAACTGGCGACCAGCTGTTCATACTGCGTCGTAACCCAGCCCAAAGCCGCCTCGGGGTTTTGTTCCTCAATCTGGCCGCTGAACTGTTCAAACACCTTGGCCGACCGGCTTTCATCAACAATTGTGTAAGACTGGCCGGTCATGACGGTGTCGTAAACGAAGAACGCAATCGCAACCAGAAGAATGCCACGAGCGATGCCGAAGAACAGCCCCAGAGCCTGATCCAGGCCGCCAAGGGCCGAGCGCTGAACCAGCGATGAAAACAGCGGCGTGAAGATACTGACCACGATCAGCGCCACCGCAAAGACCGCTGCAAACCCGGTGATCACAGACAGTTCGCAGCTGTCACGCAGGAAATCTCCGACGACCGGGATTTCCTTGACCAGAGGTACCGCCTGCGGGGCGAAGATGAACGCCAGAACGGCCGCTGCGACCCAACCCGCGATGGCCAGAACTTCGCGCATAAAACCGCGCGAATAGGCCAGCAAGCCTGACAGCACGATGATCAGGGCAACCACCCCGTCGATTATTGTAAAACCTTCCATGGCCCTCGCCTGTTCTTTTCTGCCCCTCAAGGCGGGACTTTAACCTGCTCCGAAGGTTTCGCCAACAAACCCTACCAAATCAGAGGGCCGGGTGAGTGTCAGACCTGCCACAGTACCGGTTTTGCCACCTGCCGGAGCTATTGCCGCTGTGAAACCAAGTTTTTGTGCTTCTTTCAACCTGTTTTCTGTCTGCGGAGCCGGTCTAAGTGCCCCGGATAGCGAGATTTCCCCGAAAACGACGGTGTCTGAGGGCAGGGCCGTGTCCTCGCGCGCGCTCAGCAATGCAGCGGCAACGGCCAGATCGGCGGCGGGTTCACTGACTTTCAATCCACCGGCCACGTTCAGATAGACGTCGAGACCCGCAAAGGGAATGCCGCAACGCGCTTCGAGAACGGCAAGGATCATCGCCAGCCGCCCGCTGTCCCATCCCACCACTGTCCGGCGCGGCTGTGAATGGGGGGACGGGGCAACAAGGGCCTGCAATTCGACCAGAACCGGCCGTGTGCCCTCAATCCCGGCAAAGACGGCAGAGCCAGGGCTGGGCTTACCTCGTTCCGACAGGAACAAGGCCGAGGGGTTGGTGACCTGCGCCAGCCCTTTGCCTGTCATCTCGAATACGCCAATTTCGTCGGCGGGACCAAAGCGGTTCTTGACCGCCCGCAGAATACGAAACTGATGGCCGCGCTCGCCCTCGAAATACAGCACCGTATCAACCATGTGTTCGACAACACGGGGCCCTGCGATCTGGCCTTCCTTGGTGACGTGCCCGACCATGATGATCGACACACCATGCCGTTTCGCAAAGGCGGTCAATTCATGAGCAGCCGCCCGGACTTGCGACACGGACCCCGGCGCGCTGTCGACATTGTCCGCCCACATGGTCTGGATCGAGTCGATGATCGCCAGACCGGGTTTCTCGGCTTCAAGCGTGGTAAGAATGTCGCGCAGGTTGGTTTCGGCAGCAAGTTGCACCGGCGCATTCTCCAGCCCAAGGCGGCGCGCCCGCATGCGAACCTGCGCACTGGCTTCTTCACCCGAGACATAGATCGTCTTGACGCCAGCACGGGCAAATCGGGCAGCCGCTTGCAGCAGCAGGGTGGATTTGCCGATGCCGGGGTCGCCGCCCACCAACAGGGCGGAGGCCGGGACCAGCCCGCCGCCCAGAACACGGTCCAGCTCTTCCACTCCGCAGAGTGTGCGGGGTGGCGGGGTTTCCTCGGTCGACAGGTCGGTGAGCGTCATCGACCGTCCGCGTTTCGAGCCCAGCGATTTCTTGGCTGGGCCTGCCGACAGAGGTACGTCCTGGATGATCGAGTTCCACTCGCCGCACCCGTCGCAGCGGCCCGACCAGCGGGAATGGGATGCGCCGCAGGCGGAGCAGGAGAAGGTTGGTTTTGCCATGACGTCTTGGTGCCCGAGGATGGGCGGTTCTTCAAGCCCTTGCTGGGCTTTCCTCGTCGTCAGCGCCCTATGTCCGGGCGTTGGTTTTGCAGTGGCGTTCGGTGAGAATGCCCAAAGCGATGGAGGCAAGGATGCAGGCCGTGAACAGGTAGAGACCCCATGCGGTCTCAACAGTGGCGTAAGAGATGCCCTTGGCCAATGTGATGTAAAGCGCGATCAGGAAGATATCCGCCATCGCCAGCTTGCCTAGGATACTCAGCGCAGGCTGCACACGGGCATCTAGCAGGTTCCACTGTATCAGCGCGGTGCCAATGGTTTTGATGTAGGGCGCGAAGAGGGCAAAGATGGTGACGACCAGCGCAAGGAAGATGTCGGAATTCCAAAGCGACTGGAGGCCGGTGATGACGCTGATTTCGCTAAGGCCAAAGATCGGCAGGAACCCCGCGCGCATCAGCGGGGCGAACCACGCGACGGGGTAGAAAACCAAAAGTGACAGTGTTGCGAAACGCAATATCATGGCGGCCAACGCTATTAAGTGTGACCGCCTGACATTACGGTGTTGGATCGTGGGTTCAAGGATGCTTGTTCAAAAGCTTATCCTGCGCGCTTCATACGAGCCATCAGGTTGGTTTTGAGAATGAACTGATGGAACAAGGCAGCCAGAAAATGCAAGACAATCAGAACAAGCATTAGCGTTTTCAGGATCTCATGCACTTCGGCGGACGCTGCTATCCCACCAAACCAGGCCAAGGCACCTGAGGCGGGCACCAGCACCATCAACGCATAGAGTGAGAAGTGCGTGATATGTGCGGCGAGCTTCATCGCGGCTGTTTCTTTTTCCGGTAGCGGCGGCGCGCCGCGGGTCAGACGTAGTGCAATCCGCCAAATCGCGAGCGCAAGGACAAGCAATCCTCCGAATACATGAAGAGCAACTGGTGCTTGAAAAGAGACAGGCAATCCGCGTTCGAATTGATCCCAGGCTTCAGACATCGGCTCGTGAAAGAGAAATTGAATTGCGATCAGAACGAAAATGACCCAGTGAAGGGCGATTTGCGCGCGAGAATACGAAGTAGGCATGGGGAAGCTCCGACAAACTTTAACGTTGCGCTGGTTTAACGCAAAACTGTCAGATTTCCGTCGATGATTTTTGATTTATTTGTCCAGCATCACTGCTATCAACGCACCGCCTCAATCGGCCCCTCAGCGCTCCCGCTGATGAACTGCTCCACATAGGGATCACCTGAGGCATCCATCTGGCTGACCGGGCCGGTCCACTGGATCACCCCTCCGTGCAGCATGGCCACGTTGTCAGCAATCGCGCGGACGGAGCTCATGTCGTGGGTGATGGTCATCGCGGTGGCGCCCATCTCAGTTACGATCTCGCGGATCAGGTCGTTGATGACGCCGGACATGATCGGGTCGAGGCCGGTGGTGGGTTCGTCAAAAAAGATAATCTCAGGCTCGGCGGCGATGGCGCGGGCAAGGCCCACACGTTTTTGCATCCCGCCTGACAGCTCTGCCGGAAAGCGGTCGGCCACGTCGGATTTCAGGCCTACGCGGCGCAGTTTTTCGATGGCGATCTCGCGCGCTTCCTCGGTGGGACGTTTCAGGGATCCACGCAGCAGGCGGAAGGCGACATTCTGCCAGACGGTCAGCGAGTCAAACAGGGCCGCGCCCTGAAACAGCATGCCAAACCGCGCCAGAAACGCGTCACGGTCGCCTTTGGTTGCGTCTTTGCCGTCGACATAGATCATGCCGCTGTCGGGTTTGATCAGGCCCAGGATACATTTCAGGGCAACAGATTTCCCCGTGCCGGAACCCCCGATGATGACCATCGAGGTTCCTTTGGGTATCTCTAGGCTCATTCCACGCAATACGTGGTTGTCACCAAAGGCTTTTTCTACGTTCTCCATTCGGATCATAGCGAGAAGAACACCCCTGTGAGAACAAAGTTTGCGGCCAGGATCAAAACGGCTGCGGCCTCGACCGACCCTTTGGTAGCGCGACCGACACCCTGTGCGCCACGGCCCGAGTTCATGCCGTAATAGCAACCCATGATAGCCGCGATCACGCCAAAGGCCGCGCCTTTGACCAGAGACGATACTATGTCGCGCATCTCAAGGAAATCGACCGTGTTTTTCAGATACGCCGCCGGGTTGAAGCCCAGATTCTGCGTAGCGACAGTGTACCCGCCCGCAATCCCGATAACGTCACCTACGGCGACCAGTGCAGGCACGGTGATCAGCGCGGCCAGCACACGTGGAGCAGTAAGGTATTTCATCGGATGGGTCGACAGCGTGACCAGAGCGTCGATTTGTTCGGTCACTTTCATCGTGGCGATCTCGGCCGCGATGGACGAGGTCACGCGCGCGGCGATCATCAGGCCGACCAGAACCGGGCCAAGTTCGCGCACCATGCCGATAGCGACGATCTGGGGCACGACGGCCTCGGCGTTAAACCGTGCACCGCCCGCATAGATTTGCAAAGCCAGCGCGCCGCCGGTGAAAATGGCGGTCAGGCCGACGACGGGCAGGGACAGCCAGCCGATATTCAGCAGGGCCATCCCGAATTCACGCGGATAGAAGGGTGGGCGCAGGATGTGCGACACTGCATCAAGCGCGAACAGGGCCACCCGGCCAAAGGCCGCAAGCAGGCCCAGCACGGTGCGGCCCAGCCCCCCCAGCGCGCTGATTGGGTTCATTCCACGTAGCCCCGCGAATAGCGACTGCCCATGGATGTCAGGATTTCATAGCCAATTGTACCAGCGGCCTCGGCCAGATCATCAACGGTTTGATGACCGTTGAGAATGCGCAGGCGCTCCGGGTCTTTCGGCAGGTCCGTGACGTCCACAGTGATCAGGTCCATTGAGATACGTCCAACAACCGGGCAGGGTTGGTCGCCCGCAAATGTGTCGATGCCGCCGCCAATTGCGCGATGCAGGCCATCTGCATAGCCGGCAGCAACGGTGGCGATCCGGGACGGCCGTCGCGCCACCCAGGTGTTTCCATAACCCACGGTCTCGCCCACGGCCAACTTGCGCACCTGAATAACAGGAAGGTCGACGGTTACGACAGGCTTTGCACCGGCAAAGGGCATTCCGCCATAAAGACCGATACCCGGGCGGCAGAAATCGAAATGAAACTCAGGTCCCAAAAGCATCCCGCCCGTCGCTGCCAGGGAGCGCGGCGCAGCGACCCCATCAGTCATGTCGCGGAAGGTTTTCAGTTGTTGCTGGTTCATCGGGTGTTCCGGCTCGTCCGAGCAGGCCAGATGAGACATGATGAGCGCCGGGTTCAAGGCTTTGGCCTTGGAACGCAACTCAGCCCAGTCAGCAGGTTCAAGACCAAGCCGGTTCATACCGCTGTCCAGTTGGATACCAAACGGGTGGTCGGGCAGGGCCTCTGTGTGGCGTTGAAACTGCTCTGGCGAGTTGATCAGCGGTATCAGGTCGTTGCCGCGCAGCAGGTCGGCATCGCCGTCCATATGTCCCGAAAAAACGAAAATCACCGGGCCGGGGCCAACTGCCTCGCGAACTGTTGCGCCTTCTTCTGCGGCAGCCACAAAAAACTTGCGAACACCTTCTTCTGCCAACGTGTCGCTGACAGGTCCTGCGCCCAGCCCATAGGCATCTGCTTTGACCACGGCACCGGTTTCGACCCCGGTTTTCGCGTCGAGTGCCCGCCAGTTTCTGGCGAGGGCCTGAAGATTGATCGTTAAACGTGCAGTACTCATGGGACTGTTCATGACATTGCGCCGTCCAAGGTCAAGAGGGAAAGGGCTTTTTCCGCGACAGATTGCGCCCATCAAACGACAGGTATGGCGGAAAACACCCAAAAAAGCAGACATTTTGGCGACTTACTGCTGTGCTAGGCCGTTTTCGGGATTGTCTTCACATAGGTGTTAAAGTGATCTTGTGAACAAGATCGTCCCATCGCGGCAAAAAACGGTGCGGCGGCATATCCCGAGGAAATCATGGATTTTTATACCGAACAAACGCCAGATCCGTCCGAAACAGCCCGGTTTTTCGCAGAAGTGTTTTCGGCGTCGGAAGGCCCGGACGAGGGGGCGATTATCGAAGCTTTCGTGCAAGAGATGATCGATACCACCCCACCACAGGACCTGATGGTGTGCACCGCGCGACGCGATCAGGTGCTGCTTGGTTGTGCCATCTTTTCCCGAATGCTGTTTCCACAGGATGCGCGCCGGGTATTTATCCTGTCGCCTATGGCTGTCCGAACAGACAGGCAAAAAGCCGGGGTTGGACAGGCTTTGATTGCCTATGGTCTGGATTGCCTGCGGGCATCAGGCGTGAACGTGGCACTCACCTATGGTGATCCCGCTTACTATCGAAAAACAGGTTTTGAGCAGATTTCTGAGGCCACTGCACAACCGCCGCTAAAGCTGAGCCATCCGCATGGCTGGCTGGGGCAGTCGCTGGATGGTCAGGCGCTTGCGCCACTTAGCGGCCCTTCGCACTGCGTGTCTGCGTTGAACAATCCGACGCTTTGGTGAGTGCGGGGTTCAATCTGTCAGAAAACAGGCGGGCGGACCTCATTCTTGGTTCGCGCACCAGATCCTGAATCGCGCGAAAAGCTCAGAGAACGTTATTGCTTTGCCAACAATCAAAGGAAAGTCGGGAAAACCCAAGTAAGGCTGTCCTTTCGCGATCAA
This sequence comes from Ruegeria sp. N7, assembly GCF_056531345.1. Classification (NCBI taxonomy): domain Bacteria; kingdom Pseudomonadati; phylum Pseudomonadota; class Alphaproteobacteria; order Rhodobacterales; family Roseobacteraceae; genus Ruegeria; species Ruegeria sp. N7. Next base: position 547,686 of record NZ_JBQFLR010000001.1, on the reverse strand, counting down.
TAACCTTCGATTTCACCACCCTGCTGCCAGGGTTTGACAAGATTACCGAACCGGGTGAATTGCGCCTCGAACGATAGCTCGACCGTGCCGATAGGACCGTGGCGCTGTTTGCCAACGATAATCTCGGCCTTGCCGTGCAGGCGTTCCATGGCCTGTTTCCATTCTTCCATCTTCTCAAGCTCGTGATCGCCGGGTTTTTCACGTTCTTTGTAGTATTCCTCGCGGAATACGAACATCACAACATCGGCGTCCTGTTCGATCGATCCTGATTCACGCAGGTCTGACAGCTGCGGACGTTTGTCGTCTCGGTTTTCGACCTGGCGGGAAAGCTGCGACAGGGCAATCACCGGAATGTTCAGTTCTTTGGCGATTGCTTTCATGCCCATTGAAATCTCGGCAATCTCGTTAACCCGGTTGTCGGACATGCCGCGGCACAGTTGCAGATAGTCGATCACCAGCAGGTCCAGCCCATGTGTGCGTTTCAACCGTCGCGCGCGTGCGGCAAGCTGAGAAATCGGAAGGGCGGGCGTGTCGTCGATAAAAAGCGGGCAGGCTTCAAGTTCTTTGGCCGCATCCACGAAACGGCGGAATTCGGCCTCGGTCATGTCGCCCTGACGGATCTTGTGGCTAGAGATTTCGGACGCCTCGGCCAGAACGCGCCCGGCCAGCTGTTCAGCGCTCATCTCAAGTGAGAAAAAGCCGACGACCCCGCCGTCAATTGCGCCTTCGGAACCATCCGGTTTCAGACCGCGTTTGTACGCTTTGGCCACGTTGAAGGCCACGTTGGTCGCCAGCGAGGTTTTGCCCATCGATGGACGACCTGCGAGAATGATCAGGTCCGAGGGGTGAAGACCACCCAGTTGTTTGTCGAGATCGACCAGACCGGTCGAGATCCCAGCCATGCCGCCACCGCGCTGGTAAGCTTCGTTGGTGACATTGACGGCTTCTGTGACCGCCTTGAGGAAGGACTGGAACCCCTGTTCGGTCTGGCCCTGCTCGGAAAGCTGATAAAGCTGTTGTTCGGCCTCGACGATTTGTTCTTTCGGTTCGCTGGCTACATCGACCCGCGCGGCCTTGTCGGAGATGTCGCGGCCCAAGCGGATCAACTCGCGCCGGATGGCGAGGTCATAGATCATCTGGGCGTAATCATGTACCGCAAAGGCACTGATCGACGCGCCGGCCAGTTTGACCAGATAAGCGGGCCCGCCCAATTCCTTCAGGCCCTCATCCTCGGCCATGAAGGATTTCAGCGTCACAGGCGAGGCCAGCGCGTTCTTTGCAATGCGTGCGGCCGCGACCTCATAAATGCGGGCATGAACCGGGTCATAGAAATGCTCGGACCCAATGATCGAAGCGACCCGGTCGTAAAGGTCGTTATTCGTCAAAATTGCACCCAGAAGCTGCTGTTCAGCCTCAATGGAATGCGGCATGGTTTCGGCGTTCTGAATATGCGCCGCTGCCTGCTCGATACTGCTGATCTCGTTCATAATGTCCCCGCTGCCCGTTCCGAGGTTCTACACGCCACGCCCCGGTTCAAGCTATCTGCAAATGAATGGGGGTAAGTTGGTATAACTGCCCCCCGCCTTGGGATAACTGCCCACCTCAATGGGGATAACTTAGCACCAGTTTTACACGGGCGCAGCGTTACCGCAACATTTGGTGTGTTGGCTGGATATCTTGACTAGATAGGCGCGCTTTGATGCGATTCGAAAATCAACTATCCCCAAGCCGTCCACAGGCTGAAAATCACGATTTTCGCGCGTCCTGCCAGCCTCGCGGGTCGTTCAGAAACGCCTCGACCCCGTCAAGTGTTTCCTGATCAAAGGCTTTTTGCGCCTTGGCCTCGGCCAGAACATCCCACCACGTGCAAAGGTGATGCAGCTTTACACCATGGTCGCCCAGCGTCTTCTCGGTTTCGGGGAAGATACCGTAGTAAAAAATCACAGCCGTATGCCCGCAGGTGGCACCAGTCTCGCGAATTGCATCGACGAAGGACAGTTTCGAACCGCCATCGGTAGTCAGGTCCTCGACCAGCAACACGCGTTCACCTTCGCTCATTGCGCCTTCAATGCGGGCGTTGCGCCCGTAACCTTTGGGTTTTTTGCGCACGTAGGTCATCGGCAATGCCATACGTTCGGCCACCATCGCGGCAAAGGGGATGCCCGCAGTTTCGCCGCCCGCAATGTTGTCAAAGGCTTCAAAACCCGCGTCCCGCATCACCGTAACGGTCAGAAAATCCATCAGCGTGGAACGAATGCGCGGGTAGGAGATCAGCTTGCGGCAATCGATATAGGTCGGGCTGGGAAGGCCACTTGCCAGCGTGAACGGCTCGCGCGCGTTGAAGTGGATGGCCTTGATCTCCAGCAGCATCCGGGCCGTCAGGCGAGCGATTTCAGTGCTATCGGGAAAAGAACTGGGGATCATGGCGGGACCTCGGCGATGAAATGATGTTTCGGGCTGATAGCCCGACCCTTGGCCCGGAGTCGAGAGCTGTTGGAACAAAAGAAAAGCGGACCCCCCTAAGGTCCGCTGTTTCCGGGTAGTCAGCTATGCGAACACCATTGTCGCTGCGTTACCCTTGCCCGAACATGTTGACCCACCGGATCAGCATTGGTGCCAGACAAATCAGCAATAGGACAGGCATCATGCACATGGCCATCACGGCAGACATCTGCACAGGCAGACGGTTTGCCTTTTCCTGGGCGCGAAGTTCTCGGTCAAGCCGCATGTCAGTGGCGAAGCGGCGTAACGATGCGGATATGCTGGTTCCGTACTGGTTGGATTGCAAAAAGGCGTTCGCGAACGAGTTCATCTCGTCGATACCGACCCGGTTCGCCATGTCCAGAAAGGCGGCCTGACGTTCTTTGCCTGCCTGCAACTCCAGTTGAAGAACCGAAAACTCCTGCGAGATTTCCGGAGCTGCCTTGGCCATTTCATGCGAGACCCGGATCATCGCCGCGTCAAAGCCCAGCCCGGCCTCGATAGCGACTTGCAGCAGGTCAAGCGCGTTAGGCAGGCTGTGTTCGATGGCCTGGCGGCGTTTCTTTATGCGGCGCCGCAACCACAGTGCCGGGCCATAAAAGCCCAGGACCATCAGTGCCGTCACGATCTGCATTGTGTTTATCCAGGTAACACCCTGCAAAAGGTCGGCGATCCCTAACTGAACTTGCGTTTCGATCGGCAATGCCATGGTTGCGACGAACGCGGCAGGCAACACAAATCCTAGGACGACCCGAAAGGTATAATAGGTGCGAATGGCGTGCTTTTGCCGAATCCCGGCCTGTTTCAACAGCTTCCCGATCCTGGAGCGTTCGCGTTTTGACGACGGGACGAAGGCCTTCAGCAGCCCGTGCGGGTCGCTATTGTCACCCTGGATAAGGTCAAAATCCTGCCCATGCCCTTGTGAAACCGACCCAACGCGCATACGGCGTGCTGCCGTGTTTTCACTTGCCGTAAATCCGGAAAGGCCCATGACGACAAAGAAAACACTAAGGGCAATTCCGACCAACAGGATCAACTGCGGTGTGATGCGCGGATCGTTTAGAATGTCCTGAAATATATCCATATCCCAATTCCCCTTAGAATCTGAATTTAACCAGCCGCTTCAGGATGAAACCCTGGGCAATTGTCAGGCCAATGATCACCTGGGCGAAATACGGAAACAGCGGATCGCTGCGTACGTCGCCGTAAAATGTTGGGGAGGAGACCTCGATCGAAAGATAAATGATGACCGGCAAAATCGTGAGGATAAGGCTGCTCAGGCGACCTTCGGCGGAAATTGCCTTGATCTTCTTTTGCATCGTGTGCCGGTCCCGGATGGTCTGGGACAGAATGCTTAGAACGCGGGACAGGTTGCCGCCAGTTCCATGCTGAATGCCGATACTTACAGCAAGGTATTTTGCATCCTCTGTTCCGACGCGGTGCGCAAAGTCGTGAAAGGCGGTCGCGACGTCATCACCATAGTTGATCTGGTCTTTGATGATGCCAAACTCTGACCCGATCGGATCCGGCAGATCAGAGGCAACGTTTCCAACCGTCACTGCAACGGGATGCCCCACCTTCAGCCCCCGGGCCATCAGGTCTAACGCGTCTGGCAGTTGTTTCGTCAGTTTCTTCGCGCGGGCGTCTTTCATGGCGACCAGCACGATAACCGGGCCGATGAGGCCGAACACAGCGCTCAGAATGACTGCCAGTTCCGGTGCAAGGAACCGGGAGGCCCCGAAAAAGATCATCAAAACCAGAAGGGAGACGGCGAGAACCACCCAAACCGGGTTGACCGCCAAACCGGCTTGCACAAGCAGACGACGAAACCGCGTAATCAGCCCGGCTTTTTCACCAGCAGCCAGCATTGCGGGATCGCGAAGCAGCTGCAACACCTGATCCGTCGAAGCCCCGTTCTGGATCAGTTTCATGCGGCGGTTTCTGGCTTCGCCATGCGTTTCCTTGCGCGCCAGAAGCTGGTGAACGCCTTCGTAGGCAAGCAGAATACCCAGAAAAATCGAAATATAGATCAGGATGTTCAGTATGTTGGGCTGAAGGTCAATCATGATGTCGTCACCCCATGAATAAACATGTTGGTGTCCACATCGACACCCGCCGCCACCAGCTGGTCGAAGCATTTTGGCCGTATTCCGGTTGGCAGGAACTCTCCCAGAACGTCGCCGTTTTCAGACTTGCCACGGCGCTTGAAGACAAAGATGTCCTGCATCGTGATCGTATCGTCTTCCATGCCCGTGATTTCGGAAATACTGACGACCCTGCGTGTCCCGTCGCTCAGACGGCTGAGTTGCAGGACGATCTGAATGGCCGAGGCGATTTGAGACCGGATGGTTCTGACGGGCAGGTCCGCCCCCAGCATCGTCACCATCTGTTCGACCCGGCTGAGCGCATCGCGGGCCGAATTCGCATGTACGGTCGTCATGGAGCCGTCATGTCCCGTATTCATGGCCTGAAGCATGTCAAAGCATTCGGCACCACGGACCTCGCCGACAATAATGCGGTCAGGCCGCATCCTGAGCGCGTTGCGCACCAGATCCCGCTGCGTAATCACCCCTTGACCTTCCGAGTTGGGGGGACGGGTTTCCAAGCGGACGACATGGCTTTGCTGCAACTGAAGTTCGGCCGCATCTTCGATTGTCACGATACGCTGCTTGCCGTCGATATAGGATGAAACGGCGTTCAGCATTGTTGTCTTGCCCGAACCGGTGCCGCCAGAAATCAGAATGTTCAGCCTGGCTTCGACCAGCGCGGCCAGAAGCTTGGCTGCCTGTTCGTTCATGCTGTCCCGCTGGACCAACTTGTCGATGGTCAGAGGATTGCGCGAGAATTTGCGGATCGACAGCGCCGGCCCATCAACTGAACACGGGCGGATAATCGCGTTGACCCGGCTTCCGTCTTCCAGACGCGCATCGACCCATGGCTGGGATTCATCAATACGGCGGCCGACCCGGCTGACGATCTTGTCAATGATCCGAAGCAGATGGCGTTCGTCGCGAAAGCGCACGGAGGATTGCTCCAGCAGGCCAAATCGTTCCACATAGACCTGATCATAAGAGTTGACGAGAATGTCGTTGATGGTCGGGTCTTCCAAAAGGGGTTCCAGCGGGCCCAGACCCATCACTTCGTGAATGAGCTCATCAACAAGGGCCGTAAATGCCTCGGACCGTAAATGAAGGCGTTCGGCCTCGATCAGCCCTGTGACCAGCGCGGCGATCTGACGTTTCAGTTCGGACCGTTCGACCTTGTCGATCACCGACAGGTTCAGACGGTCGAGAAGCTCGCTGTGCAGACGGCTTTTAAGCTCCAGATGCGCTTGCAGGTCAACGTCCACCGGCTCTGGTGTTGCTTTGGACTTTGACACCTCGATCGGCCGTTCCAGAACCAACACATTCGACTTGGACGCGGCCCGGCGTGATTTGTACTCGTTAAACACGGCGATCTCCCATTATGCAGTTTTTTGTGTGGCTGGCCGGGTGCCTTCGGACATGGACGCAGCCAGTTTCGTCAGGGCCTTGCCAAGGTCCGAATGCGGCTTCATGTCCACAATCGGTCGTCCCAGATCGACCGCGTTTCGCGCAATCTTGGGATTGTCCGGCAGCCAGTGCTTCAGTTTCGTTTCCAGCACTTTTTCGGCCTCGCGAACGTGTGCGGGTTTGATCAGCGTCTTCCGTTCGCGGTTCACGACAACCTCGACGGGCAGGGCCACGTTCGCCTCGCGATAGAAATCGATCAGGCGCCGGGTCTGGCGAACACACGGAACCGTGGTGTCAGTAACCAGTGCAAGTTGGTTCGCGCGTTTAAAGATGGGTTCGACCCATTCCACAACGGCACAGGGCAGGTCGATGACAACATAGTCGTACCGGCGCTGAAGCAGGTCGAGCATCCCCTCGATCAAGCCCGGTCGTATGGATTGAAGCGGAACCAGCGGCACGGGCGCGCACAACACATCAATGCCGAGCGTATGGTTCTGAAGGATCGACGTCAGGAAATGATCATCCGGCTCTTCCTGATTTTCGATGAGTTGGAGGCATCCCCCGTTATCTTCTAGATCCAGAAACACGTTCGCGTTTCCGAATTGCAGATCAAAATCCAGAAGCGCGACGCGGTTTTTCGCCTTTTTCCTCAGGAAGGATCCTTTCCCGCCCACCAGTGAGCAGGCAAGGTTGACTGCGACCGTTGACGCTCCGATTCCACCGCGGGATTTTGCAACCGGGATCACCGTGCCAAGGGCAGAGGGGCCATTTCGAATGAACCCTTGCGGAAGTGATCGGGAAGAGATTTTTTCTGCTACTGCAGCTTTCAGCCCATCCTCGTCAATGGACAGGGGCAGAACCTCGTCGATGCCGATTTTCCGCAGTTCGCGGGCGACCGAGATCGAAACATCATTCTGCGTCAGCGCGACAAACAAGGTGTCGTCTTGTCGATGGGTCAGCAGGTCTTTGACAGCCAGAACCTCGCCCGCGTCGCAGGGGTCGATTTCGAAAATAACCAGGTCATGCTTGAATGCCAGATTGCGTGCTGTTCCGTTCAAAGCTTTGAAAGAACCCGCATTCTCTGAGATTTCGTTATTTTGACCGGCGGGAAAGGCATTGGCGACCACCTGAGCGACGGTTTCGCTTTCAGATACAAGCATGACAGAATGTGAATTGAGATTGGAAACGTTCTTAACCATTAACCTGACTCTCCTGATGCCAGGTCTTCGGCAGGCAGCGAAACGCTGAAATTGGAAAACCCGGCTGTTGAAGGAATTGTGCTGCTGGTCGCGCCCGCGGCATTTGCAAGCGCGGCCAGCGGCGACACGAACTGAAAATCATTCAGGTTCAGCTCAACCGTGACCATGGGCGTGTAAGGGCCACCCAGGAAGCCCAGATTGGAATTGAAATCATAGGCAAACTGCAAGGCGTCAATCGTCGTGCCGGGGGGCAGCAACGGGTTGATGCGCCCCCAGATTTCAGATGCTGTGGTGTTGGTGGCGTCACCCACACAAGCTGGCGTTACGGGGTCGGCACATACGCCAGCCGACGCACTGCATGGGGTGCCAAAGCGAGGGGACAACGCGGATGTTCCCCGCGTGTGGGTTTGTGGCACACCCGGACAGGCCGCAGGGCGCACCACAGCGATGCGCGCCGCCAACTGTGCGGCTTTTTGCGCGTTCACTCCGCTGTATGATAGCCGGCCAAAGTCCAGCAATGCCAGGAACAGGAAGGAAAACAGGGACACAACCAAGGCAAACTCAACAAGAACCCCACCATTTTGGTCGCGCAGCATCTTGTCCGCGACCTGGCGCAAGATGGCGCGGTTATTTCGCAACCGTGTCATTGGCCAAATATCCGCGATGTGTCAGCGACGTCGGTGGTTATCGATGACGCGCCGCTGCCGAAAAGCTTCAGAATGCCCCCCAGCGGGAACTGAACGGTGATATTGGCGCTTACCTGACCGACGGGTGCCGGGTTTATGCGATACGTGCCCGACACACAGGACAAGCTGGGCGTTACTGAGTTGACGGTTATTCTGGGCGGAAACAGGCTGTTGCCGTGAATGTCACGCTCGACGATCCCTTTCAAAGTTGTGCTGAGCCCCGCGACAGTTCCGCCAGACGAACAGATATCCGAGGGCGTGACGCGCGACATATAGCGGCTGGCATCCCGGACACCGGCAATGACCGACTGGTACGACCACATAAGGCGTGCGGATTCCAATGTCACCGCCAACAGCAGCAGCATAATCGGCATGACGAGGCCGAACTCGACTAGGATCGCTCCATCGTCGCTTTTGGCGAAGCGCTTGAAAGGGGATTTGAGGCGAATACACATGAACCCTCAGCCCCTACCGATACAACTGTACGACGTCGCGAAAGATGCCGCCAAACCCGTTGCCGCCGCTGCCAACGCCGGTCACATCGGGGAAACCGACGACCTCTCCGTGGATGTCGAAACTGGGGGGGGAGCCACCGTCATCACCGACCGGTTCAGTCAGGAACACGGCAACAAATTTGGTGACCGGAACCCCAGTTGTCGAACCAGATACTGGGTTCAGCGCGCAATCAATACCGGCAGCTGTTACAACGCGCCGTGCCGGGTCGTTGGACATCTGGCTGGAACACATTGGACGGCCGGTTTCGGCAAGTGAAGGGTCAAGAATGGAATTTGCGTTCGGTGCCGCGTAGGGGTTCGTGTTCCCGTAGGCTATTTCCCTCAGATACATTCCATACCGCGTCCCGGAAAAAACGGTATCCGACCCGGACAGTGGTGGCAGATGTGTGTCGCTGCCGATGCCGTCGGCAATCCCATCTGCCAAATCGTGGTTTCGATTAAGGTACCCGGTTCGATCCCAGTTGCCGTCACCGAAACGGTTGTTTCCACCGCAGGTGCCTGCCGTCATGCACAGGTCGCGCCCTAGACCGGTTGTATCAGGGGTCGTCTGTTCATTACCCTGAATGCAAGCGCCGCCACCGTTGCTTTCAATCCCCTTGATCACATTTGGTGCGGGCGCGAAATCGATATTGTTCTTCTCACCGTTGAGAACCGAGCGGTAGATGTCAAAGCGGACGTTGAATGCAGCGTTGGTAATGCCGTTTTTCTGGCCGGGTTCGGTGTTCAGACCATTGGTCAGAACACATTGGGTGATCTGGCTTTGCGCCGCGATCAGACAGGCCAGCTTATTGCCCCCTTCGTCGGCACATACACCCGAGCTGTCTTGGAAATTCGCCAGATCAATAAAGCCGAAATTGCCCGGACCCCAAGCCGTTCCGTTGCCGCCACTGCGCAGCAATATCTGGTCGCCTACGGTCAAAGTGGATTCCCAATTCGGGGGCAGGCAGAACATTAGGGGTGAGATATCGCACGCCGCTTTCGAGTATCCGGCCACTGCCTCGGCTGAAACGCTGGCAGCAGAAAACCCAGCCCCACCAAGCATTTTGTCCAGCGCCGAAGCCAGGCTCATCGTCAGGGATTTAGGTGTCAACACGATCTGCGCGAACCTGGCCTTTCGTGGATCGGTTGTAATATCTGCGCCAAGCGGGGTCAGATCCGATGCCGGAAGCGCCGAGTGAAACAGGAGGGTATAATCCGAAGATCCTGAAAGCGTGGTCGCCCCGTTTGCGAATGTCTGGCTGTCGCTGACAAGATTTGCTGCTGCATTTGTGGCTCGCGTAATCGCGTCCGGTTGGCCGTCCAACTCTCCCGCTGCGGCCAAAGCTACGTTGTCGGCGAATGACTGAAGCTCTGCATGTGTCGAATTCAACCGGCCAACGTCCAGTGTGATTGCAAAGAACCCAAGGAATGCGACCAAAGCAGTGCCCCACAGGATCGCGACGGTGCCGTTCTCCTCTTGGGCGAATGCGGATATGATAGCGCGAGTTGGCATGGCTGAACTTATTGACCGGGTGTCTGACTGACTTTGATTGGGCGAATGCGGGGTTTGACGCGCGGAGTCGCGGACGCCGGCGCAAGCTGCGCATCTTTTTGGGTATCAGGTTGCAATTCGGCGGCGGGCGCAGTTTCTGTTGCCTGTTCCGCTTCTTCCTGTTGCCGCTGGATGGTCACAACCTCAGTCTCGGTTCCCCGGCGCAGCTTTACAGTGGGTTGAATATCCACCTTTTCTACCGGTCCTTCCTCCTGCAACAGATCGCGCAGGCGAACCATCTCCATGGGTTCATCCTCGACGCTGTCCAGGGTGCGCAGTGTCAGGCTCAGGGTTCCGGCCTTTTGAGCCAGGGCCAGACGTTGACCTTGCTGCGGGGTCACTTCCACCGTAATCGTGCGGGCGACCTCCGGCTGATCGCTTAATTCTTCCGACTGCTGGTCCACGCCAATGACGCGAATATTCTGCAAGATGGTGACCGCGCGCAGGTCCTGCTTGGCACCTTGGGTCAAGACGATATCAACGTGATCGCCTGGGGTAACAAAACCGCCCACGGCTGTTACAGCATCGACCTCGATCGCCATGGCGCGTGTGTTTTCACCCAACTTCTGAACAAGGGTGACTTTTTCTCCAAAGTTCGAAACCTTGGAAAGAAGCATTACTTCGCCGGGATAGAACCGGCCCTTGGCGCGCCGCAGCTGACGGCGATTGTTTGGAACAAGTACATCAATGTCCGTGAAAACTCCGGCCGGGAGCGCCTCGCGCGGCCAGGGGTGAATTGTGACGTCGTGCGCTTCGATCGTTTGACCAAACGCGATTTCTGATCGGGCCACGTAGATCTCAACCAGATCGGCATCTGGCGAGACACCGGCAGTGCTTGTCTTAAACTGAATGTGATCTTTCGCCAGGTAAACGGAACCGGACGCTATCGCAATTCCAAACAGTGTAGAAATGATTGGCCTGATACGCATCACTCTCTCCAACAATTACGTTCTGAAATATGGAACTTCGGTCGTCTTGTTTTCGCGAAATTCCTGGCGGTGAACTCTGCGCCGCAACAGTGGCGCGGCGGCACAGAGCTCTGTATTTTGGTAAGTGTGTTTGGGTCAGCAGGTCGCGCTACCCAGAGCAGCGCATGCACCAGTCACGTTTGTGTTGGTAGTGGTGCCCAGATACGAGAATGCGCCAACTGCAATCGACGCCACGACCAAAAGAGCCAGGCCATATTCGACAATTGCTGCACCGCTTTCATTCTTAACAAACTTCTTCATGAATTTAGTCATTATTTCCCCCAAATAGGTTAGACGTTATCAGCGCTCCGTATTCTTGAGCGCAAGCCAGGCGAAAATGCATTAGCTCGGGAATCAGAATAGGAACGGGGGAAATGCGTGCCTTCCTTCAAAGGTAATTGAAATACACCTTTTGGTTGAATCAATTGAAGAAAATCACCCTTTTGGGCGAATACATTTAACCCTGCGTTAACAACGTATTAACGTTCAGCGAATCGCCCTTTTTCGGAAACAATGAATTGAGCCGGGTCGCAATTGTGAGCGGGATGGTGGTTGATTTTTACTGACCGGTCTGGCGTTTGCGGATTGGCATCGTGCGGTTCAGTGATGACAAGACTTAGAAAAGCATATTAAAAACAGATATATAAAGTTTCTTAAAAGCCTTTGTTTGAAAACTTCCCGCGCAGACAAGCCGATAATTCCGGTTGCTGTGACTTCGAAAGGAACACAAATTTGTTGTAGTAACCCGAACCTGTTTGTTTGGTCGGTCTGTTTAGTTGAATGGTTAATTGTTATGAGTGTGAGTTTTTTAAAGAGCGCTCAGGCGAGGGAGAGTCTGGACTTTGTAGTGGAGTGGACTCAGGCCCTATGCGGTAATGGCTCCGTGTCTCGATCCGTAAATTGTTTAATGCGCCTGGCAAATGCTGATGCGGTTCTAATTGTCAGAATGCAGAAAAAGGATTGGAAGGCAAAGCATATTGCGCGCTGTTGTGTCCAGCAGGGGAAAATCTGGCCTTCACAGCCGCAAACGCAGGCAGAGTTGGTTATTGGAGAATGTATATCAACGGCAAGGCCGGGTTCAGTCTGGAAACTATCAGACTTGGTGTTATCCGACGCATCATCAATGTCACACTATCGGCTTCAAAAGCCTGAAGGGCTGGTGGAGGTTATCCTAATTCCGCTGGACGTAACCGGGGCGCAGGTTGATTACATTGAGCTGCATTACAGTATACGCCCGCAGGCCTGCGAACTGGATCTGCTAACTGCTCTGGCACCAACACTATCGTCTGGCTGGGGCAAACGCTTGCCCGGAACGGTTGCTGCCTGTTCCGAGGTTCTTCGGAGTCACCGGTCCAAATTCAACAGCAACAATCGCTTTGTCCCGATCCTTGATCCACACAATCCGGCCGACCTCAGCAGATGCGAGTTTCGGGTGTGCGCGATGATGAAAGAGGGAATGACTGTGAAGACGATTTCGGAGACTCTGTCCATTGGCCCGACAACAGTTCGTTCGCACCTAAGTTCTATATTTTCCAAAACAGGGGCAACGAGCCAGGTCGAGCTTTTGCATCTGTTAAACCGAAACGTTGATGCTGACAGGGGTTTTGCTCAGATCGCGGGTTAGTTAACCGAATGTATTGCTACCGGGACGACCTGAAGACCGTTTTGGTTTTCAAAGGATCCATCCGCCGTCATGGTCCTGCCCTTTATGGTGCCGCGCAGGTCGACCAACCGCTGAACTGTGTCGCAATTTCGTCGGCTGTTTCGTAGATTTCTTTCTTCGGCCGCAGTTTTACCCCCAAATTCGGTGTAAGAAACCTGACTCGCTCGCCATAGACGTATGTCGCTTTTCCTTGGGTTAAACAACCTTACGGAGTAGGGAGAGAGTGCCCTATTTTTTTATCCATCTGGCCTGATTGTATCTGTTGGCGAAATAATATCCTTTTTTGTTAATTACTTAGTCGTTGTTCATGATTTCGCGACAACATTAACATAATGTGAACAATGTATTCTCTGAGTGTTCAACTGGCTCGGGGCATACTGATCGCACAGGCCGGGCAAACCACGTCCGGTTGAATGGAAGGGGAACAGCATGATTAAGACTGCTATTGAGGTTGCGCCGTATGCATGTGCGACAATGCAACCCCATAATCCCGTCATGAACGGCGAAGTTTCAAGTAATACAAATTCGAGCAGCAGTCGCTTCCCTCCTATCGAAAATGCACTGACAGAAATCGTAAATAACAAGCGACTAGAAGAGGCAAACCGGGACTTCTGAAAATCAGACGTCCGATGGATTTCCGGATCAACTTGATCAGGGAAAGATAAAGCCCGCTCCGAATTGGAGCGGGCTAAATTTTTTCTCAGTAACCTTTGCCAACTTGCGTCGGGCATAAGCGCAATACAACCTGGCGGTCAGGATCTTAATGAGAAAGTCGGGCCAGCCAAACGGCTGGTAATCACTTAGCTGGCCCGGTCTTTTGCCCACTTCATAAGAATGAAGGCAAAAGCTGTTAGCTATCCAGTCCGAGCATTGCCTTTACAGCAGCCTCGACCTCGTCGGTGACGGGTTTGTTCGCAGCGTCTTCCAATGCCGCGCGCTCATCGAGTGACTGCTGCTCAACGGCGTCTGCCAGGTCTTCGACGTCTTGCATGGCTTCCTCGTACTCCAAGGCTGCCTGTTTTTCGGCATTCAGGCTGTCAGCGGCATCTTTGGAAGCTTGCAGATCATCGTTTGCGTCCTGAAGTGCGTCCTCGATATCAGGATTGGTGCCTCCCGCATCTGCCAGTTGCTGTTCGAGATCATCGACGATGTCCTGCTTTTCCTGAACATCGGCCAGCGCATCCTCAAGGTCGTCATTGATTTCAGCGCTGGAGCGCTCCGGCGGGGTCATATCATCCAGAAGGTCTTGTTTTTCGGCAAGCTCAGCTCGGATGCTGTCGCCAGCCAAAACCGTGTCGCGATAGGTTGCAATGCGACCGACGCGCGAATTCGGGGCAGCGTTCTGGAGGGCCTTCTCACTTGCGTTGGCTGCGTTCAGTGCGCCCAGTTCCGAAGGGTGGACGCCCAGCGCGGCAGCCAGTTTATTCCCCTTCTTGTGGGAATCGGTCAGGTCCGTTTCCTCGACCTGAACCTTAGATTTTGTCGCGTGCGCTGACGGTGCGGTCTTGGTCTGAGTTTTCGTGGACTTCTTACCGGTAAACAGTTCTTTCAAAGAGAACGATTTTCCCTTCGAAGATTTTGACTTCGAACCCTTTGCGCCAGAGGTAGTGCGCCCTGACTTGCCGGCGGATTTTGAGCCGCCACCTTTGGTCGCGCCATTACCGCCGCTGTTGCCTTTGCCCTTTCCGGCACTGTCGCTGTTTCCTTTGCCACCACCGTTACCACCGCCGTTTCCGTTACCACCACCATTGCCACCGCCGTTTCCTTTACCGCCGCCTTTGCCATCTTTTGCATAAGCCACGTCAGGAAATGCAATCGCGCCAACAATTGCGGTGGAGCCTAACATTGCGATTGCGAGTGCAGAGGCTTTCAGCAAGCCGGTCATATTGGTTTTCATAGCGTTCCTCGTAAATCGAAGGCGTGTTTCAGTGGTCCGACATAGTTTTCCAAGATTCGCACACAGGCAAACCGCTTGCCGGAATCAAGATCTGACAGGTGCTATCTAAACCGATCATCATTGAACCCACGCCAAACTGGTCGTTCATCCCCAGTTCATGTTGAAATCGGTAGATTATGTAGGTGGTTGCGCAGTAAAGAGTGCCGAAGATGAGAAAGCTCTTAACCATTATGTTTCTTATTGTCTTTCTCCAGCCCGGAGAAGGCAATGCAGCCGTTCGTGAGCTGAAGCAGGCAGAACTGCGCAAAGCAACAACCTCGGGCAACGCAATCCGGTTGCAGAAAGTCATCAAAGGGGTCGAACAGGTCTTTGGCGGTACGCCTATTGATGCGCGAGCTTTTCAGGCCGACAAAGTTTACTACCGCGTACTGGTCAAAAAGCCGAACGGGAAGATTGTCAGTGTTATTGTTAACGCAAAAACCGGCGTTGTCGTTTCCAACGGGTCCAAGATCGGCAAACAAATCTCAGAAGCGGCCAAATCTGCGCCCGGAAACTCGGCCAATGCGAAATCTCAAGGCAAGTCTTCAGTCAAAGCAAATGGCGGTCAAAGCGGCAACCGCGGGAACAGCGGTGGCGGTCGCGGCAACTCTGGTGGCAATGGCGGAGGCAACTCCGGAGGTAACGGCGGCGGCAACTCCGGTGGTAACGGTGGTGGCAATGGCGGTGGTAACGGTGGTGGCAATTCTGGTGGCAATTCTGGCGGCAACGGTGGTGGAAACGGTGGCGGCAACGGCGGTGGTAAAAAGTAATGGTTAAACTGCCATTCGCACGCCTATAATTCCCAAGTATGAGAGTCTTACTGGCAGAAGACGAACCGCACCTTTGCGAGCAGATCAAGAAACTGTTGAACGCTGAAGGTCGGGTCGTGGACATTGTGAACAGCGGCCTGGAAGCTTTGCATCTGGGTGCAACAGAACCCTATGACATGATCATCCTCGATATTGGATTGCCGGAACGCGATGGCATTTCAGTTCTGCGGGAATGGCGCAGTGCGGGCATCAAGACTCCGGTGCTGATCCTCACGGCCCGCGATGGCTGGAGCGAAAGGGTCGACGGATTGGACGCAGGCGCGGACGACTACATGACCAAGCCGTTCCATATGCCCGAACTGGCAGCGCGGGTCCGTGCCATACTGCGGCGGCAGAGCGGTCAGTTGAATCCCGTCGTCGAAATGGGAAATGTTGTGCTGGATACCCGCAACGGGCGTGTAACGGCGGATGGCGTGCCCATCGACCTGACCGCGCAGGAGTTGGCTGTTCTTACATATCTGGCCCATAATGTTGGGCGTATGATCTCAAGGACCGAGTTGTCGGAACATATCTACGAATACGATGGAGACAGGGACTCGAACACCATTGCGGTCTTCATAACCCGTCTGCGCAAAAAACTTGGCCCTGATCTGATCACAACGATTCGGGGCCGCGGATACATGATCGACTCTGCCTGATGTTATCTCTGCGTCAACGGGCTCTACTGGGGGGGATCGCGTCGGGTGCCCTTTCAGTGGGTGTTGGTACGCTGGCCGTGTTCTCGTTCATCAATGCCCGCGTTTCGGACAGGTTTGATACCGCACTACTTGATCGTCACACGCAACTGGTCGTTGGGTTGAGCGTTACGACCCATGACCCGGATGCGCTGCGCGATCTGATGTTCGATCCGGCCTATGGCACACCGTATTCTGGCCGATACTGGCAAGTCAGCAACAGCGAAGGCGAAATCTTTACGTCGGCTTCCTTGTTTGATGAAGTCATTGCCGAACCCCTTGGCACCCCTGATGTAACGACGCTTTGGAACACTCCCGGTCCGGAAAGCGAAGCTTTACGAGGAGCCTTTCAGAAAATTACCTATGAGGATGGCACGGTCTGGGGGGTCAGCGTTGCCGAAAGTCAGGCCCAGCTTGTCGCGGAACGCCGCGCTGCACAACAAAGCCTGCTTCCGGTTTTTGCGCTGGTTGGTCTGATCGGTGTCGTTGGGTCGCTACTTCTGACGTCAATCATCCTGACGCCACTCAGAAAGCTTCGGTCAGATGTGGCGCATCGTTGGGATCGGGACGAAGACCTTAGGCCAGGCGATTATCCAGAAGAGGTGTCTCCTCTGGTCGAGGATCTGAACCAGCTCTTGCGTCGAAACCGGGAAATCGTATCGGGATCACGTCGTCAGGCGGCAGATTTGGCCCATGCCCTGAAAACGCCTACTGCAATCATGCGCAATGAATTGGTGCTGTTGTCCGAAGCGGGAGGTTCTACGGAAACCGCTGTGGAAGCTCTCGACCGCATTGACGCGCAACTGGGCCGGTCTTTGGCCAGAATGCGGGCGCTGAACACTGCAGATTTGACCCATTCTCGTGCTGATCTGTCTCATTCGATTGATCGACTGGCGCGTCTGTTCACCACCATGGCCGAGCGCGAAGGAAAGTCATTGGAAATCGAACGCGACCCGGGTCTTTGGGTGCGTATGGACGCGCAGGATATCGAAGAAGTTTTGGGCAACCTGCTGGATAACGCGGTCAAATGGTGCAAACATAAGGTCCGCGTGACGGCCATGAGAACCTCGAACGGGATCGAAATTGTGATTGACGACGATGGTCCGGGAATTCCTCAGGACGCTCACCGCGAGGCGCTGCGATCGGGGGGGAGGCTGGATACCTCTGTTTCGGGCAGCGGCCTTGGGCTGGCCATCGCGGTTGATTTGTTAAAGGCCTATGACAGTCGACTTGATCTGGGTGCATCCAGCTCGCTTGGCGGTCTGGAATGCCGGATCGTAATTCCGAAGGGAACCAATGCGCATCCTGCGACGGGCTGATCATTTGCCCTGAAGGTTCAGGGTGCTTTGGGTGTGACGTAGGTGGACAAGGCGCCAAAACAAGAAAAGCGGACCCATGACAGGTCCGCTTTTGCCCTTGCGGGCGATAGGCAGCCAAGGTGGGCTTAGCTGCTCATGTCATAGGCCCGCTCACCATGTACCGAGAGGTCGAGGCCATTTGTCTCGGTCTCGGCGTTTACGCGAAGTGGTGTGATCAGTGCAACCAGTTTGACCAACACAAACGTGACAGCTGCCGCAAAGACACCCACGATAACCAGCCCGCCCAACTGTGCGGTCCATGTGCCAAGGCCGAACAGGGCGATCATGATGGTGCCGAAGATGCCTCCGACGCCATGTACCGCGAACACGTCCAATGTATCGTCGATATTCAGCTTGTTGCGCACCAGACTGACGGCTTCCTGACACAGAATGCCCGCGACAGCACCGATGATGAGGGCCTGAACCGGACCCACAAAACCCGAAGCGGGCGTGATCGAGGCCAGACCTGCAATTGTCCCGGTGACAAGACCCACCATCGAGGCTTTGCCAAAGCGGATGCGTTCCCAAAGCGCCCATGTCAGTGACGCAGTTGCGGCGGACAGGTGGGTAACGGTCATCGCCATCGCAGCGCCACCGTCCGCGGCCAGTTGCGAACCGCCATTGAAGCCGAACCAGCCGACCCACAGCATCGCGGCGCCGACCATGACATAGCCGGGATTATGCGGCGGGGTCGTTCGGTTTCGGCGCGGGCCAAGGATGACGGCGATGATCAGGGCTGCCAGACCAGCGGTTTCGTGCACCACGATACCGCCAGCGAAATCACGCACGCCAATGTCACCCAAAATACCACCATCGGACAGCATTCCACCGCCCCAGATCCAGTGAACCACCGGCGCATAGCACAGCAGCATCCACAGCGCCGAGAAGGTGAGCACAAAGCCAAAGCCCACCCGTTCAACATATGCGCCCACGATCAGGGCCGGGGTGATGATGGCAAAGGTCATCTGAAAGGCAAAGAACAGGATTTCTGGGAGAGTGCCAGCAAGGCTGTTCACATCAACACCGTTGAGGAAAGCCTTGCCCAAACCACCCCAAAGCCCACTTTCACCGGGTCCAAAGGCGATGGAGTACCCGGCCACCAGCCACAGAATGCTCATCAAACAGGCAATGGCAAAGCAATGCATAAAAACGCTGAGCACGTTTCGGGCACGTACAAGCCCGCCGTAAAACAAGGCCAGACCCGGTAATGTCATGAAAAGGACCAGTGCTGTAGCAACTATGATCCAGGCTGTATCGGCTCCATTCATGGGCCGCTCTCCTTTTCCCTGCATGGTTTCCCGGGCAGGTCATCTGACAACGCCCGGGATCGAGTGAGTGTATGTGCAGAGCCTTGAAGCGGAGGGCAGGTGAGGAAAAAAGAGGCAATACCCGAATTGGTCGCCTATTTTGTCGCCTTTTGTTCAAGTGATGACAGTTTTGGCGGCTATGGGCAGATAATGCCTAAAAAAGGTGCGCGTTATGAAAGCCCGGTCAGAAGCAACGCCAGCGCATGATCCCGCGCGGCGCGGCGCACCGCATCCCGCCCTTGCGCGCCAAACTCAATCGTTTCTGTTCGGGTTTCCCGGCCTTCTCTGGCCAGTCCGAAACATACGCGCCCTTCGGGTTTGAATTCAGACCCGCCCGGCCCGGCAATGCCGGTAATCGCGACGGCAAGCTGCGCTTGTGAGTTGCGCAATGCGCCTTCGGCCATTTCGCGAGCGACCTGCTCGGACACTGCGCCGAAAGCCTGCAGGGTTTCTGCCAGCACACCCAGCATGTCCTGCTTGGCCCCGTTGGTATAGGTAACAAAACCCCGATCCACGACGGCCGAGCTGCCGGGTATATCCGTCAGGGCCGCAGCGACCATACCGCCGGTGCAGCTTTCCGCAGTGGCGATCATAACGCCCTGCGCTTTGGCGCGGTTCAGCAGGTCGGGCACGTTCATAGGCCCAGAACCCCGTGCGTGATGCCAGCCAGAACCATCACGCCAACGGCTGCGAAAATACCCGCAATCACGTCGTCCAGCATCACTCCCATAGGATCGCCGCGACGATCTGCCCAACCGACGGGGCCGGGTTTGGTGATGTCGAACAGGCGGAACAGAGCGAACCCGGCAACCCAGCCGGGCCAGAGGGCGGTAATGTCGATCCCATGCGCCCAGGACGGATATGAGATCGCCCAGAGGGCAATGAACTGGCCCGCGACCTCATCGATGACGATTTCCGACGGGTCGTGATCGTCCTGGCCGTCGGTCATCACGCGCGTGGCCCACAGGCCGCCTGCGAACACCACGAGCGTTGCGATTGCCAGCAATGGGAATCCGCCCAGCGTGTGCAGGACCCAAGCCATCGGCAGCGCGGCCAGCGAACCCCAGGTGCCGGGGGCAGGGCGTATATATCCGACGCCGCCAACGGTGCCAATCAACTGCGCCGCGTTCATGATTTCACCAGACAGGCCGTCGCAATCGATGCGATGCCTTCACTGCGACCGGTGAAGCCCAGACGCTCGGACGTGGTGGCCTTGATCGAGACCTGATCGGCACGCAAGCCCATGATTTTGGACATTTCTTCGCGCATAACAGCGGCGTGAGGGCCAATCTTCGGGTATTCACAGACCAGCGTACAATCCACGTTCGAGATGCGATACCCCATCTGTCCAGCCAGTTCGACCGCGTGACGCAGAAAGATCTCGCTGGCGGCCCCTTTCCATTGCGGATCCGAGGGCGGAAAATGCTGTCCGATATCCCCTTGCGCCAATGCGCCATAAATCGCGTCGGTTACAGCATGCATCCCGACATCCGCATCCGAATGCCCCTGCAACCCGCGATCATGGGGAACCTTCACACCGCAAAGGACCACATGATCCCCGTCGCCAAATCGGTGCACGTCATAGCCGTTGCCAAGTCTTACATCCATATCCATTCCCATGATACGTTCCGCCCGGGCAAAATCCTCGGGGCGGGTGATCTTCAGGTTGTCCGCATCGCCCGGTACGATGCAGACATCTACCCCCGCCGCGCGTGCAACCTCAACATCATCAGCAGCACCGCCCGGATGCGCCGCATGGGCGGCGGTGATGGTGTCATAGTGAAAGCCTTGCGGTGTTTGCGCCGCAAACAGGTTGCTGCGGTCTTGTGTGCCAGTCACGGCCCCGTCTTGTCCTATCCACAAGGCGTCAGTCACCGTCAGTCCGGGGGCGGCGGCCTGATGTGCATCCAATGCGTTCAAGACGTCCTG
Source organism: Ruegeria sp. N7 (assembly GCF_056531345.1). NCBI lineage: Bacteria > Pseudomonadati > Pseudomonadota > Alphaproteobacteria > Rhodobacterales > Roseobacteraceae > Ruegeria > Ruegeria sp. N7. The sequence continues at coordinate 527,118 of NZ_JBQFLR010000001.1, read as the reverse complement.
AATGGTGCGCGACGAAACGCAGGGTCTGGCAACGTCATGAATCAGGACGCGCTTCACGTCGAGGTGCGCCAGGGCCTTCAAACCGTTGCGTACAGAACCCGTGCGATCTGTGCCGCCCGAGGCGAGGATCAGATCGGTATCACGAAACTCCTCCCAGACCAGAGTGTCTTCGTCGGATAAGACCAGAACGATATGGGCGACCTGTCCGCGGAACCGATCGATTGTCCAGTCTGCCACGCGACGGCCTGCAAGGCCGCGCCACTGTTTTGGGACGTCGCCCCCTGCGCGCAGGCCGCGGCCTGCGGCGACTATGATGGCAGCTGTGGTCATGCCGCGCGCCCTCCATTTTGTTGCGTTTGTTTAGGCGGCGGTGATTGCAGTGGCAATCACCTATGGTCGGGTGATTAAAAAATAGGCAGATGATGGTTTTGCGGGCTTGTTGCGCGTCGTTTTGTTGTTCATATGCGTGGAATTCGATATCAGAACTGCAACTGCCCAAGGATTAAGCACGTTGACTTTGCGCTTCGATGACAAATTCGTAACATCGCCGGTTTTGCTGGCCCCGATGGCCGGAATCACAGATCGCCCGTTTCGGGATCTGGTTATGCGCTTTGGTGCCGGCATGGTCGTCAGCGAAATGGTCGCCAGTCAGGAGATGGTGCAGGCCAAACCCGGAGTGCGGGAGCGCGCCGAACTGTCCGCCGATGTGGAAAACACAGCTGTGCAACTGGCAGGGCGCGAGGCGCATTGGATGGCCGAGGCCGCGCGTCAGGTTGCTGATCGTGGAGCGCGGGTGATCGACATTAACATGGGGTGTCCTGCCAAAAAGGTAACAAATGGGTATTCCGGTTCGGCCCTGCTGAAAACACCGGACCACGCACTGACGCTGATCGAGGCCGTTGTCAGTGTAGTCGACGTTCCAGTGACATTGAAAACCCGTCTGGGGTGGGATGACACCCTGCTGAATGCCCCCGAGGTTGCGCGCCGTGCACAAGAGGCAGGCGTTCAGATGGTTACGATCCACGGACGCACGCGATGCCAGTTCTACAAGGGGCGCGCTGACTGGAGCGCAATCCGGGCCGTGAAACAGGCCGTGTCGATTCCGGTTATTGCGAACGGAGATATTGTAGACACAGCAGCCGCACGAACCGCATTGGAACAATCTGGTGCAGATGGGGTCATGGTCGGGCGTGGCGCACAGGGTAAACCCTGGCTACTGGCGCAGATCAGTCACGACCTTTACGGGGCGGATGCGCCGGATATTCCGGTCGGGAATGACCTGATCGACATGGTGCGCACGCATTATCAGGCGATGCTGGGATTTTACGGTGCCGATCTGGGCCTGCGTGTCGCCCGCAAGCATCTGGGATGGTACATGGATCAGGCCGCAACCCCTGCGCCGCTGCGGCGGGCGGTTCTGACGTCGCGCAGCACGGATGAAGTCCTGCGTCTGCTTGGGGACGCACTTGCCGAAACGGGCGAGGTGGCGGCATGAATTCCAACGCCAACATCTGGAACTCATTGCCGGTTCCGGCTTTTATTATTGATGAAAACGACCGCATCGCAGATGTGAATTCGGCGGGCGAGGGGTTTTTGAATGCCTCGCGCCGGTCGGTAATCGGGCATCCGGTATGGGACCAGATCGCCGTTGACGCACCGCTGGAGGAAGCATTCCTGCGCGCCCGCTCGCAAGGCACGCCACTGTTTGTAAACGATGTGGATGCGGGTTCTGGGAATCGCGCGCCGTTGCAATGTGCGTTGCAGATCGCGCCTCTGGTCGGCCATCCGGGGTCGATGATCATGATCATAACGCCTCGTGAACTGGCGGGCAGGATGACCTTGGGCAACACGGTCAAGTCAGCGGCGCAGTCGGCGATTGGCATGGCCGAGATGCTGGCGCACGAGATTAAGAACCCGTTGGCAGGGATTACCGGTGCAGCGCAACTGCTGAGCATGAACATTTCGTCACAGGATCTTGAACTTACAGACCTTATTGTGGCCGAAAGCCGAAGGATCGTGAAGCTTCTGGAGCAGGTCGAGCAATTCGGCAACTTGCAGAAACCGGACCTCAGGCCGGTCAACATCCACGATGTGCTGGACCGTGCAAGGCGGTCCGCGCTGCTGGGATTTGGCGCGGATATGACAATCATCGAGGATTACGATCCTTCATTGCCGCTGGCCTATGGCGATCCGGACCAGTTTCTTCAGGTGGTCCTGAACCTGCTGAAAAACGCATCCGAGGCTGCGGGGCCGCAGGGCGGTACGATCCGTCTGCGCACTTATTTCGAACACTCCTTCCGCCTGCGCCGAAGCGACGGATCGGGTCATTCCCTGCCGTTGCAGATCGAGATCATCGATGACGGTCCGGGCCTGCCCGAGGATATCCGGGGTGATATCTTTGACCCGTTCGTGTCGGGCAAGGAAAACGGCACTGGTCTGGGGCTGGCGCTGGTCAGCAAGATCGTTTCCGACCATGACGGCTGGATTTCCGCCGACTCCGTGCCCGGCCGCACCGTATTCAAACTGTCGCTGCGCCGCGCGCCGCGAGATGCAACCGAACACAAGAAGGAGAGCACCTGATGGATGGCACCGTACTGGTTGCGGATGACGACCGCACAATCCGCACCGTTCTGACTCAGGCGCTGACGCGGGCCGGATGCAAGGTGCACGCAACATCTTCGCTGACCACCCTGATGCGTTGGGTCGGCGAAGGCAAAGGCGACGTGGTGATCTCGGACGTTGTCATGCCCGATGGCAACGGTCTGGAGATGCTGCCGAAGATAGCAAAGGATCGCCCTGGATTGCCGGTTATCGTGATTTCCGCGCAAAACACGATCATGACCGCAATTCAGGCGGCTGAGGCTGACGCATATGACTATCTGCCCAAACCGTTTGACCTGCCGGATTTGATGAAACGCACGGCGCGGGCGCTGGATCAGAAGCAGCGCGCACAGCCGGAACCCATACAGGCAGGTGGCGAACGCCCGGATGAGCTGCCTCTGGTCGGCCGCACGCCAGTTATGCAGGCCTTGTATCGTTTGGTCGCACGCGTGATGAATACCGACCTGCCGGTTATGATCTCGGGTGAAAGCGGAACGGGTAAGTCGCTGATTGCCCGGGCAATTCACGACTTTTCGGATCGGCGTACATTACCCTTTGTCACAGTCACCGCAGCCGACCTAAGCGATCTGGAGGGCCCGGCCCGCGTGATGGCGCGGGTGCGTGGCGGTACGCTGCTGATAGATGAAATCGCGGATATCGGCGATGAAATTCAAGCCCGCGTGGTGCGTATGATGGATACGCCCGGTGATCATGTTCCGCGTTTCATGGCAACCAGCCAGACAAACTTGACCGATGGGATGGAAAACGGTCGTATCCGTCAGGACCTGTATTATCGTTTGTGTGGGGCGACGATCCACGTGCCCTCATTGCGCGAAAGGGTCGACGATATTCCGCTGCTGGCCGAACATTTTCTGGCCCGGGAGGAGAAGGAAAATGGCAACAAGCGGTGGCTCAGCCCGGAAGCGGTTGAGTTGGTGCGGCGCTATTCATGGCCGGGGAATGTGCGGCAACTGGAAAACGCCGTTCGCCGTTTGGGGCTGACCAGTCGGGCAGATGAGATTTCAAAGGCCGAGGTGGAAATGGTGTTGGGCAGCCAGCCCGAAGCTGCACCGGTTCTGAGCGGCGGCGAACGCGAGAAGCTTTCAACCTCGGTCGAGCGTCACCTGCGACGGTATTTCGATCTGCACGGCAATATATTGCCGCCACCGGGCCTTTATCAGCGGATATTGCGTGAAGTTGAGGCCCCGCTGATCGAAATCGCACTGGATGCAACTGGTGGGAACCAGGCAAAATGTGCTGATTTACTGGGGATTAACCGAAATACGCTGCGAAAAAAGATTACAGATCTCGATATTCAGGTGACACGGCGCCGCAAACTGATGTAATATCGCCACACAAACCGTGGCATCCCGGCATCTGTCGGGAAAAGACCACGAAATATGGCGGTAAGCCGCACAAGCGGCACATCAGGATGAGGGCAGACGGTGGCAACCCGAGCACAGAGCGGGATGATCCCATCGATTGGTCGATGGCGTAAATCACGGAAACTGCGCAATTTCGGCACCTTTGGGCTGGTCCTCATGGGGCCTGTTCTGGCGCTTGCCACATATCTTGTCATTGGTCCCTTTGACTTGGGTGCGACCGCGCCGACATTGCGGCTGATTCTGCTGGCCGATCTTGTCTATGTTTTGGTCGTTGCGGCTTTGGTGCTCAGTCAGTTGGGCAGCCTAATTGCGGCCAGACGGGCCAAGTCGGCGGGCTCGCGCCTGCATTTGCGCCTGATCGGGGCGTTTACGCTGCTTGCGCTGGTTCCGACCGTTACGGTCGCCATTTTTGCCGGACTGACCGTGAATATCGGCCTGGAAGGCTGGTTTTCGGATCGCGTGCGCCAGGTTGTCGGGTCTTCCCTGACGGCGGCAGAGGCTTATGAGCAGGAACATCGCAGCGGTCTGACGCAGGACGCTACGGTTCTGGCGCGGTTCCTGAACAATGCACGTTCGGTGGAGTTTTACATTTCTGATGCCGAACTCCGCGAGGTTCTGGCGCAGGGGCAGGCCCGGATTCAGCGCGGGTTGCGCGAAGCCTATGTCATCGACGGCACGGGCGAAATCCGGTCGCGCGGGGATCGGTCCTATCTGTTCAACTATGAGGCACCAACAGCCGAGCAAATGACGGAAGCGGTAGATAAGGGGCTGTTGATCATTGCCGACTGGCCGAATAATGAATTCCGCGCGCTTGTACCTCTTACCGCTTATCTGGACCGCTACCTCTATGTCAGCCGCGAGGTGGATGGGCAGCTGTTGACACTGCTGGATGACACCAAGGAAACGGCGCAGTTCTATCAGCAGCTGGAAAGTGAACGGGGCAGGGTGTTGTTCGAATTCGGTCTGCTTTATCTGGGCTTTGCGCTGATCCTGATCCTGGCTGCGATGTCGCTGGGGATGTGGTTTGCCGAACGCCTGTCGCGCCCGGTCGGACGTTTGACCACAGCGGCGCAGCGGGTCGGCGCCGGAGACTTGAGCGTTCAGGTCATCGAAGAGGCCAGCGACGACGAAATTGCGATGTTGGGCCGATATTTCAACCAGATGACCCGACAACTAAAAGGGCAGCGGGACACGCTGCTGGAAAACACCCAGCAAATCGAAAGCAGGCGTCGCCTGTTTGATTCCGTGCTCAGTTCGGTCACGTCCGGTGTTGTCGGCGTGGACCCCGATGGATGCGTTACGTTTGTCAATCGCTCGGCTGAACGCTTGCTGGACTGGTCGCGTGGTGAAGAACACCTGGCTATCGGCATTGCGGTTCCCGAGTTTTTGCCTTTGTTTGAAAGCCTCAAGGACAGCGGGCAGGAGGCTGTTCAGGGTGAGGTTAAGGTCACACGTAAGGGGCAGCTTGAAAACCTGCTGGTTCGCATGGCTATCCGTCGTGGAGAGGATGGCGGGCTGGAAGGTTATGTGGTTGCCTTTGACGATGTAACCGATCTGGTCAGCGCGCAGCGAATGGCGGCGTGGGGTGACGTGGCCCGCCGCATTGCACATGAAATCAAGAACCCATTGACGCCGATCCAGCTCAGCGCAGAGCGCATCAAGCGCAAGTTCGCCCGCAAACTGGATGAGGAAGACAGCGGCAGCCTTGAATCGATGACCGGCGTCATCGTGCGGCAAACCAATGACCTGCGGCGTATCGTGGATGAGTTTTCCAAGTTCGCGCGGATGCCCGAGCCCGTTCGACGGGAGGAAGACCTTGTCGAACTGGTGCGCGAAGCCGTACTTTTGCAACAGGCGGGACAGCCGGACGTACAGATTGATGCCGACCTGCCGCAGCAGCCGATCATGGCGGATGTAGATGCGACCATGCTTAATCAAGCGTTGACGAACCTGATTAAGAATGCCGGAGAAGCCATTGCAACTCTGAAAGAAAAAGGGGCCCCGGAAAACCTGGTGCCGCAGATCAAGGTGGCGGTTTCAAGCGATGATGCGGGTACAATCATCACCATTGCAGACAATGGGATAGGTCTGCCGGAAGACCGGGCGCGTTTGTTTGAACCTTATGTAACGACACGCGACGAAGGGACCGGGTTGGGTCTTCCGATCGTCAAGAAAATCATAGAAGAGCATGGCGGCGCGCTGACCCTTGAGGACGCGCCCGTATTTGACGGACAGGACCATTTTGGCGCAATGGCTGTGATCCGTTTGCCTGGGGCAAGTATGTCCCCAACCGTTGCGCCGCAGAAGCAGGCAATTAGAACCAACAAACTGAAAGCAGGCCAAAGATGAGCGACATTCTGATCGTAGATGACGAGCGCGATATTCGCGAGCTGGTGTCCGACATTCTGGAGGACGAAGGCTATTCAACCCGGCTGGCAGCCAACTCGGACGAGTGCATGGCGTCGATCAATTCCGAACCGCCGGGTCTGTTGATCCTGGATATCTGGCTGAAAGACAGCCGCATGGACGGGATTGATATCCTCAAGACGGTAAAGCGCGATAACCCGGATGTGCCGGTGGTGATTATTTCGGGCCACGGCAATATCGAAATCGCTGTAGCGGCTATCAAACAGGGTGCTTACGACTTTATCGAGAAACCGTTTAACATTGACCAGTTGATGGTGGTGATCCGCCGCGCGATGGAGACGTCTCGTCTGCGGCGCGAGAACGCGTCGCTGAAGCGGAAAGAGGTCAACAACTCGGACATGATCGGCAAATCCGCGTCGTTCCGGGCCATGCAGGGGCAGTTGGACAAGGTGACCAAATCAAACGGTCGCGTCATGCTGCGTGGACCTGCGGGTTCGGGCAAGGAAATTGCTGCGCGTTATATCCATGCCCACTCCAACCGTGCGAACGCTCCGTTCGTGACCGTCAACTGTGCCGGGATTGAGCCTGAGCGTGTGGAAGAAGTTCTGTTTGGCCGGGAATCGGCCGAACGCGGTGTGGAATCCGGATTGCTGGAAGAAGCCCATGGCGGCGTGGTCTATTTTGATGAAGTTTCCGACATGCCTTTGGGCACACAGTCCAAAATCCTGCGGGTGCTGGTGGATCAGCAATTCCAGCGCGTGGGTGGCTCGGACAAGGTGCGCGTGGATCTTCGGGTGATCTCATCAACCAACAAGGATCTGGATGATGAAATCGCCGCCGAGCGTTTCCGGGAAGAGCTGTATCACCGTCTGAATGTGGTTCCGATCTCCGTTCCCTCACTCGAGGACCGGCGCGAGGATATACCGGTACTGGCCCAGCACTTCATCGAAATGTGCAACGAAACCCAAGGGTTGCCTATGCGGGAGCTGTCGGACGAGGCGGTCGCTTTGCTGCAGACAATGACCTGGCCGGGTAACGTGCGCCAGTTGAAGAACCTGATCGAACGTGTTTTGATTCTGGGTGACGGCACCGGCCCGATTGAGGCGCGCGAGCTGCCCAATGAAGAAGACAAGGCCGAAGAGTCGGGCCGCGTTGTCTTGTCGGGTGCGCTGGCCACTTTGCCGCTGCGCGAGGCCCGCGAAGCGTTCGAGCGGGAATATCTGCTGACCCAGATCAACCGCTTTGGCGGCAATATCAGCCGCACCGCCAGCTTTGTCGGCATGGAACGCAGTGCGCTGCATCGCAAGCTAAAGTCGCTGGGTGTTGTGACCTCGAACAAATCCGGTGCGCGGGTCGCGCAAATCGACGAACCCGAACCGGCAGAATGAGTCTGGGGTCATAGTTCACGGGCAGACGGATGTGTGGAACTGATGGCGAGAACGGTAAACTCTGATCTGACTGGCCGGTTCATCGAAGGCTACCCGGCTTTTGGCAGACGTTTAAAGCGTCTTCGACGGTCGATCGGGTTGAAACAAGCCGCGCTGGCCGAGGTTCTGGAGGTCGATCAGACCACGGTTTCCAGATGGGAGAACGGGGTTCAGCTTCCAACGCCTGATCTGCAACACTCAGTGTTTGCTGCGATGGCTCCTTTCAGGGCGGATGACAACGCGTTAAGACGGCTTGTCGTGAATTCGGCCGACTGCATCCATCTGGTTGAGGAGGCCAGCCACATGTGCCTGGCCTATTCCCGCCGGCGGGCGCGGGATTGGAAAACCTCCCAACGGGCACTGCTTGGCGTATCCCTCTGGCAATTTGCGACGGACGAGATCCGCCAAGCTGAGGCCGAGCTGCAGGACGAGGGATGGTGGGATTTGCAAGCGCCCAACCCCAAGTCGTTTGTAACCTCCGAAGCGCGGCACGACCGTATCCGGATCAGCGCCGGACAGATCACCTGGGAACGGTTGTACCTGTCGGATGGAACGCCGGTCCGGCTGGTCAGTGGGGCACGGTCGGGACGCGCATAATTTATGCGTATTCCTGTGCGGTCGGGTGCAGTAGAACCGGCTTATGCCCCATCCATTACGCATCTTGTTACAGGTTTTGTTGCTTTGGCTTGCCGGGCTAGGTGCGGCGACCCAATTCGCCAAGATTGCGGTTCCTTTTGCTCAGGTCGCAGCCCTCTATCCTGCGCACGCGGACAAGATTGGCTGGCTTTTGTCAGTCATCAGCCTGATTGGTGCGATTCTTGGTGCATTGTCCGGCGCGATAGCGGGGCGAGTGGGGCCTGTCCGGCTGCTGATGTTTGGCTTGATCCTTGGCGGGGCGGTGTCCCTGTTTCAGGCCAGTATCCCCGGTTTGGGCCTGATGCTGGTCAGCCGCGTTGTCGAAGGGGTCTCTCATCTGGCTATCGTTGTCGCAGCACCAACACTGATTGCGCAAATCACGATTGGAAAATGGCGCAACGCGGCAATGGTTTTGTGGAGCAGTTTCTTTGGCGTCGCCTTTGCCCTGAACGCATGGCTTGGGCTTCCATTGATCTCTCGGGTCGGGCTGCCGGTTTATTTTGCTACCCATGGCGTGCTGATGTTTCTGATCGTCGGCTTGATCGTGTCTTTCCGTCCCAACAGTGCGTCGGCTTTGGCGAACAATCCTTTTTGGAACGTTCGAACACTGATTGACATACACGTAGAGACCTATCGTTCTGCGTTTGTGTCGGCCCCGGCGCTCGGGTGGTTCTTTTACACGCTGACCTTCGTCTCGCTGCTGGCCATTCTTCCGGGAAGATTGCCGGACGATGTCAGTGCGATGATTGCTGGTCTGATGCCGTTGGCCGGGATCGTGATTTCCTGGATTACCGTCCCGGTATTGCTGAACGTTTGTTCTGCTGTTTTTGTTGTTACCCTCGGTTTCGGGTTGTCTATCCTTACGATAGGCGCCCTGTTTCTTGGTGCATCGTTACCGGTTGTCTGCATAGCGCTTTTTGCGGTGCTGGGGCTTGTTCAGGGCGGCAGCTTTGCGGCGGTGCCGCAGTTGAACTCGACACCCGAAAACCAGGCGCTGAGCTATGGTGCCATGGCGCAGATGGGGAATGCGGGTAACCTATTGGGCACACCTGTTTTGCTTGCATTACTGTGGCGGACCAGTGAAGCAGGCATGTTGATTGCCGTGGTCGGGTTCTATGCTGTTGCCATGGCGCTTCATTTGTGGCTTGCCGCGCGGCGCAAACGCGCTTGAACCGGACTGGAATGATCAATCGCGCGGTACCGTGGTTTTGCTTACCCGGCTTGCCCCGGAGTGATGATCTGAAACGACCCGTCATCGAATTTCACAAAGCATGAGGCACTGTTGAGGGGCGGCAATGTTGTTGTTCGCGCCAATGGTACCCGCGATTTCACATTTTGCTTGCAGGGCGGCAAACTGACAGGGCGAAATCCCTTTTCGGCCATGCATTGCGCCTCAACCGTGTTTCGCAGACCCTGATTCACATCGACGGTATAGACCCTGCCGGGCTGCCACCAGCCCGGGGATTGATAGCAACGACCTCTGCCGTCGCAATACGTGCGCCCGGGCCAATATGTCGGCGGGCTTTGGCGGATCTGATTGGCAACTGGCACCTCTTTGACCGCCCTAAGCTGGCACTGGGTGGTCTCTTTTTGCAGACGTGACACGGTTTCACCCTCGCGATAGTAAAGCGAGAGCGGCCCGCACGAGGACAGCACCATCAGCGGCACAAGCATAGGAAACAGCGTTTTCATATGCTTATCTTGCCGCAGCTGATCGGCGATGACAATTCAATTGACCGCTTTGGGGGCATCTGTCATTCAATCCTTTCAGGCAGAAGGGCCAGAAACATGAAGGTCATTATTTGCGGCGCGGGTCAGGTCGGCTGGCAGATTGCGCGGCACCTTTCGGGTGAATTGAACGACGTCACCGTTGTCGACAACAATCCCGACCTGGTTCGGCGGGCGACCGAAACGCTGGACGTGCAGGGGATCGCCGGGTTTGCAAGTTATCCCGATGTGCTTGAAAGGGCAGGCGCGCGCGATGCGGACATGATTATCGCTGCGACCCATTCGGATGAAGTGAACATGGTCACTTGCCAAATGGCGCATTCGGTCTTTTCGATCCAGCGCAAGATCGCGCGACTGCGGTCAAAATCCTATCTTGAGGCGATCCACTCGGACCTTTACCGGCGCGATCATCTGCCGATTGATGTGGTGATCAGCCCCGAACGCGAAGTGGCCGCAGCCGCGATGCGCCGACTGTCGGCCCCGTCCGCCTTTGACACCGAGATTTTCATGGACGGCAAGGCGCAGCTTTTGGGTATTCGCGTGGATGAAGACTGCCCGATTGTGAACACACCTTTGCGGCAATTGACCGATTTGTTCTCGACGCTCAGTTCGATCGTAGTCGGGGTGCGTCGCGATGGCACACTGTTTGCACCAGAATCCGAGGATCAGCTGTTTGTGGGCGACGAATGCTACGTCTTTACCAATGTAAAAGACGTGGATCGCACCATGGAGGTGTTTGGCAAGACCCAAAAGCGTCAGGATCGTGTGGTGATCGTGGGCGGGGGCAATGTCGGGCTTGAAGTGGCGCGAACTCTGGAAGAACAAAAAAGCCGCGTGCGCGCCAAAATCGTCGAGCGGGATCGCCGATGCGCCGAGATCGCCGCCGAGGCGCTGGAACGAACGATTGTGCTGCACGGTGATGGCCTTGATGCCAGTTTGTTGAGCGAAGCCGGTATCGACAGGGCGGATGCAATGCTGGCGGTTACGGATGACGACCGCACGAACATGCTGGCCGCTGTACGCGCCAAGGCCGAGGGTTGTGCCCTGGCGATCGCTTTGATCAATGATCCCAGTATGGTGGCCCTGATGGGACCTTTGGGGATTGATGCGTATATCAATCCACGGGCAACCACCGTCAGTTCGATCTTGCGCCACATCCGTCATGGCCGGGTGCGACAGGTCTACTCGATCGGAGATGCTGAGGCCGAAGTGATCGAGGCTGAGGTTCTTTCAACCTCTCCCATGGCCGGTCAAAAGCTGCGCGATATCGATTTTCCCGAGGGCGTACTGGTGGGGGCCGTACTCAAAGGAGATGAAGTTATGCGACCGACGGGCAGCCTCAGGATCGATGAAAAGGATGTCGTCGCGATCTTTGCCATGGCCAACGACGTGCCTGAGGTCGAACGCCTGATGCAGGTTTCAATCGATTTCTTCTGATGGCGCATGCGGGGATACAACAGATCGGGCTATTGCGGCGGTTGCCGCTGTTTCTTCTGATCTGGGCTATTGCGTCACTGGCCATGTGGATTCCGGCAGTTTACGCGCTGGCGCTGGATGATCACGATACATCGCGGTCGTTTTTGTACTCCGGTATCATAGGGTTGTTTCTGGTCGTCAGTGTCGCACTGGCCTCGTCCAACCGTGTGCCAAGGCGCGGAACTTTGGGACAATTGGCGGTGATGCTTGCATGTTTCACCATTCTGCCTGTCTTTCTTGCGATTCCATTTCACGATGCGCTGGGAACGACCACATTCCTGAACGCCTATTTTGACATGGTCAGTGCCCTGACAACCACGGGGGCGGATCTGTTTCCGGATCCAGACCGCCTGACGGCCCCGCTGCACCTGTGGCGCGCCTTGGTTGGATGGATGGGCGGTTTGCTGATGTGGATTGCCGCCGCGGCAATCCTTGCGCCTTTGTCGCTGGGTGGGTTCGAGGTCACGGCCCGCGGTCAGCCGGGTCGCCCGGTATCGGGTGTTGCGCAAAGCGAACGCGTTGATCCGCGCGGTCGACTGCTCCGTGTGGCAAAGGGACTGACCCCGGTCTATGCCGGGCTGACGGCTGTGATCTGGATCCTTCTTCTGATCGCAGGCGAAACCGGACTGACAGCCGTTTGCCACGCAATGTCGGTCATGGCGACGTCCGGAATTTCTCCGGTGGGCGGCATGGAAGGCGCGCAGGCGGGCTTCACGGGTGAGGCGATCTTGTTTTTGTTCCTGTTCTTTGCCCTTTCGCGCCTGACATTTTCGACCGACACGGCAACATCCGGTTATTCCCGCCTGGATACGGACCCGGAGTTTCGCATTGGCCTGATGATTGTGCTGGCCGTTGCTGCGTTACTGTTCTTTCGCGTTATTGCAGGCGTTACGGAAATCGGCGGGCAAATCGAACCTTTGCAGGCATTGCAGGTCATCTGGGGTATGCTGTTCACTGTTCTGGCCTTTCTGACAACCGCCGGGTTTGAAAGCGCAAACTGGGATGATGCGCAGCAATTGTCTGGTCTGGGAACGCCCGGATTGTTGCTGATGGGGTTGGCCTTGATCGGTGGCGGGGTTGCGACCACGGCTGGCGGCGTGAAATTACTGCGGGTCTTTGCCCTGTACCTGAACGGTGCGCGCGAGATCGACCGGTTGATCTATCCCTCGTCGGTCAGCGGGGTTGGGGGCGGCAACCGACGCATTCAAAGGGACGGCGCGTTTATCGCCTGGATCTTTCTGATGCTCTTTGCGCTGACACTGGCGGTGTTCAACCTTTTGCTGGCCGCAATGGGGGCTGGGTTCGAACAGGCCATGGTGCTCAGCGTCGCAACGCTCAGCACGACGGGTCCGCTGATTGAATTGGCCACTGATGTTCCAATCCGGTTGATCGACCTGTCCGCAGGGTCCAAGCTGACACTGTGCGCGGCGATGGTCATTGGCCGGCTCGAGACGCTTGCGATCATCGCCCTGATCACCCCTTCGCTGTGGCGGGATTGAACCGGTTGGATCCCTTCGTCTTTAGTGCTTAATTTTTCGTCTGGAATATCTTACCGCGGCACTCCATACTTACCGGGAGGGAGCGCGTTGGTCCGCAACGCGTGGCAAGAACAATGGCGAGATTATCAAAATATGGCTTCGGACAGACAGAATCTTCAGGATGCTTTCCTGAACAATGTACGGAAAGCTAAGGTTCCGGTTACAATTTTCCTGATCAATGGCGTGAAATTGCAGGGTGTGATCACCTGGTTCGACAATTTCTGTGTATTGTTGCGCCGCGACGGACAGTCGCAGCTGGTGTACAAACACGCGATATCAACCATCATGCCATCTCAGCCGATCAACCTGTATGAGGGCGAAGACGCCTCTTGATGGAACATGACCGGACGCGCACCCGGGCCTGGGTGCTGCATCCCGAAATCAAATCAGATGAACAGCGCCGCGTTCCTGAACCAGCGCTGGCCGAGGCGGTTGCGCTGGCTGCTGCTTTGCCCGATCTGGATGTGATCGGGTCTGAAATCGTACGCCTGCAACGTGCCCAACCCGGCTATTTGTTTGGCAGTGGCAAGATCGAAGAACTGGGTGAGCGGCTTCGTGAAAACGAGGTTGAGCTGGTTCTGATCGATGGGCCAGTGACTCCGGTTCAGCAGCGCAATCTGGAAAAGGCATGGAAGGTCAAGATCCTCGACCGGACCGGGCTGATCCTTGAGATTTTCAGCGACCGTGCGCGTACCCGAGAAGGGGTGTTGCAGGTCGAAATGGCTGCGCTCAGCTATCAGCGGACACGGCTGGTGCGGGCCTGGACCCACCTTGAACGTCAGCGTGGCGGCTTGGGATTTGTCGGCGGACCCGGCGAGACCCAGATCGAAGCCGACCGTCGCGCCATTGACGAACAACTGGTGCGTCTGCGTCGCCAATTGCAGAAAGTGGTCAAGACCCGCACATTGCATCGTGCCGCGCGGGCCAAGGTACCATACCCGATCGTTGCATTGGTTGGATATACCAATGCCGGGAAATCTACCCTGTTCAATCGGCTGACCGGGGCCGAAGTGTTGGCCAAGGACATGTTGTTTGCCACGCTGGATCCAACTATGCGCCGCGTGCAACTGCCCGATGGCCCAGAAGTGATCCTGTCGGATACGGTGGGTTTTATCTCGAACCTGCCGACCGAGCTTGTGGCGTCTTTTCGAGCCACGCTTGAAGAAGTGTTGGGCGCTGATCTGATTGTTCACGTGCGCGATATCAGCCATGAAGAAACCGAAGCACAGGCGCAGGATGTCGAAGCAATCCTGACCTCGCTTGGTGTCGACGAAGAACGCCCCCGGCTTGAGGTTTGGAACAAGACTGACTTGCTGAGCACGGAAGAAAAAGACGCCGCGTTGGCGAGGGCGGATCGCGATCCTGCTATATTTGCCATTTCGGCAGTTACCGGCGAAGGCGTGACCCCTTTACTGTCCGAGATTGCAGCAATCCTGCAAGGGGCCCGGCACGAGGTTGTTCTGAACCTGACCTTTGCGGAAGGGAACAAGCGGGCGTGGTTGTTCCGGCAGGATGTTGTACAATCTGAAGAGCAGACCGAAGAAGGGTTCCGTATCACTGTCCTTTGGACAGATAAGCAGGCCGCCCAATTCGACACACTATAGATACAGTGAAATTGCGGAAGATGGCTGATACATTGGATCAAAGAGTATTCCTGACCGGATTTATTGATGTCCCGGCGGACCGCCTTGAAGATGTGCGCGCCGCTCTGCCCACGCATATCGCCCTCACAAAGGCGGAAGAGGGTTGCCTGTCGTTCGACGTTGTCGAGGATCAGATCACACCCGGACGGTTCACTGTTTCAGAGGTTTTTGTGAATCAGCAGGCCTTTGATGCGCATCAGCAGCGGACGAAGGCATCCGAGTGGTTTCTGATTACACAAGGAATACCGCGGAGTTACAATATTGAAACCGCTGGCAAAAAGACGACCTAAGTCACACGCCTTCAAGTTGTCGCTGTAAGTCATCGGTGTCGAACCAGCCGACTGACGACTGTACAAGATGATCGGGCGCAAGTTCCCATTCATCCCATCCGCGTGCGATAACATGGTTGCCGGTCTGAGCATGATGCCCCTCACGTGTCCAGACAAATAGGGCATGAGATCCGGCCCATCGCATCATGTCGCAGCGCACCTCCAGATCAGGAAAATCGGCGTAGAAACCCCGGGCCATATCGGCAATCGCTGCGCGCCCTTCGATTGGGTCACCTCTGTTGATTGTAATCTGTCCGTCCAGCGAGAAAAAGCTGGCGACGGCATCTGCGTCACCTGAACTCCAGGCGATTGCGTAATCCCGGGCAAGGTTGTTCAGAGTATCCCGAATGCTGGCCATAGTTTCCCCCTGGTCCGAAACAGTTCGCTCGGTGATGGTAGGCGAAACTGCCGCATGTCGTCCACGGTCCGGGCAAAAAGGGGCGGGGAGTCGCCGAAACCCTGATGCTTAACGTGGGATCAGATTGGTCACTCCGACAGCAGCGGCGCGGGCAAGGTCAAGGTCCAGCGACATGGGAATATACTCGCCACGCCGCCACAGCTGCGCCTGATCGTCGTAATAGCGCGACAGGAAATGGCCCGATTGGCCGGTAGCGGTGATAAAGACTGAGCTGTTTGGATCGGCAAAGTCATACACACCGCGATACCCGGCCCCGTGCACATTCTGAAACGGGTCGAGCCCTTCGCCGGACGTGCGCCCGCGCAGCAAGGTGTTGTCGCCGCCACTGGTCGATTGGCGAATGTTCACAAAATACCGAAGTATAGGCACGTTCCCCAGAACCGGGTGGTCGTGGGTTGCCTGATGGGCATCACCCCAGCGCAGGGATTCCAGTGCGCTGCCGTAGCGTTCGGTGATCCAGATCAGCGCGTCATCCAGCGCAAGTCGTGCCATTTCGGTACAGGTTTCAACCGGCGCGCTTTGTCGTACATCGCACCAGACACCGGCGCCATCAATGTCACGATAGACCCGTTCGATGAACAGGGGCTCGACATGTTTGAATTCGCTGGCCAGCGGCCCAAGCTCGTCCGAAATCAGGCGGATCTGAAGCGCCCGCACCCAGGCTGCATAGATCAGCGGTTCGGGCAGGTGCTCGTTCATCTCGCCGTTCCAGTCCGCCAGCAGCGACAGCGCAATCTGGCGCTGTCGTTCGGGCGTCCCTTCAGGGGCCGAGGCACCGGTGTACCAAAGGTCAGCACCGATCAGCGGCAGCAGAGAGCGCGCGGTGAAACTGACCGTATCCAGTTGCGCCTCAATGAAACTGTCGCGGGTATGCACCTCACGCGATTGCATCAGGCGTTCCCAGCGATGTACGCGCTGAGTGTCACCCCACTCGTAGGACACATGATCCGGGAACGGGCGGTCGATGATCTTGTTGTTGGTGTTGCCCAGAACGCCACCGGCTGGGGCCACGAATTCCGGGTTGTTGGCGTAGGGCAGGCGGCCTTGCCAGCGGTTTGCTTCGATCCAGCCGGGTGTCGGAATGCGTCCGCGGCTTTGGTTTTGCAGATCACGCCGGGGCATGGCGCCAATCAGTTTCATCCCTATTGTCGTTTTGTCGACCAGTGACAGGTTTTGCGAGGGCGCAATGAATTGCCGGGCCACGGTTACGGCGTCCTGCACGTTGTCCGCGTTCATCAGGGCCATGGACGCCGTCATCGAAGTGTCTTGCGGGCTGAGCGCCGTCCAGGACAAAGACGCAACATGGCCCGGCGGTGTGATGGTTTCCAGCTTGTAATCCGTACCGGGCAACACTGGCCCGTTTTCAGTCCAGCGCAGCGTCAGTGTAACCGGAGCTTCCCCTTTGATTTCAATGATCGAAGGACGGGTCTGGAATTCCTTATAGCCATCCGGGGTCAGGTATTCTTCGGGGTTTTCCGGGTTCAGCTGCTCAATATGAATGTCCTGATCGTCAAGATAGGATGACGTCACCCCCCAACCCAACCGGTCACTGCGGCCGGTCATGATTGCGGGAATACCTGGGATCGAGGCCCCAATGACGCTTCCCTTTGCCAGACCAAGATGCGCCAGATACCACACGCCGGGTGCTGTGAAGCCCAGATGTGGGTCGTTGGCCAGCAACGTCCCACCGCTTGCCGAGCGCGAAGGCGCAGCAGTCCAGGCGTTTGATGCCCCCGCCAGCCCGCGTTTGGGAAGGGGTGACAGAGGCGTTTCAGGAAAACTCGTACCAGCGGCATAGCGCGGAAGGTTGGGAAACAGCGAAGCGTATTCAGGCAGCGCAGCAATGCCGGGGCCGGGAACATCGGGCAGAATGTCTGCCAGTCTGTCAGGATTGCTCAGCATCAAAGACGTACGCGCGCGCAGAACCTCGTCTGTCAGGTGACCGGACAGTTGCAGTGCCATAAGCTTGATCACGGCAATACTGTCGCCCGGTTGCCAGGGCGAGACGGGTGCATTGAACAGGAACATCTCAGGCGCGCCGCGCCCCAAGGCCTCGTCGTTGATCTCGGTCAGGCGTGCGTTGACCCCGGCCGCATAAGCACGAAGGGCAGCCTTGGTATAGTCGTCCTGCACTTCGACCGAGCGATGGGCAAGGCCGTACAGATCCAGCCGGCGCAAAAGCTTGTCAACGCGCAAGGTGCGCGGTCCAAAGATCTCGGACAAGCGGCCCTGCGCGGTGCGGCGCATGACCGTCATCTGCCACAATCGATCCTGCGCGTGGGCATATCCAAGACCGAAAAACACATCCGGGTCATTTTGGGCCAGTATGTGCGGCACATTGGCGGTGTCGCGCACGATCTCAACCGGTGCGGTCAACCCGTTGACTTCGAGTTTCTGGTCATAATCCGGCAGGGATTGGCTGGCCAGAAAATAGACAAGGCCCATTGCGGCGAGGATCAGCATGATCAGACCCGACACGATGCGCACCAGCCAGCGGAAAACAAGACCCATTACTGCCCCAAATTCTAGTACATGAAGGTTGCGCGGAGATTAGTGGATGGCGGGTCCAACCGAAAGAGGAACGCGGCAAGAACCTGTGCAGAAAGGATGAAAACAAATACCCCACCCCAGCATTCCGCTGTGATGGGGTTTGTCAGAAGAAGTGGGAAGCCCGAATTATGGAATAATGCGGGTGTATTTCGTGCCTTCCACGGTCGCACCGATCTGAAGCCCAGCCTGTCCGAAGATGGCGGCCAGAACGGGCGAGCGCAGTGTCGTTGTGTCTGTCGACAGGGAATCGCCCTGATCGCTGACCACATAGCCAATATCTGCTCCGGCTGTCCAACCACTGGAGCGCCGGAAATCGTTCAGGGCGTCTTCGGTCATGAAAAACAGAACATGCGCATATTGCTGCGCGCCGATCTGTAGCCCGGCCGTGCCCTTGACCGCCGAATAGAAGTCAACTGTTGCACCGCTGATGCGCAGTGCGCCGCGACCGTAACCGCCACCGAACACGAAACCGGCTTCGGTAATCAGCGGCATGACCAGCATGCCGTTGGCCTTGTTCGCAATTTCAACCGTATTGGGATAGCGGCTGTACATCTCGGTCAGCGTTGCGTCGACACGGGCATCGATTGTTGCTGCGTTGGAATTGCCGACACCGTTGCCGCAGGCGGCGGTCAAGCTCAGACCTGCCATGCCCAAGGCAAAGCCGCGACGATTCAGTCGGGGGGAGTTGGAACTGCTCATGGTTTTATATCTCTGTAACTGTGCCTGATATGCCGGGTGATCCCGGTCTTGGCGGCAAGGATACGCCGATCAGGGCGATGTGTCACGGGAAAGCTGCCCGATCGGGCAATCTTATCGGCGAAATATCGCGAAACTTGCGGGCTTTATCCCTGCAGGATGCGCGCAACCTGAGGAGAGAAATAGGTCAGAATTCCATCGCAACCGGCGCGTTTGAAGGCCAGAAGGCTTTCCAGCATCACCTTCTCGCCATCGATCCAGCCGTTCTGAGCTGCGGCCTGAATCATCGCGTATTCGCCCGATACCTGATAGGCATATGTCGGCGCACCGAAACTGTCTTTCACGCGGCGGCAGATATCCAGATATGGCATGCCCGGCTTGATCATCACCATATCCGCGCCTTCAGTCAGATCGCGTTCGATCAGGCGCAAAGCCTCGTCCGAGTTTGCGGGGTCCATCTGGTAGGTCTTCTTGTCGCCCGTCAGGGCCCCCGATGCGCCGACCGCATCGCGGAAGGGTCCGTAAAATGCACTGGCATATTTTGCGGCATAGCTGAGGATCATCACGTTGTGATAGCCTGCACCTTCCAGCGCGCGACGCATTTCCCCGATCCGGCCATCCATCATGTCCGACGGGCCGATGATATCCGCACCGGCGTCGGCCTGTGCCAGCGTCATCTTTACCAGTGCCTCGACGGTCTGGTCGTTGACGATTTCGCCGTCAACGACATATCCGTCGTGACCGTTGATGTTATACGGGTCAAGCGCCACATCCGTCATTACGGCAATGTCCGGAGCCGCTGCCTTGATTGCCCGAATGGCCCGGTTTGACAGGTTGTCGGGGTTCCATGCCTCGGCACAGTCTTCGGTTTTCAGCGCAGGGTCGGTGTAGGGAAAGAGGCAAATCGCAGGAATCCCAAGGGCCTGGGCCTCGACCGCCGCTTTGGCAATCAGGTCAACCGATCTGCGAACCACACCAGGCATCGAGGGCACGGGCTCTTCAATGCCTTCGCCTTCGCGTACGAAAACCGGCCAGATCAGGTCATCCGTTGTCAGAGTGTTCTCACGCACCAGCGCACGAATTGCCTGTGATTGACGGGCGCGGCGAAAGCGGGTCATGGGAAATGGGGCAATGGTCGGTTTCATGGCGCGTTCTCCTTGAACATTCGTGCATTGGGTGGCATGAATTCACAAAGGTCTCAAGGGTATCAATGGACGCGCGCCTAGATGGAACCCCCCTGAGTAGTGTGAATAAAGGGTTGGGTTTGGACTGGTACTCTTCGATCTTTGAACTCATCGATATGCGCAGCTTTTCGAATCTGTGGTTCTGGATCGTACTGGCGGTACTCTGGTCGTCGGCCAGCCACTGGGTGATGGGCATCCCATATGATCTGGTTGTCCGTGCCCGCCGGATCGGAGGTCAGGTTGAAACCGATCTGCTCGACATCGTTCGCATCCATACAAATCGGATTCTGCTGATTGTCGACATGTCTGGCACCATCCTTTTGGCGTTTGGGTGTTTTCTGTTCACCGGGATGGCCACGCTTGGGTTCTATTATGACGTCGAATTCGCGCAGGCCCTGTTTTTGCTTTTGTTCCCAATGACCTTGGTGCTTTTGGTCAATATCGTGCATGCAAGGCGTCTTCGGCGGCAGGAATTGACTCTCGAAACTGTCTCAAAAACAATTTCCCGCTGCCGACTGTATACCCAGATCATCGGCATGATCTCGATACTGGTCACTTCGTTCTGGGGCATGTATCAGAACCTTTCGATTGGCGTTCTGGGATAGAAGATTCTGAAAGGCGAGGCGATGAAGGCTCCGAACCACGTGACAGTTGGCGGCGCCCCCGAAGGGTTTGACGCGCAGCTGGTGCTGAACGAGATTGCCCGCAGCAAGGGGCCGGTGGCCCATGTCGCACGCGATGACAAGCGGATGGAAGCGATGCGTTCCGCACTGGCGTTCTTTGCGCCTCAGATGCCTGTCTTTGTGTTTCCGGGCTGGGATTGCCTTCCTTATGATCGGGTCTCGCCCAATGCGGATATCTCGGCGGCGCGCGTGGCCACACTGGCGGCGCTGGTTCACCAGATGCCCCAACAGTATGTATTGCTGACCACGCTGAACGCCGCGACCCAACGCGTCCCGGCACGAGAAGTTTTGCGAGAGGCGGCGTTTACTGCCCGAGTTGGCCATCGCATAGATGAAACCGCTCTGCGAAACTTTCTGGTGCGTATGGGGTTCACACAAAGTCCAACGGTGATGGAACCCGGCGATTACGCCATCCGTGGCGGCATCATCGACATCTTCCCTCCGGGAGAGACGGGCCCGGTTCGGCTGGACCTGTTCGGTGACGTTCTGGACGGTGCGCGACGCTTTGATCCGGCGTCCCAGCGAACAACCGAAAAGCTGGACATCGTTGAACTTGCACCGGTGTCCGAAGTCATCCTGGACGAGGCCGCCATAACCCGGTTCCGTCAGAACTATCGCATCGAGTTTGGTGCCGCCGGTACAGATGACCCATTGTATGAGGCCGTAAGCGTGGGCCGCAAACATCAGGGGATCGAACATTGGCTGCCGTTCTTCCACGAAAAACTTGAGACGTTATTCGACTATTTGCCGGATGCGGTGATCACTGTCGATGATCAGGTGACGCCCGCGCGTCTGGCGCGTTGGGATACGATTGCCGATCAGTACGAAACCCGGCGACTGGCGCTGGAAAACCGATCCCGCATGGACACGGTCTATAAACCCACACCTCCGGGGTTGTTGTATCTTGACGATACCGCCTGGGAGGCGGCGGTCGCGGATCGTCGGGTTTTGCAGTTCAGCCCGCTGCCGCAAGCCTCTGGCCCCGGTGTCATCGATGCGGGCGGACGCATCGGGCGCAACTTTGCACCGGAACGCCAGCAGGAAAGCATCAGCCTGTTCGGTGCTTTGGCCAGTCACATCACTGCAAAGCTCGACAAAGGACCGGTGCTGATCGCCTCATATTCCGATGGCGCGCGGGAACGCCTGACCGGCCTGATCGAAGACGAAGGGTTGGCCGAGGCGATACATGTGGCCAATGGCACCCGCATTGGTAAACGCGGCTTGCACCTTGCCGTCTGGGCGTTGGAGCACGGGTTCGAAAGTCCTGATCTAACGGTGATCGCTGAACAGGATGTGCTGGGCGACCGGCTGATCCGTCAGCCCAAAAAGCGCCGCAAGGCCGAAAACTTTCTGACCGAAACCCAATCGCTCAGCCCCGGTGATCTGGTTGTTCACGTGGATCACGGCATAGGTCGTTACATGGGCATGGAGGTCGTCACCGCAGCTGGTGCTGCCCATGAATGCCTGTTGCTGGAATATGCCGAGCAGGCAAAGCTGTACCTGCCGGTCGAAAACATAGAATTGCTGTCGAAATACGGACATGACGAAGGTCTGCTGGACCGTTTGGGCGGCGGTGCATGGCAGGCAAAGAAGGCCAAGCTGAAAGAGCGCATCCGCGAGATGGCCGATAAGCTGATCCGCATCGCCGCTGAACGCGCGCTGCGCAAAGCCCCGGTCATGGATCCGCCGCCCCACGCGTGGGAAGAATTCAGCGCGCGGTTCCCATATCAGGAAACCGAAGACCAGTTGCGAGCGATCTCGGATGTGATGGAAGATATCCATTCCGGCGCACCAATGGATCGTCTGATCTGCGGTGACGTCGGCTTTGGCAAGACCGAGGTTGCCATGCGCGCCGCATTTGTCGCCGCCATGTCGGGCGTTCAGGTTGCGGTTGTAGCGCCCACCACCCTTCTGTCCCGCCAGCATGCCGCGAGTTTCAGGGAGCGCTTTCGGGGATTCCCGCTGGAGGTGCGGCAATTGTCGCGCTTTGTTTCGTCGAAAGAAGCCCAGAAAACCCGTGACGGGCTGGCCCGCGGGACAGTGGACATCGTGATCGGAACGCATGCGCTTTTGGCCAAGAACATACGGTTCAACAATCTGGGGCTTTTGATCATCGACGAGGAACAGCATTTTGGCGTGGGTCATAAGGAACGGCTGAAACAGCTGCGCTCAGACATTCACGTGCTGACCCTGACCGCGACACCGATCCCACGAACGCTGCAACTATCGTTGACCGGCGTGCGCGACCTGTCGATTATCGGAACACCTCCAATCGACAGACTGGCGATCCGCACCTATGTCAGCGAGTTCGATGCCGTTACAATCCGAGAAGCGCTGCTGCGTGAACACTATCGTGGGGGGCAGAGTTTCTATGTTGTACCGCGCATCTCGGACCTGCCTGAGATCGAAGAATTTCTGAAAGATCAACTGCCTGAGCTCACTTACGTGGTCGCCCATGGCCAGATGGCAGCGGGTGAGCTCGATGATCGGATGAACGCGTTTTATGACGGGAAATTCGACGTGCTGCTGGCCACGACAATCGTCGAAAGCGGGCTGGATATTCCGACGGCGAATACGATGGTCGTGCACCGCGCGGACATGTTTGGCCTTGCGCAGCTCTATCAAATCCGGGGCAGGGTGGGGCGCTCGAAAACCCGTGCCTATGCTTACCTGACCACCAAACCGCGTCAGAAATTGACCGCTGCCGCCGAGAAACGCCTGCGTGTTCTGGGCTCGCTGGATACGTTGGGGGCCGGGTTCACTCTGGCCTCGCAGGACCTTGACATACGTGGTGCGGGCAACCTGTTGGGTGAAGAACAATCCGGCCAGATGCGCGATGTCGGCTACGAGCTTTACCAATCCATGCTGGAAGAGGCGATTGCCAAGATCAAAGCCGGCGAGATGGAGGGGCTTTCGGATGCGGACGATCAATGGGCCCCGCAGATCAATCTGGGTGTGCCGGTTCTGATCCCCGAGAACTATGTGCCAGATCTGGATGTGCGCCTGGGGCTCTATCGCCGCCTGTCATCGCTGTCGACAAAGGTCGAACTGGAAGGCTTTGCTGCGGAATTGATCGACCGTTTCGGTAAGTTGCCGAAAGAGGTGAATACCTTGATGCTGGTTGTGCGGATTAAGGCCATGTGTAAACGCGCCGGGATCGCAAAGCTTGACGGCGGGCCGAAAGGCGCGACCATCCAGTTTCACAATGACAAATTCGCCTCGCCGCAGGGACTGGTTGAGTTCATTCAGAATCAACGCGGTATGGCCAAGGTCAAAGACAACAAGATCGTCGTGCGCCGGGACTGGAAAAAAGACAGTGACAAAATCAAAGGGGCATTTGCAATTGCCCGCGATCTTGCTGAGAAAGCGGTTGTGGCGCAAAAAAAGGTCAAAGCAGGTTGAGATGTGAGAGGGGGCTCTGCCCCCGCTGCGCGTACCGCGCATCTCCCCCGGGATACTTACGGCCAGATGAAGAAGCGGATCCCTGCTTCATCTGGCTAAAAATATCCCCGCCGGAGGCATGGTGCGTCAGCACGATCAAGACGTTTTAGCTACGCATTGCCGCCTGCGCACAGAAGCAGGACGCAGCTACCATTCGGTCGGCGCGGGCCAACGTCAGGTCAAGCCGTTGTTTGACCTGTAGGATTTCAACATCTTCCCCGCGGGCTTTGAGACAATCGTACAGCCCCTTCAGGCTCCACACGTTGTCGGGATGGATCGAAGCGCGGCTGAGCGAGCCGCCAAGGCCAAGATCTTCGCGATAGACGGCCTCCGCTTCCGCCGCATGACCTTGTTCGAACAGCAACGCGCCAAGCGCGTGGCGGGTGGGCTGCATCCATCCCCAGGGTTCGTCATAGGGCAAGGTATCGTCCAGCTCGACCGAGCGGCGCAGATGGGCAAACGCGATTTCAAACTTGCCCTTGCGGTACTCGATCTCACCACGCAGCATTTCCCTCGCAATTTCCAGTAGGTCAATCACACGGTTGTTGTGCAGCCTGCGTGTTTCCGGAACGCATTCTTTGGCGGCAAGAAACAGATTTTCTTCGGCCTCGGCATTGGCGATATCACCGGTTGCTGCATGAGCGATGGCGCGCGCGTAGTGCGTTGTGGCGGTCAGAGTACGGAACAGGTCAGGATCTGAGGGCAGTTTCAGTGCCTTAGCCTCGTCCCAGCGGCCAAACCGGATCAGGATGTGAGGGCCCATGGACATGTAGCTTTCGAAGTAATCGGCCATCGGGGGGCTTTCGATGCGCAGCAATTCTTCGGGCGTTGTATCCCACAATCCCTGATTTGCACGTAGGGCGGGTTCGATCTGTCCAAGAAAAAGCGCACCGTAGATGGCAAAGTGATAATTGTGCTGGCGATAGCCTGTGTAAATGTTGAACGCGCCTTCGCGTTCGTAATACTTCTGGTCGGCTTCCGAGGCTTTCTCGTTCCAGTGCACAACGTTGTGGTAATGTCCGCAGAGCAAATCGATATGTGTCGGCATATGTACCAAGTGGCCTGCATCCGGAACCAATGTGCGCAGGACATCCCCTGCTTTCAGGGCTTTTTCTGGTGTTGGAGACATCTCCATCAGATGAACATAGAGGTGCAGCAGGCCCGGGTGAGACATCGCAGACGGATCGTTCGCCATGGCCCATTCAAGCGCATCTTGCGCTTCCTTCGTTGCCGCGCCCTGGGCGGGTTGACCCGTTTCCAGATCCCACATTTTCCACGGTGTCAGGTTCAGCAGTGCTTCGACATAGATGGTACGCAAGTCAAGGTGGTCCGGGTGCGCCGCAAATGCCGCGCGCATCGCGTCGGCAAAACCGTGGTCCCATTGGTGCATGTCCTCAACCGGACCGCGTTGCGGGTAACGCGCAGGCAAGGCCTGAATTAAGGCCTGTTCGACGGCAGTGCATCCTGCGAGCAGGCTAAGAGCTTTCTGCATCGCGTCGTAAGCCCGTGACAACGCTTCTTCCCGACCTCTCTCATCCAGCAGGTCCCAGGGGAGGTTGTAGTTTGGTCCGGCGGCATACGCGACACCCCAATGGGCCATCGCGCAGTTCGGATCATGCTCGGCCGCGCGTTGGAAACAGACAACCGCTTCTTCGTGGTTGTAGCCGTATGTCCAGTTCAGCCCTCGGTCGAACCACAGCTGAGCTTCGGGACTGGAAGTGGAAACTGGGCAGGAATAGCTGCCCAGATCGTAATAGTCGTTCATCGCAGTTCCTCCCGTAAGTTCAGGGTAGGATAGCGTGATTCACCCGCAATTCACAGGTCAGGCAGGCAGCCTTTCTTCGATGCGACCCATGTGGATCATCAGGCCAAACGCCAGAACGCACATACTCAGGATGCCAATTGTTAAAGGCGCGATGGACCCGTTGAACAGAAGCCCGATCGGGGCGGCGATTGCCGCGGCCAGTACGGTTGAAATCGACCCGACAACCGACGCGGCCATGCCCGCGATGTGGCCCATGGGTTCCATGGCAATGGCATTCAGATTGCCGATGGTTACACCAGCCATGAAAAAGACCATCGTCTGCCAGAAGACAAACAGGGCAAATGACATATCGGGCGAAAGGTTCGCCATGTTCAGGATGATGACGACAGACGTGATGGCAATCTGCGCGCCGAAGGCAAAAGTCACCATCCGGCGCATCCCGACACGCACCACCAAAGCCGCGTTCAAAAGGCTGGCCGAACCTGACATCAGGGCGACAAATCCGAACCAGAAGGGAAAGCTGTCGGCCCGATCATGGATCACATCATAGACCGGTTGCACCATAGTCAGCATGGTGAACAAGGTCCCCATGCACAAGGTTTGCACGAAGATAGACAAGCGCACAGTGGGATGCGCAAACATTTCGTTCACAGCCGCAATCATCAGATGCAGACGGAAGGGGCGGCGGTCCTCGACAGCCAGAGATTCGGGAAGTCGTGTGCTCATCCACAACACGACGATCAGAGCAAACAGGATAAAGGATACGAAGATCCCGCGCCAACCGAAGAGAACGATAACACCAGCGCCCAGCATCGGAGCCGCTGCTGGTACCAACGTAAAGATCATCATGGCAATCGAGATGATGCGTGCCATTTCCCGGCCCGAATACAAGTCACGCGTGATGGCCATCGCCACGACACGAGGCCCGGCAGCGCCCAGACCCTGCACAACACGCGCAATCAGTACCAGTTCCAGCGAAGAACTGGCCCAGGCAACAGCCGAAGCCGCAATGTACAAAAGCGCACCGCAAAAGATCACTGGCTTGCGCCCCAGCGCATCCGATAGCGGGCCGGTAAAGAATGTACCGATACCCATTCCCAGAACGAAGGATGTCAAGATCAGTTGGGCGCGATTGACGTCATCAGGGCTAAGCTGCGCGCCGATTTCAGGCAGGGCGGGCAGCATTGAATCGATCGAAAACGCGATAGTGGCGAACATCATTGCGATCAGCGCAATGAATTCCGCCTTCGACATGCGGTTGGCCATGAAGCACTCCTAACCTGTTCGCGCTATCATGGCGGGTCAGGTTAGACCAGACTGGAAATTCGCACAGACCTCTGTGCTATTCTGCAGGATAAGTGTCAAGTTGAGACATGATTTCAGCGATCACTTTCTCCCACATTTCAGGCGGTTGAGCACCCGGAACGGCATGTTGATTGGCAACAATGTAGGTCGGGACCGAGCTGACGCCCATTTCACGAGAATGAGTATCGCGGTTGCGAATATCCTCGCGATCAGCGTCGGATTTCAGCAGCTTCATGACCACCGCAGCGTCCATTCCGGCACTGTCTGCGATGTCGGACAGGACCTCGGGGTCGCCGATATCGCGGGCCTGAACGAAGTAGGCATCGAATAGCGCATCGACGACAGCATTCTGTTTGCCTTCGATCCCGGCCCAATGGATCAGGCGATGTGCATCCAGAGTATTGGGTGTGCGTTTCATGCCTTCGAAGTCGATCTTCAGACCAGCGTTTTCAGCGTGTTCAACCACGGGCGCATAAGCACGTACGGCACCGTCCTTGCCACCGAACTTGCGTTCCAGATATTCGCGACGATCCATACCTGCGTCCGGCATATCAGGGTTCAACTGAAACGGATGCCATTCGATGACAAAAGGGTGCTCGGGCACATTGGCCAATGCTTTGTCCAGATGCGTTTTGCCGATATAGCACCACGGGCAGATCGGATCGGACAGGATGTCGAGCTTGACGGTCTGGGTCATGTGGCTGGTGCCTCGAAATAGGCCGGCAACGCCCGGCGCAGGAGTTTGCCATTGCCACCGGTGGGCAGCGCAGACAGGTGGATGAAGGCGCGTGGTTGTTTGTAACGTGCCAAGTTTGCCTCGACATAGGTGCGCAGGGCTGCATCGTCCAGCTTTTCCGGGCCGGTATAGAAGGCTGCTATCACAAATGTGTCCGGTTTGACCTCGACCGCGGCCGCGCCGACCTGCGTGATGCCGGGAAAACGGGACAGGGCGGCTTCGACCTCGACCGGGGACACGCGGTAGCCTCCGGCATTCATCATGTCGTCGTCCCGGCCCAGATAACTGATCTGGCCGTCCACTGCCATTGCCCCTTGATCTCCGGTCAGGAACCATTCGCCTTGCATCCGGGTTTCAACTTCATCCGGTGCATTGAGGTAGGTCAGCATCAATCCAGCGTCAGACCGATGAATGGCGATGGTGCCTTCTTGCCCCTGCGGCACCGGGCCGTCCGGGCCCAGAATGGCCACGCGACGACCCGGTTGCGGGTGCCCCAATGCGTCGCCGCGTGCGGGATGGGCCGGGCTGGAGGATATGAAGGTCGAGCATTCAGACATGCCATAGGCTTCGAACAATTCCGTACCGGTGGCGCTTAGCCATTTCTCGTGCAGGGCGCGCGACAGCTTTTCCCCCGCGCATAAACCGTGGCGCAGGTCAGGTAAGTTGATTTGCTCATACTCTTGCACCAATTTTCGAAAGACCCCCGGTGCCGCCGCAAAGATCGTTGCGCGATGCTGGCGGAGCAGAGCGGGCAGGGCGGAGATGTCCGTGCCCGGTTCCGGGATCAAGGCGGTTGCGCCGATGGTCCACGGGTCCATCAGACCGGTGCCAAGTGTATAGGTCCAGTTGAACGCTCCGGCGTGACACAGCCGATCGGACGCGCGCAGACCATACCAACCATCGACCATCATCTGCCGCGCCCAGATTGCCCGATGGGCGTGGGCCACGGCACGCGGACTGCCCGAGGTTCCCGAGGTGTAGACGACATATGCCATGCGCTCGGGGTCGCCCAGGTCATAGCTGGCGGGTGGAATGTCGCGCATGGCCTTTAATGCATCCAACTCGATCTGTCTGGGATGAGGCGCGCATGAGACAGCGGGATCACGAAGAACCGCAGCCGGGGACAGATCGTCGATCATTCTGGCGGTTTCGGGTTCCGTCAGTTGCGACGAAGTCGGCACCGGAATGATACCCACTGAAATCGCGCCCAGATAGGCAATCGGGAAATCCACCGTATTGCCGAGCCGCATCAGAACGGTATCGCCGGGTGTCAGACCTGATTGCAGCAACCCCGCGCCTGTGCCCAACACGGCAGATTGCAGGTCGCGATAGGTCCAGTCCTGCGCGCCGTGGGGCATTAGTACCGACAACGCCACTTTGTCAGGGACCTGATCGGCACGGCCAAGGACATGCGCCGCCAGATTGAACGGTGCGGGGCAGGGCGCGGGCGCCCCCTGATCGAAGACAGATAACATGGCCATTGGCTAACGCGGTGTCTGGCGCGTTGCAAGCGCGGCTGGCCAAGCCTATAGAGAATGACATGAGCACCCAAGATCCCAAATCCCTGATCCGAATTGCCCGCGATTCCGGTGATCACACCGAAGTTGAACCGCTGGACCTTGGCGCGCGCGTGCGCGAATTGCGAAAAGCGCGGAAATGGACGCTGGAGCAGGCCGCCAGTCAGGCCGGTTTGGCCCGTTCTACGCTCAGCAAGATCGAGAACGGGCAGATGTCACCTACCTATGACGCGCTCAAAAAGCTTGCGGTTGGCTTGGAAATCTCGGTGCCTCAGCTTTTCACACCGCCGCAGCGGGACCAGGTCATCGGACGGATGGCGATTACCCGGATGGGCGAAGGGGCGGCCCACGCGACAACGACCTACGAGCATGAGTTGCTGGCCGAAACCCTGACCAAGAAACACATGCTGCCCTACCGCGCGCGGGTTCGGGCACGGTCCATGGACGAATTCGACGGCTGGGTGCGCCACGATGGCGAAGAGTTCATGTATGTTCTGACTGGTGTTGTCCGGCTCTATACCGAGTTCTATGAGCCGGTCGAAATGCGTAGGGGTGACAGCGCCTATTACGATGGCAGCATGGGCCATAACGTAATCTCCGTCAGTGACGAAGATGCGACAATCCTTTGGGTCACATCACTTGCTTAGCGACGCGCGGCAGAATTCTCTGTTCAGACCTTCGGTGAACAGGAAATCTTCGACCTCTTCATGAGCTTCGTTCATGGTTAACTGGTGACGCTCTGCCAGATAGGCTTCGAACCCTTTACGATCTTTTGATACGCGCATCATGTCTTGGTCACGCAAATTCGGAAAACGCCGCTTTGCACGTGCGTAGGCCGCATTCCAGTCTTGTGTCAGATCCGTCCAGTTCATCATGTATGAGCTTTCCTTATGTAGCGTTTAGGACTGCTCTCCCCCTCTTTAGGGTACGTAATGGGTGCCGTTAGGGAAGACATGACAAAATGTCGCAGCATGCCACTGCATTCCTTTTACAAGATTGTGCCTCTGCAATACCTGCCGCAACAGGGCGGCAGGCTTGAAACTGTTTAAAGCACCTGCGGATCAGGAGATCTGTTTGGTGCGGAACCGGGTATTCCCGGCGCGCGAGTTGTAAAGGCGACCTCCATCTTTGGGCTATGTCTAAATACCGCGATTCAATGCAGCTTTTAACGTTGACCGAAGCAGGCTGAAGGTGCGTCTCATGGGATCATCCGGCATCCGATATGGCCTGCATCTGATGCTGCGACCTGCTGTCGCGAAACGTATCCCTAGTGTGACGGCCATGTGCTGAATTCCGCCGACAGGCGTGGTTTTCCGGGGCCAATCGTGCTGGAAGCGCGAAGGAATCGCGTTTTTCAAGGGGTCCGCCAACACCGTGCGGAGAACAGCCGGTGTCGTGCAAAGCCCGGCTGCCCTGATGTTCAAGTGATTACCCGGCGTCGTACCACCACACTTCCGGCATGTATTGCGGTCCGTCGCCATAGATTGGCACAGTCTCAGGGAACTTGAGCTCGCGGATATGGGCAATCCGCCCGACATCAAAACTCCAGATCGGGATGACATAACGACCGGCCGTCAGAACCCGGTCAAGCGCGCGGGTTGCCGCGGTGAAATCTTCAGGTGTTTCCGAGGCAAGCATGGCGTCAATCATCGCATCAACAGCGGGCGAGGCCACGCCCATCAGGTTGCGTGTACCGGGTGTGTCCGCATTCTCGCTTCCCCAATACAAACGCTGTTCGTTGCCGGGAGACAGTGAAAGAGCACGCCGGAAAGGCGTAACATCAAAATCCAGCTCTCCGGTGCGCCCGACATACTGCGCGTTGTCGACCTGTTCCGCTGTGATCTGAATGCCAAGTCGTTCCAGCGCGCGGGAATAAATCTCGACCACCGACGCCATCTCGCTATCCCCCTGCTGTAGCAAGACCGTCATTTTGAACGGGTCACCATTCGTGTTGCGCAAAACCCCGTCCTGAACGGTCCAGCCCGATTCGGTCAGCAGTTTGGTGGCTTTGCGGATGTTTGCGCGGTTGCGGGCTGAACCGTCGCCCTTCGGCAGTTCATACCCTTCCAGCGTGCCGGGGATCAGATCCGAGGCAAAGGGTTCCAGCAGGGCTTTTACCTGCCCTTGGGCCGGTCCGGGCTGCATGGCCAGGTCTGAGCCCGAGAAGTAGGACGTGATCCTTGGCTGCGTCCCACCAGTGATCGTGTCGTTGATGAATTCGAAATTGAAGGCCAGCGTCAGGGCCTCGCGAACGCGCCAGTCGTTAAACGGGGCTTTGCGGGTGTTCATCACGAACCCGGTCATGCCTGACGGTTTGCCATGCGGTATCTCGGTCTTGATGACATCACCGCGCTGAACGGCGGGGAAGCTGTATTGCGTGTCCCATTTGTCGCCGTTGAACTCACGCACCGCTGATAGTTCACCGGCTTTGAAGGCTTCGAACAGGACGCTGCCGTCGCCGTAGAACTCGATCCGCATTTCGTCCAGATTCATGGTGCCGCGGCGGAACGGGATATCCTGCCCCCAATATTCGGGGTTGCGACGAAGGTTCACATAGCGCCCCGCCTCGTAGCTATCGATCACATAGGGGCCGGTGCCGATTGGGACATCTTGCAAGGCGGCGTCGGCAAAATCCTTGTCCTGCCACTGCGCCTTTTGCAGGATCGGACGCATCCCTGCGAGCAGGGCAAGTTCGCGATCAGGCACGTTGAAAGTAATCCGAACCGAACGCGGGCCGGTCTGTTCGATCCTGTCGACTTTGTCCCAAAAACCGCGATAGCGCAGATGCCCCTGAGTGCCGAGCGTCTCATATGACCAAATCACGTCGTCAATCGTGACCGGGCTGCCGTCAGAAAACCGGGCCTCTTCCCGCAGGGTAAATTCAACCCACGACCGGTCCGGCGCCGTCTCAACTGATTCGGCTAACAGCCCGTAAAGTGTGAAAGGTTCGTCCCAGGATCGCCCCATCAGACTTTCATGGGTCCAAAATGGCAATTGCCAAGGCGAGGTGCCTTTTTGCAAAAACGGGTTCAGGCTGTTATAGCCGCCGGTATTTCCGAAAACGACTTTGCCTCCTTTGGGGGCATCGGGGTTGGCATAGGGTAGGGACACAAAATCCGGTGGTAGGGCCGGGTCCCCATACATAGCTATGCCATGAGACGATTCTGCATGGGCGACAGAGATCATGAAAATGCTTGCGATTCCCGCCACAAGTGGTCGAAACGGTCGGAGAAAATCCGGGCTCATTTTGGAAACAATCCTGCTCTGGCCTTATTTTGTTGGGATTCACCGTAGTGATGATTTTTCATATTATCAAACTTTTAGCTTGGACGAAGGCGTGGAATTGCTTATAAAGGATGCACTGCTCGATAGGTTTCTTGCCTGTATGAAACCTGCCTCAATAACTTAACGCCCGCTTCGTGCGGGCGTTTTTTTTGACTGCTTGAGAAGTGTCAGGCTGGGATTTCGGACCGGTGTGTTTCCCCGTTTTCTTTGCAGGTGCAGCATGGCATTGTGCACCAAATCATCGCTTCAGGGAGAACGGTCATGAGCCTTTCCGGCAAAACAGCAATCATCACGGGGTCTAATTCTGGCATCGGACTGGGGGTCGCGCGCGAGCTGGCGAAGGCTGGAGCGGATGTCGTCCTGAATTCCTTTACGGACCGTGACGAAGATCACGCGCTGGCCGCTGAGATTGCCAAAGAGACCGGAACCAAAGCACGTTACATCAAGGCGGACATGTCAAAAGGTGAAGAGTGCCGCGCGCTGATTGAGCAGGCCGGATCTTGCGACATTCTCGTGAACAACGCGGGTATTCAACATGTATCCCCGATCGATCAGTTCCCGGTGGATAAATGGGATGCGATTATCGCGATCAACATGAACTCGGCCTTTCACACGACCGCTGCCGCGCTGCCGATGATGCGAAAGGCGGGTTGGGGTCGTATTGTGAATATCGCCTCGGCCCACGGCCTGACGGCGTCGCCGTTCAAGGCAGCCTATGTTGCCGCCAAGCACGGAGTGGTGGGGATGACCAAGACCGTTGCGCTGGAAACCGCGCAAGAACCGATCACCTGCAACGCTATTTGCCCGGGCTATGTGCTGACGCCTCTGGTCGAGGCCCAGATCCCGAACACAATGAAAGAATATAATATGAGCCGCGAGGAGGTTGTGAAAAACGTGCTTCTGGAACGGCAACCTTCCAAGGAATTCGCCACGGTTGAGCAACTGGGCGGAACAACCATTTTCCTTTGCTCGGACGCGGCGGCGCAGATCACGGGAACCACGATTTCTGTCGATGGCGGCTGGACCGCCTTGTGATTGGCCTTGGGGGCGCTGCCCCCAAACCCCCGGAGTATTTCTGAAAAGATGAAGGGTGAGGGCGGTGATACGGATCAATCTGGCTTTGCAGGGCGGCGGTGCGCATGGGGCATTCACCTGGGGTGTGCTTGACCGACTGCTGGATGAGGAAGACATCGAGGTTGCCGCGATCACCGGAACATCCGCCGGTGCGTTGAACGGTGCGGCGTTCAAATCGGGGATGGTTCATTCAGGACGTGAAGGTGCGCGCGCGCAACTGGACGGGCTTTGGAGGCGTATGGGTGCGATTGGAGACATGCGTATAGCCAATTGGTTTCGCGGGTTGGAACCGGCCGCAATCGCGCAGGCGATGGAATATTCGGTGCCGTTTTCAATCGGTGATGCCTGGTCGCGGATGGTGTCACCTTATGCCTATGGTCCATTCTACAGCAATCCGCTGGAGCCGGTGGTGGACAGGTTCAATTTTGCGGAAGTATGCGCCGATGCGGGACCCCGCCTGTTTGTGTGCGCCACCTGCGTGAGAAGTGGGAAAATCCGCGTCTTTACTGGCGAGGAGGTCTCGACAGATGCCATTCTGGCTTCAGCTTGCCTGCCGACCCTGTTCAAGGCAGTCGAGATATTTGATCCAAATACTAACCGGGTCGAAGCCTACTGGGATGGCGGTTATACTGGTAATCCGGCGCTCTATCCGCTGTTCAACAATGACCTGCCGGATGATGTAGTGATCGTGAATATCAACCCGTTGGAGCGCGACGCGGTGCCGGTCACACCGCAGCAGATCCAGAACCGGATCAACGAGATCAGCTTCAACTCATCCCTGTTTCGCGAATTGCGGGCAATCAGTTTTGTTCAGCGGCTTCTGAAAGAGGGCAAGCTGAAGGCCGGGGACATGAGCCGCGTTCTGGTGCATATGATTGCGGATAACGAGTTGATGAGCAGCCTGTCTGTTGCCACCAAAACCGTGCCCAACCCGGTTATTTTGCACAAGCTGAAACAGGCGGGGCGGGCGGCAGCGGATCGTTTTCTGACCAAGCACAAGAGTGATCTGGGCCAGACCAGTACAGTCGATCTGCCGACCATGTTCGGTTAATCACTCGGGTGGTTGCGTAGGGTCTTTTTCGTTGGGATAAACGAGCCCGGCCGAGATCACCAGTTTCGCGGCATCCTCAATTGTCATGTCCAGCAAAATTACGTCTTCCGCCGGGAAAAACAGCAAAAAGCCCGAGGTCGGGTTGGGGGTGGTCGGAACAAAGACGCTGAGCAGCTCTCCTCCGGTTTCTGCACGTTTGCTGATTTCGCCTTTGGCGGTTGTCGAGACGAACCCAATGGCCCAGATCCCGCGGCGGGGGTACTGGATCAGGCAAGCCTTTTCAAAAGAGCGTTCGGTTTGGGCAAATACGGTTTCCGAGATTTGTTTGATCCCGGAATAGATCGAGCGGACGACCGGCATCCGATCTACCACGCTTTCGGCGAACAGGATCAGGGACCGGCCCAGAATGCCTTTGGCGATCCACCCTACAATCACGGTAAAGATCAGGAAGATCACGACGCCCACACCGCGCAGGTTGATACCAACGTATTGTTCCGGTTGGAACTGATGAGGCACCAGTGGCAAAACGGCACTGTCGATCCAGCCGACTACCGACCAGATCAGCCAAACCGTCAGCCAGACCGGTGCAATGACAACGAGGCCGGTCAGGAAAGATGCGCGCAGCCGTGCCAGCATGCCAGGACGGCGATGATGCGGTTCTTCGTCGAACGGTGTATTCATCTTGGTTCCGAGTGGTTATCGGGATTTAGGTAGTCAATCGGTAGCCATGGCACAATAGGCTTGCGTTATCCCTGTTCTGCCAGTGCCCGTGCAATCGCCGCAGCAAGGCGCGCATTGTTGCGCACGAGGGCAATGTTGGCGGTAAGCGAACGTCCTTCGGTCTTTTCAAAGATACGTTGCAGCAGATAGGGCGTCACATCTTTTCCGGTGATCCGATGCGCATCTGCATCAGCCTGTGCCTCGGCGATGATGGGGGCCAGTATTTCGGAAGGGATCTGATCCGCGATCGGGATCGGGTTCGCCACAAGCTGCCCGCCGGGCAGGCCCAACGCGCGACGCGTTGCATGGGCCTTGGCGATAGCCTCAGGAGTGTCCATGCGCAGGGGGGCAGCATAGGGTGATTTTGCAGACCAGAAGGCAGGAAACGCATCCTGGCCATGGGCGATGACAGGCACCCCCAGCGTTTCCAGAACTTCAAGAGTTTTGGCCAGATCAAGGATGGCCTTGGCCCCGGCTGCGACGACGGTGACTGGTGTATGGCCAAGTTCGTGCAGATCAGCCGAGATGTCGAACGTGGTTTCAGCGCCCTGATGCACACCCCCGATGCCGCCGGTGGCAAATACCTCGATCCCGGCATAATGCGCGGCGATCATGGTGGCGGCGACGGTTGTGGCTCCGGTACCACCGGTCGAGATGCAGGCCGCCATATCTGCGCGCGAGATTTTGGCAACGCCTTGCGCCTGACCCAGCCATTGCAACTGGCCAGGCTCGAGCCCCACATGCAATTTGCCTTCAATCACCGCCATGGTCGCCGGAACCGCCCCCGCATCGCGGATGTCCTGTTCGACCTGCGCCGCAACTTCGACGTTTTGCGGGTAGGGCATGCCATGGGTGATGATGGTGCTTTCCAGCGCAACGATGGGATGACCCGCGTCCTTGGCAGCGCGGACCTCGGCTGAATATTGAATGTCGATCACAGTGGGGTTTCTCCGGAAACGTAGGTTGCTGCGGCATGCAGAGCGCGGGTCAGAGCCTCATCACTCGATGCGCCGCCGGATTCTGAGGCGATATGAGCCGCCATGAAGGTATCCCCGGCGCCGGTCACACGGGTGACCAGAACGGAGGGGGGTGTTTGGGTCAGAATTTCGTCCGAACTGCCGATCGTGGCCGAGCTGCCGCCATCGGTGACCAGCACGCGCAGTGCGCCACGATCCAGAAGGCCCTTTGCGGCAGATTCAGAATCGGTGAATTCACGCTGGCACAATATTCCTGCTTCTTCGAGGTTCACATAAAGCGTGGCGCGGGCATGTTTCAGGAAGGGCAACAGGCGCTCGGCCTTACCTGGCGAGGCCGGGGCAACACGCAGATCGGCACGGGCAAATGCAGGGCTTTGGGCGATTTCTTCCAGCAGGTTCAGGGTCAGGTTGCCGTCAAGCGCAATGGGCCCCTCAAAGGGCGTGTTTTCATAGCCTAGCGGGCCGTGCATCAGCGGACGCAGTATCTTAGCGCCAGCGGCTTCCAGCGAATGCGCGTCGGCAATGGCCGCGATCAACCCGTTGGCACCTTCGACGGCCATATATCGGTCGGTCGGCAGGTCCTGCGAGCGATAGATGTGATCCGTGACCATACCGAGGCGGGAACAGGCATGAATCAGCTCGTCGCCCTCGGGGTCGCGGCCAATGGCGGTCAGCAGGGTTGGCGTCATACCAAAACGCACCAGCGTCATGGCTATGTTCATCGCAACACCACCCGGCAGACGGGTAATCCGGCCAGGCACGTCCGAGCCTTGCCGCATGGCACTGGCCGATCGTCCGATCACGTCCCACAGGACCGAACCGATACACAGGATATTACTGTTCTGAGTCATAAAGGACGTCATGCCGCAGCGGTGATGCCCATGCAAGTCAGAACGTTACCGCAATCAGAGATTTACGGTGCACAGGTCCGATATGCCCTTTGGGCTTGCGATCTGCGGCCTTCGCGGGAACAATCGATAGCAATGATTGGTGATTTGATTTTCCTGTTGGAGCTTTTCGTATGAATGGCCCTGTTTTCCGCGCCATCTTTCGAACCCTCAAAACCTGTGCCCTGAGTTTTTTTGTTCTTGTAGCTTTGCATCCCGGATCCGGCAGAGCGCAATCCGCCCCGCCGACCGTCGTTGATTTCTGGGTCAAGTCCGACACTTTGTTTCTAGAGTTGAAATGGAATGCCGAGGCCATATTAACCGGGAACAATCCCGCGCAGCCCGCTGCGTTTTCCGACGATCCAAACTACAAATCCTTGCGGCGGCTGGTTTCCTCTGAGCTGGAACCCCAGATCAGAGAGTTCGTTCAGCTCTGGAAACATAATCTTATCGTGGAGGCACCAGAGCGATTGAGTTTGTCTTATGAAGGTGTGCGTATTCCTGTTGTAGGAGAAACGGAGAAAGTGCGGGTTTCCAAACTGTTGCTGACTGCTCCTTTGCCCGATCAGGCGTCAAACCTGCGTCTGACCTGGCCGTCAGAAAGCGGACCCATCGTTCTGCGACAGCAAAATGTCGCGGCCCCATACACCGGGTATTTGGCTGCCGGTGAAGCCAGCCCGCTGATCCCCTTGCAAGGCGGGGCGTCTCTGACAACGCAACAAACATTGCAGACATATTTCACAAAAGGGGTCGATCAGTTTCTCCGAAACCCAATTAAGGCATCCATTCTTGTTTTGGCGCTAGTGTTTCTGTCTTTGAAATTGCGCCCAGTGGTATCTCAACTGGTGTTCCTGTCAGCGGGCGCTCTGATCGGGCTTGGGCTGGGTTTGCATGGCGTATTGGATGCAGGAAAAGTGAGCGAGGCCCCGGTTCTGGTGGCTTCGACCATCGTTCTGGCGCTGTGGAACCTGGTTGCCCGGCGATTGCAGGTCTGGCGTTTGTTGGCGGTTCTCGCCATTGGCGGTCTTCAAGGTCTGGTATTTGCCTCGGCCCTGATCGGGATCGGAGTGCCGCCAGATCATCTGCCCCCGGCCATCTTGGGCTTTGGCGCCGGGAATATTCTGCCGCTTTTTGCCGTGGCCCTTGCCGGGCTTGCTCTGGCGCTTTTGTTTTCTGGCGGCTCACACCGTATACGAGGCCGGGTATCGGTTCTGGCCTCGATGCTGATTGCAGGTGCCGGGGTCTACTGGATAGTCGAGCCTTGGGTGCAGGGTTAAGGCAACGCGGCCAGCAGCATTTTCAGTGCGCCAAGCGGATCGTCACTGCCCCAGATCTCATCGCCGATGCCAAAGAAATCGGTGCAGGGGGCCAGATCGCGGATCAATTCGGGCGTCAACCCACCTTCGGCCACAACCGGAACCTCGATCATCTCGGACCACCATTGGAACAGGTCCTTTTCGGCGCGGGTCCCATCCCTCAGTTTGGCCGAGCCGACAGGACCGAAAGCCACATAATCCGCCCCGTTTTCACCAGCAGTCATGCCATCATGGCTGGACGCGCCGCAAAAGCTTCCGACGATTGCATCGGCGCCCAGTTCCTTGCGCGCGGTGCGGACCGAGCGTGCAGCATCATCCAGGTGCACCCCGTCCAGCCCCAAACGCTGCGCCAGCAATACATGGTTCGAGATCACGATGGCCACGTCGCGCGAATGGGCGACTTCGCGACAAGCGTCCGCTGCACGGGCGATGGTATCTTCGTCGCTTCCGGCCAACGCGAGGCGGATACAGGCAATCTCGACCCCGTCCAGCACAGTCGCCAGCTTGTTCGTGAACGTGCTCAACTCGATGGTCGGAGGCGTGATCAGGTAAATCTGCGGCTGCTCGGGGGTGTCCATGGGCGCGTCCTTCGGCTTTCAGTCTTTGGCGCGGTTTAGCGGATTGCGGCTGGGAAGCAAACTTTTATGGATCAGAGCCTGCAAATAACGCCCCTGCGCCTTGCCCTGCAAGAGCCTGCCAATTACAGCAGGCCAAGTTTTCTTAAGGTGAGCCATGCCCAGCGACAAACCCCAGCCTTCCTTCGTGCTTGTGCGCCCGCAAATGGGTGAAAACATCGGTGCTGCTGCGCGGGCGATGTGGAACTTTGGGCTTGACCGGATGCGTATCGTGGCCCCGCGTGACGGCTGGCCGAACCCCAAAGCGGTGGCAATGTCCAGCGGCGCAGGGCGCTTGCTGGATGAGGCGCAGCTGTTTGACGACTTGGCCGGGTCGCTGGCCGACAGCACGTTTGTCTTCGCCACGACAGCCCGTCAGCGGGGCTTGACCAAACCTGTCTACAGCCCAGAAC
Organism: Ruegeria sp. N7; assembly: GCF_056531345.1. Classification (NCBI taxonomy): domain Bacteria; kingdom Pseudomonadati; phylum Pseudomonadota; class Alphaproteobacteria; order Rhodobacterales; family Roseobacteraceae; genus Ruegeria; species Ruegeria sp. N7. The sequence goes on along the minus strand of NZ_JBQFLR010000001.1, from coordinate 487,356 downwards.
ACGCAATGAAGATTGCCGCCGGAAAGATCGCGGCAGGCGAGAAGGTTACCGTTCTGTTCGGCCCTGAACGCGCGGGGCTAGAGAATGAAGACATCGCCAAGGCCAACGCGATCATCTCGGTGCCGGTGAACCCGGAATATGCCTCGCTGAACCTTGGTCAATGCGTATTGCTGACCGCCTATGAGTGGATGCGCCAGACCGGGGATGTGGTGCATGAATCGACCGACCTGGGCAAAGGTGACTGGGCCACTGGGATCGAGGTCGAAAAACTTGTCGAGCATTACGAGGATAGGCTGGAGGAGGCGGGGTTCTTCTACCCTCCCGAAAAGGCCGAAGGGATGAAGGTTAACCTGCGCAACCTGTGGTCGCGGATGCGAATGACACGGGCCGATGTGCAGATGTTGCACGGGATCATGCGTCAGATGGTCCGCTGGAAGGATAAAGGCTGAGGCTGGACCTATCTTCACCCAAGCCCTAGCTTGCGACAAAATCAGGACATGAGGACAGCATGAGCGGTAAGCGCAGCATCTTCGAAGAGGTCACGGACACCAAAAAACAACAGGCGGTTCAACCCGGTATGATCGACCGGGGGCGCGGCGGCGCGCGCAATGCGATCCGCGTCTGGCTGATGATCCTGTTTGCTCTGGTCGTTGTGATGATCGCGGTTGGCGGCTTGACGCGCCTGACTGACAGCGGCCTCTCGATCACCGAATGGCGCCCGATCACCGGAGCTTTGCCGCCGATGACCGAAGCGGACTGGCAGGCAGAGTTCGACAAGTACAAGCAGATTGACCAATGGCGCATCCAGAACCAGTGGATGGAACTGGGTGATTTCAAATCCATCTATTGGTGGGAATGGGGCCATCGTCAGTTGGGCCGCATGATCGGTTTGGTCTGGGCCGTTGGATTTCTGACCTTTCTTCTCACCCGCAAGATCCCGACAGGGTGGATGGGAAAGCTGATCGTTCCGGGTCTTCTTGGCGGTCTGCAGGGCGCTGTTGGTTGGTGGATGGTGGCCTCGGGCGTCACCCAGGGTGAAGGCATGACGGCTGTTGCAAGTTACCGTCTGGCAACGCATTTGGGGCTGGCTTTTGTGATCCTGGGAGTCCTGGCCTGGTACATCTTTGAACTCGGCCGGGAAGAACGTGACCTGATGCAGGCGCGCCGGGCCAAAGAGGTCAGGCTGTTTTCATTGTCCACAGGGCTGATGCACTTCGCCTTTTTACAAATACTCATTGGCGCGCTTGTCGCCGGGATCGACGCCGGGCGGTCTTACACCGACTGGCCGCTGATGGGAGGGCAGTTGCTTCCACCGGATGCGACTATGTTGGAGCCGATGTGGCGAAACTTCTTTGAAAGCCCCGGTCTGGTACAGTTCATCCACCGGTGTGCAGGGTATCTGCTGTTCATCTTCGCCGTTGTCGTCTGGCGACGTGGCAGCGGCAGCGCGCATCCGCAGACGCGTTTTGCCTTCAACGCTGCTTTCGCCGCGCTTTCGTTACAGGTCGTCGTCGGCATCGTGACCGTGGTTTACGGCGCGCCATGGCAGGTCGCTATCTTCCACCAGTTTATGGCCGTCATCGTTTGGACGCTGATCCTGCGCGCGCGGTTCCTCACGGCTTATCCAATCGCAACATCTGTGCGCGGAGTTTGAAATTATGACCGCTTTCAATGAACTGATGACCTTTCAGCGGGAAACTTCGGCTTTGGGCCAGATCGCCGGTCGGCTTGGCTGGGACCAGGAAACCGTCATGCCGCGCGGCGCTGCGCCACAGCGCGCCGAAGAAATGGCAGCTATCGAATCTGTCCTGCACGCACGTCGTTCTGATCCTCGTGTTGCCGAATGGCTGGATCAGGCCGCGCCTCAGGATGAGGTCGGCAAGGCGCAGATGCGTGAAATCCGGCGCGCATATGATCGCGCGGTGAAGGTGCCTGCCGATCTGGCGACGGCGATTGCCCGTGTGACATCCGCTGCGCAGGGAAAGTGGGCGCAGGCGCGCGCGGACGAAGATGTCTCGGCCTTTCTTCCGGTTCTGGAAGAGGTCGTATCGCTGAAACGACAGGAAGGCGAGGCGCTGGCGCAAGGGGGCGACGTATACGACGCCATGGTCGAAGATTACGAGCCTTACACGACCAGCGCACAGATTGCGGATATCTTCGACCAGATGCGCCCACGACTGGTGGCCCTGCGCGCCGCTGTGCTGGAGCGGCCCGAGCCCGCTGCCCTGAACCGCAGTTTTGATGAGCAGACCCAGATGCGTCTGACACAAAAACTGGCGGTCGCCTTTGGCTATGACCTGAACAATGGCCGCGTGGACAAGGCGGTTCACCCGTTCAGTTCAGGCAGTGGTCTTGATGTCCGCATCACCACGCGAACCAGCGAAACGGACCCGTTCAATTGTTTCTATTCCACCATTCACGAGGTGGGCCACGCCGCCTATGAACAGGGGATCGACAGGAAATACCTGCTGACACCGCTCGGGTCTGGTGTGTCGATGGGCGTGCATGAAAGTCAAAGCCGGATCTACGAAAACCAGTTGGGTCGGTCGCGGGCCTTTACCGGTTGGTTGTTCGAACAAATGAAAGAGGCGTTCGGCGAGTTCGGCATTGCCGATCCGGATGCGTTTTATGCGACGGTCAACCGCGTCCACAACGGCTATATCCGCACCGAGGCGGATGAGGTTCAATACAATCTGCACATCATGCTGCGGTTTGATCTGGAACGCGCGCTGATGGCCGGAGACTTGCAGGTCGGCGATCTGGAAGCCGCCTGGAATGATCGATTCAAGGCAGATTTCGGTTATGCGGTCGACAAGCCCTCGAACGGTTGTTTGCAGGATGTGCACTGGTCGGTTGGGCTGTTCGGTTACTTCCCGACATACTCGCTGGGCAATGTCTATGCTGGGTGCCTTTATCAAGCCTTGCGCGGTTCAGAGCCCGATCTTGATGCGCAACTGGCTCGCGGCGACACCACCGGCGCAACCGGCTGGTTGCGTGAGCATGTCCAGCAGCATGGCGGCCTTTATGCACCGCGCGAGGTGATAGCCCGTGCAAGCGGCATCGAGCCCGGACCGGACCCATTGCTAAGCTATCTCGAGACCAAGTTCGGCGCGCTCTACGATTTGTGAGTTTCCGAATTGCAGCTCAGGCGTTAGAATCGGTGCACCGATACCATCGCCTGGGAGGCAACGATGACCGGAAACGCCCGCAAGAAAGCCAGTGATTTTGATCCGCGTATCCTCGAGATATTCGACGGATATGTGCACGGCACGATGTCCAAGCGTGAGTTCATCTCAAAAGCCGGTAAATACACGGCTGCCGGAATGACAGGCGCAATGATCCTGGACCAGTTGCAACCCAATTACGCCTGGGCGCAACAGGTGGCCCCGGACGATCCCGCGATCCAAACCATGGTGGTCGCATATGACAGCCCGGATGGGCATAGCGAAACCAGCGGCCTGATGGCGATGCCGGCAAATGCCGAAGGTAAACTGCCTGCGGTGTTGGTCGTGCACGAGAACCGGGGTCTAAACCCTTATATCGAGGACGTTGTGCGCCGCGCGGCCAAGGCCGGTTTCCTGGCTTTTGGACCTGATGGGTTGTCGCCCCTTGGCGGCTATCCCGGTACTGATGAAGAAGGGCGCGAGATGCAGCGCTCGATGGACCGGGAAAAACTGATGGCGGATTTCTTCGCCGCCTTTGAATTCCTTCGTGATCATGAACTTTCGACAGGCAAAGTTGGTGCTGTCGGCTTCTGCTATGGCGGAGGTGTTTGCAACGCGTTGGCCGTAGCCTATCCGGACCTTGCTGCCTCGGTGCCATTCTACGGTCGGCAACCACCAGCCGAAGATGTTCCGTCCATCGAAGCACCTCTTATGATTCACTATGCCGGTCTGGACGAGCGTATCAACGCTGGATGGCCTGCATATTCAGAGGCGTTGAAAGCCAATCAAAAGAAATTCAGCGTGCACTTCTATCCGGACGTCAATCACGGTTTTCACAACGATACGACGCCCAGGTATGACGAAGCTGCGGCATATCTGGCATGGAGCCGGACCATCGCTTTTTTCAATGCCTACCTGACATGAAGTGAACTCCGGGAACCGTCGAACCGGTGCCCGGGGTTACTGTCATTCTTCCTCGTCGGCTTGGTCGGCGATCCAGGCGACGCTGACGACTTCTTCGCCCTTGCCGGTATTGAACACTTTCACGCCACCTGCGGAACGTGAGCGGAAAGAGATGCCATCGACCGGCACCCGGATAGATTGGCCTTTCGATGTGGCCAGCATGATCTGATCGTCGATCTCGACCGGGAATGATGCAACCAAATCCCCACCGCGCATCGCCTTGTCCATCGCGGCTACGCCCATGCCGCCACGTCCGCGCACGGGGTAGTCGTGGCTTGAACTCAACTTGCCTGCACCACCAGCGGTGATAGTGAGGATAAGGTTTTCGGCAGCCGACATCTCGGCGTATTTCTCCTGACTGAAATCGCTGCTTGCTGCGGCTTCCTCGTCTTCACCAGCGTCTTCTTCGGTAAGCCCCGCAACCGCACGCCGCATCTTGAGATAGGCCACACGATCTTCGGGTGTCGCCTCGAAATGACGGATCACGGACATCGAAACGACGCGGTCACCGTTGGTCAGCCTGATCCCCCGGACACCTGTGGATTCGCGCGAGTTGAAGACACGCACGTCAGTTGTCCGGAAGCGGATCGCGCGGCCGGAATTGGTGACCAGCATCACGTCTTCGTCTTCCGAACAGATGCGCGCATTCACCAGTTCAATGCCGTCGGGCAGCTTCATGGCAATCTTGCCGTTGCGCCGGACATTGGTGAAGTCCGACAACCGGTTACGACGCACGTCACCTGCGCTGGTGGCAAAGACGATCTGGAGGTTTTCCCATTCCTCGTCCGGTACATCCACGGGCATTATCGCGGCGATGGAAACGCCAGTTGGGATCGGAAGGATGTTGACGATGGCCTTACCTTTGCCGGTGCGTCCGGATTGGGGCAAGCGCCAGGTCTTGAGCTTGTAGACCATCCCGTCCGTCGTGAAGAACAGCAGCTGTGTATGGGTGTTCGCAACGAAGAGGTTGGTCACAACATCCTCTTCCTTGGTTTGCATCCCCGACAGGCCCTTGCCACCGCGTTTCTGGGCGCGGAAATCTGCCAGCGGTGTGCGTTTGATGTACCCGCCCGAAGTGACGGTCACGACCATGTCTTCACGCTCGATCAGGTCTTCGTCTTCCATGTCACCGGACCAGTCGACGATCTCAGTGCGGCGGTCGACCGCGAACTGTTCACGCACGCTGCGCAGCTCATCAGCGATGATGCCCATGATCCGTTCGCGTGAGGACAGAATATCAAGGTATTCCTTGATCTTGGCCGCCAGTTCTTCCAGCTCGTCCGTGACCTCTTTGACACCCAGTTGGGTCAGGCGTTGCAAGCGCAACTCCAGAATGGCACGGGCCTGAACCTCGGTCAGATTATAGGTGCCATCGTCATTCATCTTGGACAGAGGATCATCGATCAGGCGCAGATAACTTTCGATTTCTGAGGCAGGCCAACGGCGGGTCATCAGTTTTTCGCGGGCCTCGGCGGCGTCCGCCGACGACCGGATCGTTGCGACCACTTCATCGACATTGGACACGGCCACAGCCAGACCACACAGGATGTGGCTGCGTTCGCGCGCCTTGCGCAGGTCATAGGCCGTACGGCGGGCAACGACATCTTCACGGAAGTCGATGAACGAGGTCAGGAACCGGCGCAGGGTCAGCTGTTCGGGGCGGCCACCATTCAGCGCCAGCATATTGCAGCCAAAGGAGGTCTGCATCGGCGAAAAGCGGTAGAGCTGGTTCAGCACCACCTCGGGCGTCGCATCGCGCTTGAGCTCGACCACAACGCGCACGCCGTTGCGGTCGGATTCGTCCTGTACATGGGCCACGCCTTCGATCCGCTTCTCGCGAACCGCCTCGGCGATCTTTTCGATCATCGCGGCCTTGTTCACCTGATAGGGAATCTCGTCGACAACGATGGCATAGCGGTCCTTGCGAATTTCTTCCACCCGGGTCTTGGCGCGGATGATGACGCTGCCGCGGCCCTCCAGATAGGCCTTACGCGCACCTGAGCGCCCAAGCATCACACCGCCGGTTGGAAAGTCGGGGCCGGGGACGTATTCGATCAACTGTTCTGATGTAAGGTCGGGATCGTCGATCAGCGCCAGAGTCGCATCGACTACTTCGCCAAGGTTGTGCGGTGGAATGTTTGTCGCCATCCCCACGGCGATTCCTCCGGCACCATTGACCAGCATGTTCGGGAAACGGGCCGGCAGAACTGTCGGCTCCCGGTCCTTGCCGTCATAGTTGTCCTGAAAATCGACCGTTTCTTTTTCGATATCAGCCAACAGGGAAGCGGCGGGCTTGTCCATCCGCACTTCGGTATACCGCATAGCCGCCGGGTTATCGCCGTCCATCGAGCCAAAGTTGCCCTGACCATCCAGCAGCGGCAGCGACATCGAGAAATCCTGCGCCATCCGCACCAGCGCGTCATAGATCGCACTGTCACCATGCGGGTGGTACTTACCCATCACGTCGCCCACCGGGCGTGCCGATTTGCGGTACGCCTTATCGTGGGTATTCCCCGTTTCGTGCATTGCATAAAGGATACGCCGGTGAACCGGTTTCAGCCCGTCGCGCAAATCAGGGATCGCGCGGCTGACGATGACCGACATGGCATAGTCCAGATAGGACGTGCGCATTTCGGATTCGATGGAAACCGTCGGGCCGTCATAGACTGGGCGCTCGGGCGGGGTTTCATCCATGTTTTCAGGAATTTCTGGCGTATCGCTCACGTAAACTGCCCGTGTCTTGTTCTGGGTCTATATCTTGTGGGTGTATCTTATCAGACCCGGCACATAAGGTGCAAGCAAGCAGCGCCTTTACGGGGAAATTCCCCGGTAATACTCAAGTAACATATTGTTATATAAGTATTAGAAGGTTTTCGTGATATCTTGAACAGGCCTTGTATCAAACAGGAGGTCTGCATGAATCCAAGCGAAACCGAATTGATGCTCAAGGGGTACGGGCTGACAACGGCTGAGTTTTTCTATCATATGCCCGACTATATCCACGTCTTGAACACGTTCATCTGGCAGGATTACGACCTTGCGCCGGATCATCCGAAACTGTTCAAATTCATCGACTTCTGGCAGCGCGAAATCGAAGGCCCGCTGCATTCGGTCAAATTCACCCATCGCAAAATGATCGCACCGGGTGAGTGGCGCAACATGGTGGGCGAGTTTCGTGTGAACTGAGCGAGAGGCAGGTACGAGTTCCGTTGGTGCATGCTCTTCAATCATTGAAGCGAAATGGTCGGCGCGTGTCTGATGATCCGTCCGAAGCGAAATCAGGAATTCCTGAATCGTTCAGCCAGAGCAACTGGCACCGCCCAGCACGCAGAATTTGGCACAATGGGGGTGGTTCAGGTGAACGTCAGCCTCGGATTCGGCCAGAGAATGCCCCATCTCGAACTCCGACTCGTAGGGCAGCAGGGTGCAGGCCAACACGGCAGGCCGGTCAGCGCCTTTCCGTTTCACCACCATGCGGGCGCTGGCGCACATCAATGCATCGGGTGATTTGTTCAGTATTCCCCAGCAAGCCGTTGTAATCTCGGGAACTTCGACAGTTTCGTCCATTTCCGGGAACAGGACGGTCCGAGCCGGGTTATGCGGGTCAATGTCAAAGCCGTGCTCTGTAAAGAATGCGGCATAACCCGCGCGACTTTCCGTGTCAGACTCACCCCAAACGGTGCGCCCGGCAACAGCCATGTTAAAGCCGTGATCGCGCAGCCACTTCATACCCGTCAGGGTTTTTTCAAAGCTCCCCTTGCCGCGTTCAAGGTCGTGCAGTTCTGCGCGGTAATGATCGACGGAAACACGCAGGGTCAGCTTGTCATTGAAAGTCCTTTGCAATGCCAGTAGCCCGTCGCGCACCTTGCGGCGCATCATCGGGGCCATCGCGTTGGTCAGGATCAGAACTTCGTATCCACGCTCCAGCGCGGCGCGGGTCATATCGATCATCTCGGGGTTCATAAAGGGCTCGCCGCCCGTAAAACCGATTTCACGCACAGGCCAATTGCGGGCTTCGATCTGATCCAGGTAGTCACGAACCTCGTCTGCAGTGATATAAACCAGTGCGTCATTGGTCGGGCTGCTGGCGATATAGCAGCTTACGCATTCAATATTGCACAGCGTGCCGGTGTTGAACCACAGGGTCTGAGGGTTGGTCAGGGAAACCTTTGCGCGGGTCTGGCCATCGGCCGTTACCAGTTTACGCTGAAACTTGCCGATATTGGCAAGCTGAGGGGCGTTGTCTTTCATTCCCGCATCCGGTTCGTTGAAGTCATCAGACTGATCTAGCCCTTTGTCGCGGATTTGGTAAGTCTGGTGCAGGGGTTCTGACAGAGTTTTGATCAACAAGATTTATTGAGCTTTGGTTGCGCTAACATTGGACATGCCGGAAGGGTCAGGGTAAGGACAACTCATGGTTTCACGTGTCATCCCTGTTGATCCATTTGATCTGATCATTTTCGGCGGCACCGGTGATCTGGCGCAGCGTAAGATCCTGCCTGCGCTTTTCCGTCGGTATTGTGCGGGTCAGTGGCACGAGGATGCCCGGATTATCGCAGCGGCGCGCGCCGGTCATTCGGCGGACGCCTTTCGTAAGATGGTTGCTGAGTCGCTGCAACGGCACGCTTCGGAACGCGCCCGGGATTCGCAAGCCCTGACCCGGTTCCTGCAACGGGTCGACTATGTATCGCTGGATGCCTTGACGTCGGAAGGTTGGGATGTACTGGGCGAAAAGCTCTCGCCGGACCGGGTTCGCGCTTTCTATTTCTCGGTCGGTCCCAGCCTGTTCGGGCCATTGGCCGAACGGGTTAGGGCGTATGATCTGGTGACAGAAGAAACCCGCATCGTGGTCGAAAAGCCGTTTGGACATGATTTGGCAAGCGCGCGGGACTTGAATGCCACGCTGGCCGCGCATTTTAATGAAAATCAGATCTACCGGATCGACCATTATCTAGGCAAAGAAACCGTCCAGAATCTGATGGCGGTCCGCTTTGGCAATATGCTGTTCGAACCGCTGTGGAACAGCCAGTATGTCGACCATATCCAGATAACGGTTGCGGAAACTGTCGGTATCGCGGGGCGCGAAGATTATTATGAGCGCGCGGGTGCGATGCGGGATATGGTGCAGAACCACCTGATGCAGCTGCTCTGCCTGATTGCGATGGAACCTCCGGCCAAGTTCGATCCTGACGCAGTTCGGGATGAAAAGCTCAAGGTGATCCGGGCGCTTAATCCTGTTGAACCGCATCACATCGTGCGGGGGCAGTTTGCGGCCGGATCGGACGGGCCGGGATACCGGGACTGCGTTGGCAACCTGCGATCAACCACCGAAAGCTATGTGGCGTTAAAGGCCCATATCAGCAATTGGCGTTGGGCAGGTACACCGTTCTACCTGCGCACCGGCAAGCGTCTGGTGGCGCGCTCGTCGGTGATCAACGTGATGTTCAAGGACGCGCCGCATTCGATTTTCGGGGAAGAAGCGGGGCGTCACGCCAACACGTTGTCGATCCGGTTGCAGCCGAATGAGGGGATCACGCTGAAGGTGACGATCAAGGAACCGGGGCAGGGCGGGATGCGTCTGATCGATGTTCCCTTGGACATGAGCTTTGCCGAAGCCCTCGGCCCCGAAAATCAGGACCCGCCAGATGCGTATGAACGACTGGTGATGGACGTGATCCGTGGAAACCAGACCCTGTTCATGCGCGGGGATGAGGTTGAGGCCGCCTGGGCCTGGACCGATCCGATCATCGCTGGATGGTTGGCGCGCGGGGACGTGCCGAAGCCTTATGACAGCGGCAGCACGGGGCCGGGCGACGCTGAACTGCTAATGAAACGTGATGGACGCCACTGGCAAGGGATAAAGCCATGAAAATTCAGGAATATGCTGATCGCGAAATGCTTGCCATCGACGTGGCCAACGTGTTGGCGGGCGATCTTGAGGCCGCATTGCTGCACCATGATACCGTTGCAATGGCCGTCCCCGGGGGAACAACTCCGGGCCCGGTATTTGACAGCCTGTGTGCCGCCGATCTTGAGTGGGATCGTGTGCGTGTGTTGCCAACGGATGAACGCTGTGTGCCAGCGGATCATGACCGCTCTAACGAGCGTTTGATCCGCGAAAGGTTGCTGACCAGCAGGGCCTCTGTGGCGCAATATATTCCGCTTTATGTCCCTGGTGCAGAACCTGAGGCAGCGTTGCCTGAAATCGAGTCGCTGATTGCGCCGGTATTGCCATTGTCGGTGCTGGTACTGGGAATGGGCGAAGACATGCACACGGCCTCATTGTTTCCGGGAATGGAAGGGCTGGACGAGGCATTGCGCAGTGATGCACCTACGTTGATCGTCGCCCGGACCGAAACGCAGCCAGAGGCGCGAATTTCCCTGACCGCTCCGGTCCTGGACGGGGCGCTGTCGAAACATCTGATCATCTATGGACAGGCAAAACGCGCCGTTCTTGAAAAAGCCATGTCGCTACCACCGGAAGAGGCACCGATCGCCGCAGTTCTTGGTGGCATGACCGTACACTGGGCGGAGTAAAGCAATGCATCTGGATGCTTTGAAAACACTGGCTCAGACGACAAGTGACCGTCGTATCCTTGACCTGTTTGCGGCAGATGCAAACCGGGCCGAAGTATTTTCAGCCTCAACCGGGGATGTGGTATTCGACTATTCAAAAACACAGATCGATGATGTGGTGCGATCCGCGCTCATTCAATTGTGTGCAGAGGCTGGTCTTGCGTCTCGGCGTGATGCGATGTTCGCGGGCGAGAAGATCAACGAGACCGAAGGGCGCGCGGTGTTGCACACGGCCTTGCGCAACCTTGATGGCGGGCCGGTTGAAGTGGACGGTCAGGACGTTATGCCCGAGGTTCTGGATACGCTGCAACGGATGCGCGTGTTCGCTGAGGAGGTGCGTGGCGGTGCTATCGCTGGAGCGGGGGGCAACTTTACCGATGTGGTCAATATCGGCATCGGCGGGTCAGACCTCGGCCCTGTCATGGCCACATTGGCGCTGGCACCTTATCACGATGGACCACGGGTGCATTACGTCTCGAACGTGGATGGGGCGCATATCGCGGATACGTTGCGGCAGCTCGACCCGACGCGCACGCTGGTCATTGTCGCCTCAAAAACCTTCACCACAATCGAAACAATGACCAATGCACGCACCGCCCGCGCGTGGATGTCCGAAGGCGGGGGCGATCCGTCGCGCCAGTTTGCCGCCGTTTCCAGCGCTTTGGACAAGACGAAAGCCTTCGGTATTCCCGAGGCGCATGTCTTCGGATTCGCCGATTGGGTCGGTGGGCGTTATTCGGTTTGGGGTCCGGTCGGCTTGCCGGTCATGATTGCAGTTGGTTCAAACGCATTTGACGCGTTATTACGCGGCGGGCAGGCGATGGACCTGCATTTCCGCTCGGCTGACTGGGATGAAAACATGCCTGTGATGCTGGCATTGGTTGGCATCTGGCATCGTCAGGTTCTGGGGCATACCAGCCGTGCGGTGCTGCCTTATGACCAGCGGCTTTTGCGCCTGCCCGCATATTTCCAGCAGTTGGAAATGGAATCGAATGGCAAATCCGTGGCGATGGATGGCTCAACCCTCGCCATGCCTTCAGGTCCTGTCGTCTGGGGTGAGCCGGGCACCAATGGACAACACGCGTTTTATCAGCTGATCCATCAGGGTACTGATGTCATTCCCTGCGAATTCATGGTTGCGGCCGAGGGGCATGAACCCGAACTGACCCATCACCACCGTCTGCTTTTGGCCAATTGTCTGGCGCAGTCCGAGGCCCTGATGCGTGGCCGTTCGTTCGAAGAAGCGCGCCAACGCATGACGCAGCAGGGGTATCTGGGTGATGAACTGGACCGGCAGGCCCGGCACCGGGTTTTCCCCGGCAATCGTCCCTCGACAACATTGATTTACCCCAAACTCACACCGTTTGTGTTGGGTCAGATTATTGCGCTTTACGAACACCGGGTGTTTGTCGAAGGCGTGTTGCTGGGCATCAACTCTTTCGACCAGTGGGGGGTTGAGCTGGGCAAGGAACTGGCCAATTCGCTTGGCCCCATCGTGGATGGCGAAGAAAGCGCCGAGGGCAAGGATGGGTCGACCGCAGCATTGGTCGCCTACGCGCTGAAACACCGGGATTAGGCGACGGGATGTATTCCGCTACCGGTGTGGGCTGCATTCTCTTATTGTCAGACAATTAAATGATTGGCAGGGTTCCTTCTAGGAAACGGCTGGACTGACGTGACGGGGAACACCCCTGCCTGTCAGTGCCAGACGGAACAGGCAGGGGCCAGGCAAGGTCCCGCCCATGACGGGAGGATGTCCATGCTGGGACAGATGATGACGCAGCCTTTGCTGATTTCGTCGCTGATTGATCACGCACAGCGCTACCACGGTCAGACTGAGATCATCTCGGTCGAAACGGATGGAACTGTGACCGAAACCAATTGGTCCGAGATAGCCGTGAACGCCCGGCGTTTGGCGTCGGCCCTGACGCAGCTGGGTCTGGAGCCGCAGGACAGGGTCGGGACGCTGGCCTGGAATAATCGTCGCCATCTGGAGATCTATTATGCCACCTCGGGTGCGGGATATGTCTGTCACACGGTCAATCCGAGGCTTTTTCCTGAACAACTGACGTATATCATCAACCATGCTCAGGATCGGGTGTTGTTCTTTGATGCAACCTTCGTCCCGCTGGTTGCCGCTTTGCACGGTGCGCTGACGGATGTTCGCCATTTTGTTCTGATGGGCCCTCGCAATGATGACGCTGCAACAAAGATACCCGACCTGAAATTTTATAACGAGCTGATCGAAACCGGTGACGCGGCCTTTGATTGGCCTGAGCTGGATGAAAACACCGCGTCAGGGCTGTGTTACACGTCGGGTACAACCGGCCATCCCAAGGGGGTTCTTTATTCCCACAGATCGACGGTCCTGCACAGTTTCGCGTCGAATACGCGCGACGTGATCGGCTTTTCGGCGATGGATGTCGTGATGCCCGTCGTTCCTATGTTCCACGTTAATGCATGGGGCTCGCCTTATGCCTGCGCCATGTCCGGATCGCGACTGGTTTTACCCGGCCCGGATTTGCATGGCGAGGCGCTGGTTAATCTGATCGACACCTATGGCGTGACGCTGGCCATGGGGGTGCCAACCATCTGGCAGGGACTGTTGGCGCATGCGGCCAAATGCGGGACGAGTTTGAAAAGCCTCAAACGGACCGTGATTGGAGGTGCCGCTTGCCCACCTTCGATGATGGAGACTTTCCGGAATAAATATGACGTAGATACGGTACATGCGTGGGGAATGAGCGAGATGAGCCCACTTGGTACGGCCAACTACCCATTGGCCAAACATCTGGTGCTGCCGCTTGAAGAACAACACCTTATCCGTCTGAGTCAGGGTCGGCCACCGTTTGGGGTTGAACTGAAAATCGTGGATGATGATGGCAAAGATCTGCCACATGACGGTGAAACGCAGGGCGATCTGATGGTGCGGGGGCATTGGGTACTGGACAGCTATTTCCTGATGCAGGATCAGGATCTGTTGCAAGACGGTTGGTTCGCCACAGGCGATGTCGCAACGCTGGACGCCGATGGTTACATGACCATCCGGGATCGATCCAAGGACATCATCAAGTCCGGAGGGGAGTGGATCAGCTCGGTCGAACTTGAAAATATCGCTGTTGCGCATCCGAAACTGGCAACTGCCGCCGTGGTCGGTGTTCCGCATCCGAAATGGGACGAACGCCCCTTGCTAGTTGCAGTAAGGGCCGAGGGCGAAAACCCAAGCGAAAAGGAACTTCTGGCCTTCTTCGAAGGGAAAATTGCCAAATGGCAGATTCCGGACAAGGTTGTTTTTGTTGACGCGCTGCCGCTGAACGCAACCGGAAAGGTGCTGAAACGCAACCTGCGTGCGGATTTCAAGGATGCCCTTGCGGGGTGAGATGTGATCTAGCGGGGTAAATTGGCTCCGGCGGTAGGGATCGAACCTACGACCAATTGATTAACAGTCAACTGCTCTACCGCTGAGCTACGCCGGAACGGTCCGCGCCGTATAGCAACCGGAGTATCCGGCGTCCAGAGGGCGGATATTATTTTTTCAACGAAAAAGCCCCAGAATACCGATGTGGTTTCTGACCCTGACAAAAGGTTGAATATTGGGAAGTTTTGGCTCCGGCGGTAGGGATCGAACCTACGACCAATTGATTAACAGTCAACTGCTCTACCGCTGAGCTACGCCGGAACTGAGGGGCGTATAACAATCCGGATTCCCGGCGTCCAGAGGGTAAGCGCATCAACCACAAAAATTTTTGGCGGTATTAAGAAACTCTGCGAAAAACCGCTGTGGCAGATAGTTCGCCGAGCGGTGACACCTGTTTTTTTCCCGTCAGATCAACGAGGTGGGCAAAAACGTTCCGCTCCGCGGCTGGCAGCAGGGTTGCGGGTGTGTCGGTGTAGATACGCTTGGCCAATTGCCGCGCCGTTCCGTCTGCATCCTCCAAGGCAGTCAGAATCTGAGCTTCGCGGTTTTGCCTGTGTCGGATCAGCCAGTCCAATCGCGCGGCAGGGTCTGAAATTGGCGCACCGTGGCCCGCGTGAAAAACCGACCAGTCGCGCGCGCGCAGGCGGTGGCAGGCTGTCATGAAATCGGTCAGGTCTCCGTCCGGTGGTGACACCAGCGAACTGGCCCATCCCATCACATGGTCGGCGGTGAAACAGGTATCCTGCCATGCCAGGGCAATGTGGTTTCCCAGATGCCCCGGAGTGTGAATAACCTCAAGCTGCCAGTCATCGCCAAAGATGACCTCACCATCCGCAACCTCGATATCCGGACGAAACGCGGTGTCGATGCCTTCGCCACCTCCGGCCAATCCACGCGCTGCAAGGGTCGCCATAACAGCGCTGCGACCGGATTCGGGACCACCAAACGCATAGATCGCAGCTCCCGTTCGCGCGGCAAGGGGTGCTGCCAAGGGTGAGTGATCCAGATGTGTGTGCGTGACGACTATGTGGCTGATTCTCTGGCCAGGTCGCAGTTCATTCAGGATCGCGTTCAAATGCTCTTCGCTTGCGGGGCCGGGATCAATGACGGCAATGTCACGATCGCCCAGCAGATAGGTGTTGGTGCCGCGATAGGTCATCGGAGACGGGTTGGGGGCCAGAATGCGCCGAAGACCCGGTTGCAATTCTGTCGCAACACCCGAAGGCGGATTGAATTCGTCAGGTGCCTGCATTCTGTGCTCTTCCTCTTGTACGGGCAGCCCGCTAGGTTTAGCGCATGTCCACGCACTGGCTCAAACCCTATATGCCACGCAGCCTTTACGCCCGGGCAGCATTGATTCTGGTTCTTCCTGTGATCGTGCTGCTTCTGGTCGTTGGAGTTGCTTTTCTTCAAAAGCATCTGGAAGATGTCACTGACCAGATGACTCGCGCAGCCTCAAGGGAAGTGATGCTGATCACCACCATGATGGATGGGGCCGAGACGCAGCACCAGGCATTGGCCGAAGTGCGCCCGGATCTTCTGGCGCTGGAAATGCAGGCCAGATTTCTGCCCGCCAACGAAACTCCCAAAATTGACCGTCCACGGTGGTACGACTTCATAGCACCGCAGGTCGAGGCCGAACTTCGTGCAAGGTTGCCAGAGCTGAGTGCTGTTGCGTTGCCAAGCAGCCGCGAAGCGCGTCTGTACCTGGATACACATCTGGGGGTGCTGGAACTGACCTTTGACCGGCGCAGATTGTCGCCAGCGGCGCCGCATCAGTTGATCGTGACGATGCTGTTTTTCGCGATCATAATGACCTCGATTTCATTTCTGTACATGCGAAACCAGTTGCGCCCTATCACACGGCTGGCCAATGCGGCGCAGGCGTTTGGACGAGGGCGGAGCGTACCATATTCACCGGGCGGTGCCATCGAAGTACGCGCGGCGGGGAATGCGTTTTTGGATATGCGGTCACGGATCGAACGTCAGATCGAACAACGGACGCTGATGTTGTCCGGCGTCAGTCATGACCTGCGCACGCCTCTGACGCGCCTGAAACTTGGACTGGCAATGTTACCTGAGGATGAGGCACGACCTTTGCTACAGGACGTGGCGGAAATGCAATCCTTGGTTGATGCATTCCTCGAATTTTCGCGCGGGGCGTCCGAAGGATCGCCCGAGGAAATCAACCCGGCGGAATTTGTTCGACAGATTGTGGATGACGCCAATCGGGCAGGGCATCGGGCCGAGTTGGTCACTGTCGAGGGTGAGGGAACGGCAATGCTGCGCCCTATGGCTGTTCGTCGGGCCGTTGAAAACCTGATCGGCAACGCCGTGCGCTACGGCAGCCGTGCTGAGGTCAGCCTGTCGCTGAACGCCAAGTCGATGCGCATCCGTGTCGAAGATGATGGCCCTGGAATTCCCGCAGAGCAGCGCACAGAGGCGGTCAAACCCTTTACGCGGCTCGACCCAGCGCGCAACCAGAATCAGGGCAGTGGCGTGGGTTTGGGGTTGGCGATCGTGGCGGACGTTGCGCGCGCCCATGGTGGAACTCTGAGACTGGCCAAAAGTGAACGCCTGGGCGGTTTGTGCGCGGATATAATTATTGGCCGGTAAAAGCCTGGCACCTTTGCCGCTCCAAACCTGCGCCAATATGACGATGTTCTGAGCCGAGGCGCTGGATTTCTCGCGAGATGATTTCGGAGTTTTTAGTAAGACCTGTCATCCCACGGCGATTAAACCGAAAGCGAAAATCGATGAACTGAATAAATTCTTCTGATTTCCAAGCGTATGTGGACAGGGTACGCAAGACGTGACGAACGCCTGAGGTCATAAATACAAACAAAACCAGCAGGATGGGCGGTGTGTTCAAGGAACGTGGCGGTGATTTGGTAGGCCCGGAGGGACTCGAACCCCCAACCAAAGCGTTATGAGCGCTCTGCTCTAACCAATTGAGCTACAGGCCCGCCTAGGCGCATTGCGTATCACGGTGAACAGCCGCGTCAAGCCTGACCGTTGCAACAAACGCCACAATCGAATAACCCGCCCGCAAAGCATTCAAAAGGAACTGGCCATGACAGCGGGCAAGAACGGAATCACCTATGCCGATGCAGGCGTGGATATTGACGCGGGCAATGCTCTGGTTGACCGGATCAAGCCCGCAGCAAAGCGAACCAACCGCCCCGGCGTGATGAGCGGTCTGGGCGGTTTCGGCGCATTGTTCGATCTGAAGGCTGCCGGGTATCAGGATCCCATTCTGGTTGGTGCCACGGACGGGGTTGGTACAAAACTGCGAATTGCGATCGATACCGGCGTCGTGGATGGGGTTGGCATCGATCTGGTGGCCATGTGTGTCAATGACCTGATCTGTCAGGGGGCCGAGCCCCTGTTTTTTCTCGACTATTTCGCGACAGGCAAGTTGGACACAGATACAGCCGCGCGGATCATTGAAGGAATTGCCGAAGGCTGTGCACAATCCGGTTGTGCTCTGATTGGTGGCGAAACTGCCGAGATGCCCGGCATGTACCCTGATGGCGATTTCGATCTGGCCGGATTCTCGGTCGGGGCAATGGAACGCGGTGCCGATCTGCCTTCGGGGGTGCAGGCGGGGGATGTGCTGCTTGGTCTGGCCTCGAACGGAGTGCATTCCAACGGATACTCACTGGTACGAAAACTCGTCGAACTGTCTGGGCTGGGCTGGGAAGCACCGTGCCCCTTTGGTGAAAGTTCGTTGGGCGAGGCGCTGCTTACACCGACGCGCCTTTATGTCAAACCGGCCCTGTCCGCGATCCGCGAAGGTGGCGTTCACGCACTGGCCCATATCACCGGTGGCGGTCTGACCGAGAACCTGCCGCGCGTATTGCCGGAAGGGTTGGGGGCCCAGATTGATCTGGACAGCTGGCAATTGCCGTCTGTTTTCAGCTGGATGGCGCAGATTGGCGGTATCGCGGAAGCCGAGATGCTCAAGACCTTCAACTGTGGCATCGGTCTGATCATGGTGTGCGATCCTGATAAGGCCGATCAGCTTTCGACCTTGCTGGCCGAGGCTGGCGAGACCGTGTCGCGGATCGGTACGGTCACCGAAACGCCCGGAGTTGCCTATTCGGGCAAACTGCTGTGAACCACAAGCGCGTCGCGATCCTGATTTCTGGGGGCGGGTCCAACATGGTGTCGCTTGTCGACAGCATGACCGGTGATCACCCGGCGCGGCCCTGTTTGGTCCTGTCCAACGATGCGCAGGCGGGTGGGCTGAAAAAAGCTGCGGACCGTGGCATTCCGACCGCAGTGGTCGATCACCGGCCATTCAAGGGCAATCGCGCAGCCTTTGAGGCTGAGTTGCTAAAGCCTTTGGAAGACGCGCGGCCGGATATTGTCTGTCTGGCCGGGTTCATGCGGGTCCTGACCGCGGATTTCGTAACGCGCTTTCAGGGGCGAATGCTGAACATCCACCCCTCATTGCTGCCCAAATACAAGGGGTTACATACCCACGCCCGCGCAATTGAAGCGGGTGATGCGAAACATGGCTGCTCGGTCCATGAGGTGACGGCGGCGCTGGATGATGGCCCAATTCTGGGTCAGGCACGGGTGGATATCGAACCAGCGGATACCTCGGAAACTCTGGCTTCAAAAGTTCTGATCCGGGAACATGAACTTTATCCAGCGGTGCTGCGCCGCTTTGCCGAAGGCAACAGGTCACCCGTTCTCATGCAGTGAGGTTCCGAGGGTGATTTACACTCGCCTGAAAATCGTCCTATGGTCGTCGGTATCGCTTGGGGGCGAGGGAAATTACGGGCACTCACAAGAGCAAGAGCAAAACTAGTACGGCGCATGAAAACTCTGACGACGACGCAAGAACTGGCTGATTTCTGCAAGGCGGCCGCAAGCTATCCATATATCACAGTCGATACCGAGTTTCTGCGCGAGCGGACCTATTATTCGAAACTGTGCCTCGTGCAACTGGCGCTTCCCTCTGATGATGAAGACAGCGCGGTTCTGGTTGATCCGCTGGTTGATGGCCTGTCTCTCGAACCGCTGTATGAGCTTTTCCGAAACGAGAACGTGGTCAAGGTGTTCCACGCCGCGCGTCAGGATCTTGAGATTTTCTGGGTCGAGGCCGGTGTGTTCCCCAACCCGTTGTTCGATACGCAGGTTGCTGCGATGGTCTGCGGGTTTGGCGAGCAAGTCGGCTATGAGACACTGGTGCGGAAAATCTGCAAACAGGGCGTCGACAAGACGTCGCGGTTTACCGATTGGTCCCGTCGTCCTTTGACGGAGGCGCAGAAAACATATGCATTGGCGGATGTGACGCATCTTCGCAAGATCTACGAATATCTTGCTGCGGAACTCAAAAAGACGATGCGCAGCCACTGGGTGGCTGAAGAGCTGCGTACGCTGACGCAGCCTGCCACGTATGACATTCGCCCCGAAGAGGCGTGGAAGCGGGTCAAAACGCGAACGAATTCGGCCAAGTTCCTGGCTGTTGTACGCGAGCTGGCGCAGTTCCGTGAAAGGTATGCGCAGGAAAATAACGTACCGCGCAACCGGGTCTTCAAGGATGACGCCTTGATCGAACTGGCGTCGACCAAGCCCAAGACAATCGCCGATCTCGGTGGATCGCGCCTTTTGTTGCGCGAGGCACGCAAAGGTCCGATTGCCGAAGGTATTCTTGCTGCGGTGACGAAGGGCACAAATTGTCCGCAGGAAAACCTGCCGAAGATCGACAATTCCCGTGACAACCTGAAGGTCAACCCGGCTTTGGCCGACTTGCTTCGGGTTCTGCTGAAATCCAAAACCGAAAGTTCGGGCGTTGCGGCCAAGCTGATCGCAACAAGTTCCGAGTTGGACCAGATTGCCGCGGGCGAGCGAGAATTGCCCGCGATGTCAGGTTGGCGTTACGAAGTCTTTGGTGAAGACGCGTTGAAACTGTGCGAGGGGAAAATCGCGCTGGCGGCCAAAGGGCAGGCGGTCAAGGTCGTCTCACTTTAACGGCGATTACCGCCGCCGCGATTCCAAGGTGTTCTGTTGCCCGACGACGCGGATCAGGCGAATGCCTTCAAGATCCTGAGTCGAGACATTTATTGCATCCGACACCATTCTTGTGCGTTCAGATCCTTGTGGGGTCTCTGAGTTGGGGTAGTTCACGCGAAATACAAATTCCAGAATCCCCTTTTCTTTGTTTTCTTCTGAATTAACCGAAACCAAGCGTGCGTTATAGGCACCCTGCCGAAGCGCGGTGCCAGAGGAATAAATGATCGCGCCTGACGGTATTGGCTCGATCCGCAGCTCATCGATTTTGGCGATTGGAACACTGGTGTCTTCGGCATCTGGGCGCGAAAACAGGCCGCTTCCCTCTCTTGCCTTGGGAACCAACGCATCGGCGGCATTTGGGTCCGGCGGTGTTTCAGACTTCACAGACTTGCTGGAGCCAAACCAGTTTGACGGATTCACCCGCGAGTCGCGCCAGCTGCCGCAGGCAGTCAGGGTCAGCATGGCGATGATAAGAACGGACAGAGACTTTTGCATGGACCCACTGCTTTTCACACGAATTCAGACAATGGGTTAGCGTATATTCTTCGCGTTGAAAAGCCACAGCTGGGGCTGGACAGCAGGTGGTCGTCGGCATAGGTCACATTGTGATTTCAACGAAAGGATCACTGCGCCATGGCCACGCCTGCCTTTGAAGACATTGTCGAGGATTTCGAGTTTCTCGAAGACTGGGAAGACCGGTATCGCCATGTCATCGAACAGGGCAAGGCGATGGAGCCTTTGGATGACGCGTTGAAAGTTCCGGCGACAAAGGTTCACGGCTGCGCCAGTCAGGTCTGGCTGCACCCGATGATCGAAGCAGGCGTGTTCAAGTTTGATGGCGACAGTGATGCACTGATCGTTCGCGGGCTGATCGCCGTGCTTCGGTCCCTATACAACGGGCTGCCGGTGTCCGAGGTGCCTCAGGTCGATGCGGCAGCGGAACTGGCCCGATTGGGCTTGAACGATCATCTGTCAGCGCAGCGGTCCAATGGTCTGCGGGCCATGATTGAACGCATCCGCCAGGTCGCGCAGGAAAACGCCTGAGGTCACTCGGGGCGGTTTGCCCAGTCTGACAAAGTGGTTTCCAGATCGCCGTAGCCGGTGAAACGCCGTTCGAACGCCAATCCCATGCGGTCCGCGCATTCCCGTGCGCGTTCGGTCAGTTTCGGATCGTCGATCTGGGCCTGATAAATCAGTTTGGTGTAATTGCCGAAATACATGTCCCGCAGTTCCGGGTGGCGATCCAGACCCAGTGGTTTCCAGACAAATGCGTCGAACTGGCGGGCCAGAAAATCAGTCAAGTAGAAGGCAGTTGTTTCGTCCTCGCCGCGTTCTTGAAAGGCCTGATTGCCTTCGAAGAACGAATAGCAATGAGGGCCTTTTACCATCTCGACGCCCAGTTTTGCGCAGGCGGATTGCAGCAGACCTCCGGTTCCGCAATCGGCGTAAACCACATAGATTTTTTCGAACCTGTCGCGGTGTTTGGCCACGGTGTCTTCAACTGCCTGCGTGATCCGTTCCGGATGAACATGCAGAATTGCAGGCAGGCAGGTCAGAGCCATGTGATCCCAGCCGTTGCGCGTTTTGATATCCAAAATTTCGCGCGCAAGTGCCCCGCAGGCGATCAGCAGGATGCTAGCGTTTTCCACGCCGTCATAGCCTTTGGTTGTCAGGCTTGCATCATCCGGTAGCGTATCGCTTGGCATAGGTCGGCTTCCTTATGGGCTCATGGCACAAGAGAATGAAAACAGCTTGCAGGCAAGCCTTCTTCCGACATCTCGTGTCAGGCTGCCGACGTTCGTGTTTCGAATGCCGATAACAGAGGCCAAGCGGGCGGGCCGTAGGCGACAGTACCTTGCTTTGATATCTCGGGGAACAAGGACAGGATCTCTTGTCGGGCTGACTGTTCAAGGGCGTTCCAGCTTTGGGCACCGGGATGAAAGCTCTCGCTCAGGCAGCCTTCCGACCAGAGCAGCTCATGCTGATCAAACAGAATGTGAATGTAGGTTACGACCCCGCCGGGTTTGAGGATGATGTCATGTCCGTTGATCAGGTGTTTGGCGGGGGCCAGTGCTTCGTTTTGGCCGGTATGCAGTTCCAGGCGCCAGCTCTGGATCAGCATCCTGTGTTGCTGCGACACCAGAAGATCGCGGGTGTTCCCAAGCGCGCCTGCCTTGAACAGGACCGGCGCGAACGCGCCAACCGCCTGAACCCGCCGCAGCCCGACCCAGCGCACCGTTTGAAACCCGTGATCAAGGGTTTCCACCCAGTCTCCGGGGCGCAGCGTTTCCACTGGGCGTTCCCCTTTTGCGGGTTCTGATCAGCGTGCCAGAGGTAAAGCAGGGGACCAGATCCCAGTGTTCACGGCTGGACACCATGCCTGAATATCGATTGCCAGCAAGGCTGTTGAAGGTGATCGAATGTATAGGCCCCGCTTCCAGAGCGGCTTGATCTGCATTGGCCGAGAACTCAGGCACCAAATATGTGTTGCCATCCACATCCTGCGCGACAACGGCAGTAATGTTTGCACTTGTGCCGTCGAAAAAAATGACGGTGGCGTGGTACACTGATGTGACATCAAAGGTTTGCGGCGCGCCGCCGTTGATCGAAAACCGATCATTGGCAGACATGATGTTCATGTCATAGGCAGAGCCGGAGTTTCCAACCACGTTCCACGTCACGCTGTTATGCGCCAGCGGCGCGTCCGCGTGACCGAAGGTTTGCCCAACCAGGGCAGAGGCGTTTTCGGCGACATTGTTGCCCTCGGCGATATCGATATCGGCAAGTTTGCCCAACGAAATGGCTGTGAAAGACTGCGGCACGGAACCCCCGAAACTTGGACGTTTCGGTTTTTAACCGCACTTTCGTTTACAAACGGATAAACGATACACCTCATGAAGGGGCGGAGCGCTAAAACGAAAAAGACCGCCCGAAACGGGCGGCCTTTTAAGAAAAACCTTAAAGGTCTTAGCCAGCCAGTTGGTTGTGCTTGCGGCCCACGAAATCCTTGGCGGTTTCCACTGCAACCGCAGCGTCACGGCAGTAGGCGTCTGCACCGATGGCTTTGCCGAACTCTTCGTTCAGCGGCGCGCCACCGACCAGAACAATATAATCGTCGCGCACGCCCTGTTCGACCAGGGTGTCGATAACGACTTTCATGTAGGGCATCGTGGTGGTCAGCAGGGCGGACATACCCAAAATGTCGGGCTGTTCCGTTTCCAGTGCTTCCAGGTAATTCTCGACCGGGTTGTTGATTCCCAGATCGACAACCTCGAATCCTGCACCTTCCATCATCATCGACACAAGGTTCTTGCCGATATCGTGGATGTCACCCTTCACGGTGCCGATGACCATCTTGCCAACACGCGGAGCACCGGTTTCGGCCAGCAGCGGCTTGAGGATCGACATGCCGCCTTTCATCGCGTTGGCTGCCAGCAGAACCTCGGGAACGAACAGAATGCCGTCGCGGAAGTCATGGCCCACAATGGTCATGCCGCCAACCAGAGCTTTGGTCAGGATGTCATACGGCGTCCATCCGCGTTCCAGCAGGATATTGGTGCCTTCTTCGATCTCTTCTTTCAATCCGTCATAGAGATCGTCGAACATCTGATCGACCAGTTCGTCATCATTCAGTTCGGACAGGACGATATCTTCTTCGTCGGACATGGGGTATTCCCTGTGCTGGGCGGGCCATCGGCCCGTGGTGGCATTTTTTCCGTTTTGGCCAAAACGTCGCATTCTGACTGTGACGATTGCGACGTTGGTCGTTTCGGGACCGACCTATATGCCAAAAATGGCACCGGCTCGATTGAAAAGTCTGCAATATTATCCTGTTTATTTTTCATCAATGCTTCCCGGTTTCTTCGCGGTGCTGGCTTGCACAGGATTCGTTTCAGGCTTATCGTGAGATAGGAACAAAAAGGGAACATATGTGCCGTGAGCATCGGGCATATCATCAAAGCAAGGGGGGTGACGTCCAATACGACCGGGCGGTTTGAACGGTTTGCAACGCAGGCTGTTGATGACGGGTGGGACATCGATGAAGACTTACCGCCCTTGCGAACCGAGACGCGGGATGAGGTGGCGCGCAGTGCTATCACCTATAACCGTTCACCTGATTTGCCTTTTGATCGTTCGATCAACCCATATCGGGGGTGTGAGCATGGCTGTGTCTATTGTTTCGCCAGACCAAGCCATGCCTATCTGGGCTTGTCCGCAGGACTGGATTTCGAAACCCGCCTTATTGCGCGCCCCAACATGAGCATCGTTCTGCGCAAGGAACTGTCGGCAAAGTCCTACAAGGTCGCCACGCTCGCGATCGGGACAAACACTGACCCTTACCAGCCCATCGAAAAAAACCGCCTGATTACAAGGTCGTGCCTTGAGGTCTTGCAAGAATTCAACCACCCGGTCGCAATCGTGACCAAAGGAACATTGATCGAGCGTGATCTGGATATTCTGGCTGACATGGCCAGCCGGGGATTGGCGCGGGTTGGTATATCGCTCACCACGCTGGATGCAGGTCTGTCCCGGCGGATGGAGCCTCGCGCACCGTCTCCGGCGCGTCGGTTGCAGACGATCAGAGCGTTGACCGATGCGGGCGTTCCGGTTCGCGTGATGACCTCGCCTATTGTGCCTGGGCTGACAGATCATGAGTTGGAGAGCCTGTTGGACGCTGGAAAAGAGGCGGGCGCAGATGCGGCAAGCTGGATCATGTTGCGATTGCCCCGCGAAGTCTCTCATCTTTGGCAGGACTGGCTGGCAGAGCACGAACCCGCCCGTGCAGAAAAGGTCATGTCCAAGCTGCGTGAAATGCATGGCGGGCGCGACTATGATCCGCGCTGGGGGCACAGGATGCGGGGTGAGGGGGAATACGCCGAGCTCATCGCCCTGAGGTTTGCTAAAACCTGCAAAAGACTGGGGCTTTCGATCAAATCCGCTCCGTTAAGATGCGGCCTGTTTGCAGTTCCGCCGCAACCCGGGGATCAAATGAGCTTGTTCTGAAACCAAATGCCGAACCGTCCGCTGCTTCAGTAACGAAAGCAAAAGACCCCGGTTTAACCGGGGCCTTCTGGATTGATTGCGAACCCTAATGGCTCAGCGGTTTTCGATGTCCACGTAGTCGCGCAGTGTCTCACCCAGATACAGCTGACGCGGACGGCCGATTTTGTTCTGTGGATCTTCAATCATCTCTTTCCACTGGCTAACCCAGCCAACGGTCCGTGAAAGTGCGAAGATTGGTGTGAACATTGAGGTCGGGAAACCCATCGCCTCGAGGATGATACCCGAATAGAAGTCAACGTTCGGGAACAGCTTTTTGTCGGCGAAATACGGGTCTTCCAGCGCTTCGCGTTCCAGCTCTTTAGCGACCTGCAGTTTCGGGTTGTCTTCAATGCCCAGAAGATCCAGAACCTCGTCGGCCGACTGCTTCATCACCTTGGCCCGTGGGTCAAAGTTTTTGTACACGCGGTGGCCAAAGCCCATCAGGCGGAACGGGTCGTTCTTGTCTTTGGCGCGGGCGATGAATTCGGGAATGCGATCAACGGTACCGATCTCTTCCAACATCTCCAGACATGCCTGGTTGGCGCCACCATGGGACGGTCCCCACAAGCAAGCAATGCCGGCGGCGATGCATGCAAACGGATTTGCGCCCGATGACGATGCCAAACGCACGGTAGACGTTGACGCATTTTGCTCGTGGTCCGCGTGAAGCGTGAAGATACGGTCCATCGCGCGGCTGAGGATCGGGTTGACCTCATATTCTTCGGCGGGAACGCTGAAACACATGCGCAGGAAGTTCGACGCATAATCCAAATCGTTGCGCGGATACACGAAAGGCTGCCCTGTGTGGTATTTGAAAGCCCATGCTGCGATTGTCGGCATTTTGGCGATCAGGCGATGCGAGGCGACCTCGCGCTGGTGCGGGTCCGCGATATCGGTCGAATCGTGATAGAAGGCCGACATTGCGCCGACAACACCGACCATGATGGCCATCGGGTGCGCGTCGCGGCGGAAACCACGGTAGAAATACTGCATCTGCTCATGCAGCATGGTGTGGCGTGTGATTGTGGTTTCGAATTTCTCCAGATCTTTTGCGACCGGCAGCTCTCCGTAGAGCAGCAGGTAGCAGACCTCAAGAAAGTGCGATTTTTCGGCCAGTTGGTCGATTGGATAGCCGCGGTGCAGCAACTCGCCTTTTTCACCATCGATAAAGGTTATGGTGCTGTCGCAGCTTGCTGTCGAAGTGAAACCGGGGTCATAGGTGAATACACCTGCCTGACCGTAAAGCTTTCGAATATCAATGACATCCGGACCGGCGGTCGGGGAATGAACCGGCAACTCATACTCTTTGCCGTGAACGGTCAGAGTGGCTGTTTTGTTGCTGTCAGTCATGGTTATCCCTTCTTCATTCATGCGCACGCCAAAGGAACCTCGGGCAGTGCGGGCAACGACTGCGCGCTTTCGCGCAGTCCGGGTGTTAGCGGAGCAGCGTTACCCGTTTATGAAATTCGGGTTACTTCGCTGCTTCTGAAAGCCGCGCCAGGGTTTCATCCCGTCCCAGCACAAGCATCATGTCAAAAACCGAAGGCGTGACGGCCCGACCAGCCAACGCGGCCCTGAGCGGGCCAGCCAGCTTGCCGAACGTGAGCTCCTTTGACTCGGCAAAGGAATTCAGGGTCTCCTCCAGTTCGTTCCGAGACCAGCTAGCATTTTGCAGCTGCGGCGTCAATTCTCCCAGTATACCGTCGGATACAGATGCCAGCGCCTTTGCCGCTTTCCCGTCGGGAACAATCGGGCGACCTGCCAGAACAAAATGAGCCTTTTCAAGGAGTTCAGGAAAAGTCCGTGCCCGATCCTTGAGGCAATACATCGCACGTTCCAAATCACTGGATTGTGAATCTGTCAGGGGCGGTAAAGCGGCTGCGGCCAAGTACGCTTCGATTTCACGCCGCAGCGCAGCATCATCAGAGATGGCGATGTGTTGACCACACAGGTTTTCCAATTTTTTCAGATCAAACCGGGCAGGGCTTTTGCCGATGCCGTTCAGATCAAACCAGTCCTTTGCCTGTGCATCCGTAAAGAATTCATCGTCACCATGACTCCAGCCCAAGCGGGCCAGATAGTTGCGCATTCCAGCGGCGGGATAGCCCATGGCCTGGTATTCCTGCGCGCCAAGCGCGCCATGGCGTTTGGACAGTTTCTTACCGTCTGGCCCGTGGATCAGCGGAATATGGGCCCAGACCGGAACATCCCAGCCCATCGCCTCGTAAATCATCATCTGGCGCGCCGCGTTATTGAGGTGATCGTCGCCGCGAATGACATGGGTAACACCCATATCATGATCGTCGACCACCACCGCCAGCATGTAGACCGGTGTCCCGTCGGAACGCAGCAAAACCATGTCATCCAGTTGGTCGTTGCGAATGGTCACGTTGCCCTGAACCTGATCGCGGATCACTGTTGTGCCGTCCTGCGGAGCCTTGATGCGAACGACAAATGGCAGGTCGGGATGTGCTGAAGGATCAGCGTCACGCCAGGGGCTGCGGAACAGGGTCGACTTGCCCTCGGCCCGTGCCTGTTCCCGAAAGGCGGCAATTTCGTGCTGCGTCGAGAAGCATTTATATGCCTTTCCCTCGGCCAGAAGCTGGTGCGCGACTTCAGCATGCCGGGCAGCTCCTTCGAACTGGCTGATTACATCGCCATCATGATCCAGTCCAAGCCATTCCATGCCCTGAAGGATCGCGGCGGTCGCCTCGGGGGTCGAGCGTTCCCGGTCGGTGTCTTCGATCCGCAGCAGGAACTTTCCACCACGTCCGCGGGCGTAAAGCCAATTGAACAATGCGGTGCGCGCGCCACCGATGTGCAGAAAACCTGTGGGCGAGGGGGCAAAACGTGTGACGACCTGTTCGGACATGTTGAGGATTAACCTTTTGGTAACCGTATCTGGCATAGTTTGACGCCTGTCTAACGAGCCCGAAGGACGGGGGCAACCATGCGTGTTCTTGCACGGGTCGAGGCCGCGCTGCTGCACCAGACAGGGTACCTGTTTCCGTGGACGCCAGTCATGCTGGCAACGGGGATCGGTCTCTATTTCGGTGCCCGGAGCGAGCCCGGCTGGCCGGTATACGCAGGTCTGTTTTGCTTGTTCCTGGCTCTTTTTGCCTTAAGCCGCCGGCTGCCACCGGGGGTGGGAACGTTAGCGACCGGGGGGGCGCTGATTGCGGTCGGTGTTATACTGGCAGGTACTCGCGCCCATATGGTGGCAGAACCGGTTCTGTCCTGGCGGTACTATGGCCCTGTCGAGGGGAGGGTCGTCGCCGTGGATCGGTCTGCCTCGGATGCGTTGCGGTTGACGCTCGATCAGGTGCGCGTAGGGGACGTACCGAATGAGCGCAGGCCGCGACGCATCCGTCTTTCTGTTCATGGCACGACAGACCCTTTTGCGCCTGGCCAACGGATCATGACCACAGCGCATCTTTCGCCGCCGCAGGGCCCGGTTGAACCTGGCGGGTTCGATTTTCGTCGCCATGCCTGGTTTCAGGGGCTGGGTGCAGTCGGGTATACCCGCGTTCCTGTTTTGACGATTGCGCCAGCCAAAGACGGTATTGGCGGTGTTCGGATTACCGCAATCCGAATGGCGATATCGCGGCGAGTGAAACAAATCCTGCCCGGAGAAATCGGTGGGTTTGCTGCTGCCGTCACCACAGGTGATCGCAGTGGTATGGGGCAAGAGACTCTCTTGTCCCTGCGCGCGTCGAACCTGGCGCATTTGCTTGCCATTTCCGGGCTTCACATGGGGTTACTGACGGGTTTTGTTTTTGTGGCCTGTCGCATTGGTTTGTCACTGATCCCCTACGTGGCATTGAGGCTACCTGTTCGAAAAGTTGCGGCTGTCTTCGCGCTGGTCGCGGCAACGCTTTATTTGCTGTTGTCCGGTGGGAATATCGCAACCGAACGCGCCTATGTCATGGTCAGTGTGATGCTGGGGGCCGTGTTGATCGACAGGCGTGCGATTTCATTGCGTGCGGTTTCCGTAGCCGCGCTGATCGTTCTGGTTCTTTGGCCCGAGTCGCTGCTGAGCCCGGGGTTTCAGATGTCCTTTGCTGCAACGACAGCCTTGGTCGCCGTCTTCGGTGCATTGCAAAAGGTGGGTCCGTTACCCGGCCCGAACTGGTTGAAACCGATTGCTGGCGTGGTGATGTCCTCGGCGATTGCCGGGCTTGCTACGGCCCCAATTGGCGCTGCGTATTTCAATACAATGTCTCACTATGGATTGCTGGCGAATCTGCTGTCCGTGCCCGTGATGGGCCTTGTCGTTGTACCTGCGGCAGTTGTCGCCGCACTGGCGGCCCCGTTTGGGTTGGAAACTTTTCCGCTGACCGTTATGGGCTGGGCGCTGCATTGGATCCTTGGGGTTTCAAACTGGGTGTCGCACCTGGATGGTGCTCAGGGTTTCGTCGTCAGTCCGCCCTGGTATGTATTGCCACTTGTTGCTGTTGGAGCTTTGTGGCTTGCCTTGTGGCAAGGGCGCGCGCGTTGGTACGGGGTCGGGCCCGTCATTTTGTCGTTTTTGCTTTGGAACTCCGGCCACAGGCCAGATGTTCTGATCGCGGAAAACGGGGGGTTAGTTGGCGTGATGACCTCTCAGGGCCGGGCCCTGAGTAAAAGCAAAGGCAGTGGGTTTGTTGCCAGCGTCTGGCTAGAGAATGACGGCGACGGTGCCGATCAGATCGCGGCAGCAGGCAGATGGCCTGATAGCAGCACCGTTCGTCGGTACCCTTATCAGGACAAGGAAATTATCCATATCCCGGGCAAAAGGGCTGCGCGCAAGTTCGACGAATGCGAAGGCAACCAGATCATTATTTCGACAGTTGCGCTGCCACTTGAGGGCGCGTGCGCCATCTTCGATCCGGATCACCTGTCCAAAACCGGCAGCCTGTCATTGTCGGATGGAAAGCTGACGTCAAGCGCAGAACTGACAGGTCACCGTCTCTGGTCCCCGAATCCTGTCGGGGACCGTCATTTGAAGCTGGGTCAATAGGTGCGGATCAGACCGACTAGGCGACCCTGAACCTTGACCTTTTCTTCGGGAAGAACGCGTGTCTCATAAGCCGGGTTGGCCGCTTCGAGCGCGATAGCGTTGCCGCGGCGGAAAAAGCGTTTCAGCGTCGCTTCTTGATCTTCTACCAGTGCAACTACGATATCACCGTTATCAGCAGTCGCGGTTTCGCGGATAACAACCACATCCCCGTCATTGATGCCCGCGTCAATCATCGAGTCGCCGCGAACCTCAAGCGCATAGTGCTGGCCCTTCCCGGACACCATGGGGCCGGGGACCGCCACGTGATGCGACACGTGGCTGATCGCCTCAATGGGGACACCCGCTGCGATCCGGCCCATCACCGGCAATTCCAGCGCGTCCACCGCAACCGGCTCAATATTGGCCGGGCGGGGGCCTTTGGGTCGGTCGCCTTCGATCACGCGGGGTGAAAATCCAGCAGTTGGTTCACCGCCTAGGCTTTCGGGAAGCTTTACGATTTCAATCGCGCGGGCACGATGCGCGAGGCGACGGATAAAGCCGCGTTCTTCCAGCGCAGTGATCAGCCTGTGGATGCCGGATTTCGACCGAAGATCAAGCGCGGCCTTCATTTCATCGAAACTGGGCGGAACACCGTCCGCCTGCACGCGTTTTTGGATGAATTTCAACAAATCCAATTGCTTCTTGGTCAGCATTGCTCACACCTCGTCGCTCATGCGTTTTCTTTTGTTCTACGCATGTTCACGTTTTGTGTCAATGAATTTGGGCGAAGTTCAGATAGGCAGGTACTGAACCGTTTCCCCGGTCTTGCGGGCGGGATCGTTTGGGGGACGGACCAAAAGGGCGTTTGCCTGCGCCAGAACGCTAAGGAGAGAGCTGTCCTGATCTGCACAGGCCTGGATGCCTGTTTCGCCCAGAACCGCGCGCATGTAATGCTCGCGCGGACCGTTTTCTGTCAATGGTTCGGTCAACCGGGCAGAGCGAAACGGCGGCAGAACCATTTCCAACCCCAGCATCCGGCGCACCATCGGGGCAAGGAACAGATAGCCACAGACCATCGCGCTGACCGGGTTCCCAGGAAGTCCGACCATCGCGGTGCCACCCATGCGACCAGCCATCAGGGGTTTTCCGGGGCGCATTCGGATCTTGTAGAAAGACCGATCCATCCCCAAACCCTGCGATACATCAGACACAAGGTCGTAGTCACCAACCGACGCACCGCCAATCGTCACGACGAGATCGGCCCCTCGCGCCAGATCAAACGCAGTCTCAAGCGATGAAACCGTGTCCCGTGCAATCGGAAGGACACGAACCACAGCACCGAGCCCCTCAAGCAATGCCCGCAATCCAAACGTGTTCGACGCGACAATCTGGTCCGGTCCCGGTTCTTCGCCGGGCATGACAAGTTCGTCGCCGGTCGAGATCAGGGCAATCACGGGTTTTCCAGAAACCGAGACCTGCGCGATATTCATCGCAGCCATCAGGGCAACGTCTTCGGCGCGGATCATACGTGGTGCCGTGATGGGCGTGCCTGCCATAAAATCCACACCGGCAGGGCGGATGTTCGTTTTGGGGCCGGGGTCGTCTGTGATCGTGATCAGATCGCCACGCCGGTCGGTATCTTCCTGAATCACAACGAAGTCTGCACCCTCGGGAACCGGAGCGCCGGTAAAGATACGTACGGCCTGACCGGGGCCTACTGAGCCGTCGAAACGACGGCCCGCGGCGGATTCTCCCACCACTTTGAACATGGCATGAAGCTCGACTTCGTCGGCTTTGACGGCGTAGCCATCCATCGATGATGCGGCAAATGGCGGCTGGTCGCGCGTTGCCACAACCTCGTGTGACAGAACACGTCCCGCAGACTGGGCCAGTGGAACCTGTTCCGAAGGTAGAGGGCTGACAAGATCGAACAGCAGGGCGCGCGCTTCTTCGACAGTAATCATTTCGCCTCGTAACGTCCTGATTTTCCGCCGTCTTTGAGGCTTACATGAATGCCGCCAATTTCCATCGCTTTGTCGACCGCCTTGGTCATGTCGTATACAGTCAAGGCTGCGGTGGAAACGGCGGTCAGGGCCTCCATTTCAACTCCGGTTTGACCTGACGTCTTGACTGTCGCTTCGATCTGAACACCCGGCAGATCCGGGTCGAGGGTCAGCTCAACGGCAACCTTGGTCACTGGCAAAGGATGGCAGAGCGGGATCAGATCCGGTGTCTTCTTTGCACCCATGATACCGGCCAGGCGGGCAACGCCCAAAACATCGCCCTTTGCCGCGCGTTGTTCTGAAATGATTTCATACGTTTCCGGTGCCATCTTCACGTGACCTAAAGCTACGGCAATGCGATCTGTGACCTCTTTGCCCGAGACGTCGACCATGTGCGCCTGACCTTGAGCATCGAAATGGGTCAGCGGCATCACATCACTCCGGGGATAAGCGGATTGGACAGGATGTGGCGGGTGGCCGCTTCGACATCGTCCTGGCGCATCAGGCTTTCGCCGATCAAAAAACACCGGGCGCCGTAGCGCGCAATATCCCGCAAATCTTCTGGCGTGCCCAACCCGCTTTCACACACGATAGTACGGTCTGCCGGTACCAGTTTGGACAGGCGTCGTGTTGTATCAAGAGTGGTCTCGAAGGTCTTGAGATTGCGGTTATTTATACCGATCAATGGGCTTTTCAGTTGGGCTGCGCGTTCAAGCTCGGCTTCGTCGTGCACCTCAATCAGAACATCCATCTCCCAATCAAAAGCGGTCTGTTCCAACTCGGCTGCCTGATCATCGCTGACAGATGCCATGATGATCAGAATACAGTCGGCTTCCAAAGCACGTGCCTCGACCACCTGATAAGGGTCAAACATGAAATCCTTACGCAAAGCGGGCAGAGATGTCGCGTTACGCGCTTGTGTCAGATATTCCTTGGCACCCTGAAAGCTGGGCGTGTCGGTGAGCACGGACAAACACGCAGCACCGCCTTCTTCATATGCCTTGGCCAAGGCAGGTGGATCAAAATCAGGCCGAATCAAACCCTTGGAGGGACTGGCTTTCTTGACCTCAGCGATCAGGCCGTAACCTTGCCGGGACGCAGCTTGAAGCGCTGCGGCAAACCCGCGGGTTTCCGAAGCGGCACGTGCGTCACTTTCCAGCGTTTCCAAGGACTTCTGAGCCTTGTCTGCTGCGATTTCTTCCAGTTTGTAGGCTTTGATCTTGTCCAGAACGGTTTCGGTCATGCGGCCTCCTGAGTCTTGGCGGCCAAGGCCGTAATTTTGTTTTTGGCTTCACCGCTGTCGATGCTCTCGGCGGCCATGGCCACACCTTCGCGCAGATCACTTGCCGCATCAGCGACAACCAATGCCGCGGCAGAGTTCAGCAACACTGCGTCACGATACGCGGACGGGGTGCCGTCCAGCAGCGCACGAAATGCGATGGCGTTCTCTTCAGGGGTTCCGCCGAGGATGTGTTCGAAAGGGTGCACAGGCAGGCCAGCATCCTCGGGGTGCAGCTCGACCTCTTTGATCACGTCATCTTCCAAAGCGGCAACCCAGCTGATACCGGTGATCGTCAACTCGTCTGTCCCGTCCGATCCGTGTACCAGCCACGCGCGGTCTGACCCCAGCAAGCCTAGTGTTTCAGCCATGGGGCGGATCAGCTCGCGGCTAAAGGCACCCGTCAGTTGCCGTTTGACACCGGCAGGGTTGGTCAGCGGGCCCAGGATATTGAAAATCGTGCGCGTTCCCAGTTCCTGCCGCGAGGGCATAACATGCGCAATGGCCGGGTGATGCATCGGTGCCATCATGAAACCGATACCGACATCTTTCAGAGCACTTTCAACAACTTGTGGTCCAACCAAAACGTTGATACCCATTTGCCCCAGTGCATCCGCTGCGCCGGATTTGGAGCTTAGGTTGCGGTTGCCGTGTTTGGCGACTGTCACGCCAGCGCCTGCGACGACAAATGCAGTCGCGGTCGAGATGTTCAGGGTGCCTTTCCCGTCTCCGCCCGTGCCAACGATGTCGATCGCCCCTTCGGGCGCCCGCACGGCATTGCACTTGGCGCGCATCACAGCCGCGGCTGCGGCATATTCATCAACCGTTTCCCCCCTTGTGCGCATGGCCATCAACAGCCCGCCGATCTGGCTTGGCGTGGCTTCGCCGTTGAACAGGATGCCAAAGGCAGTCTCGGCCTCTTTACGGGTCAGCGGACGATCGGCGGCTGCTCCGATCAGCGGTTTCAGCGCGTCGCTCATGCCGGGACTTTCAGTTCTTGAAGGAAATTCTTGAGAAGGGCGTGACCATGCTCGGACGCAATCGATTCAGGGTGGAACTGAACACCGTGAATAGGCAGTTCCTTGTGTTGCAGCCCCATGATCGTACCGTCTTCCAGCTCGGCTGTGATCTCAAGACAGTCGGGCAGCGTCTCGCGCTCGACCACCAGCGAATGATAGCGTGTGGCTTCAAAGGGCGATGGAAGGCCAGCAAAGACGCCTTTTCCCGTGTGGTGCATGATGCCCATCTTGCCATGCACAATTTCGTGGCATCTAACAACCTTGCCACCGAACGCCTGTCCGATGGTCTGATGCCCAAGACAAACCCCCAAAAGGGGCGTTTTAGTCTCGGCCGCGGTTTCGGTCAGAGCTAGACAGATGCCCGCCTGATCCGGGTCGCAGGGGCCGGGGCTTAGCAAGATGCCAGCCGGGTTCATGGCCATTGCTTCCTGTACATCCAGCGCATCATTGCGGCGAATGACCATTTCGGCACCAAGTTCGCCCAAATAATGTACCAAATTGTAGGTAAACGAGTCGTAGTTGTCGATCAGCAGCAGCATATGGGCACTTATCTTCGCTTGGGCATTTCGGGCTGGCGATGCAACCCCGGGCCACGGTATAATGTCCGCACATACATGCTCAGGCTTGGGCGGCAGCGTCAAGAGGACATACGGTTTCTGACGCCTCCAATTGACCGAGCGCCACACCAGATGGCGCAGAGCAGGGCGAGGCAGGGAAAAGAGGCGAAAGGCAGGAAATATGGGCGGATTTTTCGGAGGAATGGTCGCAGGGGCGATCGTTGTTTTGATCTTGGGTGCGGTCGTGTCGCTCAACACGCCGATGGTCAACACACCGGTTGTCGCGACCGAAGCACCAGCGCCGACGATTTCAGAAACACCAGAGGCGCCTACTGAACTTGCCGAGGATGTTTCTGATGCCGATCTGGTGGAACTGGCCCCGCGTGCGCCAGAAGCCGCCGATAATGCCAGCGAAGATCTGGCCGACCTGTCCGGGCTGGAAGCGTCATCCGAGCCGCAGCCCGAGGTTGGTAAAGCGGCTGAGGCCCCGAACGAGCCCACTGCAACGGTGGCGACCGAAGTGTCTGTCATGACCGAAGCCCCCGCTGCGCCGCCCGAGCCTAGCCAGGTGCCCGCAGTTCAGCAGGAACAGTCGTTGCCGGTTGTAATTGATGAAACCCCCACACCGCCGATCGAGTCCGACACAACCGAGGTCGCAGTTCTTGAGCCCGAACCAAATCCGTTGCCACAGGTCGAGGCTGAACCACAAACAAAAGACACTACGACTGATAATTCATTTGAAAGCAGTCCGATTGCGGTGGAAGGGGATGAAGATACCTTGCCCCGTGAGCTTCCGCGTATTGCTGCGCTGCCTCAGATCGGGGGAGAACAGGAAGAAAGTGCCAGTTCGATTGTCGGAAAACGTATCCTGCCGTTGACGGAACGCGATGATGAGCCTGTTGCAGAACAGGCGATTTCCGAACAGCCATCTGCGGAAAAACCGATTGAACGTTTTGCCGCCAAGTTCGAGAACCCGGAATCTAAGCCGCTGATGTCGATCATTCTGATTGATGACGAAGGCGCATTCGGCGCTGAAGCGTTGCAGGATTTCCCTTACCCGATCAGCTTTGCCGTGAACCCGTCTGATCCGGATGCGGCGGAAAAGATGGCACGGCACCGCGCGGCCGGGTTCGAAGTTCTGGCCCTTGCGGACTTGCCCAAGGCAGCAAGCGCGCAGGATGCCGAAGTTTCGCTGTCTGTGTGGCTGGATACATTGCCTGAAACAGTGGGTATTCTGGAAGGCGTGAACAGCGGCATTCAGGGAAATCGCAAGCTGGCCGATCAGGTCGCGGCGATTGCCGCCGGAACCGGACGAGGGTTGATCACTCAGGACAATGGGCTGAATACTGTCCAGAAGTTGGCGGTTCGCAATGGCATTCCGTCCAGCGTTGTGTTCCGCGATATCGATGGGGCGCGACAGGATCCCAGAATCATGCGCCGGTTCCTGGATCAAGCCGCGTTCCGGGCAGGTCAGGAAGGAACCGTTGTCATGCTGGGGCGGGTGCGGCCCGAGACAATCTCGGCCCTGTTGCTGTGGGGTCTTGAGGATCGCGGCAGCCGGGTAGCGATGGCGCCGATCTCGGCCGTCTTGATGAAACAGGTACAGTGACAGCTTGAGACAGGGCGGTGATCAATTGATCAGCCGCCCTTGTTTTTTAACTGTTGCCGTTTCCGGTGAACCGAGCGGCATCTTCCGCCGCGCGCCGAATGGCGTTTGACTTGTGGACAGTCTCCATGAACTCGGCCTCGGGGTCGCTGTCATAGACAACACCGCCGCCAGCCTGAATATAGAGTTTCTGATCCTTCACGATGGCGGTGCGCAGGGCAATGCACATGTCCATGTCACCGCCCGCACTGAAATAGCCGACACCTCCGCCATAGACGCCGCGTTTTTCCGGCTCAAGCTCGTCAATGATCTCCATCGCCCGCACTTTCGGCGCACCCGAGACGGTGCCCGCAGGCATCCCGGCAAAGAAGGCGTCCAGCGCATCTTTGTCTTCCGCCAGCTCACCCACCACGTTCGACACGATGTGCATCACATGGCTGTAGCGTTCGATCATGAACTCTTCGGTCGGGCGAACTGTGCCGATTTTGGACACGCGGCCGGTATCATTGCGCCCGAGGTCCAGAAGCATGAGATGTTCGGCCAGCTCTTTCTTATCGGCCAGCAGGTCAAGCTCGTTCGCTTTGTCTTCCTCGGGGGTCGCGCCACGGGGACGTGTGCCTGCAATCGGGCGAATGGTGACTTCGCTGCCGAACACCCGCACCAGAATCTCGGGGCTGGCCCCAACGACCTGAAAACCGCCGAAGTTGAAGTAGAACATAAACGGCGAGGGGTTGGTGCGCCGCAGCGAACGATAAAGCGCAAAAGGCGGCAGCGGAAATTCCTGCGTCCAACGCTGCGCTGGAACTACCTGGAAGATATCGCCAGCACGGATGTATTCCTTGGCCTTTTCAACCGCTTCCAAATAGCCGGATTTGGTGAAGTTCGACACCGGCGCCGCAATTTCGCGCGCGTCGCCCAGATCACGGGTTTCGGCGGGCATCGCACGTTCCAGATCGCGGACCGCATCCATCACACGCTCGGCCGCCTGCGCATAGGCAGCTTTGGCAGATTGACCGTCGCTGGCCCAGGCGGGTGAAACCACCGTCACCTCACCTTTGACGCCATCCAATACTGCGACAACAGACGGGCGCAACATGATCGCATCTGGCAGTCCCAGCGGATCGGGGTTCACGCCCGGCAAGTATTCGACCAGCCGGACCATGTCATAGCCCAGATATCCAAACAGCCCGGCGGCAGCCTGAGGCAGGTCGTCTGGCAGTTCAATACGGCTTTCGGCCAGCAAGGCACGCAGATTGTCCATCGGATTGCCGTCCTGCGCGGCAAAGGCGTCGGCATCGAACCGCGCCGAACGGTTCAACTCGGACGTTTCACCGTGGCAGCGCCAGATCAGGTCCGGTTTCATGCCGATGATCGAATAGCGGCCACGCACCTCACCGCCCGTAACCGACTCCAGCATGAACGCATCTTTCTGCGCTCCCGTCAGTTTGAGCATCAACGATACGGGTGTGTCCAGATCGGCGGCGAGACGTGTGTAAACCACCTGGTTTTCGCCCGCTTCATAGGCGCGTGCGAAGGTATCGAAATCGGGTGTCAGGGCCATCTTGGTCTCGCTTAAAAGCTCGCCTGCACGGCGTTTAGCGCCTGCTGATCCACGACCGGGCGGGCGCGGGTCTGAGCGTCCCGTACGTATGCGTCAAAAATATTCTGCGACAGCGCCTGATCCATCTGCGTTGCCAGTGCGTCGCGCAACCGGCGCAGCTCGTCGGAATCCTCGGGGGGCAGAACCTCGTCCAGACGCACCAGCAAGGCTGCACCATTTCCTCCAATGACGCGCAACTCACCGAGTTCCATCTGAAACACTTCATTCATGAAACTGGCGGGGACGTCATCAAGAAACGCGGTACGCGTCAGTGCGTTTTCAACGCGGAAGGGCAGGCCAGTCGCAGCGAAGTCACCATCAGTGGCCAGTTGGCTCAGTGCGGCGTTTGCTTTGTCCAACAGGGCTTTATTGGTCTCTGCCTGTACCCAAGCCGCAGCGACACTGTCGCGTGCGCTTTCCAGCGGTTCGGGGCGACGCGGCAGAACGTCGTTCAGGCGCAAGGCAAAGATCGATCCGTCTTCGAGAAATGCGATTTCAGGGAAATCTCCTTCTTGCACGGCTTCGGCGGCCGTGCGGAACCCGTCATAGGCCGCTATGTCCTCGGCGCTGTCTCGGGTCCAGTCGATCTGACCCAGTTCCATTTCGGTTTCATTTGCCAGTTCTTCGAGAGTCGCGCCGCCAGCCAACATGTCGTTTATGTCTTCGGACTGTGCCTCGATCAGGCGGCGGGCGCGTTCTGTCGCCAGTTCTTCGCGCAGGGCCGGTTCGGCCTCCTCAAAGGGAACGCTGTTTGCAGCCAGGGATCCGTTGACACGGAACAGGGCGGGGCCAAATACCGAAGGCAGAGGGCCAACAACAGCGTCAAGCTCTGCCGCGAACACGGCGTCGGCGGCCTCGCCCAGATCCTCACGTGTCAGGTCGCCTAGATCGATATCGGAAAGTTCCAGATCACGATCGCGAACCAGTTGTTCAAAGGTCGTTCCGCCGACCTCAAGTTGCGCCTTGGCGTCGTTGGCTGCTTGTTCATCCGGGAAATTCAGGCGCTCGACCAGACGGCGTTCCGGTTGATTATATTCGTCCGACCGCTCTTCAAAAAGTTTGCGAAGGGATTCTTCGTTAACCTCAACCGTGTCCACCAACATAGCCGGAGACAGAATCGCATACGTCAGTTGTTTCGTGCGGGGCAGGGTGAACTGTTCAGCGTTTTCGTCATAGTAGGTCTGAATCTGTGCGTCAGTCGGCTCGGCTACGGGGGTTTCCAATGCCTCGGCCCCTGCCGTCGCAACGGTAAAGCTGCGACGGGCGCCAATGTAGTTGGCCATCGTTTCTGTCACGGTGGCAGGCATTTCCACACCCCCCATGATCGCACCTTGAACGATCGTACGGGCAGATTCTTTGCGCAGGTCCGACTCGAACTCGGAATCCGTCATGCCGACCTGTTCAAGCTGAAAGCGGTATGCCTCGCGGTCGAAATTGCCGTCTACGCCCTGAAAGGCCGGAACTGACACGATCTCTTTTTGCAGGTTCTCATCCCCTATGGAAATCCCAAGCTGGCTCACCTCGTTGTCCAGCGACGCCAAGGCCGTCAGGCGGGCAAGCGCGTTTCGGTCCAGCCCCAGATCGCGTGCCTGCGACATTTGCAGGGGCTGACCCGATTGCGCCTCAACCGCTCGGATCTCGCGCTGCAACTCGCGGACAAAATCATCGATCGAGATGCTTTCATCACCAACTTGCGCCACTGTACGGACTGTACCGCTCAGGTTGACGGCGCCGAACCCCGCAAGCCCCAGCATCAGCATGCCCATCAGAATCCAGACAAAGGTTTTCGAAAGACTTTTAGCGCCTGCGGCCATGGTGCCCTCTTGTTATTACGGCAGCGTTCTGCCCTGTCGGTTGCCGCCTTGAATACGACGCACACCGCCGGGGGGCAAGCTTAGAAGGACAGGCCCTGCAACCGTTCGAACAATTGGCCCAAACCTGTGCGGTCGAGGTTGGCAAAGGCAATGCGCACTTGCCGTTTCCCGTCCGGGTGGTGATCGGGCATGAACATGGTGCCGGGCAATAGCAGAACACCGGCTTCACGCACCAAACGCCGGGCAAGTTCGTCGGACGGAATGTCAAACGGGTGCTCCAGATAGGCGAAATACGCCCCAAGTCCCAAAAGACGCCAGCCTTCGGTTTCCAGTGCGGGTATCCTCTCAAGGATGACAGCGCGACGGTCGAGTATTTCGTCGCGTTCCCCTGCCAGCCATTGCGACAAGTTCTGCATACCCCAAAGCGCGGCGAACTGTCCGATCTGACCGGGGCAAATGGCAACAGTGTCGAGAAACTTCTCGACCTCAGCCAGAAGTGCGGTGCCCGTTGCAATTGCGCCGACCCTGTGGCCCGTCAGCCTGTAGGCCTTGGAGAAGGAATAAAGGTGGATCAGCGTCTGATCCCAGTCTGGTTGCTGGAACAGGTCATGTGGTGGCCCGCTGCGACTGTCGAAGTCACGGTAGGTTTCGTCGACGATCAGGTGAATCCCGGTTTCGCTCGCAAGCTCAAAGAAGGCGCGGACAAGGTCT
Organism: Ruegeria sp. N7; assembly: GCF_056531345.1. Taxonomy (NCBI): domain Bacteria; kingdom Pseudomonadati; phylum Pseudomonadota; class Alphaproteobacteria; order Rhodobacterales; family Roseobacteraceae; genus Ruegeria; species Ruegeria sp. N7. Next base: position 446,598 of record NZ_JBQFLR010000001.1, on the reverse strand, counting down.
GCCGGGTATTCAACGCCGCCGGGATTGTTGGGCGTGACCAGAGCGATGGCGCGTGTTTTGTCCGTGATCAGCGCGCGTGCGCGCTCAGGATCGGGCAGCAAATCGTCGCCGGTCTTCAGGTCCACAGCGTGGACACCCGACATATCCAGCCACATTTTATGATTGAAATACCACGGGGTTGGTAGAATGACCTCATCCCCTTCGCCGGTGATGGCCGATATCACTGCTGAAAACGCCTGATTGCAGCCTGAGGTGATAGCAACCTGAGGTGCCCCAACCCTTGCTGCGTAGTGCGTGCTGATCTGCGCAGCCAGTTCCGCGCGAAGATTGTCGTTTCCCAGCACAGGGCCATAAAGATGCGCATGGTCTTCGCGCACGGTAAATTCGGCCATAGCCTCGCGCAAGGCCAGTGGCGGCGGGTCAACCGGCGCCGCCTGGCTTACGTTGATCAGCGGGCGTTCGGGTGGGAACGCAACGCCCTCGAGCCATCGGCGCGCTTCCATCACTGGCGGCGCGAATGTTGCGGCGGTCCGGCTGAGCGTCATGTGCTGCCTACTGATCTGATTTCAATCGGTGCCGCGATAGGGCTCGACATATTGAAGGGCCATGTCCCACGGGAAAAAGATCCATGTGTCCTGACTGACTTCGGTGATGAACGTATCCACCATAGGGCGTCCCTTGGGCTTGGCATAAACCGTCGCAAAATGCGCGTTCGGATACATCTCTCGAACCAGTTCCAGGGTTTTCCCGCTGTCCACAAGATCGTCGATGATCAGAATTCCGGTTCCGTCGCCCATTAACTTGGCATCGGGTGCTTTCAGAACTTCCGCCTCACCCTGAGCTTGATGGTGGTAGGATTTGACGCTGACCGTATCGACAGTACGAATATCCAGTTCCCGGCTGACGATCATCGCAGGGGCCATGCCGCCACGGGTGATCGCCACAACAGCACGCCAGCTGCCATCATCGGGGCCTTGCCCGTCCAGACGCCACGCCAATGCGCGCGAGTCGCGGTGGATCTGGTCCCAGCTGATGTGAAATCCTTTTTCGTGCGGCAGGCGGTCCTTAGCGCTCATGTTCTTAACCTTTTTCCACGTCAGGGGCGTCAACGGCCTTCATTCCGACAATATGGTAACCCGAATCCACGTGCAGATTCTCTCCGGTGACGCCGCTGCTGAGGTCCGACAACAGGTACAGGGCCGACTTGCCGACATCGTCAATGGTCACGTTGCGGCGCAGCGGAGAGTTGTACTCGTTCCATTTCATGATGTAGCGAAAATCGCCAATGCCGCTGGCAGCCAGGGTTTTGATCGGGCCGGCCGAGATCGCGTTCACGCGAATACCGTCCTTGCCCAGGTCCTCGGCCAGATACTTTACTGACGCCTCCAGCGCGGCCTTGGCAACACCCATCACGTTATAGTGGGGCATCACCTGCTCGGCTCCGTAATAGGTCAGTGTTATGGCACTGCCGCCTTCGGACATCATCTTTTCCGCGCGCTGCATAACCGCGGTGAACGAATAGACGGAGACATCCATTGTCAGCGTGAAGTTGGCCCGGCTGGTATCCACATAACGTCCACGCAATTCGTTCTTGTCAGAAAACCCGATGGCGTGAACGATAAAGTCCAGCTTGCCCCATTTCTCTTCCAGCGCCGAGAAAAGCCCATCAATTGAAGCCTCATCGCTCACGTCGCAGGGCAGAACAATTTCGCTGCCCAATTGCGCAGCCAGCGGGTCCACACGTTTTTTTAAAGCGTCACCCTGATAAGAAAAGGCAAGTTCAGCTCCGGCTTCGGACAAGGCGCGGGCGATTCCCCATGCGATTGATTTGTCATTGGCCAGTCCCATGATGAGGCCACGTTTGCCGGCCATCAACTGATTTGACATGTTTGGTTCTCCGCCTGTCTTCGCGTTAGATTGGCATGGTTTATGCCATTGGTAGCGCTGCATCAAGGCCGTGCGCTCTTGCTCGCAGCGGGTTCTCGCCTTAGGCTCGTCATTAATACTTTCCAGGGGATGGAAATGACCGAGCGTGATGGCATCTTTGCTGGCTCCGATCCGTTTGAAATTGCGGCCCGGTGGTTAGCTGAGGCTGAAGAAACTGAATCGAATGATCCGAATGCGATTGCGCTTGCAACCGTTGACCCGGATGGTTTGCCAAATGCACGCATGGTTCTGCTGAAAGAAATCGAAGCGGATTCATTTGTATTCTATACAAACTACGAAAGCGTCAAAGCGAGTGAGCTGGATACGTCGGAAAAAGCTGCATTTGTAATGCATTGGAAATCTTTGCGGCGTCAACTTCGTGTTCGTGGTACAGTATGTCGTGAAAACGGGCCCCAGGCTGATGCGTATTATGCATCAAGGTCATTGAAAAGCCGGTTGGGTGCCTGGGCTTCAAAGCAGTCACAACCGCTTTCAAGTCGGACAGCTTTGATGGCAGAGGTCGCGAAGGTGACCGCTAAACTTGGGCCGAATCCACCTCGTCCTCCATTCTGGGGCGGGTACCGATTAACGCCGACAGAGATTGAGTTCTGGGCTGATGGAGCATTTCGCTTGCATGACCGGTTCAGATGGAAACGAATTGAGCCGGGATCGGCATGGCATGTTGAAAGGTTGAATCCATGACGTTCACGTGTCGTGAAATGCAACAAGCAGAAAGTAAACAATTTTTTCGGCTTGAAATTGTCTGCCAATCCCATAAACAACAGACCCTTAACGAACTGCTAAAATTCGCGATGGGAAAACCGTGCCAGAAGACCTGAACAACATGTATCGCGTCCGTGGACACGTGAAATGGTTCGATCCCGCCAAGGGATACGGCTTTGTTGTGTCTGACGAAGGCGGCCCGGATATTCTGTTGCATGTGAACGTATTGCGCAATTTCGGTCAGAGTTCCGTCGCGGACGGAGCGGGTATCGAGATCATGACACACCGCACGGACAGAGGTGTTCAGGCGGTTGAGGTTGTTGCAATTGACCCGCCAGCGCGCGCCGAGTCGATGATGTTGGCCGATTTCGCCGAGTTGGATCCGGACGCTATCGCAGAAGCCCCTCTGGAGGCCGCGCGGGTGAAGTGGTTCGACAAAGGCAAGGGCTTCGGGTTCGCAAATGTTTTTGGGCGCGGTGAAGACGTGTTCTTGCATATCGAAGTGTTGCGGCGCTCGGGGCTTGCTGACCTCCAGCCCGGAGAGGCGCTTGCGATGCGCGTAATTGATGGCAAGCGCGGCCGAATGGCGGCGCAGGTTCTCGCCTGGGAAGCCGCGCTGGACGGCTGACACTTCGATGACTCGTTTTCTGGTATTCTGGACACTTCTGATCACACTGTGGACAGGGGGGGCATTTGCTGCGTGCAGCGTTGATCATATCACTCTCAGAAACGACAGCGCGACAATCCGATTTGACGTGGAATTGGCGGTTACGCCTCAGGAACGGTCAAAAGGGTTGATGTTTCGCGAGTCGTTGCCGAATCGATCCGGTATGCTGTTCGTGTTCGATCCACCGCAACCTGTCGCGTTCTGGATGAAGAACACACTGATTCCGCTCGACATGATATTTCTGGACCGTACGGGCACAGTGACACATGTGCATGAGAGTGCGATTCCCGGCGATCTGACACCGATTGAAGGTGGGGATGCCGTTTTTGCGGTACTGGAAATCAATTCCGGATTGTCCGCGCGCTACTCTATCGGCGTCGGCACTCAGATGCAGCACGAAATTTTTTCGCAAGGTCCTGCGATTTGGTCCTGTTAGGGCTTTTCAAATCAGATTGTCATCGTTAGGAAGGCGCACGGTCCGGGGCGTGGCGCAGTCTGGTAGCGCACCTGTTTTGGGTACAGGGGGTCGTAGGTTCGAATCCTGCCGCCCCGACCACTTCCTTCACATTCTCATGTGGGCGTTCCGCCCATCGCCAGATACAACGAGCTGATCGCCTGATCCAGCGCGTCACTTTCCAGTGGAACCTCAACGATTGCTCCGGTTTTCTGCGGCACTTTAAAGTACGATCGTGCGTCGACGCGATAGCCGGAACCTGTTTTTGACGATGTCAGGCGCATGACACTCTGGGGCAGGTCCTGCGGAAATCCGTCATAGTTCAGAATCAAATAGGCTGCCGCTTTTGGGGGCAGGTATTCGCTGCACTCAAAAGCCTGTTTGCCGATTTTCTCAAATACCTTGCCGGGTCCAGAACAACTGGATTCAAATGCCTCAAACAACCTTTGAGGCTGCGTTTCGAACAGCGCGCTACGTGACGGGGTGGGCGTTTCTTGTGGCGTGCAGGCCACGATACAGGCCAACGCGGGGATAAAGCGAAGCAACTTCATTCATTTGGCCTTTCTCATTCCGAAGTGAACCTTTGGTCGTTCAGCGTGGGTTCGACAGACCTGACGAAGATGATTCCTTTACAGCCTAACCAGCGCGGCGTTGGTTGATCAAATACAGATAACTATGCTGGTAAAAACGGTAATTCGATTTGAGACTTCGAGATGTGACCGAGAATTTGCCGAAGGCGAGCCTGTGGAGGAATCGGACCTTGAGTTTCACACCCCTCGTGTCTGGGTCTGGTCAACAAAAAAGATTTCAAATTTGGCTGAAAAAGGGCGTTGACCTTCTATGGCAATATACGTCAAATTGTATGAGCCGAAGAGATTGCCACAATATCTGGTGTTCAAGCCGGGACGGCAACAGGCGAGGGTCGGATAAGCACAGTCTATTAACGTGCAGCCGTTGTAACGGTTTTTTCGCTGTCCAAAACAGCGACCAGTACCTTTGCGCGCTTCTGTCGGCGTTGCGGGTGGTGCTCCGCAACTCAAAATGTAGTGCCGTGAACCGAAAATTAGGCGGAATTTAACTAGGGCTGCGGACATGAAGATTGAAAGAAAATTCACCAAACCAGATCAGGATGCCTATTCGGAACTGGATTTTGTGTCTGCGACATCTGAAATCCGAAACCCCGATGGAACCATTGTGTTCCGCCTGGAAGGGATCGAAGTTCCGTCAACCTGGTCGCAGGTGGCAAGCGACGTGATTGCCCAGAAGTACTTTCGCAAGGCTGGTGTCCCGTCCAAACTGACCAAAGTTAAGGAAAAAGACGTTCCTGAATTCCTGTGGCGGTCGGTTCCCGCTGAAGATGCTGAATTCGACGGCGAAATTTCCTCCAAGCAGGTCTTTGACCGGCTGGCCGGTGCGTGGGCATACTGGGGGTGGAAAGGTGGCTACTTTTCGACCGAAGAGGATGCGCGCGCCTATTTCGACGAAATGCGGTACATGCTGGCGACTCAGCGCGCCGCCCCAAACAGCCCGCAATGGTTCAATACTGGCCTGCACTGGGCCTATGGAATCGACGGTCCGGCGCAAGGGCACCACTATGTCGACTACAAGACCGGCAAACTGACCAAATCCAAATCCGCCTACGAACATCCGCAGCCACATGCCTGCTTCATCCAGTCCGTCGATGATGATCTGGTGAACGAAGGCGGCATCATGGATCTGTGGGTGCGCGAAGCACGGTTGTTCAAATACGGCTCGGGCACCGGGACCAACTTCAGCCATCTGCGTGCAGAAGGTGAGGCACTGTCGGGTGGCGGCAAATCCTCGGGCCTGATGGGCTTTCTCAAGATCGGCGACCGCGCCGCTGGCGCGATCAAATCAGGCGGGACAACCCGTCGGGCAGCAAAGATGGTTATTGTCGATGCGGATCACCCCGATATCGAACAATTCATCGAATGGAAGGTAATCGAAGAGCAGAAAGTGGCCTCGATCGTTGCCGGATCGAAGATGCACGAGAAGATGCTGAACGGTATTTTCGAGGCCATTCGCTCATGGGACGGTGCTGCCGAGGATGCCTATGATCCCAACAAGAACGAAGCGCTGAAAAAGGCGATCCGCGAGGCGAAAAAGGTAGCAATCCCCGAGACTTACATCAAACGTGTGTTGGATTATGCCAAGCAGGGTCACGACAGCATCGAATTCCCGACATATGACACGGACTGGGACTCGGAAGCCTATAGCTCGGTTTCGGGCCAGAACTCGAACAACTCCATCCGCGTGACCAATGCGTTTCTGACCGCTGTTGAGAAAGACGCCGATTGGGAGCTGATCAACCGCACCGATGGCAAGGTTGCCAAGACGGTCAAGGCGAGGGACCTGTGGGAGAAAGTCGGCCACGCTGCATGGGCCTGTGCCGATCCAGGTATCCAGTTCCACGACACGGTCAACGAATGGCACACATGCCCCGAAGATGGTGAAATTCGCGGATCGAATCCGTGTTCGGAATACATGTTCCTGGATGACACGGCCTGTAACCTGGCCTCGATGAACCTGCTGACCTTCCTCAAGGATGGTGAGTTCCAGGCAGCCGACTACATGCATGCCTCGCGCCTTTGGACCCTGACGCTGGAAATCTCGGTAACCATGGCGCAATTCCCGTCAAAGGAAATCGCGCAGCTGTCGTACGACTTCCGCACTCTGGGCCTGGGTTACGCAAACATTGGCGGCCTGCTGATGAACATGGGCTACAGCTATGACTCGGACGAGGGGCGGGCGATCTGCGGTGCCCTGACCGCGATCATGACCGGTGTGGCATATGCCACTTCAGCTGAAATTGCCGGTGAGCTTGGCCCGTTCAAGGGATACAAGCGCAATGCCGACCATATGCTGCGCGTTATCCGCAACCATCGCCGCGCGGCGCAGGGTGTGACCGAGGGGTATGAGAAGCTGGCCGTCAAGCCGGTGCCTCTGGACCATGGTAACTGCCCCGACAAGCGTTTGGTCGATCTGGCCATGTCGGCGTGGGATGAGGCGCTGAGCCTTGGCGAGCAGAACGGTTACCGCAACGCACAGGCCACTGTGATTGCCCCCACCGGCACCATCGGTCTGGTGATGGACTGCGACACCACGGGAATCGAGCCCGATTTTGCGCTGGTGAAGTTCAAGAAGCTGGCAGGCGGCGGTTACTTCAAGATCATCAACCGCTCGGTACCTTCTGCGCTGGAAAAGCTTGGCTATTCCTCGTCGCAGATCGAAGAGATTGTATCCTATGCGGTCGGCCACGGCACCATCGGCAACGCGCCGGGGATCAACCACACTTCACTGACGGGTCATGGCTTTGGCCCGAACGAGTTGGCCAAGGTGGATGCCGCGCTGGAAAGCGCCTTCGACATCCGGTTCGTCTTCAACCAGTGGACACTGGGCGAAGATTTCTGCACCGGTGTTCTGGGCATTCCAGCGACCAAGCTGAATGACCCAACGTTTGATCTGCTGCGCCATCTGGGCTTTACCAAGGCGGATATCGACGCGGCGAACGATCATGTCTGCGGAACCATGACTCTGGAAGGTGCACCGCATCTGAAGGAAGAACACTACGCGATCTTCGACTGCGCCAACCCGTGCGGCAAGAAAGGCAAGCGTTTCCTTGGGGTTGACAGCCACATCACCATGATGGCGGCGGCACAAAGTTTTATTTCGGGCGCGATCAGCAAAACGATCAACATGCCGAATGATGCGACAATCGAGGATTGCCAGAAGGCCTATGAACTCAGTTGGTCGCTGGGTGTGAAGGCCAATGCGCTGTACCGAGACGGCTCGAAACTGTCTCAGCCCCTTGCGGCTGCGCTGGTTGAGGATGATGACGAGGCGGCCGAGGTGCTGGAAAGCGGCTCAGCACAGGAAAAAGCCGTCGTTCTCGCCGAGAAGGTGATCGAGAAAGTTGTGGTCAAGGAAATCATCCGCAGCCATCGCGAGAAACTGCCGCATCGCCGCAAGGGGTATACTCAGAAGGCAATCGTTGGCGGCCACAAGGTGTACTTGCGCACGGGTGAGTTTGAAGACGGTCAATTGGGCGAGATTTTCATCGACATGCACAAGGAAGGCGCTGGCTTCCGGGCGATGATGAACAACTTTGCCATCGCCGTGTCGGTCGGCCTGCAATATGGCGTGCCGCTGGAGGAGTTTGTCGACGCCTTCACCTTTACCAAGTTCGAACCGGCAGGGATGGTGCAAGGCAACGACTCGATCAAGAACGCGACGTCGATCCTGGATTACATCTTCCGCGAACTGGCCGTGTCCTATCTGGACCGTACCGATTTGGCTCATGTGAAACCCGAGGGCGCGACCTTTGATGATCTGGGCCGCGGTGAAGAGGAAGGCGTTTCTAACGTCTCGGAAATTAGTGAAACTGCGGCGTCCAAGTCATTGGAAGTGTTGAAACAAATCAGCTCGACAGGGTATCTTCGCAAGCGTCTGCCGCAGGATCTGATGGTGTTAAACGGCAGTTATGGCGACGTGGCCGGAATGTCGGAAACGGCAACTGTGTTCGAAGCGCCTGCCACCGAAACGGCAGTGGCAACCGGGATGGACGCCCGCACCAAAGCCAAGATGCAGGGCTATGAGGGCGACCCCTGTGGCGAATGCGGAAACTACACGCTGGTGCGTAACGGCACTTGCATGAAGTGCAATACCTGCGGCGCGACAAGCGGGTGTAGCTGACTTTAGCGCCCCGGCGCCCCGGGGCGTAGGGGTCGGACGCTGCCCTAAGTAACCGACCCCGACGAATAAGGAGAACAGGTCTGAGACTTACAAAGTGACCTTTCTCCACTCGGCCGACATGCCCGTGTTGGCCGGGAACAGGGTGGGGCGGAATATTTGCTCCCTCCCACTCTTTCACGGGGCGGGTGCGCTCGCCCCATGCGCAGTCCAGGCCGCAGGCAAAAAAACACCGGGCGGTCAACGAAATGAGCCTGGAAGGCGAAACTGACAGGGGGCTTCGGCCCCCTTTCTTTTTACCCGCCGAGTCGTCCCGAATAAGCGCCACATTGCCGGATTGAGGTGGTCCTGTCGGGCAAGAGCCGCCGATACAGGTTTTGCCGCCTTCTTCAGGCGGAGGGCCGCAAACCCGACTCGGGCAAACACGCGAAGATTGGCGTGAAATCACGAAACTCTACCAAAGCGCGTGACGCGCCGGGGTGTCCATGTGCTTCTGGGCGCTGTCCGGACGTAAACACAAACACACCTTTCAGGAGGCACTGAAATGAAATCGCATTATTTGATCGGGCTTTCCGTGGCCGTTCTGGGCTTGCCCGGCGTTGCTTCGGCCCAATCCTCAGCCGATACCAACGGTGATGGTCTTTTGACCATCGAGGAAATTCAGGCAGTCGTACCGGAAATCAACGCTGACACTTTCTCGGCCATGGATGCCAATGGTGACGGAGCGTTGGATGCAGACGAGGTCGCGATCGCGCAGGAGGCAGGATTGCTGCCGCCCAGCGACGGGTAGGCATCGAGTGAACAGGCGGCCCGATCCATTTCGGGCCGCCTTTTCCATCACCTTAGGCGGGAAGATGGATTTTGAATTTTTTCCGAATCTCGGCGTCCAGAACCGGGTCGAACCTTGCAGGGGAAGGGGTGGAAAGGATTTCCTCTTTCCGGGCTACGGCTTTTTCCACCAGATCGGGCTTGCCAAGCTCCACCCACTCTTTCGGCGAGGAGCGATCTCCGAATGTTGGATAGACGTAATCTGACTGCATCCGGCTCAGCGTTGCGTCAGTTCCCAGATAGTGGCCTGGGCCGCCCATGCATACCGCCGCCATTTGATCCAGTGCCAGCGTGTCATCCGTCACCTCGATCCCGCGTACACAGCGTAGCGCCTGTCCGATCAGATCGTCGCTGAGGATCAGGCTTTCCAGGCAGAACCCCAGCAACGAGGCATGCATCCCGGCCGCCTCATATACCATGTTCAGACCGGACAGACCTGCCATGACATTCGAACACATCTGTTCCCAGCCGGCCTGCATATCGGGCAGTTTCGAATCCGATGCGCCAGCCGCAGCACCGCCCGGAAGGTCATAGAACCGGTGCATCTGGGCACATCCGGCAGTCAGAAGGGCCTGTTCCCCTGACCCGATCGACATGGCACCGGTCCGCAGGTCCAGACCAAATGGCCAGGTGCCAAAAATCGCCGGGGCACCGGGACTTACGGCATTAACATAAACCAATCCCGCCAGGCATTCCGCAGTTGCTTGCGTGATCGCACCGGCGATGGTCGACGGCGCTGTGGCACCGGCCATACCGGCAGATAGCAACAAGACAGGCATACCGGCCTTGATGCATGCTTCCATCACTTCGCAGCTTTCGGTTGCGAATTTCATTGGAGGAACAACAAAGCAGTTCGAGTTCGAAATGAAGGGTCGCTCGCGAAATTTGTCTTCACCGCCCGCAATCATATAGATCATCTCCATCGCCGGAGCGACGTGGCTTGGCTCGGTGAAGGATGTCCCGACATGTTTGAAGGACCCCGAACAGCAGGCGTAAATCGTGTTGAGGTCCATTTCGAGGTTGTCGGCGATGTCACGACAGACCATTGGCCGTTGCACAAAGTGAATGTTATCAAGCTGTTGGCAGATACGTGCGGCATCGTGCAGATCTTGCACGGTGGAATGGCGATATTCCCGACCGTGCACGTCAACCATGGACACGGCGGCTCCGGCCGTACCGTAGTGCACTTTGGTGCCGGACAATTCCAGATCGGTGTTTCCATCCCGGCTGTACAAAGTGACCGAGCGGTTCGCCTTTGCAATCGTGTCCTCGACAAGGGCGCGCGGGAAACGGATACGGCCATCGTCGCCCAAGGTGCAGCCCGCACCGACCAGATAGTCAATGCCACTTTGCGGGGCGTCCGCCAGGCCAATGGTTTCAAGCGCGGTCAGTGCTGCTTCGTGGATGCGTTCGATCTGCGCCTGCGTCAGTACATTCAGGACGCCGCCTTCCATTCCGGGGCGGACTGGTCGCAGGTGTTCGGGCAGCGCGGTTGCACGGGCAGCACGGCGCGCGGCGCGGCCGCCACTGCGCGATGAATTGCGGGGTTGGTCGTTCATTTCAAGAATCCGGTCGTTGAGTGATGTCTTAAGGTGTCAGCAAGCACACCTTTACGGCCGTCCTCGTGCGGCACGACCGCGATCTGCCCCAATGGTGCGGCTGATCAGGCTGATTTTCCAGTCGTCGTCTGCCATTTTGCCCCTCAACGTCTTGCGCGACCATTCCAAAACGCGGCGACACAATCTGTTCTATTTGCGACCTTTGATAATTATTCACATGGACAATTCTCACGGCTTTTGGGGTCAGAGAACCAAACGCCGAGATTTTCACACGTTTTGGAAGAAATCTGTTATACTGCATTCACTTACTTCCAAGGTCTGCTGAGCGGAGTTGAATTATGACCAGCAGGTCACAGATTGAATTGAAGTCATGCCTCTGATCGAAACCAGAGCGGTGTTGCATTGAGCCCGACTATGAACCCTTTTTCCGTCCTTGTTGTTGCGATATTGATCGCCGGAGCTAGCCCTGTTGCGGCTGAGGATTGGACTGGCGGGTATGCAGGCTTCAGTTTTGGATTTGCAGATGCCGACGGTCCGGGCGGTGCGAATGGCGATGATACGGCCTTTGGTGCGCATCTGGGCTATGATCAGGACTTTGGGAATTTCGTTCTGGGCGGTGAGTTGGAATATAACCGGCTGTCCCTGAACCTTGGCCAGTCTCAGGGCAGTCTCGACAGCATGACCAGCTTGAAACTGCGTGGCGGATATGAATTCGGTAACGCTCTGGGATACGTGGTCGTAGGCGCGGCGCGGGCTGATACGTCGATCGACAGTGACACGGCAGCGGTTTACGGAATCGGATTGGCCTATCCGATTGGCGAGAATTTCGTTATCAGCGGTGAAGCGCTGCGGCAGAATTTCGACGATGTCACCCGATCCAGCGGCAGTCTGGACACCAATGTTTTCAACCTGCGTACGACATTTCGGTTTTAGATGCGGCTATTCAGCCGCGTGTCGCTTGGCGAGCTGCGCTGAAAACGCGCACAGGGTTCTCAAGGCACTGACAAATTTCTCATCATCCACGGTCATGGCAACCCGAATGTGACCCGCTGCGGCTTTGCCAAAGCTTTCGCCCGGCATGACGGCAATCGCATGAGTGTCCAGCAGGGCGTTCGCAAACCCTTCGCCCGTCAGCCCGGTCGCCCGTATATCCAGCATCAGATACATAGAACCCTGCGCCGGGACGAGCCCCACTGTGTTCTGCGCCGCCAATATGTCCATCGCCAATGAACGGCGGCGACGGAATGGCGCGGCGATCTTGTTTTCAAGTTCGTGTCCTGCGGTCAGTGCAAAGCTGGCCGCGTCCTGAATGAACCCCGGAACGCCATAAGTTGTATGAGTAGCCAGATCTATCAGGTGGCGGATCACGTATTCCGGACCAACGATCCACCCGCATCGGGACCCGGTCATGGCATGTGATTTGGACATTGATCCAACCACTAAGGTACGGTCGGCCATTCCGGGCAGCGCGCGGGCAGACAGGTGCTCGCCCTCCCAGATCTGGGTGTCATAGACTTCGTCTGATATCAGCCACAGGTCACGGCGTTGGCAAACATCGGCAATGGATTCAAGTGACTGACGGGAATACACCACTCCGGTCGGGTTGTTCGGCGTGTTGATCAACAGCGAAACCGCGCCTTCCGCCGCTGCATCAATCAAATCTGCGCGCGGTTGAAATGCATCTTCTGCGGTGGTTCGAACAGCGCGGGCAATGGCCCCGGCACCGCGAATCGTTCCGGGGTAGGTGGCATAATACGGGTCCAGATACAGCCCGGTGTCGCCGGGATCGCACACCGCCATATGCGCGGCGAAAAGGGCGGACTGCCCACCGGGCGTGATCAGTACATTGTTACGCGTCGTTGGGATACCTGTGCGGGACTGAACCCGGGCAGCAACCGTATCGCGCAGCAAATCTGTTCCGGGCACCGTGGCATAACCGGTGTGACCGTTGCGGGCCGACAGGTCCATAGCGTGCAGGATCGACGAGTCGGTACGAACGTCATGCTCGCCGATTGTCAATTCTGTCACAGCATGCCCTTCATTCAGCATCCGTCGCGCCCGATTGAACACCTCCCACCCGTCGCTGCCGCCGGTGATCTGCGTGATGCGCTTGGACAATTCCATGACAAGGGCCCCGGTTACTCTGCGCTGAATGGGACAGAGCGGCAGGCGTTTGTCAATCAGCTTCGCGGCGCTATCGAGGCCTGAAGTTTTTTGGTCAATGATGCGCGGACAAGGTCATAGGACACAGTCAAACGATGGCGCATTTCGTCTGCACCGGTGTCAAACGGAAGACGCACCCAGCTGCGGTGGAAATAGGGGGCTTTTATGCCGATCCCAGTGTCTATCAGCATCTGCGCCGTTTCGATATCGGGCGTTTTTACGGAAACACCGTCATTTGCGATCCCGATACAGGCGAACATTTTGCCACCAATTTTCCAGGCGTCATGGCCACCGCCCCAGGGATCGGACAGTTCAGCGCCGGGCAGCGTTTTGCAGATGGAGTTGACGAAATCTCGGTCCATGTTCGGCACTGTGCCGAACGGGGATGGCAAACTCAACACTTGGCTTGGGAATGATCCCATGCTAACCGATGTCCCATGAACCCGGTGACCTGCACCATTATTATCTGCTGCATTACCTGCTGATTTATCAAGCGGGCCGGTTTCTTTCGTTTTCATCCCTGAGACAAGTTGCTAAGCCCGCGCCAACGCGCAAGTCTTTGCTGTTTCTTAGGAGCCCGACCGATGACGACGATCAAGCTGCACAACACACGGACGCGGACGAAGGAAGATTTCGTTCCGATTGACCCTGAAAATGTGCGGATGTATGTCTGCGGTCCGACCGTCTACGACCGCGCGCATCTTGGCAACGCCCGCCCGGTGGTTGTGTTCGATGTGCTCTACCGCCTGCTGCGTCACGTCTACGGCACAGATCATGTGACCTATGTGCGCAACTTCACCGACGTGGACGACAAGATCAACGCAACGGCATTGGCGCGCAAACAGGCGGGCGCAGAAGGCACGCTTGAGCAATTGGTGCAGGAGCGGTCGGACGAGACCATCGATTGGTACTTGCACGACATGGGCGCGTTGGGAGCGTTGGAACCCAACCAGATGCCACGCGCGACCCAGTATATCGCCCAGATGATCGCGATGATCGAAGACCTGATTGCAAAGGGTCACGCCTATGCCGCCGAAGGTCATGTTCTGTTCGCGGTCGACAGCTGGAAAGAAAGTTATGGCAAACTGTCTGGCCGGTCGGTCGATGACATGATCGCAGGTGCGCGGGTCGAGGTCGCGCCATACAAGAAAAACCCGATGGACTTCGTGTTGTGGAAGCCTTCGACTGATGATCTGCCGGGCTGGGACAGCCCGTGGGGCCGGGGACGTCCGGGCTGGCACATCGAATGCTCGGCCATGAGCTATGAACTGCTGGGCGAGAGCTTTGATATCCACGGGGGTGGCAATGACCTGATGTTCCCGCATCATGAGAACGAGATCGCCCAGAGCAAATGCGCTCACCCGCATGGAGAGTTTGCGCGGATGTGGATGCACAACGAGATGTTGCAGGTTGAGGGCAAGAAGATGTCCAAATCGCTGGGCAATTTCTTTACCGTGCATGATCTGTTGGAGCAGGGTGTGCCGGGCGAGGTAATCCGCTTCGTCTTTCTGCAGACGCATTATCGCAAGCCAATGGATTGGACCGAAAAGAAGGCGCGTGAGGCCGAGGCGACGCTGCGCAAGTGGCGGGCGCTGACAGCGGGCATCGAGCCCGCAGCCAACGCGGCACCTGAAGTCATCGCAGCACTAAGTGACGATCTGAATACGGCAGGTGCCATGAGCGAGCTTTATCGTCTGGCTTCAGACGGTGACGCCGCAGGTCTGCTGGCCAGTGCGCAACTGCTGGGTTTGCTTTTACCTGAGATGAGCGACTGGGCAGATACCGCATCTGTCGATTTGACCTCTCATGCGGACCGTTTAGCGAAGGCACGCGAAATCGCGATGCAAAGCAAGGACTTCTCAGAAGTTGATCGCTTGAAGGCAGCATATGTAGCGGCGGGGCTTGAGGTTCGAATGAGCAAGGACAGTGTCGAACTGGTGCCCGGCGCCGGTTTTGATGCTGCCAAGCTGGAGGAGGTCTGATGGCTAAGGAACGCCTCTACCTCTACGACACAACCCTGCGCGATGGGCAGCAAACGCAGGGCGTGCAGTTTTCGACCGCAGAAAAAGTGCAGATCGCGCAGGCGCTGGACACTTTGGGCGTGGACTACATCGAAGGCGGTTGGCCCGGTGCCAACCCGACCGATAGCGCGTTTTTCGAGGTGGCCCCAAAGACCGCGGCCCGGTTGACGGCGTTCGGCATGACCAAACGCGCAGGACGATCAGCCGAGAATGACGATGTGCTGGCAGCCGTGATGAATGCGGGAACGCAGGCTGTTTGTCTGGTCGGCAAGTCGCATGATTATCACGTCACCCACGCGCTTGGTATTTCACTGGAAGAGAACACAGAAAACGTGCGCGCCTCGGTCGCGCATATCGTCGCGCAGGGGCGAGAAGCGCTGTTTGATGCGGAACATTTCTTTGACGGCTACAAGGACAATCCGGAATATGCCGTGGATGTTTGTCGCGCAGCGCTTGAGGCTGGCGCGCGGTGGGTTGTCCTGTGCGACACAAATGGTGGCGCTTTGCCGTCCGAGGTCGGGCGGATTGTATCCGAGGTGATCGCAGCCGGGCTGCCCGGTGATCGGCTGGGCATTCACACCCATAACGATACCGAAAATGCCGTTGCCTGTTCTCTGGCTGCTGTTGAGGCCGGTGCACGGCAAATTCAGGGTACATTGAATGGTTTGGGCGAACGTTGCGGCAATGCGAACCTGACCGCTTTGATCCCGACGCTGTTGTTGAAGGAACCCTATGCGTCGCAGTTTGATATTGGTGTCAGCCGTGAGGCTTTGGCTGGTTTGACCCGGATCAGCCGGATGCTGGATGATGTCCTGAATCGGGTGCCCAGCAAGCAGGCGGCTTATGTCGGGGCGTCGGCTTTTGCACATAAGGCCGGACTGCACGCCAGCGCGATCCTCAAGGACCCATCGACATATGAGCATGTGGATCCCGCAAGCGTCGGGAACGCCCGCATCATTCCGATGTCGAACCAGGCTGGTCAGTCAAACCTGCGCAAGCGTTTGACCGAGGCCGGTTTGCGTGTTGAGGCAGGTGACCCCGCACTTGGCCGCATCCTTGACCAGATAAAGGCCCGCGAGGCGGATGGATATTCCTATGACACCGCTCAGGCCAGTTTTGAACTGCTGGCGCGGGAAGAGCTGGGTCAATTGCCCGAGTTCTTCGAGGTTAAGCGTTACAAAGTCACCGTTGAACGGCGTAAGAACAAATACAACAAGATGGTCAGCCTGTCCGAGGCCGTTGTTGTCGTAAGAGTGGATGGCGAAAAGAAGCTGTCTGTCAGCGAATCCATGGATGAGTCAGGCAGCGACAGGGGGCCGGTGAACGCCTTAGCCAAAGCCTTGGCCAAGGATCTGGGCCAGTATTCACAGGTGTTGTCAGATATGCGTCTGGTCGACTTCAAGGTGCGGATTACGCAAGGCGGCACCGAAGCGGTCACGCGTGTCATCATCGACAGCGAAGACGGGCAGGGGCGGCGCTGGTCCACCGTGGGCGTCAGCGCGAATATAGTCGATGCGTCTTTCGAGGCGCTTCTGGATGCGATTCAGTGGAAACTGGTGCGCGACTGTGATCCGAAAAAGGCAGCAGCCGAGTGAGCGTGGTCTTTGACCAAGACGTCAAGGCCTGCGCGGAACTTGTGCAACGGGCTGATCCAGATCGTTTCCGCGCTGCGATGGCTGCACCGGTGGCAGACCGTGTAGTCCTGTTCCCGATTTACGCGTTGAACGTCGAAGTTGCCCGCGCGCCCTGGGTGACGCAAGAGCCGATGATCGCCGAGATGCGGCTGCAATGGTGGCGTGACGCGTTACAGGAAATTGCTGAAGGGGCAACCGTACGGCGGCACGAGGTGGTAACACCCTTGTCACAGGTTCTTTCGCCCCATCTGGCTGGTGTTTTGGATGAATATGTGGCCGTAAGGCGTTGGGATATATATCGTGATCCGTTCGAAGATCAGGAGCACTTTGACGCCTACATCGATCAAAGCACGGGCTCATTGGTTGTTGCATCAGCCCAGGCGCTGGGGGTGGCCGATGAAACTGTGTTGCGTGACTTTGGATATGCGGTTGGGGTGGCGAATTGGCTCAGGGCTATTCCTGAACTGGAACAACGCGGGCGGATACCGCTTTTGGACGGTACCCTTGAAGGGGTGCGTGCCTTGGCCGGAACCGCCTTGAATCGCCTGCAAAAAGCCAGATCGCATCGGGCTGAGATTTCGGCCAAGGCACGGCCGGCATTATATTCCGGTTGGTTGGCCGAACGGATTTTGAAGCAAGCCATAGCTAGCCCAGAACGTGTTGCCACAGGTGCGCTTGCACCGGGAGAAATACGGCAACGACTGTCCTTGATGTGGACTGCGGGCAGCGGGCGCTGGTGATCAGGCCCGTTCCGGGTCGGCCGGTCGCAGAACCAGCCACAACAGGGCCCCGCCTGCCAGTGTCAGCAATGGGATCATTGCAAGGTTGACTGCTGTCCACCCTTCGACCGGGGAACCGCCCGAGCAGTTCATCAATCCACCCGAAGCCAGCGAGGCCATAGTCACTCCGCCAAACACCAGCAGGTCGTTGAGGCCCTGCATCCGGCCGCGCTCCTGCGGCTCATGCGATGCGGCCAGCATCGTGGTCGCGCCGATAAAGCCAAAGTTCCACCCAACACCAAGAAGAATGAGAGCGACGAAAAAGTTCCCTAAATCAACGCCCTGCAAGGCGACCAGTCCAGCGGCTGCAAGAATTGCCAGACCCAGCGCCACAATCCTTTCGATGCCAAACCGGGCGATCAGGTGACCCGTAAAGAAACTGGGCACATACATGGCCAGCACGTGGCTGGTGACGATGTCAGCCGCGTCATTAGCCGAGTAACCACAACCTACCACGGCCAACGGCGTCGAAGTCATCACAAGATTCATCAGCGCGTAAGATACCATGGCACATATGATGGCCACGGCGATGCGGGGTGTTTTCAGCAATTCCAGTCGCGACCGCCCCTTGGGCTCGGTGCCGGTGGGTTTTGCAGGCGTTGGGATATCAAGGAAGAAGAACAGGGCGGACCCCAGAACATTGATCCCAATGACAGCCAGATAGGTGCCCAGAAACGGGATGACGTAGGCTTCGGATGTGAGCTTGACGATCTGCGGGCCAATGATCGCAGCCGCGAGTCCACCAGCCATCACGTATGAAATCGCTTTTGGACGGTAATCGTCTGATGCGGTGTCTGCCGCTGCAAAGCGATAGAACCCGTGCGCGCTCATGTAGATGCCGGTCAGCAGGCTGCCGACAAGGAAGACGGGGAAAGAGCCAAGGAACAGGCCATAGGCTCCGATCAGCCCGCCCAACGCACCGGATGTTGCGCCAACAAGGAACCCGACCCGACGCCCCCATTTTTGCATGATGGCCGAGATTGGCGTGGCTGCCAGCATCGATCCCAGAACAATCAGCGAAATAGGCAATGTCGCCAGGCAGGGATTGGTCGCCAGAGACTGACCTGCCAGCCCTCCGACGATGAACATCATTGGCATCTGCGCGCCCAGAATGGCCTGCGCCGCCACCAAGACGGCGACGTTGCGTTTGGCCTGACGGTCATCGGGAAGGGTCGAGATCATGGTCATGGCCGAATGGTTATCGGCTAAGTGTTTGCGGCACAACCCGGTTGCATCTGCGGCACATGCGCCTAACGTGCCAGTAGCAACCGAGCAGGGAGACCAGATGCCTGTTGGCCGCATCATCGAAACGCCGGATTGTGTGGCGGAAGGGGCTGAATGGCTGGCCCAGAGCTGTCCGCGCATGGCCTATGCAATGGAACAGACTGGCCCATTGCCGTTACGTCGCCGTCCCGACGGGTTCGCGCAACTGCTGAGTGCCATTGTCAGCCAACAGGTCAGTGTGGCTTCGGCCAATGCAATATGGAAACGCCTGCAAGAGGCCAAACTGACGGGTCCGCGTAAGATCATGTGGGCAACGGATGACGATCTGCGGGCCGTAGGGTTAAGCCGTCAGAAGATCCGCTATGCAAAGGCTCTGGCAGAAGCGCGTATAGATTACAAAGCGTTACGTGATGCCTCTGATGCAGAAATTGTGGCCACGCTGACGCAAGTGTCAGGCATTGGCGTCTGGACTGCGGAGATATACGCCATGTTCTCGCTTGGTCGCGCTGATGTGATCGCACCTGGTGATCTGGCGCTGCAAGAGGCCGCGCGCATCCTTTATGACCTGCCCAACCGCCCAACGGATAAAGAACTGCGCAAGATGGCCGAGGCCTGGTCGCCCTGGCGCTCGGTTGCGGCGCGGGTGCTGTGGGCCTATTACCGGGTTGCAAAGCAAAGAGAAGGGATCAGATGACACGGGTTTTGAATGCGCTCCGGAAAGAGCCTGTTTCGGGCGACACGCGCTCGGTTGTGGTGTTCGTGCACGGCTATGGCGCAAACGGTGCCGATCTGCTGGGTTTGGCCGACCCGCTGGGTGAACATCTGCCCGACACATTGTTCGTGGCCCCGGACGCGCCCGAGCAGATCCCCGGAATGCCCAATGGTTTTCAGTGGTTTCCGATTCCCTGGATTGACGGGTCGTCCGAAGAAGAGGCGCGCAGGGGCATGGAAATGGCGGTCGAGGATTTCAACGCCTTTCTGGATGCTCTGATGGTGGATGAAGACCTGTTGCCAGAACAGGTTGTCCTGTTTGGTTTCAGCCAGGGCACGATGATGAGCCTGTATGTCGCGCCCCGCCGTGAAGACCCCGTGGCCGGAATTGTCGCTTTCTCAGGCCGTTTGCTAGAGGCGGACCTTCTGGCAGACGAAACCGTCAGCCGGATGCCTGTACTGCTGGTGCATGGCGATGCCGACGACGTCGTCCCGCCGCAATCCTTGCCCGAAGCGGCAGAGGCCCTGCAATCCGCCGGTTTCAAAGAGGTCTATGCTCATGTCATGAAGGGCACCGGGCACGGAATCGCCCCGGACGGGCTGAGTGTGGCTCTGGCCTTCATGCGCGACAAGCTGAGCCTTTAGCCAGTAAGGTCAGTTCAGCGGAACACGGTCGTTTTGTATTGGTTCAAGACCAAAGATGGGCTTCCGCAAATTCGACTGAGTTTCCGGCCGGGTCGCGCACGTACAAGGAACGTGCGCCTCCGGGCCAGTCAAACTCTGCATCTACGGGGACATTCCAGTCCAGAAGGTGCTTGCGCATTACCGCGATTTCATCTCGGGTCAGTACAAGACACACGTGTCCTGCACCACGGGCGCCGTGGGGCGGAACAGGCATGTCCGGGTTGAGGGGCGGCTGTTCCGTCTGTTCCGGGTTAAAGACCAGCAGGACCGATCCGCCAATTCGGTAAAACACGTGGCGGTCGGCGACACGCTGAATGCGTTCCAGGCCCAGTACTTCGCCGTAAAACTGTTCCGCTGCGTCCAGATCATCGACATAAAGCGACGCTTCCAGAATCGCCGAAGGGGCCGGTATTCCGGGGGTTAGTTTCATGACCCGAGTTTAGCAGATCAGGGTAGGGTATGTCACCGGCGCGGTCGACGGTCGCGTTTTCGTTGCGGTGTGGAGTTCAGGGACGGCATGGGCAGGCTGTCCCACTGGCCCGGTTCCAGATCGTCCAGTGTCCAGTCACCGATGCGGCAGCGGATCAGGCGCAGGGTCGGCAAGCCCACGGCGGCCGTCATTCGACGCACCTGACGGTTTTTGCCCTCGCGTATGGACAGTTCTATCCAACTGTCTGGAACAGTCTCGCGTTCGCGGATTGGTGGGGTGCGGGGCCACAGATCGTCCGGCTCGTCGATCTGCCGCACCTTCGCCGGACGGGTCAGGCCGTCTTTCAACTCGACGCCGTTTCGCAGCGCTTTCAGGGCGGTTTCGTCCGGAATACCTTCGACCTGAACCCAATAGGTTTTTGCCATCTTGTGCTTGGGGTCCGAGATCTGCGCCTGTAACTTGCCGTGGTCAGTCAGCAGCATCAAACCTTCGCTGTCACGGTCCAGTCGACCGGCGGGATACACCCCGGGCAGATCGATGAAATCGGACAGTGTACTGCGCGGAGTATCCGCATTGTCGCGGTCGGTGAACTGCGGCAGCACATCGTAAGGTTTGTTGAAGCGAATGAACCAGGACATGACGTGCGCATACCCCGAAGAGTACAGCCCGCGCAAGCTGTGGATAACTGTCATGTGCCTGTTACGGATTCGCATTACCCAGTTTGCGACATATTGTGGAAAATCAGGGCTTGTCAGAGTATTAACACGATATATAGTTATATTAAGGCCGGGGCGGGTGTTCCCCGCTCTGATGTCAAAAACGGGCAGAGCAGAGCGAGGAGCGATTCTGATATGGACGGAGACTTCAGGACCGAATTTGTCAGGGAGCCAGGTGCATTGAAGCATCATCCGGCATTGGTTTTGAACGCCGATTATCGCCCCCTGTCTTATTACCCGTTGTCCCTGTGGCCCTGGCAAGAGGCGATCAAGGCCGCCTGGCTGGACCGGGTCGACATCGTGGCCGAATACGACGAAGTGGTTCGCAGCCCGAGTACGCAGATCCGAATACCTTCGGTCGTTGTTTTGAAAGACTATGTAAAACCCAGAAAGCGCGTGGCCTTCACGCGCTTTAATTTATTTCTGAGGGACGAGTTCCGATGCCAGTACTGTGGCAGTCGCGGTGATCTGACCTTTGATCATGTGGTGCCACGCGCCGCTGGCGGGGTGACCAGTTGGCAGAACGTTGTGGCGGCGTGCAGCCCGTGCAACCTGCGCAAAGGGTCGAAATCACTGCGTCAGGCAGGAATGAACCTGCGTAAGCCGCCCCGCCAGCCTGACGCCGAAGCACTGCGCAATGTTGGTCGGAAATTCCCCCCCAATCACTTGCACGAAAGCTGGATCGATTTTCTGTATTGGGATGCGGAACTGGACGAATTCTAGGCCCGGCCTGACCGCCACGCCACGAGCCAGATCAACACCAGAACAGCCGAGGCAATGGCATTCCACCCAGCCATCGAGATGTTGAACAATTCCCACGGGATATCGTCGCAGCGAACCAAAGGCGCAGACATAATCTGATCGAACAGATCGTCATTCGACATCCCACTGATGCTGCCGGATGTGCAACTGGTCGGACCTTCCCACCACCCTTGCTCAACGCCAGCGTGATAGAACCCGATGCCCGAAGTGGCGGCGGCGGCCATTGCGCCACAGAGGGGCAGGAAACTTAGCCTTGGTAAGGCCAGCGCCAAAACGCCAATCGCGATTGCGACCCCATGCGGGTAGCGCTGCCAGATACACATTTTACACGGGGCAAGGCCGCCCAGATGCTGAAAGCCAAAAGCTGCCAGCAGAAGGGCCAGGGACCCAAGACTTGCCAGTGCGATAAGTTGTGAACGTCTCGTCATAGGTATTTCACCACCAGGAAGCCGCCAAACAACAGGATGATGAACAAGGTGAACATCAGCCCCAGGCGTTTTTCGATAAACTCACGGATCGGCTCGCCAAAGCCCCAAAGCAGGGCCGCAACAAGAAAGAACCTGAGCGCGCGTGCCAGTATCGACGTTGCGATGAATGTTCCAAGCGGCATTCCTGTCCAGCCGGACATAATGGTGATGACCTTGTACGGGAAAGGCGTCACACCGGCGGCCAGAACCGCCCAGAACCCGAAATCGTTGAAGCGGGTGTTGAATTCTTCCATCGCATGAGCCTTGCCCATGGATTCAAGAATGGGCTGCCCCAGACTTTCATAGAAATACGCACCAATCGCGTAGCCCAGCATCCCGCCCAGAACCGAAGCCACCAGGGCAACAGATGCAATCAGCCAGGCGCGCGAGGGGCGCGCAAGGATCATCGGAATCATCAGAACGTCGGGGGGGATTGGAAAGAACGAGCTTTCGACAAAAGCCACTACGGCCAGCGCCCACAGCGCATGAGGGTGTTCCGCCAGACGAATTGTCCAGTCATAAAGCGATCGCAACATTTAGCACTCAAATCCCGTTCTCGACCCGGGAAAGCCAAACCACGCACCTGACGGCCCGTCAACCATCGTAGTGGAAACAAATGGATTATTGGATGATTTTTGCCTCTGGACCTTCCCTTTGATGGGCGCTAATCCAGTGTCCGTGGCCCAAGTGGCGGAATGGTAGACGCAGGGGATTCAAAATCCCCCGGTAGTGATACCGTGCCGGTTCGAGTCCGGCCTTGGGTACCAAAGTAAAAACAGGGAGTTAGGGGAACCTGCTTCCTGTTTTTTCTTTTCGGGCCACTTGCGTGTTCGCACACTTAATTCTTACTTTTCGATCTGGTCTGGTTCCTTTCAGTCCTCTGGTATCAACTTCTCCCTGCGAAAGGGCACCATATACGACCCGCTGTTGAACCGACCTGAACATATTTGGGAGCAAAGACCAGGAAGACCGATCTGGCGGGTATTGCTGTGTGCCAGAGGGGAAAATTCGAAATCTGCGCTCATATATGCGGATTGATGCGAGTCAGGCTGGCGCTGGCCTTGACATTGATAGTATCTGAATGAACCCTCAAAGGGGTTGGGAGAAACTGGAAAATTCAACAGGTTGCACCTGCTGTAAGGCGGGCCGATTATCGTTATCGGCACAGTTTTATGGGCAGATGATCGATTTGAATTCCAACTGCCAGACAAAAAATGTGGGAGTATTGAAATGAGAAACAGCAGCAAATTGAGCCTCGGCGCGTTTGTAACCGCAGCCATGTTGGCTCCGGCGGCGTATGCCGAAGAGTTCATTACAATCGGTACCGGCGGCGTGACCGGTGTTTACTATCCGACAGGTGGCGCGATCTGCCGTCTGGTAAACAAGGGCCGGAAGGAACACGGTGTCCGCTGCTCGGTCGAATCGACCGGTGGCTCGGTCTACAACATCAACACAATTCGCGAAGGCGAGCTGGAATTCGGTGTTGCCCAGTCCGACTGGCAGTATCACGCGTATAACGGCACCTCGAAATTTGAAGAGGCCGGTCCTTTCGAAAACCTGCGCGCCGTCTTCTCGGTCCACCCCGAGCCCTTTACCGTTGTGGCCCGCGCCGATGCAGGCATCACAAACTTTGAAGACCTGAAAGGCAAGCGCGTGAACATCGGGAACCCCGGTTCCGGTCAGCGGGGCACCATGGAAGTTCTTCTGAGCGAAATGGGCTGGTCAACCGATGATTTCGAACTGGCGACAGAGCTGAAAGCGGCTGAACAATCGGCTGCCCTGTGCGACAACCAGATCGATGCTATGGTTTATACCGTTGGTCACCCGTCTGGTTCGATCCAGGAAGCCACCACAGCCTGTGACTCGGTTCTGGTGAATGTCAGCGGTGAAGCCGTGGACAAGCTGGTCAACGACAATTCGTTCTACCGTACTGCAACCATCCCCGGTGGCATGTACCGTGGTTCTGACGGCGACACCCAGACGTTTGGCGTAGGTGCGACTTTTGTGACTTCGGCAGATGTGTCGGACGACGCGGTATATGCGGTGGTCAGCTCGGTCTTTGAAAACTTTGAAGACTTCAAAAAACTGCACCCGGCGTTTGCCAACCTCAAGCCCGAAGAAATGATCGCGGACGGCCTGTCGGCGCCGCTGCATCCGGGGGCCGAGAAGTATTACAAAGAAAAAGGCTGGATTCAGTAAACCAGACCTGAAGCAGGGCGCTTTTTAGGGCGCCCTGCACAACGCCTGTACCAAGCAGGTGAGTTAGAAGGTCAAAAATGGCCGCGACGGGGAGACATTTGATGAATTCCGACACTCAATCCAATCGTCCGCTTTCCGAAGAAGAGCTTCAGGATCTGGTCGCATCATCCGACGCGGGCGGGCGTAATCCGGTCGGGAATGTAGGTGTCTTCCTGGCGATTGTAGCCGCGATCTGGTCGATTTTTCAGGTTATCCTGGCGTCGCCGCTCGCAAACTACGTGTTGCCAGGTAGCGTGGTAAACAATGCGCGGCAATTCCATCTTGCCTTCGCTCTGTTTCTGGCCTTTGCAGCTTATCCGGCACTAAAGTCCAGCCCGCGCGGCTATATTCCGGTTCAGGATTGGATCATGGGCTTGGTCGGTGCGTTCGTCGCGCTGTATGGCTATTTTTTCTATGACAAGATCGTAAATGCGGGCGGTTTGGCCGACGATACGGACAAATGGGTCGCGTTGCTTGGCTTGGTGCTACTGTTCGAGGCCGCGCGACGCGCGCTTGGCCCGGCCATGGCAATTATCGCGACGATCTTTTTGGCCTATGTCTTCTTTGGCGCATCTGAATGGGTGCCGGAAGTGATCCGCTGGAAGGGTGCAAGCCTGAAAAAGGCGATGAGCCACATGTGGATCACGTCAGAAGGCGTGTTTGGCATCGCATTGGGCGTTTCCACGAAGTTTGTGTTCCTGTTCGTGCTGTTTGGCGCGTTACTCGATAAAGCCGGGGCAGGGAACTATTTCATCAAGATGGCCTTTGGTGCGCTCGGGCATCTGCGCGGTGGTCCGGCAAAGGCGGCCGTTGTTGGTTCTGCTGCAACCGGCCTGATCTCGGGCTCGTCGATTGCCAACGTTGTGACGACCGGAACATTTACCATTCCGCTGATGAAGCGTGTGGGCTTTAGCAGTGAACAGGCCGGATCGGTCGAAGTGGCCTCATCGGTCAACGGTCAGATCATGCCACCTGTGATGGGCGCGGCTGCCTTCCTGATGGTGGAATATGTGGGCATCTCATATGTCGAGGTGATCACCCACGCCTTCCTCCCTGCGGCGATTTCTTACATCGCGCTGGTCTATATCGTGCATTTGGAAGCTGTGAAGCGAAACATGCCGACTTTGGGCGACCGTGACGTGCATCTGGCGCGAACCGTTGTGGGTATGTTGGCTTTCTTCCTGTTGTTTGCAGGGCTTTGTTACGGCTCGCAATTCCCGGTCGATGCTGTAACAAGCTGGGTACCGTCTGCGGCAGGCCTGGTGCTGAGCTTGATCGTCTGCGCGGTTTATGTCGGATTGCTCTATCTGGCCGCTCAGGTGCCGGACCTTGAGCCGGACGACCCGAATGCAAAAGAGGTCACGCTTCCTGTTATCGCTGATATTTATAAGGCAGGTTTGCATTACCTGCTGCCGATCATCGTTCTGGTTTACTTCCTGATGATCGAACAGAAATCGCCTGGACTGTCGGCGTTCTGGGCGACCGCTTTGCTGTTCGTAATCCTGCTGACGCAGAAACCGCTCAAGGCTCTTTTCCGGGGGCAGAGCAATCTCAAGAACACCTTTGTCGATGGCGTCGCTGACCTGTGGCAGGGGTTGATTGATGGTGCACGGAACATGATCGGTATCGCGCTGGCAACTGCCACTGCGGGCGTGATCGTCGGCACAGTGACTTTGACGGGTGTTGGTCAGGTAATGGCTGACCTGGTCGAGTTCCTTTCAGGCGGCAATCTTATCCTTATGCTGGTCATGGTTGGGCTGCTCAGCCTGATTCTGGGCATGGGTCTGCCGACCACGGCGAATTATATCGTAGTCAGCTCGTTGATGGCCGGGGTAGTCGTTGAACTGGGCGCGCAAAGCGGGCTGATTGTACCGTTGATCGCTGTGCACCTGTTTGTGTTTTACTTCGGGATTATGGCCGATGTTACACCGCCTGTTGGGCTTGCAAGCTTCGCGGCGGCGGCTGTGTCCGGCGGCGATGCGATCAAAACCGGTTTCACGGCGTTCTTCTACAGCCTGCGCACCGTGGCACTGCCTTTTGTGTTCATCTTCAACACTGATCTTCTTTTGATCGACGTTACATGGCTTGAAGGGATCACGGTGGCCGTTTTCGCGACCATAGCGATTCTGGTCTTCACGGCGGGTACGATGGGGTATTTCCTGACCCGCAGCCGTATCTATGAAAGTGTCGCGCTCGTTCTGGTGGCATTTGCCCTGTTCCGACCGGACTATTTCATGGATCGCATCTCGCCTCCGTTCAAATCGGTTGAACCTGCTGCATTCGAAGAAACCATTGGTCAGACACGGCCGGGAACAGATGTCCGCCTGGTCGTCGCGGGCCCCGATTTCGATACGCTCGAGATGGTGGATACAACCGTTGTTGTCACTGTGGGCGACGAAGAAGGAGGGGCCGCGCGAGTCGAGGCGATGGGCTTGCTGCTGGTCCCCGAGGACGGACTGATCAAGCTTGACGAGCCGCTGTTCGGCACGCCGGTGGCCGACGATCTGGGCATCTTCGACTACTATGGCGATGAACCCGTACGCCTGGCCTCGGTCAGCTTACCGTCCGACCAGCTGCCCAAGCAGCTTGTGTATATCCCAGCGATGATCCTTTTGGGTCTCATCGCGTTCCTGCAACGCGGCCGTGCCGCCAGACAAGGGGTGCCCGCATGACACGTTCTGTTCTGTGTGCCATTGATATCAGCAATGGCGAGATTGATGCTCCGGTCCTGCAAAAAGCCGCTGCTTTGGCGGATCTGGAAGGGGCACAGTTGGATGTTGTGACTGTGTTGCCCGATTTCGGAGAAAGCTGGGTGTCCGGGTTCTTTGAATCCGATTTTCACGACAAGGCGTTGGCTGAGGCGCAGGCCAAACTGACGGCGCTGTGTATTTCGGCATTGGGGGCCGAGCGCAATGAAAGCATCCGCCATGTCGTTGCGACAGGCACAGCCTATCAGGAGATTCTGAAAACCGCCGAAAGCGCCGGTTCCGATCTGATTGTGATCGGCGCGCATAAGCCGGATTTTAAGGACTACCTGCTTGGCCCGAATGCCGCGCGAGTGGTGCGGCATTCCAACGTCTCGGTGTATGTCGTTCGCTGACTGATTTTCCAGCGCGCAAAAGATCGCGTCGCTGGTCGTGAACAAATATCGGGTGGGTTCAGTAGCCTGTCATCTCAAGATAGCCAACGCCTTCATGGCTGCCGGTTACGGTGACAGGGCCTTCCCAGTATTCGAAACTGGTACCCATCCACGCATCAGGTGTCAGGGCTGAGACCTGAATATCTATGCCCCGGTCCACAAGATCGACTTGCCAGTGTGTCGGGATGTCACGCCCGGCAACCTCGTTGGTACTCAGCGGCAAAAGGCTGATTGAGCCTTTGGGGATGGCCTCAGTACTGCCGTCTGAATTGATCCAGGTGGCCGAAGTGAAGTCGCCTCGGTCCCCGCGCAGGCGAAAAGCCATCAACTTATCGCCGCCCTCAAAACTGAGCGAGAACCAATCCCAACCCCTCTGATCTGCCGCCAAGGGTTGTGAGGACCATTCCCGATCCAGCCAGCCCTGACCGGTTACACGGACTTCACTATCCGGCAAATGCAGCACGCCTTCGACAGAATAGAAGGGCTGCGAGTAATAGTAACTTGCCTGCCCATCAGAAGATTTGACCGAATAGCCCGCGTCTCCGTGAAGAACCAATGGCCCTTGCGCAGTCAGCGAAAGGTCATAGCCGAAGTCTTTACCATTTGCCGTCAGCGACAGGCTGTCCAGATCCGATCCGGCCATGCGCCATTCATCAATCCAGGCCTCAAACGGTTGTGCAGTTACACCGGCCTGGCCAATCCCCCCGCGTGACAATCGCTCGGTGAAAAAATGAGCCTTGGGGGTCGTAACAGCAGCATGACCCATCCAAAGTTGCGGGCTTTGCCATCCGTCATTGTCATAGGGTTTTAGGGCTGACCGGAACAGGGTCCATTGAATGCCATAGTCCAGACCGTCGTCCCCTTGGAGATTGGCGGTCAGATACCACCATTCGATGCGGTAGGCCGGGTGGGGGCCGTAGTCTCTTGGGAAATCAAACTCATACCCGGCTACTGGCACGTCAAAGCCTTCGGCCGACCCGCCGAGACCTGCGTAGCCCTGCGCCCAAAGCGGTATCGGGTAGAGCCACATAAGAAGGAACAGGAGGGTCCTAACGTTCATTGGCGAACACTCTCAGCAGATCGGCGGGTGGCAGGCGCAGCATCCGTAGCGCGGGCAGGGCGGCGGCAAGCAGGGCAGCAAGAAGGGTCAGTAGAAACAGCCACAGCCAATCCCAGGGGAAGACGAACATCGGCAGGCGCCAACCAAAAGCCTGAACGTTGATCACCGTCAGCAGAACCCATGCCAGAACAAGCCCAAGTGGCAACGCCAGACAGGCGGTCAATGCCGCCAGCAATAGGCTGCGCAACAGTTCCAGCCCTGCAAGTTGCGCCCTGTTCAGCCCCAGCGCCCAGACCGGTGCGATCTGTGGCAGGCGCTGGGTCCACAGGGTCAGCAGACTGGTGAGAATGGCAAATCCCGCCACGCCGAGGGTCAGCACATTCAAGGCCGAGGTCACGACAAAAGTCTTCTCAAATATCGACAACGACTGCGCCTTCATTGCAGCTTGCTGTACGACAGACTGACGTGGAAGGTTGAACCGTTCCCTTAAGGTTTGCGCCATTTCGGTTGCGTTTTCGGGGTTTAGACGAATGCCAAAGCGGCGGGCCTCCGTACCCGGAGCGATCCGGTTCAGTTGGTCCATCGAGACGATGGCTTGCCCGGTAGGATTCCCATAATCCGAATAGACCCCGGCGATGGTCAGGATGTGGTCCGGCGATAAGGCCAAAGCACCGCCGGGCCAGAGATCGGCACGCCGGGCCAGTTGCTCGTTGATCAGAACCGCACGCCCGGCCATGACGTCATCCCATGCATTCGGCGTTGAGGTGATCACTGGCCAGTTCTGCCGATAGACCGGATCATCCACGACACCGTAAAGAAACAGAGGCCCCGTTTCGTGCGACAATTCCACATTTCGGATTGGCAGAATGGCTTCGACCTGAGGGCGCAGCCAGTCGGTAATCTCCTGCCCCTGATCGTCGTCGCTGGCTGTCAGGTAGAGTTCTGACGTCAGGCGCTGGTCAAGCCACCCGACGAATGTCAGCCGGAAGCTGGACACCATCGTGCCTACGCCGACATTCGCTGCCAAAGCCAGCAACAGGGCCATCAGGGCAAGTGACAATCCGGGCAGTTGTGCCCGCATATCCGCCCAGATCCATTGGGCAACAGGCCCCCGCGCTGTGCTGGCGCAGAATGAAAGCATTACTGACAAAAGCGCAGGCAGCACCAGCGCTGCACCGGTCAGCAAGCCAGCCAACAGGGCAAACCCGGCGATCAGCCCCCCGAAACTGACATAGGCCAAACCGCCACCCAGGATCATCACCAATCCGAATGCCGCTGCAAGATTGCGCGCGCGGGGGTCGCCCCGCCACGCTTGAACGCCCGGACTTGTCAGCAGGGGCATACGCGACAGGCGCCACAATGCGTGGCCGCTGGCCAGCAATGTGCCAAAGACTGCCATGGCAATCCCAGCCAGAACCCATTCCGGTTGCAGCGTCAGTTGCCCTGTTACCGGTGCGCCGTAAAGGCCACGCAACGTGGCCGCGACATCGGGCAGAAGTGCTCCGGCCAGAAAGAAGCCCAAAAGCAACCCGACGAGCCCACCGATCAAGGCCAGAAATGTCAGCTCGGCAAGGATCAGCCAGACCAGTAATCGCATCGAGGCGCCCAGTGCCCGCAGCGTGCGGATAATGCCCCTGCGTTGCGCAAATGCCAGCCCGACTGTGCCGTTCACGATAAAAAGGCCGACCGCGAAGGACAGCAATCCAAAGGCTGACAGGTTCAGGTGGAAACTGTCGGTCAGTCGAGCAGTGTCGATCTTTTGTGACGGGCTGATGCGTTCCAGCTCTGGCGCGATCGTGGTCAGGGTCTGAAGCCTGCGGGGTTGATCGGGCAGAATAATGAGCCGCGAGACTGAACCGGGCTGATTCAGAAGACGTTCGGCAACGCCGATATCCGTCAGGATCACATCCGGCGGCAGCGCTGAGGTACTGAGAACCGGGGGCAGAGTGCCCTGATCGCGCAACAAGGGCTCCAACTCCGTCGAAACCAGCAGGCGGCCCGGAGCAGTCAATATGTCCGCCGGGCCGGGCGGCGCACCGCTTTGCTGGGCCTCGGTAATTGCGGGCAAGGCGCGATAGGCCACCATATCCACGCCCATCAAACGCAACGTACGTCCAGCGACCCGATAAGGGCCTTCCAGTACGGCGGCCACCTGCCATCCCGCGCGACGCAGATCGACATAGCGGGACATGGGGATGAAACCGGCTGGATCGCGCAACTCGTCAAACTGCCCAAGTGCCAGCTGGGCGTTGGCACGGGAATAGCTGGCGCGGGCCTCGGCGTTGATGGCCTGAACAGCGGACCACAAACCAGTTGCCAAGGCGATACCGATTAGCAGTGTTGCCAGTTGCAACCGGTGCACCCGCCAATGGGACAGCAGGGCCTGGACGACGGCCAATGTCATTGGATGCACCCGCCGCTCAGGCGTAGGTGCGTGTCCAGACGGGCCGCGATCTGCGGGGAATGCGTCACCAGCAGCAAAGCTGCGCCAGTATCAGACACAAGTGACAGCATCAGGTCCAGCACTTTGGCTCTGGCGGTTTCGTCAAGATTGCCCGTCGGCTCGTCCGCCAGCAACAGTTTCGGGCGCGCTGCCATGGCGCGTCCGATGGCCACCCGCTGCTGCTGTCCGCCCGACAAGCTTTCAGGGTAGCGGTCCAGCAGATCCAAAAGCCCAAGCCGTTCGGCCAGTTGCCCGGACCAATTGACATCCTCGGTACCTGCAAGGCGGGCATGAAAGGACAGGTTTTGCCCCACGGTCAGCGATGGGATGAGGTTGAACTGCTGGAACACCAACGAAACCTTACTGCGCCGCAACCCGGCCCGCCCGGCATCGTCCAACGGGGACAGTGGCGTGCCATCCAGCGTGATCTCGCCCCCGTCGAAATCGTCCAGGGCGGCTGCCAGGTTCAACAAGGTGCTTTTTCCGCTGCCGCTTTCACCGGTCAGTGCAAGCGTTTGTCCCTGATCCAGTGTCAGAGACACATCGCGCAGAACGGGCCGCCCGCCGGGATAAGTCTTTTGAACTCGGTCGATGATCAACAGCATGAAGCGCCCTTTTTGCACAGGATGTGCGTCGGACTTCCCAACTGTCCAGTGCAGACCTTACTCCGGTTCCTTTCGCCGCAGGCTACTTCATCTGGCGGCGGGGTTGTGCCTTGTGGTTCTAAAGGTCATTGTGCCCGGGCAATCCATGGTCGAAATTCAGGGTGAGAATACATGACGTTGCTGCATCAGATCGTTTGGGGCAGTACCTTTCTGGGTATTTGCATCCTGATCGAGATTCTCTTTCTGACCTGGTGCACGATATTCATTATCAAGATGGACAAAAAATGGGTCACACGCGGGGTGTTTGTGGCAACGGCGGGGCCGATTTCTGTTGCCCTGGGGTTCATTATCGCGACGCATACCATTCAGGTCTGGATCTGGGCTATCGTCTGGGTATTGCTGAATGTGCTGCCGGACTGGAACTCGGCCATCTATTTCTCTTTGGTGACGTTTACGACGCTCGGATACGGCGACATCGTTTTGGGTGAAGGGCTGCGCATCTTCGGCTCGTTTGCCTCGGTCACCGGGCTGTTGGCGTTTGGATTGTCGACCGCGTATCTGGTCGCACTGATGACACGCGTTTTTCAGGAGAAGTTCTTTTCCTAAAGGATCGGTGCAAACAACCGCGCCAGCGGCGCACCAAAGCGGATGTGGGCCGGTTGTTGACGCAACCTGCGGGTCAGTTCGTAGCTAGATTCGAAATCTTCTTGTAGCATCTGGTCGACGGCCTGCGCAGCCCGGGCATCAAAGAACAGCGCCATTGCTTCGAAGTTGAGGCGGAAGGATCGGTTGTCGAGGTTTGTTGTTCCAACAGCGGCCAGCGTCTCGTCAACAACGAACGCCTTTTGATGCATGAACCCACCGGTATAGCGGAACACGCGTACGCCGCAGTCGCGGATTTCATCGAAATAGGCAAACGCGGCCAGCCAGGGCAGGCGATGGTCGATCATGTCAGGAACAAGGATGCGTACATCCACACCGCGCATCGCGGCATGTTGCAGGGCTGTCATGACATCGATGTCGGGTACGAAGTAAGGCGACGCAATCCACAACCGTTCTTTTGCCTCGGCGATTGCCGCAAAGAACATCATGGCGCCAGTTTCGGTTTCGTCTCCGGGCCCGGTCGCAACCAGCAGGGCATTCATGTTCTGTTCGGATTCACTGCCCGCCCAGTCAAGTTCATCGATCAGGTCTTCGTTATGTGCCCAATGCCAGTCTTCGGTGAAGATAAGCTGCAATTGCCGGACGACATGACCGGACATCATGATGTGAGTGTCGCGCCAGTGGCCGAAATGCGGGTGTTTGCCCAGATATTCCTCGCCTACATTGTGCCCACCGATAAAGCCTGTCTCGCCATCGATAATGACGGTTTTGCGGTGGTTTCGGTAATTCAGCTGAAACCGAAAATTCGGGCCGCGTTGTTGACGAGGGTCGGCGACATCAATCCCGGCTTCACGCATGGTATCCAGATACGCGCGCGGCAAACCATAACTGCCGACTGCATCGGTCATGAAACGGACGTGAACCCCACGTTTCGTCGCCTCGATCAGCTTGGATTGCAGTTTGCGGCCCAGTGCGTCGTCTCTGATGATGTAGAACTGAATGAGGATATAGTTCTTGGCCTTGTCGATGGCGTCGAAAATGGCGTCGAATGTGGCGTGCCCGTCAACCAGCAGCCGGGCACCGTTTCCGCTGGACACAGGAAGATGCGCCAGAAACTCGAATGGGCGCGGATTGATGGACATTGTGGAGGGATCGGGCCTTGAGTAATCGGCAAAGGTTTTGATCCCTTCAACAACCCGCTCACTTTTCTGGCGCGCGATGCGATATCCGTGAAAGCGATGGTGTCCCAGAAAAAGATACAACGGCACCGCCAGGAAAGGTGCTGATACCAGAAAGACCACCCACCCAACTGCACCTTGCGGTGTTCGCGCGGTTTGTGCTGCTCGGATCGAAAACACAAATGCAGCCACGTACAACGTGAATACAAAGATAGATACCAGCGCTGTCCACATGGGGTCTTACATCTTTCGGGCCGTTCAGTTTGCCCCAGTGTAGATGCGTGACCAGTCTTGCGCCATATCGACAATGATCCATCCCTTGTCAGAACCCTGATCCAGCCCGTCTGCTAGCTTTCCTATTGGGCTTTCGCGGTCATAGGCCCATTCGCGTTCGGCGTCCGTGTGGTGGATCAGAATTCCCAAACGCGGGCCATCACCCGACGTTGTCCAATCCAGCATAGCGAAATCTCCGTCCGAGTTGCCTGCGGCCAGAATCGGGCGTCTGCCAATCGTACGTTCGATGTTGATCGGCTTGCCTTCCTTGTCGTCGATGAAGGCTAACCCCGGTGCCTTGATGATCGTCGGGTTGCCGTCGATCACCTTATAGGTGCTGTCTGCATAGCTCCCCAATATCTGTTCCGGCGGGATACCATATGCATCCTCGGCAAAGGCGCGCATGAAATGAATGCCGCCGCCGGATACGATGTAGGTTTTGAAACCCTCATCACGCAAGTAACGCAGCAACTCGACCATCGGCTGATAGGTCATCTGGTCATAGGGCAGGCCGGTGCCAGGGTGGCGTTCGGTTTCCAGCCACTGCGCAACACCTGCCTGAAAGTCATCGACGCTGGTGCCAGAATGCGATGCGTTGACAACTTCGATCAGCGCCTCATGCCCGCCTTCAAGAACGGCCGCTAGATCACCCTTTGCTGCAGCTTCCAAAGCAGGAGTTGCCAGGATCGACGGGTCCCGCTCGGCCAGATCGGCCAGTCGGTCCATGGCAAAAACAAACTGGAAATACACGGGCTGTTCGGCCCAAAGCGTTCCGTCATTGTCGAATACGGCGATCCGGTCATCGGGCGTCACGTAGTGAGCTGAGGCAGGGTCGGTCACCTCGTCAACAAACGAAACGATTTTCGCTTTGGATTCTAGATTGTTCCAAGAGGGCAAGGGGTCGGCGATGGCGACCGTCGCTCCTAGCACACTGCACAATATCAAAAACAGACGCACGGATTATTCCTCAATTTTCAACTGCCAATGAGAAGCGCCGGGCCCCGGTATCGGGACTCCGGCTTTGTCGTGTCTTGGATCAAACGGCCAGCATCACGGTGCGCCCGGGGGTGACGTCAACTTCTCCATCACCTTGTCGAGGCTGAAGCTCGCGGCTTCTTGCCGGGGAGGGTACTCCTTGAAGGTTTCAAGGAACTGCGCGACATAGGCTTGCGCAGGTACCAGCATGTAGGCACGGTCGAGCATCCAGTCATAGTAGGTGTTCGATGTGCGATAGCCACGCTCGTATGGGTCGCGTCGCAAGTTGGCGATCAATGGCACACGCAGAGGGGTCAGAGGCTCCATCCAGGCGCGCAAGGTTGCCCATGCCTTTTGTTCAAGGAAGGTGATCTTCCAATCACCGAAGCGCAGTGCCGCAAGGTCACCATCGTCGGTGAAATAGAAGATTTCCCTGCGCGGGCTCTCATTTGTTTCGCCGGTCAGCAACGGCAGGATGTTGTAGCCATCCAGATGCACGCGGTAGTCACGCCCGCCGCCAACTTCGGCCACGGTGACGCCTTCCAGAAGATCTTCTTTCACGGTTTCGTTGCCAGCCGCCGCTAGGAATGTTGGCAACCAATCCATATGGTGCACGATCTCGTTCGACACAGCGCCTTCGGCAATCTTGCCGGGCCACCGAACCATGGCGGGTACGCGCCATGCGCCTTCCCATTGGGTGTTTTTCTCACCCCAGAACGGTGTCATCGCGGCATCTGGCCACGTATTCATGTGCGGACCATTGTCGGTCGAATAAAACACGATGGTTTTATCGGCGATGCCCAGCTCGTCCAGCGCAGTAAGGAAGTCACCGATATGCATGTCGTGTTCGATCATGCCAGCCGTATACTCATCCACCTGCTTGCCCACGATTTCATTGGCTTTTGCCCATTTCTCTTCGGAAACATGCGTGCGGAAATGCATCCGGGTGCCTGACCACCAGACGAACCACGGTGTGCCGCTTTCCTCTTGTTTGCGGATGAATTCAATCGCTGCCGCTGCGGTTTCATCGTCGACTGTTTCCATACGCTTCTTGGTCAGCGGGCCGGTATCCTCGATCTCACCACCTGCTGTCGACTTGATCACGCCACGCGGTCCGAAAGCTTGTCGGAAGGTTCTGCCATCGGGCAGATTAGCATCATTGGGATAGTCAATGTTTTCCGGCTCCTCCTCAGCGTTGAGATGGTAGAGATTGCCAAAAAACTCGTCAAAACCGTGGTTTGTTGGAAGATGTTCATCCCGGTCACCCAGGTGGTTTTTTCCGAACTGACCTGTGGCATAGCCTTCTGCTTTCAGAAGGCCTGCAATGGTCGGGTCTTCGATCTGCATGCCTTCCTCAGCGCCGGGCAGGCCAACTTTGGACAGGCCCGTACGGAAAACGGATTGCCCCATGATGAAAGATGATCGCCCGGCCGTGCACGACTGTTCACCGTAGTAATCCGTGAACATCATGCCTTCTTCGGCAATACGGTCGATATTGGGTGTCTGATACCCCATCAGACCCCGCGTGTAGGCCGAGATATTGGACTGGCCGACATCGTCGCCCCAGATCACAAGGATATTCGGTTTCTGGTCCTGCGCCCAGGCGGGTATGGCCAGTGTCAATGTGGCGGTTACCACGGCAAGTCGGCGCAAGTTACTGCGCCAGGTGCCGGATAGCGAACATGGAGGTAACATGGTTTGCTCCTGATTTGAGAGGATCTTAGTGACCCTTGGAAAATTAAATCTCCGGCGTTCAAACGCATGAACAACACGGCAGCAATGTGTTGATTCCCATGTCGAAAATATCAGATCCTGGGAATCGAACGTTTTCAGCATAGGTCAGTTCTTGCGTTGGAAACTCATCATATGATTATATCTCAAAGTACAAATGTGAGACAAAATGAATAATCTGAAGCTATTACGAAACACCGGATGGTTCAGTGACCGCTCGTCAGAGTTTCAAGCCGATTTGGCAGCTCTTGGCATACTGAAATTGGTTGAGGCGGGTGAGACACTGTACCACTACGGTGATACGGCAAATGGAATCTACGCGATCCTCAGCGGTGGTGTGCAGATAACGGCCCCTGCGGATGACGGTCAGGAGTTCGTTTTGCACCGCGATGGCGCTGGGTTCTGGATCGGCGATCTTGCGTTGTTTGCAGGTGCACTGCGTCTGGTCAGTGTTGTCACGACGCAAGCCACTCAAGCCTTGTTTTTCCCTAACCTGAGCATCTCGCGGTTGATTCAGAACAATCCTGACTACATCCGGGATTTCTATGCGTTAACGCATGAGAATATGCGGACCGCATTGCGCATCATGGCAAATCTGGCCGTGACGGGAACGGAAAAGCGGCTGGTCCTGAGGTTGCTTCACTTGGACGAAGGGACCTCAAAAACCGAAGGCTGGATTGATGTTTCGCAAGACGATCTGGCGGCGATGATTGCTGTATCGCAGCCGACTTTGCACAGGAACCTTCACCGGCTTGTGGATTTGGGGTTAATCGAACTGGGGTATGGCCGGGTTCGACTGCTGGATCGGGGCGCATTGATAGCCAGTTGTCAGACCTGAGGTTTCGGGTCGCGACACCGCTATGCGGTCCAATATTCGCGGACAGGCTGGCCGCGGTGTACGGTGCCCGACGAGCTTAAATCAACGCTGCGTCTTGGTTCAGTTTTTCGCACGCGCCTGACCGTCCTCTTCGCCCAATTGGCCGTCCAGAGACATCATGATTGCGACCGGGCGTAAAGCAGGGATGTGGCTGAACACGATCAGGATGCAGACCGTCAGTGGCACGCTCAGGAAAGCGCCGATCAGGCCCCAGACAGTTGTCCAAAAGGTCAATGCCAGAATAACTAGGAATGTCGACATGTTCAGCGAACGTCCCAGCATGGCCGGATCAAGGAAGTTACCGATCAGGAATTGAAGGGTGCCGCACCCAAATAAGATAATCAAAAACGGAACGATCGTATCAAACTGAACAAGCGCGATCATGGCTGGGAAAAACACCGCTATGATCGACCCGATCGAGGGAATGAAGTTCAGAGCAAAGGTCAAAACGGCCCAGGTTTCC
The DNA here is from genome assembly GCF_056531345.1 of Ruegeria sp. N7. Classification (NCBI taxonomy): domain Bacteria; kingdom Pseudomonadati; phylum Pseudomonadota; class Alphaproteobacteria; order Rhodobacterales; family Roseobacteraceae; genus Ruegeria; species Ruegeria sp. N7. Next base: position 408,555 of record NZ_JBQFLR010000001.1, on the reverse strand, counting down.
GCATATTCCAAACCAAGGACCCTGAATACAAAGTAACTGATGCCCGCTGTGATCAGGCTGATCAGCGTCTTTACCCCAACATATCGTTGCAGGCTGATCGATATGGCATCAAGCATGGTCGCAAAATCTGCGCCGGTTTGGGGGTCGCCAGCCGCAAGTTGAATTTTCTTGCGAAAGGCCAGACGCTCGGCCATCAGAAACGCGACATAGAGGCTGATCAGAAAGAACTGGTTTAGCAGGGACGTAGCGCTGCCCAGCAACAGGCGTGCGACATAGGTCATGTCGATGCTGACCAGATTGTCGCGGATGAAAGTGGTGACATCGTTGCCGACAAGACCGGTTATGCGCTCAACCGCCCCGTCGAACTGGTTTTCGTACGTGCTGACGGACCGAGCAAACTGCGTTGCCTGACTGCCCAGCACGTACATGATCATGAACAATCCCACCAGAACCACGGTCACTCCGGCGATATTGGCCAACCAGACCGGAGCACGGGACAGCGCGGTAACGCGGTCGCTCAGCGCAATGATCAGAACATTGACCAGCAGCGCCATGGCAAGTGGGATCAGGAAGTTCGCCCCGGCATAAAGCCCCAACACTATCAGCGTCGCGATAATGCAGGTGTCGCGGACAACAGACAGTTTTAGCCTGGGGCGAGCCGTGAAATCTTCCTGATCCGGGATCATTCAGTATCCTGTTTATCTGTTCTTACGCAGGCTGGTGATCGCCCCGCTTTACCCAATCCTGCACCTGCAATCCGTTTTTAGCAATGCAGTCAGCCGTTTGCAGATCGGCATTTGTCACTTTGATACCGATGACGGGTTCTGTGTTTTATTTCGGCAGGTTAGGGTTGCAGGATGACAAAGCCTACGATTCCCCCGTTTGGCCGCCCGCTTCAGGCACTGTGGCTGGCACTTCGCCGGTTCGTCAGGAAAAACGGACCTGTCATGAGCAGCCACGTCGCCATGTCGCTGATGATGGCCCTGTTTCCCTTTGTGTTGTTCACCGTGGCGCTGGCCGGGGCATTGTCGCAGGACTATGTCACTGACGAGTTGATTGATCTGCTGTTCGGGGCATGGCCCAAGGATGTTGCGGACCCTATCGTGGCCGAATTGCGTGCCGTTCTGGCCGGGGCAGGGTCGGGTGTGATTACGCTGGGTGGCTTACTTGCGATCTACTTTGCCTCCAACGGGGTTGCCGCAGTACGCGCCGCGATGAATCAGGCCTATCACGATCAGGACAGTTGGCCTTTTTGGAAAACCCGGCTTTTGTGTCTGATCCTGGTTATCCTTGGCGGTTCGGCAATCCTTGTTATTGCAACGGTCGAGGTGGTCTTGCCGGTCTACACGAAACTGGTGGCAGAGCATACCGAAGCTCCGGTAGCGGACTGGCTGTCCGTAGATCGCCTGCGGTGGACGTTTACCGTGGCCGTTCCGGCAGGCACCGTCCTGCTGGCTCATCTAATCCTGCCAACCCGCAGGCACAGCCTGACCCAGATCCTGCCCGGCGTCATACTGACATTGGTTTTGTGGGCAGCTGGCGGATGGGCATTTTCAGTCTATATCAGCCAGTTCGCCACCTACAGTGCCACATATGCGGGTTTGGCCGGGGCAATGGCTGCGCTGATCTTCCTGTATCTGTGTTCTGCGATGCTGATCCTTGGCGCTGAATACAACGGCGCATTAATCGACCTTCGGAACGCCGCTGAAGGAGATATGGCATGAGATTTGCCATTCTGGCGGCTTGCTTAACCCTCGCAAGTGAAGGGCAGGCGCAGTCACTGGAATATGTCGGGTCGGATCAATGTTCGGACTGCCATCAACGCGAGGCCGAGGCATGGGCTTCGTCTCATCATGCCTTGGCCTGGACGGAAGTTGGCGACGGCCATCTGGTCGCCGATTTCGATGGAACCCGGTTCGTGCAGAACGGGATGACGGTTGAATTTACTAAACAGGCAGACAGGTTCACAGCTCGTGTAACTGAAAAAGACGGTGCGACGACGGCATATGATGTGCATTCCGTCGTTGGGATTACGCCTCTGCAACAATTTCTGTTTGAAACCGAACCGGGGCGGTTGCAAAGTTTTGATGTGGTCTGGGATACCGAGCAGAAGCGCTGGTATCACTTATACCCCGATCAGGATCTGCCGCCAGAAGACGGGCTGCACTGGACGGGCCCTTACAAGAACTGGAACGCGCGCTGCGCCGAATGTCACGCCACAGGGTTTGAAAAGAACTACGACGCGCAATCCAGAACATACTCTTCCCGACAGGCTGAGATTGGAGTTGGCTGCGAAGCTTGCCATGGACCGGGGTCGGCACATATCGATTGGACCAAAGGGCAGGGTGTTGCCGGGGGGCTGAGTGATAGAGGCTTCTCGATGAGCTGGGGCAAGGGCCAGACCGAGGCCGAGATCCAGCAATGTGCCGGATGTCATTCGCGGCGCGAGGCGCATGGCAACGGAAATCCTTTGCCGGGAACCCTGTATCATGATGCCTATAACCTGGCTGTGTTGCGGCCCGGTTCGTATCATCCGGACGGGCAGATACTGGATGAGGTCTACGTTTACGGCTCATTCCTGCAATCCAAAATGTATGCCCGAGGGGTCGGATGCATGAACTGCCACGAGGCACATAGCGCGCAGTTGAAGGCCGAAGGCAACGGTATTTGCACGCAATGTCATTCCACGGCCGGAAACCCAGATTTCCCGACGCTAGCGAAAAGGGAATACGATACACCCAATCACCATCATCACGTCATGGATAGCGCGGGCGCCCAGTGCAAAAGCTGCCACATGATCGAACGCACATATATGGGTGTGGACGGTCGCCGGGATCACAGCTTTCGCGTGCCGCGACCGGATCTGGGATTAGGGACTGATGCCTGCACTGATTGCCACCAGAATAAGGATCAGGCCTGGGCTGCCAGCCGGATCAACGGCTGGTTTCCTGACACAGACAATAGGGGCGCGCATTTTGGTACGGTATTCAGAGCTGCTGCCGATCGTCAGTTGAATTCGCCAGAGGGTTTGATTGCTGTCACAATGGATCCCTCGCAACCCGCTATCGTGCGCGCAACAGCGGCGTATTTGCTGCAACCCTTCGGCTCGCCCGAGGTTGCCGCGCATACAGCGCCACTGTTGCAGGAAGACGATCCGCTGATACGCGCAAATGCAGCAGCCTTGCAGCGTCAGGCGAGCCCTACGGATCGTGCGCAAAGGTTAGAGCCACTTTTGTCTGATCCTTTTCGCAACGTTCGCATAGCCGCCGCCAAGGAATTTCTGAGTATTCCTCCTCAAGCTCTGACATCTCAGCAACAGGATTTGGCCGGGGAAGGGATGGCCGAGTGGCAGGCGGCGATCTCGAACAGGCTGGATGCCCCGGAAACCCATCTGGTTCTGGGGGGCATGGCGTTGACGCTGCGCAACGCCTCGGCCGCCGAACGGGCATTTCGTGAGGTTGTCGCGCTGGACCCTCAACGCGCCGAAGCGTGGCCCATGGTGGTACAGCTGGCGCAGATCAACAGCGGCCCGGAAGCCGCACGTATCGCCTTGCGCGAAGCCTTGATCAGGTTGCCCGATGACCCGGCTTTGCTGCAATTGTTGCAACAACTGGGCCCCTGATCCGGCACAGGCTTGCCCGATTTGTTCCATCTTCACGGCAAGATTTTACGCTAACAGCATTTCGGAACTGTTGTTTTGAGGTGATGCATGTCCGCTGAGTCAACAAGACAGAAAGCAACCGGAACGAACCCCGCTACGCTGGCGCAGCGCATTGAAGAGCTGCGCAATCGCGAGCCTGTATATGTTTCGCATGGGGACACACTGATGTTGCAGGGTATGGCCGCCACGTCGTTGCGCGAACAACGTCTGACCGGAAACCGTATCCGTTTGGAAGATTAAGTTCAGCCGCGAAATCCGGTTGCCACAACGAATTTTTCCGAACTGTCCGAACGGGATGCGGGCGGTTTCACATGCGCCACTTTCTGAAATTTCTGCTTCAGAAGTTTTTGCAAATCGCCTTCAGCACCGCCGGCAAGAACCTTGGCTACGAATGTGCCACCTTCTTCCAGCACGTCAAACGCAAAATGGGCCGCAGTTTCACACAGTGCAATGATCCGAAGATGGTCGGTCTGCTTGTGACCCGAGGACGCCGCGGCCATATCCGACATTACCACATCCGCCTTGCCACCCAGCCAGTCTTTGACCTTCTGGTCGGCGTCATCCTCCATGAAGTCCAGAACATGGGTATCGGCACCCGCAACCGGTTCCACTTCCTGCAAGTCGATACCCAGCACCGTTCCGACCCGTTTTCCTGACTTTTCGCCAAGCGCGTTTACCCGTTTGACTGCAACCTGGCACCAGCCACCAGGCGCGCACCCCAGATCAACAACCCGTGCTCCGGGAACGAGAAAGCGGAACTTGTCGTCAAGTTCCAAGATCTTATACGCGGCGCGCCCACGGTATCCTTCGGTCTGGGCGCGCTTGACATAGGGGTCGTTCAACTGCCGTTCGAGCCAACGGGTCGAACTCAGCTTGCGACCCCGTGCGGTCTTTACCTTTACCTTCAGGTCACGCTGCCCGCGCCCCGAGTTGTTTTTGCCAGTTGGTGTCTTCGCCATCAGAACGGTCCGTCTTCCAGTACCCCGTCCGCGCTCATCTGCGCATAAAGCAGGCCCTCGCGCAGGCCCCGATCTGCCACGGAAAGGCGATCAGTGGGCCAACAGCGCAACAATGCCTGCAAAATGGCCGAGCCGGACATGATCAGGGCCTGCCGGTCTTCCCCAATCCGAGGATCCCGGCGGCGCCCATGAGGGCCGAGTTCTAAATACCCGCGTATCACTTTGTCAATCTGGTCACTGGTCATACGCAGCCCGTCAACTTTGGTCCGGTCATACCGCTTGAGGCCCAGATGCGATGCCGCAACCGTAGTGACAGTTCCGCTGGTGCCGACGATCTGAAAACCTTCACGGGTTTGTTCATCTTTGTAAGGTGCGAAATCGGCCAGGTTTTCTTCGAAAAACCAGCTCATCAACGCAAACCGTGCCGCGTCGTTTTCGACGTCATTGAACTGATCCCGCAACGTGGCAACACCCAGCGGCACGCTGATCCAGTCCACAACTTTTGCGGCAGGAAAAGGGCTGTCGACCGTGTGAAATCCGTTATGCAAACGCATAATCGCAGCCGGGCGGTCACGGCGAGGGACGGACGAAATGTCGATCCAGACCAGCTCGGTCGAACCGCCGCCTATATCGACAACCAACAGCTGTTCGGTCTTGGTGGACACCAGCGGGGCGCAGGAGATCACCGCCAAACGGGCTTCTTCTTCGGGTTGAATGATTTCAAGCGTCAGCCCGGTTTCGCGTTTGACCTGTCGGATGAATTCGCGGGAATTCTTGGCGCGGCGGCAGGCCTCGGTTGCGATCAGACGCATCCGTTTTACTTTGTTCCGCTTCAGCTTTTGTTGACAGATTCGCAGCGCCTGAACGGTGCGTGCCATCGACGCCCGCGACAGACGTCCGGTGCGTTCCAGACCCGCGCCCAGCTGCACGGACTTGGAGAAGCTATCAACCACATGAAACCCGCTGCCCTTGGGCTGGGCTATCAACATGCGGCAACTATTTGTTCCCAAATCCAGAGCCGCATACAGGGCATCCGGATCGGGTCTTGCCGGCGCGGGGCTTTCGACCGCTTTCGGGAACGCGCCCGCACCTTTGGGACGCTTGGGCGCCATCGTAACGCCCTCCGATTTTCGAGTTGATTTGACCCTAGGCGGGGCGTCGTCGTCGTGCAAGCGATTTCCATTTCAAATTTGGTTTGGATGTCACACGCCGTTCATACTGAGGTGCGATTTGATCTTTGATCCCGGTTGAGGGATTCTTGATCGCAATTAGCCGCAGACGGAGCCTGCCATGAAAGATGAACGTGTCCTGACCTTTGACGAATTCGATGAAATGGTGAACCCGCGCCCCGAAGAATGTGAGTTTGACCGCGTCGTTGAGCGTGCCCTGTCACGTCGGGGATTTCTGGGCGGCGTATTGGCGACGGGAAGTTTCACGGCTTTGGCTGGGTCGCTGCTTCCGACTGGTGCGCGCGCAGCCGCAGATCGTTTTGCGTTCGAGGCGATTCCGGCGTCAACTGCCGACGACGTCATCGTGCCGCAGGGCTACAAGGCCGAGGTGTTGGTGCGCTGGGGCGATCCGCTTTGGTCTGATGCGCCCGAATTCGATCCGGCAACCCGTGGAACTGCCGCCAGTCAGGAGCGTGCATTCGGTGACAACACCGACGGACAGGATGTGTTTCTGCACGAGGGGCACGTTCTGCTGGTCGTGAACAACGAATATACCAATCGCGATATCCTTTGGGGAAACAATCCGGATGCCAAAGCCGCCTCGGATGACGATGTTGCCAAAGGCATGATGGCGCATGGTGTGACGGTGGTCGAGATTGCAGCTACCGATGGCAAGTGGGGCATTGTTAAGGATAGCCCGTATAACCGCCGCATCACGCCGCAGACAGACATGTCACTGACAGGACCTGCTGCGGGCCATGATCTGCTGAAAACTCACGCTGATCCGACGGGAACCGCCACTAAGGGCACCTGGAACAACTGTGGCAACGGCATGACCCCATGGGGGACGTATTTGGCCTGTGAAGAGAATTTCAACGGCTACTTCTCGGCTGAAGACGAAAACCACGAGGTCAGCGCCGAACTTCAGCGCTATGGCGTTTCGACCAAGGACTGGGGATACGGATGGGCCGGAATTGACGAGCGTTTCGATGTCTCGAAAAACCCCAACGAGCCGAACCGCGCTGGCTATGTTGTCGAAATCGACCCAACCGATCCGGCCTCGACGCCTCGCAAGCTGACTGCGCTTGGTCGGATCAAGCATGAAAACGCCGAGGCCATTGTGAACAATGACGGTCGCGTCGTCGTCTACATGGGTGATGATGAACGGGGTGAGTTCCTGTATCGCTTCGTCTCGGAAGGTGTTTATGCCGCTGGTGTGGATACGAAAGCGCTGCTTGAGAACGGTACGTTGTCGGTTGCAAAGTTCAACGACGACGGGACTGGTGAGTGGCTGGACCTGACCCCCGAAACAACTGGTATGACGTCGCAGGCCGAAATCTGCATCCATACGCGACAGGCAGCGTCGGCCGTGGGCGCGACCACTATGGATCGCCCGGAATGGGTTGCAGCCAATCCGAACGCGCCCGAGGTCTATTGCTGCCTGACCAACAACAAGAACCGCGGTGTGAAACCGAATGCCGGTGGCGACGACACTTCGGTCAACGGGCCGAATCCGCGCGAGTCGAACAAATACGGTCAGATCGTGCGCTGGCGTCCTGAAGGCGGAGACCATGGCGCATCGGGTTTCGGATGGGACCTGTATGTACTGGCCGGAAACCCGACCGTGCATCAGGATGCGTATGGCGGTTCGGACAATGTCAACGCCGACAACATGTTCAACTCGCCCGATGGGCTGAAGTTTGACAGCAACGGCCTGCTGTGGATCCAGACCGACGGCAAATACAGCAACGAGGGCGACTTCGAAGGGCAGGGGAATAACCAGATGCTGGCAGGCGACCCGGTTACCGGTGAAATCCGTCGTTTTCTGGTTGGCCCGAACGAGTGTGAGATCACTGGGCTCAGCTGGTCGCCGGATCGCCGCACCATGTTTGTTGGTATTCAGCACCCCGGTGAAGACGGCAACAGCCACTGGCCCGACGGTGGTAACTCGGTTCCACGTTCAGCCATTATTGCGGTTACTCGTCAAGACGGCGGGCTGGTCGGTTAACCCTGGCAAGACGCGCTGAATCAAGCCTCGGGCGGGTCATGCCGTCCGGGGCTTTTTGTTCATTATGCAGCGCTCTCATAGTGACAATGAGAATTTTGGTATGCGTTTTCGCCGCGAGACGGGTTAAAACCCCGCCACGCCACCGTGGGCGAAAACGTCGCTTGAAAAGCGCCGGGTGTCGAAAACCGACCGACCCATCCCCACATTGAAGTTTAGAACCGGCCCATCGGGTTAGGAGGAATCACAGTAATGCCTGACGTCACCATCGTGTACTGGCGCGACATTCCCGCTCAGGTCATCGTCGGCAAAGGCCGTCGCGGCGCGAAGCGGCAATTGGAAGAACGGTTCGAGCAAGCCATCGACCGCGCCGCCATGAAGGTAAACGCCAAGGACAGTGATGCCTATCTGGCCGAATGGCGCAAGGCCGAGCCTTTTGCGGTTGATGGCGACCCGGCAGAAGTAGCCGAGGCCGAGGCCCTGCGTCTGGAAAAGGAATACGATCAGAACCGCATCAAAGCGCTGATCGCAAATGACGGTTGGGCATAAGCCCGGATCTTAATGGGAGGCCTCAATGGCTTTGCTGAACTTCAAGAAACGTGATGTGGTCGAAAACAGCCCTGTGAACCCGACCGTCGAAGCCTTCCTGCAAGGCTATTCGATCGAGGTCATGCCGCGGACCGCCGAAAAGGTCGAGGATTTCCGCGCGCTGCTGCCCGAAGGCACACGCGTCTACATTGCCCATATCGAAGGCACCCCGATTGAAGATATGGTCAAGACAGCCAAGCGGATTGCAGCCGAAGGCTATCCTGTCATGCCCCACTTCCCGGCGCGGATCATCAAGGATGCGGCGACGTTGGAAAACTGGATCTCGATGTACCAGGGCGAGGCGGGCGTCGAACAGGCGCTGTTGCTGGCCGGTGGCGTGACAAAGCCGCATGGCGATTTCGACAGTTCCATGCAGCTGATGGAAACCGGTCTGTTCGACAAGGCAGGGTTCAAACGTCTTCATGTTGCCGGTCACCCCGAGGGGAACAAGGATATCGATCCCGATGGGTCCACCAAGAATGTCGATGACGCCCTGCGCTGGAAACAGAAATTCAACGAGACCACGGATGCCGAGATGGCGCTGGCAACCCAGTTTGCCTTCGATGCCAAACCGATCATCGCCTGGGCAGATAGTCTGAAAGAGGCGGGTATCGACCTGCCCATCCACATCGGTATCGCCGGTCCGGCCAAACTGCAGACCCTTATCAAGTTCGCAATTGCCTGCGGCGTCGGCCCGTCGCTGAAAGTTCTGCAAAAGCGCGCCATGGATGTGTCGAAGCTTCTGCTGCCCTATGAGCCGAATGATGTTGTGACTGAATTGGCCAACCACAAGGCGGCCAACCCGGATTTCAACATCACCAACGTGCACTTCTTCCCGCTGGGCGGGATCAAAACCAACGCCAACTGGGCGATCAATAATGGCGGCGCCTCGGCGCAGCCTGCAAACTCCTAAGGAACGGACATGACCCGTACAGTCGTAGAATCAAAAACAAAAACCGCCGTTCTGGGCTTTGACGAACCGTTCTGCGTGATCGGCGAGCGGATCAACCCGACCGGTCGGAAAAAGCTGGCGGCCGAACTGGAAGCAGGCGATTTCTCGACGGTTGAGAAAGATGCGCTGGCACAGGTGATGGCGGGCGCAACCGTTCTGGATATCAATGCGGGCGTCGTCTACAACTCGAACCCAAACCCGAACGAGACCGAACCGCCGCTTATGCGCAAGATCGTTGAGCTGGTGCAGGGTCTGGTTGAAGTTCCGCTGTGTATCGACTCGTCGGTTCCCGGTGCTCTGGAAGCGGGTCTTGAGGCGGCGGAAGGTCGCCCGCTGCTGAACTCGGTCACAGGTGAGGAAGAGCGTCTGGAACTGGTTCTGCCGCTGGTCAAAAAATACAATGTTCCTGTTGTGGCAATCTCGAACGACGACACAGGCATCTCGGAAGACCCCGATGTCCGTTTCGAAGTGGCCAAAAAGATCGTTGAACGTGCCGCTGATTTCGGCATCCCTGCGCACGACATCGTTGTTGATCCGCTGGTCATGCCGATCGGTGCGATGGCAACTGCCGGTCAGCAGGTGTTTGCTCTGGTCCGTCGCCTGCGCGAGGAGCTGGGCGTTAACACCACCTGTGGCGCGTCCAACATCTCGTTCGGTCTGCCGAACCGCCACGGCATCAACAATGCCTTCCTGCCGATGGCAATGGGTGCCGGCATGACCTCGGCGATCATGAACCCGGTGGCTCTGCCAGTGACGCAGGCAAAAATTGCCGAGAAAAAAGAAGCCGTTGCCGCAGCTGGCATCATCCTGCCCGAAGGCATGGATGACGAGGCGTTCGTTCAGATGTTCGGCTTGGGCTCCACAAAGCCGCGCGCCGGTAAGGAGATGGAGGCCATCCGCGCCGCCAACCTGCTGACCAACAACGACCCGCATGGTGGGGAGTGGATCAGGTTCAACAAATCACCTGACGAGGCCGGTGGCGCAGCCGGTGGTCGTCGCGGCGGTGGCCGTCGTCGCCGCGCCTGATTACATCAACAAAGACAGCTAAGGCCGGGCACTGTGCCCGGCCTTTTTCGTTTGACTCTGATCAATGTCGATTTTGCGCAAGGGTTCAGGATATCCTGATCCGGGACGCAACGATCAGGTGGCACCATGCGTAAACATCACCCCCCGAAACTCTCAGAAGCGGATCTGACCAAGCGGTTGGGCAAAAAGGAGTATTTCGAGCAACTGATTGATCTTCAGGCCAAGCTGGCCAGGATTCAACAAGCGTATCTGTTTCACGGGCTCAAGGGTGTGCTGGTGTTCGAGGGTTGGGATGCGGCAGGCAAGGGGGGAACCATTCGCAGGATCAGCCAGGCTCTGGACCCGCGCAGCTTTAAGGTCTGGCCAATTGGGGCGCCCCGGAACTACTACCTCAACCGGCATTACCTGCTGCGGTTTTGGGAACGTTTGCCACCGTCCGGAGCGATATCCGCTTTCGACCGCAGCTGGTACGGGCGCGTGTTGGTCGAGAGGATCGAGAACCTGACCCCGGAAACACGCTGGCGCGCTGCTTATCAGGAAATCAACGATTTCGAACGCATGCTGGTCGACGATGGTGCCCGGATCGTCAAGCTGTTCTTCCACATCTCTGAAGATGAACAGATGCAGCGGTTTACTGAACGACTAAGAAACCCGTTGAAGCGCTGGAAATTGACATACGAGGATTTCAGGAATCGCGAGAAATGGGATGATACCGAGATCGCCGTGGATGAAATGCTGGCCCGGACGTCGACCGATCTGGCACCGTGGCACGTGATACCGGCCAATAACAAAAGATACGCGCGCATCAGCGCCATGAAGGCCATTGTCAAAGCCTTTTCAGCCGGGGTCGATCTGAACCCGCAACATCTGGACAGCCGCACGCTTGAGGCGGCCATCCAGGCTTTGGATGTAGATGACTCGCTGATCGACAGTCTTCGTGCGCGGACCGAGTGACTTTTTCCGGGCAACCTGAAACGATCCGGCTTGCGTGTCAGGGAACTCTGGTTATATCTCAGGGGTGCGGCGGGTATGATGTAATGGTAGCCTGTCAGCTTCCCAAGCTGAACGCGCGGGTTCGATTCCCGCTACCCGCTCCAGAACTTTCAGGTCAGACGGCGATTTCCGGTGAAGGCCTGCTCCGGCAGGCATGGGGGTCGTATCGGGACGTTCCACCAAATTGACTTGTGCCAGTGGATATTTCCGGTTTTGGGCATCCCTCTCGCGATTGGTAGGATTCCGGGCGTCTTATGATAGAGTGACCCCATCACTGTTGAGCAGAGCCCAACTATGCGGGAAATTGATCAGACCGGCACGAGTACACCCCAAGAGCCTTGCGCAGGTGATGTTCATGCCTTTCTGGAGAGCCTGACCGGCCCGTCCCGTGGAACGGTTTCCTGGCTTGTTGACAGCGCATTGACTGTTTCTGTTGGCGAAGGCCGTGCGCTAGGTCTGCGCCTGAAAGACAACACACCACCCCATGACGAAGATATCGCAACGCTTCAGTGGTCCGAGGGGGGCTATGTGCTCAACGCGCTGGCAGGGCAAGACATCTGGGTCAATGGCCACAAGATTGTGTCGGCAACGCTGAAACACGGCGACATGATCGAGTTTGGCGAATTGGGCCCGATCTCCCGATACCGCATATGTACTCAGAGGTTTCCCATCCGTCATACGGTCGAGGATATCCTGAGCGACGCCTATGCTTATGCGCGGTCAAGTCGCCGGCCCTTTGCCCAAAGAATGTCGGGTGCGCTGCGTGAGAGTGGGCGACGGCTTGTTTCTCAAACCACTATGTTCTTCAGGATTACGGTGGTTGCCGCGATTGCGCTGATCGCAGGTCTGCTGTTCCTGCTTTATCAAAACGACCGGAGACTGGCCGACAGCCTGCAACAGGAAGCCCGCAAGATCGAAGCGGTGTCGGCCATGCTTAGCCAGACGCGGGAAGATGTGCTGACTCCAGAAGACCTTGTGGCGTTGAGGGATGCCTTTCAGAACCAGCTGATATCAACCGAGCAGCGGTTGGGTACCCTTGAACAGCGCGCGGGGGCGTCCACCCGGGTTATCACCGCCTCTACTCAATCCGTGGCTTTCATTCAGGGCGCCTACGGATTACGTCATATCGAAAGCGGTAAACTGCTGCGCCATGTGTTGGGGCCAAACGGAGAGAAGTTGCAAACACCCTTCGGTCAACCCTGGATCGAACCGGAGGCAACAGGTGAGCCCGCAGAGTTCCAGTTCACAGGCACCGGATTTCTGCTGGAGGGTACACCGCGGTTGGCCACCAACCGCCACGTTGCCTTGCCCTGGACATCCGGCGACAAGGCTCAGGCACTGAAAAACGCAGGTCTTGAGGCCGAGATGCTGCGGTTGCTGGCCTATCTGCCAGGTCAGGCCGACCCGATCGAGGCCACTTTGGACCGGTTCAGTGAGACCGCTGATCTGGCGCTTTTGTCGGTTGATCCAAACCGTATCGAGGGGCTGGGATTACGACTGGCCGATGACCTTCCTCGCAGCGGTGACGAAGTCTTTCTTCTGGGGTATCCTACTGGCCTGAAAGCGTTAATTGCGCAGGCGGGGCCGGAATTTCTGAAAACGCTCGAGAAAGACGGGTCCGTCAATTTCTGGACGATCGCCGCACGGTTATCTGCGCAAAACCAGGTTCAACCTCTCGCCAGCCGAGGAATCGTGGCGCAGACAAGCCCGGGTGCAGTCGTTTACGACGCAGAAACAACGTCAGGAGGAAGCGGAGGGCCGGCCCTGAACCGCAAGGGAGAGGTGGTCGCGATTAACGCCGCGATCCTGCCAGAGTTCGGGGGTTCAAACATCGGGGTTCCGGTTTTGCACCTGAAAACCTTGCTGAATGAAACTGTCAGCCAGTGATCAATCACTGGTCTGGAAAGGCGATTTTTGAACAAAGAATACGACCGTCAACGGAACGATCACAGAAATCAGGGCCACGGCGATCAACAGGTGTCCAAGTTGGCCGTAATCGGCAATCGATGTGACGACACCGGTTTCCGGGTCGGTTACTGCGCGCGACACCACGAAAATCTGGTTCAGGTATTTCGTTGCCAAACTGCTGGCCGACAAGGCCATGTTGGTGAATGACGCCATGACGGCAAAAAAAGTTGCCTTCAGATGCACAGGAGCATTACGTGCGATCCAGGCCAGCATCGGAACCATCGCGATTTGACCCAGCGGGGATTCAACTGCGGTGTCGAGGATTGCAATGAACCTCGCGTCTACGATCCCGCCGGTATGCGCAGATGTCCATTCATGCACGCCGTAATACAGCGCAAGGTTGGGCAGGGCGAGGACCCCCGACGCGATGGTCAGAATGATAACGACCTGCGCAATCGAGCGGTTGGCCATAAACGGTCTCAGAACGATGAGCCCGACCAGTGCAAGCAGGGACGTCAGAAGCGCCAGGATTGCCAGGAACTGCTCGTCAAACCCCAACTCGTCGATTTCGAACCAGGTCAGCCCCGGCCCGGGCAAAGGAACCGCACGAAACACGAAAATGATTATCGCCGTACCAATCAGAGCCTTTGCCTGATTTGGGTTCAGTTCCTTCACCAAGCGCGACATCAGGTACAAGATCACACTCAGTGAGACTACAAAAATAGTTTCCTGGGCGAGTTGGAAATTCGATGTTCCCAACACGATACTCAGTACAACAAAGGCGAGACCGCCCAGCAGGATTGGCCATTTGACCTCGGTGGTTTCGTCAGGAGTATGCGGGGGATGACCTAGGCGAAGATGTTGACGCTGTATCAAACCGTGCAAAACCACACCGCTGACGGACAACAGGGGAATGACAAGCGCGATCAGATAGACGTTGCCATACAATGCAAGACGGTCTGATTTCTGCATGCCCTCGGTTCCCGAGAACACCCAGATATTGACCGCGGCTACGGCTGCGAATCCCGAGAAAATGGCGATCCTGCCCAGTGTTTGCATTGTTGTATGCTGCGCACGGGTTTCCTCGGGCGAAAACGGCTGCCCGTGGGGATTGATCTTTGGAACGGCCTCGACCGTCATCGCGTCGGCGACGACATCCTGAATGGCATAGCCGGAAGGCGCCAAGAGCAGGGCAATGATATACCAGTGTTCCAGCGGTATGACATCAACCATATGTCCGGGAAAGGCCACAAGCCCGTACATGGTGAGCAGGGACAAGGTGATCAGGGTTGCCCCCAATAGGATCAGCAATGACTTCCACCGCCAAAACAGATCAACGATATGACCCAGTGGCATTTTCAAGATCCAGGGAAGCCCGGCCCAAAACGCCAACCCGGCTACAAAGGAAGCGGATAGGTTAAGATAGTCCTTAAGAAAAAAAGCGCCGACGACCGATGTCAGGCCAGAAACCCCGGCGGCAAAGTAGACCATGAGCGGTGGCAGGTAGGACCATCGCATCTGTCGCGCCAGATCAACAAAGGTTCTTTGCCACCATGCAGAAAGCGGCGCTCCTGTAGAAGGCTGGTCAGTGGTCATGTTCACGTAAATCGCATCGCAGGATTTCCTTGACCCAATGATACAGGCTTACAGAAACGCGGACGCAAAAAGCAACAAACTGGTCACCACCCCAAAGAGGGGAACAACAAGAGGCACGCGGAACTGCGGTTCATCGGTTTCAGCCCGGGTCTTCAAAAGGATCAGTGAAAGATTGACCAGCACAAAGACCCCCAGAACAATTTGCGACGTGCGCTCGGCCAGAATGGCGATTGGAAGCGTTTGGGTCAGCAACAGGATTATCGCCGTGACCATGATTGTCGCTACCGTTGGCGTCTGAGTGACCTGAGATACCGTAGCCAGAAACTTAGGCAAATGATCCCGATCCGCGAGCCCGTAAATCACGCGGGATGCCATGATCATCTGGATCAGAACACCATTGATCGTGGCTACGATGGCAATGGTCGAAAACCCCTGCTGGATAACCTCGGGCGCGTCCGTAAAAATCAGGGCCAGCGGTGCGGCGGACGTCGAAAGGACATCGATCGGCACCACATACAGAACAGTCATGGACGTACCAAGATACAAGACCGTGGCCAGAACAAGCGTCAACAGGATCGCTTTCGGGATTGTTCCGGCGGGGTCTTTAACTTCTTCAGCGACATTTGCCATGTCCTCGAAACCCACGAAGGCGAAAAACGCCAGAAGCGAAGCGGCCAAAATCCCTCTCCAGGCGTTTGGGTCCAGCCCGGGAACCATCTGGGTGAGCGCATAGCCCTGAGGCTCAGGAAGGGACAGGCCCCAACCAATAACGACAAGTAGCCCGCTGATCTCTATGATGGTAATGACTGCCGCCACCATTACCGACTGCGTGATCCCCCATAGGGCGATCAGCCCCATGATCAGAACTACACCGATTGTCAGACTTGAAATGCCTAAACCTGTAAGCGTTTGAAGGTACGACGCGGCCCCGATAGCCACGGCCGAGGCCGAGATGATGCCCGAGGCGGCCACCGCGAGACCAACCAGAACGGCCATCCAGCTTTTCTGAAACCCTGCTTCGACATAAGCGGCTTCACCCGCACTCACAGGATATCGGGTTGCCAGTTCTGCGTAGGACAGGGCAGTCAGCGCAACAACAAGCGCGGCAATCAGGAACGAAACAGCGGCATACGGGCCCGCTATCCCGGCCGTCGCACCAACAAGCACGTAAATTCCAGCGCCCACGGTTACCCCAAGCCCATAGAGCGTGAGCAGCGGGGTCGTCAGCGCCCGCCGCAGCTTTGGTGTCTTTTGTTCAACGATGGACATCATCTATCCGCCAATTGGAATGCGTTGCGTGTCTTGGTTTGACATTAAAGTTTCTATGCTTGGTCCCGTTGCCTCGATCATATGAGTGACTGACGTGCGGTTGGTCCCGAGAAGCCAGAGCGTAGTCGGCAGAAGAGCGCGCCTCGCATTTGCCGCGCCCGTGGAGTGAAACCTTCGCGCCGTTGAAGTACTGATCACCGGTAAATTTGCTTGGGGTCAGGCAGGTGAGCGTCGGGCCCGTTGATATATTCGTACTTCACTATGTGGTCACTTTGCGTGCTTTGACTCAGGTCAATGAAAGCGGATCGTCACACTGAATCGTAGACCGGTGCGCCTTTTACACGCAATGAACCGCCGAACTTTCTGAGCCTTAAGGAATGCGGTCAAGCAAGGAGTCTCGGGTGACCAAATGGGTCAAAAGCTCCAAAGACTGGCCCGCAGAGTTCGTTTCGATCATTCGTATCAACTCCTGCGCAGCCTTTTGACCCATTTCACGGTGGGGCACGTGAACCGTTGTCAGGGCAGGGCTGACAATGCGCGCGATTTCGATGTCGTCAAAGCCTGTAACCGACACGTCTTCGGGCACTCGGAGCCCCATTTTCTGCGCCTGCCTCAATGCGCCGACTGCCAGAACATCGTTTCCGCACAAAACTGCGGTCGGCGGCATGTCAGTCGCCATGAGATCCCTGAATGCCGTCGCGCCATTTTCGAATTCATACGTGGTTTCGATCACCATTAGGTCATCCGGCTGCAGGCCGTGTTCAGCCATGGCGCTTTTTATCCCAGCGATCCTGAGCCGCGCCCGGTCATTACCCGAACTGATACCCGATATCGTCGCAAGACGCGTATGTCCCTGTCTGATGATCTGGTCTGCCAGCGCTTTCATGGCCTTGCGGTTGTCGAACCCAACTGACGGCACAGGTTTATCCGGCAGAAAGGACCAGGCAACCAGCGCGGGCACTTTCCGTCTGTCCAGATAATCGTAAATATCTGCGTCCCTGTCATGACCGATCAATAACAGCCCATCCGCACCCCGTGCGACCAGGGTTCGGATCTGATCCTTTTCCGCTTCGGGCTCATAGGCTGAACTGGAGACCAGCAGCGTGTAACCACGCTGATGTATCTCTTCCTGAAACGCCTGCAACCCCCTTGCGAATATCGCGTTTTCCATGGTGGGGATGATGGCGCCAATGGTAAATGACCGCTTGGCCGCCATCACGCGGGCCGCGAAATTTGGCGTGTACCCCAATTCCTCGACCGTCGACAGGACACGCTTGCGCGTTGCTTCAACAACTTGTTGCGGGTTGTTCAGACACCGGGACACTGTCGCGGTCGAAACACCCGCGGCCTTGGCAACGTCATCCAGTGTCGGAGCAGACCGATGTTTTGACATTCTCGAACTCTCAATTCCAGTTGGCTTAAGTTAATCGCATTTTTCAAATGATGAAAGCACCAATGTAAGCGCTTGCAATATTGATGTAAGCGCTTACAAAGGTGTTGAGCCGATTCTGAACGGGAGTCCCGGAAATGGTCCTTGCTGCATCTGTCGTCGTTTTCGCGATCTATTTCGCCAACGTTGCTTTGGGTGCTTTCGCAGGCCGCGCGTTTCTTGGTGACGTAGGAGAGATGTTGGTTCTGTTCGCGGCGTCGATTTTGTTCGTTGTCGCGATTCTGAAAAAGGAAGCTGACCGAAACGCAACAGACGGCAGCTGAACTTTTGCTTGGGAGGGCAATTCATGAACAACGACGAGATTGAACTGACGTCAACAGAACGTCGCAACTTTCTGAAGCTGAGCGCGAGTGGCGCGTTCACGGCCGCATTGGTTGCTGGAGCAGGGGGTGTTTTGTGGTCTTCCGAGGCTGCCGCGCAAACCGCAAAAGAAGAGAGTGAGCGCGAAAAGGCCGCAGACCACGTTATGACGGTGGCTACAGCCTACGTGCTGGGCGCGTCGCGCAGCTATCCGATCATGCAGCTGGACCTGAAGGAAAACATCCAGAATGCTACCAACGGCAAGGTCTATGTCAAATTGGCCCCCGGCGGCCAGCTTGGCGCAGGCGGCGCGCTGGTGCAGAAAGTACAGGGTGGAACCATTCAGGCCGCGCAGCACTCGCTGTCGAATTTTGCACCTTTCGCGTCCACGGTCGACCTGATCAACATGCCGTATCTGTGCGGATCGAACCAGCGCTTCACCAACCTTGTCCATTCGGACACGTGGAAAAGCGAAGTCCACCCCAAGGTCGAGGCGGCAGGCTTCAAGGCCTTGTTCTATGTGAATATCGATCCGCGTGTTGTCGCTGTCCGGCAGGGTGGCAATGCGGTCATAACCCCGGGCGACATGAGTGGGATCAAGTTCCGTGTTCCCGGATCGAAGATGCTGCAACAATACTATCGTATGGTCGGTGCCAACCCGACGCCTGTGGCATGGGGTGAAACACCTTCGGCGATCAAGCAGGGTGTTGCCGACGCGCTCGATCCGTCGGTCGGGGCGCTTTATGTTTTCGGTTTCAAGGACATCCTTAGCCATGTGACCTTCACGCAAGCCGTTCCGGACAGCCAAGTGTATTCCTGTAATCTGGAGTGGTTCAACTCGATGCCTGCAGACGTGCAGGAAGGCATCATGTGGGGTGCCGAGATGACCGGGCATCAGAACCTGTCCAAAGTTCCGTCGGCCCGCGCCTATGCCATGGCCGAGTTGAACAAAGCTGGTGTTGAATTCCATTCGCTCAGCGATGATCAGCTGGCGGAATGGCAGGATGCCGGTGGGTATCAGCGTTCGGAATGGGATCCGTTCAAGACGGAACTGGCCGGTTCGATGGACAACTTTGAGAAGCTGGTCGAAGCGGCTGGTACGCAGGGCAAATACTACGTCCACGACGCCTAAGGTGAAACCCGTGGGCGCCTGCGGGCGTCCACGATCTTGTACTGCGCGGCCGACAGTGGCCCGTCAAGGCAGGTGCGGACTTGGCTGTTCCATCGCCGGAGGATCAGATGACCGTTCTTCAGAACATTGACCGAAACGCCGAACGCTGGTTGCTGCTGGTGTTCTACGTGATGCTGGTGATCACCATGGCCATCGAGGTGCTGCGGCGCGAGATATTCGCCTATTCCTCGATCTGGGGCGAAGAAATCGTACGGTATTCCTTTATCTACCTTGCCTGGATCGGTGCGGCTGCCGCGGTGAAAGAGCGCGCCCATATCCGGATCGACGTGATCATGCACTACGTCGGGCCGCGCCCCAAAGCACTGCTTTATATCTTCGGCGATCTGGTGATGTTCATGGTGGCGATCATCGCACTCTACTGGTCGTATGAAGCGGTTCACGTTTCGGCCAAGTTTGGTTCCGTTACGGACGGTTTGCGAATTTCCAAGGTTTGGTTCCTGATGGCTGTGCCGACCGGGTTTGCCCTGATGATCTGGCGGCTGATCCAATCCCTGTTACGCGATCTGAAATGCCTTCGCGACGGCACGCCCGTCTTCGAAGGCGACAAACTGTTTGACTGAGGAGAGACCGGATGCTTTGGAACTCCCTCAATCAAACCGTTGAACTGGGCTGGGATTTTTATCTGCCGGTGATCCTGTTTGTTGCCCTGATCGCTTTGGCCGTACCGGTTTGGGCGGCCATTGGAACGGCTGCGATCGTAATGCTGATCATGTCCGGTGACCTTCCGCTCAGCCTTGTCGGAGAGAGCCTGTTTACTGGCATCGACGCTTTTGCCCTGACTGCTGTGCCCTTGTTTATCCTGACCGGGGATGTTTTGGTTCGGACAGGGTTGTCACGCAAGTTTCTGGATGTTGCCGAGGCTTTGACATGCTTCGCCAAGGGGGGCTTTGGATCGGCCACGGTGCTGGTCTGCGGAATGTTTGCCGCGATTTCGGGGTCGGATGCTGCGGGGGCTGCTGCGGTGGGTCGGATGACCATCAACCGGTTGGTGGAAAGCGGGTATCCGCGCCCCTACGCCTGTGCTCTGGTCGCGGCCGGTGCCTGCACAGGCATCCTGATACCGCCCTCAATCGCCTATATCATCATCGGCCTTGTGCTGGGCATCTCCGCATCAACGCTTTTTCTGGCCGCTCTGATCCCGGGTCTGGCTATCCTGGTCTCGATCCTGATCACCAACATCATCATGAACCGCCTATATGCATACGAAGGCGGCGGCATGATGACCATGGGGGAATGGTTGGCCAATCTGGGCAAGGCGCTCAGGTCCGGCTGGTATGCCTTTATCGTACCGGGGATTATCTTTTACGGTATCTTCTCGGGGCGCCTGACGCCGACTGAGGCTGGTGCCACGGCTGTTGTCGTCACCATCATCATGGGCTTCATCTTGCGTACACTGACACTGGCCGACTTTCCGTCGATGCTGGTCAGTTCTGCCAAGGTGAACGGGGTGATCCTGCCGATCATCGCCTTTTCGGCACCGCTGGCCGAGGCGCTGGCGATCATGGGCGTTCCGCAAGGGTTTGTCACTTCGGTGACCTCGCTGACAGACGATCCGTATCTGCTGATCCTGCTGATGATCGGCATCCTGATCGCAGCGGGCTGCGTCATGGAGACGACACCGAATATCGTGATCCTGGCACCGATCCTGAAACCACTGGCTGACAATATCGGCATGAACGAGATCCAGTTCTGCATCATGATGATCACCGCGCTGGGAGTGGGTTTTATCACCCCGCCGCTGGGGCTGAACCTGTTCGTCGTATCTGGCATTACCGGTGAATCCATTCTGAAGATTGCCGCCCGAGCCGTGCCTTTCGTATTGACCATGCTGATCGTGGTGATCCTGATCGCCTACGTGCCAGCCGTGTCGACAACATTGCTACCTGAAATCTACCAATAGGACCTGCTGAACATGCCTCGTGAATATCTAAAAAAGGCAACTTTAACGGCTCAATCACACGCCTCAGAGGTGCATGATACGGTGAAGACAATTCTGACCGATATCGAGGCGGGCGGTGATGCAAAGGCAAGAGAATACGCCGCCAAGTTCGACAAGTACGAAGGGAATGTCTTGCTGACCCCGGCTGAGATTGAGGCCGCCTGTGCAAAAGTTTCCGAAAAGCTGAAGGCCGACATCCGTTTCGCCCACGACAATGTGCGGCGCTTTGCCGAGACGCAGAAAGCGACCGTATCTGACGTTCAGACCGAGATCGTTCCGGGCTTCGTTGCTGGGCAGAAGGCAATTCCAGTGGATGCTGCAGGGTGTTACGTGCCAGGGGGGCGATACAGCCACATCGCCAGTGCGATTATGACAGTGACCACCGCGAAAGTTGCCGGATGTCGCCACATCACGGCCTGCTCGCCCCCGCGTCCCGGCGAAGGGGTCGCGCCTGCCATCGTTTATGCGGCGCATATCTGCGGGGCCGACAGCATTCTGGCCATGGGGGGCGTGCAGGGTGTTGCCGCCATGACCTACGGCCTGTTTGGTCTACCGCGCGCCAACATCCTTGTGGGCCCCGGCAATCAGTTCGTGGCCGAAGCCAAGCGCATCCTTTACGGCAAGGTTGGTATCGACATGATCGCAGGTCCGACCGACAGTTTGATCCTTGCCGATCAGTCCGCCGATGCGCATGTCGTCGCCACCGATTTGGTCAGTCAGGCCGAGCACGGATACAACTCGCCGGTCTGGCTGGTCACCGATGATCGCGACCTTGCGCAAAAGGTGATGGAACTGGTGCCTGCGCTGATCGCAGATCTGCCGGAACTGAACCGCGAAAACGCCTCGGCCGCATGGCGCGATTATGCTGAGGTTATCGTCTGTTCCAACCGCGAAGAGATGGCCGCCTGTTCCGACGAATACGCACCTGAGCATCTAACGGTTCAGGCTGAGGATCTGGATTGGTGGCTGGAACGGCTGACCTGTTACGGATCGCTGTTTCTGGGCGAGGAAACAACCGTGTCATACGGAGATAAAGCGACCGGTACGAACCATGTTCTGCCAACCTCGGGCGCGGCCAGCTATACTGGCGGGCTGAGTGTCCATAAATACATGAAGATTGTGACGTGGCAGAAGGCCACGCGCGAAGGGTCGAAGCCCATTGCCGAAGCGACCGCGCGGATATCGCGGTTGGAAGGAATGGAAGGTCACGCCCGTGCCGCAGATGTGCGTCTTGCAAAGTATTTCCCGGACGAGCAATTCGACTTGACCGCCGATGGATGACCCGCGCTCATTGTTTGACCTGACTGGCCGGGTGGCGTGTATCACCGGTGCCAGCTCGGGACTTGGGCAGCAAGTGGCACGGACTCTTGCCGCAGCAGGTGCGCGTGTTGTCGGTATAGCCCGGCGCAGCGAGGCATTGGCGCAGATGCAGGCCGAGATTGGCACGCGCGCTGCAACGGTTGTTGCAGACGTTGCAGATCGAGATGGGGTAAATGCGTTGACACAGGCCGTCGCTTCCAAGTTTGGCCCTCCGGACATACTGGTCCATGCGGCTGGGGTGAACACGCGTGAGGCTGCGGATGATGTTACTCCTGAGGGGTGGGATGCCACGCTTGCCCTGAACCTCAGCGCACCGTTCTTCCTTAGCCAAGCCATGGTGCCGACAATGAAGGAAAAGGGGTGGGGGCGAATTGTCAATTTCGCCTCGCTGCAAACAACGCGCGCTTTTCCAGGTGGTATCGCCTATGGCGCGTCCAAGGCGGGGATCGGGCAGTTGACACGCGCCATGGCCGAGGCGTGGTCGCCCTTTGGCATAAACGCCAACGCCATCGGACCGGGGTTCTTTCCCACCGAACTGACGCAGGCTGTGTTCGACGACCCCAAGCGCGCGGAACGGAACGCCGCGCAAACCTGTATCGGACGCAATGGGCGGATGCAGGATATCGACGGGCCGATCCTGTTCTTATGCTCTCGGGCATCTGACTATGTCACGGGACAGGTTCTGATGGTTGACGGAGGGTTTACTGCCAAATGAAGGCTCTGGTTTACAAAGGTGTTGAACACATGGTTTTTGACGATGTGCCGAATGCCGAACCGGGCGCATCGGAACACCTGATCCGGGTCGAGGCGGTTGGCATCTGCGGATCGGACATGCACGCCTATCTGGGCCATGATGCACGTCGCCCAGCGCCCCTGATCCTCGGGCACGAGGCAGCCGGTGTCATAGCTGATGGTATCCGCGCCGGTGACCGGGTGACGATCAACCCGCTGGTAACCTGTGGCCAATGCGCGGCATGTCGGGCGGGTCGCGAGAATCTGTGCCCGGACCGCCAGATCATCTCGATGCCACCGCGCGAAGGGGCGTTCGCGCAATATGTCTCGATGCCAGGCAGAAATCTTGTCGACGTGCCCGATGATGTCCCTTTCGCCAAGGCTGCGCTGGCCGAACCTCTGGCGGTAAGCTGGCACGCAGTCAGACTGGGGATCGAGGCTCAGCATTCTGCGATGGACCGCCGCGCCTTGGTGATTGGCGGAGGGGCTATTGGCCTTGCGGCGGCCTTGGCCCTGCGGGCGCAGGGTATTGAAGACGTTACAATCGCGGAACCAAACGCGTTGCGCCGGACTTATCTGGCGGAAATCGAAAGTTTTGCACTTGTGGATGCGCCCAATGGGTCTTTCCCGTTGGTCATTGATGCTGTTGGATATGCCGCGACACGGTCGGTCGCTTCGGCCCTGGCCGCGCCGGGTGGCGTGATCGCGCATGTCGGATTGGGTGAAGATGCCAGAGGTCTGGACGTGCGTCGCATGACCTTGCAGGAGATCACCTTTATCGGAACCTACACCTACACCGCGCAGGATTTCCGCGACACGGCTCAGGCGATCTTTGACGGCCGTCTTGGCGCCCTGAATTGGGTTGATGAGCGTGCACTGGCCGATGGCGCGCAGGCGTTTCGCGATATCCGCTCTGGCTCTGTAGCCGCACCGAAGATTATCCTGAGACCCTGGGGATAAACCTGACAGAACTGGAGGCCACCATGTATAAGAAAATTCTGGTCCCGATGGCTTTGGATCACGGCATTTCACAGCATACGCTGGAAGTCGCGCGTGCCTTGTCCGAAAACGGGGCCGAGGTCATCGGCTTGCATGTCTACGAAATGCCACAGGGATCGGTCAGCGCCTATCTGGACAAATCCGCAGTAGCCGAAGGGTTCGAGCGCGCGAGGCAGGCCTTGTTGCAAAAAGTTGACGGGCTGGATGGTGTGAAAGCCGAAATCATCAAAGGGCACACCGCCCGCACCATCATTGACTACGCGACCAGCAACAATGTGGACTGCATTGTCATAGGTTCGCATAAACCGGATCTAAGCGACTACTTTCTGGGATCGACAGCGTCACGCGTTGTTCGTCATGCCCCCTGCGCTGTACATGTGCACCGCAGAACCTGATTTCCTTAATCGCGCCAAGCGCCCCAACAGGACCAACAGCCCGACCATGAACATAGACAAGAAGATAACCGACGACCTGGTGGCCAACGATATCTCGTTCGTCACCACCGTCCCCTGCAAGCAACTGGCAGGCGTCATCGCTGAAATCGACCAGCGAGAGGACATCTATCACATCCCGTCCAACAAGGAAGACGAGGGGATGGGCCTGTGCGCCGGGGCATGGATGGGCGGCAAGCGTCCCGCGATCATCATGCAAAACACCGCAATCGGTGTGACGATCAACACGCTGGCGACACTGATCCAGTTTTACCGCATGCCATTGCCGATGCTGATTTCCTATCGCGGAGAGCTGCGCGAACCGGTTGCCTGCCAGGTTGAAATGGCCGTGCATACCAAAGCGCTGCTGGCTCAGCTGAATATCCCGACTTATCATTTCCACCATCAGTCAGATGTTGAGGAGCTCGACACGATCCTCAAATACACCTTTATGTGCAATAAACCGGTCGCCATTCTGACCGATGCCAGTTTCTGGGGAGGCTATGGCGACCAATGATCCGTTCTGAGATTCTGAAAGAAATCGCTCCGATCCTGCGCGATCAGCTTGTTGTTTGTAACATCGGCATTCCAAGTCAGGAACTGCATGCCATCGACGACCAGCCCACCAATTTCTACATGCTGGGCACGATGGGGCTGGCCTCATCCATCGGTCTGGGTCTGGCCTTGTCGCAGCCCAAGCCGGTTATCGTGATCGATGGGGACGGGTCGGTTCTGACCAATCTGGGTACCTTGCCGACCATCGCCAACAACGTGGCGGACAACTATATCCTGTTGATCGTCGATAATGGGTCGTACGGGTCCACTGGGGATCAGCCGACGTATGCCGGGCAGAAGACCTCTCTGGCGAAAATGGCGGAAGCCGCAGGATGCGAGCGCGTAATCGAATGTCAGGCCGAAGACACCGGCCGCGTGCTGCAAGAAGCGCTGGATTCGAAACAGATGACCATCATCGTGGCTAAGTGCGAAAGCGGAAATGCCAAGATGCCTGTTATCACGATGGATCCGGTGGTGATCCGCGACCGGTTCATGAAGGCCGTACAGGCCTGATGTTATCCAGCGCTATCCACAGTTCCGAGGACGCCCGCCGCCTCGCGCGGCGGCGTCTGCCGTGGATGGTATTTGACTATATCGACGGTTCCGCCGGGTCCGAGGTTGGTGCAGCCCGAAACAGGGCTGCACTGGATGCGCTGACCCTTCGCCCTAGAATTCTGAATGATGTCAGCGAAAGGTCGCTTACTTGTTCCGTCTTTGGCAGGTCGACCCAACGCCCGTTTGGCATCGCACCGATGGGCATGTGCAATCTGTCGGCCCCCGGTGCAGATCTGATGCTGGCACGTCTTGCGGCGCGGTACGAGGTGCCGCTTGGGGTATCAACCGTCGCATCAACCCCGATGGAAGACCTGATTGTCGAGGCAGAAGGACATGCCTGGTTTCAACTGTATTTCAGCGGTGATGGCTGTGGTACGTTCAAGCTGGTCGAGCGCGCAAAGGCTGCGGGGTACGAAACGCTGGTGCTGACGGTGGACGTGCCCGAAGTGGGACGTCGCCCGCGTGAATTGCGCCATGGGTTCAGGATGCCATTCAAAATGGGGCCAAAACAGGTGCTTGATTTTGCCCTGCACCCCCGGTGGTCGCTATCAACGCTACTGCGGGGCAAGCCCGAAATGGCGAATTTCCTGATGGACGGATATGATTTTGATCGACGGGAAAGCCGGGCCAAGGCGACTTGGGAGACTTTGGACCGTCTGCGCGACCAGTGGGCCGGGAAACTGGTGGTCAAGGGCGTTCTGGATGCAGAGGACGCGCTGAACCTCAAGTCGGCAGGTGTCGATGCCATTCAGGTCTCAAGCCACGGTGGCCGCCAGTTGGACAGTGCGCCCGCGCCGATTGCCGTATTGCCTGAAATTCGGAACGCCGTCGGTCCGGAATATCCGCTGTTTTACGACAGCGGTTTGCGCTCGGGCGAGGATGTTTTGAAAGCCTTGGCAAACGGCGCAGATTTTGCCTTCTTCGGCCGCATCCTGCAATTTGCAATCGCGGCAGAAGGGGAAGAAGGGCTTGAGCAACTGTCGTCTGTGCTGAGTGATGAAATGAGTATTGCCATGGCGCAGATGGGCGTTTCGTCGCTGGACGAGGTGCGTCTCGAAACCTGAAACCAGTTTGGGGAACGACCCGAGGCGTACTTGCGAGTCGTTCCTATGCTGGTCTAACCGCGGCGTCTGCGACGGCGCCCACCGCCTGTTTCGCTCTCTCCACCTGTGTTGAAGCTTGGATTGGGCAGCGTGACAACCTGCGCCAGTTCCGGAAACGGATCGGTTTTGTGCGGGATCGCGTTGGCGGCCACGAAATGATCCTGGAACTTCGGCTCAATTGCGGTTTCGATCTTGGTGATCTCGCGCACGACGCGTTCGATTTCAGCGCGTGATCCGATATTGCACAGCGCAATCCGCGCACCTGTACCAGCGGCGTTACCCGCGCTGGTGACCTTGTCCAGCGGTGCATCAGGGATCATGCCCAGAACCATGGCGTGCTTGGTCGAGATATGAGCGCCAAAGGCACCGGCCAGAACCACACGATCCACCTTGTCGACTTCCATCTCGTCCATCAGAAGGCGCGCACCGGCATAAAGCGCGGATTTGGCCAGTTGGATGGCGCGGATGTCGCCTTGCGTGACAGTGATGCGGGGGCCACCTTCGGCGCTGGCATCGTGAATCAGGTAAGCGTGTGTGCGGCCTTCGGGGATGCAGCGGGCCGTTCCAGTCTGCTCGGCCGATCCGATCAGGCCGCTTTCATCCAGAAGGCCGGCCATACGCATCTCGGCCACAGCTTCGATAATGCCCGAGCCGCAGATACCGGTGATACCAGTGGTGGCGACATCAAGGTCAAAGCCGTCTTCGTCCGACCACTTCTCGGACCCGATGATGCGAAAGCGGGGTTCCTTGGTAAGGGGATCGATTTCGATCCGCTCGATCGCGCCGGGTGCTGCGCGCTGGCCAGAACTGATCTGAGCGCCTTCAAACGCAGGCCCGGTAGGTGAGGAACAGGCCAGAACGCGGCTGGTGTTGCCCAGCAGGATTTCGGCATTGGTGCCCACATCGACGATCAGAACCAAGTCCTCGGATTTGCCGGGTTCTTCGGACAGGGCAACCGCCGCACAATCCGCGCCCACATGGCCCGCGATGCAAGGCAGGATATAGACCTGCGCGCGGGGGTTCATGGTGGTCAGTTCCATCTCACGTGCGGGCAGGGACATCGACTCGGACGTGGCCAGGGCAAAGGGCGCCTGACCCAGCTCGACGGGATCCAGACCCAGCAGTAGATGGTGCATGACCGGGTTGCAGACAAACACCGTTTCAACGATCAGCGTGGTGTCAATGCCGGCTTCTTCGGCGATTGAGGTGGTCAGATCATTGATCGCCTCGCGCACGGCTTTTGTCATTTCCCGATCCCCGCCGGGGTTCATCATGGAATATGAAACACGGCTCATCAGGTCTTCGCCAAAGCGGATTTGCGGGTTCATCAGACCTGATGACGCTTTAACTTCGCCGGTTTCCAAGTCGGTCAGATGAGCCGCAATCGTAGTTGAGCCGAGGTCGATGGCCAGCCCATACAGCCCGCCTTCGTGCAGGCCGGGCCAGATTTCGACAATGCGTGCGACGCTGTCCTTGTGGCTTTTGTGAACTGCCACAGTGACTTCCCATTTGCCTTTGCGCAGAACCGGTTGCAGCTTGGACAGAAGCGATAGGTCCGCTGTGACCGCGTCAATTTTCCATTGCTCGCGCAGCGCGCGTTCAAGGCGCTCCAGATCGCCGGTTGGCGAATGCATGTCGGGCTCTTCCACCACCACGAAATACAGACGCGTTGCCGGATCCATGATGATGGCGCGTGCCGTGGCGGCCTTGCGAACGACCTGACGATGCACCTGGCTTTCCGGCGGCACGTCGATCACGACATCGCCCTGAACCGAGGCCTGACAGCCCAGACGACGACCGGGTTTCAGGCCGCGCTTGTCGTCATAACGTTGCTCGACCGCGTTCCATTCGCTCAGCGCATCCTGGGCCACCGTGACGCCGTGCTTGGGAAATTCGCCATAGCTTGGGGTGATCTGACACTTTGAACAGATACCACGGCCCCCGCAGACCGAATCCAGATCCACTCCCAATTGGCGGGCTGCGGTCAGAATGGGCGTGCCGACAGGAAAATGCCCGCGTTTGCCGGACGGGGTAAAGACGACAAGTGGGTCGTTGGTCATGAGTGACATGCCTTTTTGTGTTCGCGCGTTTTCCCGGCAAGATATGGGTTTGAGCGCAAAGGGAAAGGGCTATCAGCGGCACGATTTGCACGGCATGCGTCGTTTTCATCGGCTGTATAGTCAACTAGAGCCACAGAGTTGCCCTCAAGGGCTTTTCCTTTGGTTCAATCCATGCAATAGGGTCACCGCCAAACGGGCTTTTGCATGGGGTATTCAGATGCAGATTCGTGAGGCACTCACCTTTGACGACGTTCTTCTGGTTCCGGCCGCATCTTCAGTGCTGCCGGCAACAGCGGACACCACCACGCGTGTCACGCGTGAGATTACCATGAACATCCCGCTGCTGAGCTCGGCCATGGACACGGTGACCGAGGCGCGCATGGCCATTGCCATGGCACAGGCAGGCGGTATCGGGGTCATCCACAAGAACCTTTCCGTAGAAGAGCAGTCTCGCGAAGTTCGCCGCGTCAAACGGTTCGAGTCGGGTATCGTCTACAACCCTGTTACCTTGCGCGCGGATCAAACCCTGGCCGATGCGAAGGCTCTGGTCGAGCGCTATAATTTTACCGGTTTCCCGGTAGTTGACGCGGATGGCCGCGTTGTTGGTATCGTGACCAACAGGGATATGCGCTTTGCCAATTCCGACAACACTCCGATCAAGGCGATGATGACCTCGGAAAACCTGGCAATGCTGAAAGAACCCGCCGATCTGGAAGAGGCTAAAAGCCTGATGCGGGCCCGTCGTATCGAAAAATTGCTTGTGGTCGATGGCACGGGAAAACTTACAGGTCTGCTAACGTTGAAAGACACCGAACAGGCTGTTCTGAACCCAACAGCGTGCAAAGACCGGCTTGGCCGCCTGCGAGTGGCTGCCGCGACTTCGGTTGGAGACGCGGGTTTTGAGCGGTCCGAGCAGCTGGTGGCTTCGGGCGTTGATATCATTGTCGTCGATACGGCGCATGGTCACTCTCAGGGCGTGCTGGATGCGGTGAGACGGGTCAAAACCCTGTCGAACGAGGTTCAGATCATTGCCGGAAACGTTGCTACAGGCGAGGCGACAAAGGCGCTGATCGACGCAGGTGCTGACGCCATCAAGGTGGGTATTGGCCCCGGTTCGATCTGTACAACACGCATGGTGGCGGGCGTTGGTGTCCCTCAGTTGACCGCAATCAGTGATTGTGCCGCCGCGGCGGGGGATGTTCCGGTCATTGCGGATGGTGGCATCAAGTTTTCGGGCGATTTTGCCAAGGCAATTGCCGCCGGTGCGTCGTGCGCCATGGTGGGTTCGATGATCGCGGGCACAGACGAAAGCCCGGGTGAGGTCATTCTGTATCAGGGCCGGTCGTTCAAATCCTATCGCGGTATGGGCAGTCTTGGTGCGATGGCGCGCGGATCGGCGGATCGGTATTTCCAGAAGGACGCGGCAAATGACAAGCTGGTACCCGAAGGGATCGAAGGGCAGGTTCCTTACAAAGGATCAGCCAGTGCAGTGATCCACCAGCTTGTTGGTGGTTTGCGCGCTGCGATGGGATACACCGGCTGCGCGACCGTCGAAGAGATGCGCAGAAACTGCCAATTCGTGAAGATCACGGGCGCAGGTCTGAAAGAGAGCCACGTACACGATGTTCAGATCACACGTGAAAGCCCGAACTACCGGGTGATGTAAGCCATTGCGCATGACATACGGCACCCTAGCACGGGGTGCCGTAGTGATTTTGGATTGGCCTGTCACGGCCTTTTTCAGCCAAGGTAATCCGTGATGACACCTGCTGCCCGCGTTCAGGCCTCGATTGAAATTCTGGATGAAATTCTCGCCGGGGCCCCGGTTGAAAAGGCGCTGACCGGCTGGGCGCGGCGCAGCAGGTTTGCGGGCTCCAAGGATCGGGCAGCTATTCGCGATCATGTGTTTGACGCTTTGCGGTGCAAACGCTCGTTTGCTGCGTTGGGTGGTTCCGGAACTGGTCGCGGCCTGATGATCGGCGCCATTCGCGCATCGGATGAAGACCCTGTTGAGTTGTTTACCGGCGACCGCCACGCGCCCGAAGCCCTTCAAAATGACGAAGTATCAAGGGATTTTGCATCCGAAGCCGAGAGATATGATTTTCCCGACTGGCTGTGGCCAAAGCTCGTCGCATCCTTGAACGATGCCGCCGTTCCTTGCGCATTGGCATTGCAGGAACGCGCCCCGGTTTTTCTGCGGGTCAATTTATTGAAAACGGATGTAACCTGGGCGATTGATGCTTTGGCGACCGACGGTATTTCAGCCCGTCCAACGCCGATTTGTGAAACCGCTCTGGAGGTGACAGAGGGCGCGCGTCGGATTGCGCAAAGCCAGGCATACGCTCAGGGTTTGGTCGAGCTTCAGGATGCGGCAAGTCAGGCGGTTGTTGCTTCCTTGGATCTGCGCTCTGGAATGCGCGTTTTGGACTACTGCGCCGGGGGCGGTGGCAAGTCGCTTGCGATTGCTGCGAACAAGGGTGTCGAGGTTTACGCTCATGATGTGAACGCGCGCCGAATGAAGGATATTCCAGCGCGGGCAGAACGGGCCGGGGCCAGAATAACCATCCTGAACAGCGCAGATCTTGCCAATCACGGGCCTTTTGACGTCATTTTGGCCGACGCCCCGTGTTCCGGCAGCGGTTCGTGGCGGCGCGCACCGGCAGGTAAATGGGCATTGACTGAAGACCGTTTGCAAGATCTCACGGTCATCCAAGCTGACATTCTTGCACAAATCACGCCGTTGGTCCAAGCAGGTGGAGTGCTGGCATATGCAACATGTTCGGTTCTTGCCGACGAGAACGATGCGGTTGTCGACAGGTTTCTGGCGCAACATGCGGGCTGGCGTGAAACCTTCCGGCAGGCATGGCAGGTAACTCGCGGGTCCGACGGGTTCTTTACGTCACACTTGACGCGCTGATCTTTCGGTAAATACAACCTTGGGTAGCTAACTTGTTTTTTAACGCCGTTAGGCGAGTGTTAACCAATTCTACCTGTTATTACCGCAAAACCTGTGCCCGAGCCGTTTATGCCTGACATCACTGAATTTGTTCCAGCCCCTTCAGCCGCTAATACTCCATCGGTGTTTCGGATCGGGTCGTTAGTGTTTGTGGCGCTGTTGATCAGCCTGGCACCTGCGGTTGGGTTTCTGCCGTCGGATTGGACAAAAGGTTTGCTGGCAACAGGCATTTCCCTTTTGGTTGTGGCGCTCTTGTTTGGGATCAAGGGGGCGATTACGAACAGGCATTTGCAACAGATATCAGCCCTTTTGGCCGCTTTCGCAGAGCGCGAGGATGCTCCGGTCGTGATCTCAAACGGGTATGGTGACATATTGGCCGCGAACGTCCTGGCGGACAAAAAGCTGGGGGCCATACGAGGCGAAAACCTAGCCCGCTGTTTGCGCTCCAGGTTTGCTAACCCTTCGGCGATCTTGTTGAGCCTACAATCGCGGGCGCAATCCACAGGAAGCGCCCAGAGCGAGTTTCCCGGTGGCGATCGGACTATTTCGGTTTCCGTGCACCGATTGCGGCCGGGACTGTTCTACTGGAACTTTAGCTGTGTTCAACAGGATAGCTGGCAAACCCTTGGCTTGCCGGTCGTAACCCTTGGACGCGCAGGTGACGTATTGCGCGTCAATGCCACGGCCGAGCGTTTGTTTGGTGCGCACCCTGCCAGGGCGCAGGATATTTTCAGCGAAGCCGAACCGCGGACCGGGGCTGTCAACGCAGTCAGGACCCGCGATGGTCATATTCTGGCAGCCGTGTCCGAATTTTCTCAATCCGTGTCGGAACGAAGCCTTTGTTTGTTACCGATTACGCAGGTGCCCGCACAGGATGCGGTCATGTCCTTCTCTGACCTTCCGGTTCCAATCCTCAGACTTTCCGAGGACGGCATCATTCTGGACAGTAATCGGCTGGCGGCGAAACTGTTGGGAAAGAAGCAGCTTGAAGGCGGTAACATCAGCGACATCATGCGGGGCGTGGGGGGGCCTGTGCTGGATTGGTTGAAACGAACCGAGGCGCATGAAGAAACGCAGCGATCAGAGTTTTTGCAGTTCATTAGGGACGACAAGGAAATCTTTGTTCAAGTCACCCTGAGCCGTGTGTTTGTCGATGGAAAGATATGCCTGATCGCGGTTCTGAACGATGCGACTGAACTGAAGACGCTCGAAGCTCAATTCGTTCAGGGCCAGAAGATGCAGGCCGTGGGGCAATTGGCCGGAGGTGTTGCACATGATTTCAACAACCTGCTGACGGCCATTTCCGGTCACTGCGATCTGCTGCTGTTGCGCCATGACCAGAATGACCCGGACTACGGGGATTTGGTGCAGATCAATCAGAATGCCAACCGGGCCGCCGCGCTGGTCAGTCAGCTTTTGGCGTTTTCGCGAAAACAGACCCTCAGGCCCGAAGTGTTGGATCTGCGTGACACGATATCGGATCTTATTCACTTGCTGAACCGTTTGGTTGGCGAGAAGGTGCAATTGACGCTGAGCCACGATCCGGTGCTCAAACCCGTGCGGGCGGACAAGCGTCAACTTGAGCAGGTGCTGATGAACCTTGTCGTTAACGCACGAGATGCCATGCCGGACGGTGGTGAAATTCGCATTGAAACCAGTGTGTTGACCCTTTTGCAGCCTCTCATGCGGGACAGGGCAACCGTACAACCGGGCGACTATGTGACAGTCAAGGTTGTGGATGGCGGTGTTGGTATCCCAGCAGATAAGCTGCAGAAGATTTTCGAACCCTTCTACACCACGAAACGAACTGGTGAGGGCACCGGGTTGGGGTTGTCAACGGCCTACGGGATCGTAAAGCAAACCGGTGGGTTTATCTTTGTCGACAGCGCAATTGGACGGGGCACCGAGTTCACTGTCTTTCTTCCGGTTTGCGCGACGACGTCCGAGGTCGAAACTGAATCGCCAGTCCAGCCCGAAGCCCAGAGCGCCAGGCAGGGCGAAGGCGTGGTGCTGCTGGTCGAGGATGAGGCGCCTGTTCGCGCCTTTGCGACCCGCGCCCTGCGGCTGAAAGGTTACACCGTGCTCGAGGCGGACTCGGCGGAAGAGGCGCTTCGACTGCTTGAAGATTCCGCGTTAAGTGTTGATGTATTCGTCACAGATGTTGTCATGCCAAGAATGGACGGGCCCACTTGGGTGCGCAAGGCCATGGAGACGCGCCCGGATGCGCGTGTGATTTTCGTGTCCGGGTATACCGAAGGCGTTTTCGGCGATACCGGTCCGGATATTGCCAACTCAACCTTTCTGCCCAAACCGTTTTCCCTCACCCAACTGACAGAGGCCGTGTTTCAACAACTCAACTGATGGATCACAATGCGGCTTTGTGCAGCGCAAATTCTTCCGGGCAGGCATTTCGAAACTTCTGTTCGGTAGCAGGTGACAGATGCAAATCTCCCGGAGGCGATACGTTTTCGCGCTTCAGGTCGATCTGCATGTCCAGACGTGTTTGCAGAAAGTCCAACACCTTGTCCTGATGTTCGTATTTGAAGATATGACGAGCGCCAGCACTGTCGTTGCGGGTACGGAAGAATTGCGCCTGGCTGCCGACATTTGCGAACTCGGGACGTGTGTCCAGCAAATAGGCTTGAACGAATGCGTCAAAACTCATGTCACGTGTCGAGCGCGGTTGACCTATCAAGTCTTCACGACTGCGAAACCGGTACCAGCTGCCCAGCCAATCCAACGGCTCGCGCACAACGGCCATAATTTCCATCTCGGTATCAAACAGTTTTCGAAACATGGTCTGGAAAAACCGGTCATACCGACGCACCGGGGCGTGTTTCAGCTCTGGCGGATGTGTCACGATGAGATCGGCCCGGTCACGCAACGCCGTGTGATAAGCCGTGCTTCCGGTCTTGGGGACTGAAAGAAAAGCAAGTCGTTCTTTATAAAAAACAAGCATTTATCGGTTCCCGAGGTTGCCATGTTACTTGTGCAGATTGTCGTAAACGACTCTTTAATACAATTGCAGAAGACTGATTTCTGTAAGTTTTAGTTGAAATGTTCTCTTTTTGATCTCATAAGGAACAAGAGGCGAACAAAGCAGCGATTGCCGCCCGATTAAGGGTGTGACAAAAGGGAAGGCGACAGGACAATGGCGGATCTTCTGACAATGAGCGACAAGAAAAACGCAGACAAGCAAAAGGCGCTCGACAGTGCGCTGGCCCAGATCGAACGGCAGTTCGGCAAGGGGTCGATCATGAAGCTGGGAGAAGATGCCCGGCAGGATATCGAGGCGAGCTCGACCGGGTCGCTGGGTCTGGATATCGCGCTGGGTATCGGCGGGCTGCCGATGGGGCGTATCGTTGAGATTTACGGGCCTGAGAGCTCGGGTAAAACCACTTTGACCCTTCATTGCATTGCTGAGCAGCAAAAGCGCGGCGGAGTTTGCGCGTTCGTAGATGCGGAACACGCTCTGGACCCGCAATATGCCCGCAAGCTGGGCGTTGATCTGGATGAGCTTTTGATCTCGCAGCCTGACACCGGTGAGCAGGCGCTTGAAATCACAGATACTCTGGTACGCTCGGGCGCAGTCAATATGGTTGTTGTCGACTCGGTCGCTGCCCTGACGCCGAAATCGGAACTCGAAGGGGACATGGGCGACAGCAGCGTGGGTGTTCAGGCCCGGCTGATGAGCCAGGCAATGCGCAAACTGACAGGCTCGATCAGCCGTTCGAACTGCATGGTCATCTTCATCAACCAGATCCGTATGAAGATCGGCGTGATGTTCGGCAGCCCGGAAACCACAACCGGTGGTAACGCGCTGAAATTCTACAGCTCGGTTCGGCTGGATATCCGCCGGATTGGCGCGATCAAGGACCGGGATGAAGTGGTCGGGAACCAGACCCGCGTCAAAGTTGTGAAGAACAAGGTCGCACCGCCGTTCAAACAGGTCGAGTTCGACATCATGTATGGCGAAGGCATCTCGAAGATGGGCGAATTGCTGGATTTGGGTGTCAAAGCCGGCGTTGTTGAAAAGTCAGGATCCTGGTTCAGCTATGGTGATGAGCGGATCGGGCAGGGGCGCGAGAACGCCAAACAATACCTGCGGGAAAACAGTCGGGTGGCGCTGGACATCGAAGACAAGATCCGCGCGGCGCATGGGCTGGAATTCGATATGTCGCCAGGCGTTGCCGAGGATGACGATATTCTGGAGGCGTGATGTCCTGAGGTGGGTAACCCCTGACATCTGCGCAAAGACTATAACACTTGAAACAAGGCGACCTGATCGGGTCGCCTTGTTTCGTTCCTGTGTGCCTCTGCTGTGGACACTCACCTGACAGGGGGCTAAACCAACGGAGACCAAGATATATGTGCGCCGAGAGAGCCCTATGCCAACCCTGAACGACATCCGATCGACTTTTCTGAACTACTTTGAAAAACAAGGGCATGAGGTCGTCGCGTCCAGCCCGCTGGTGCCGCGCAATGACCCGACGCTGATGTTCGTGAACTCAGGCATGGTGCAGTTCAAGAACCTGTTCACCGGTCTGGAAACCCGCGATTACAAACGCGCCACTACGGCGCAGAAATGTGTGCGTGCGGGTGGCAAGCACAACGACCTCGACAATGTTGGCTATACGGCGCGTCACCATACGTTTTTTGAGATGCTGGGAAACTTCTCATTCGGGGATTATTTCAAACATGAAGCGATCCCTTTTGCCTGGGAACTGATCACCAGGGAATTCGGTATCGACAAGACTCGCCTGTTGACCACCGTCTATCATACCGATGATGAAGCCTTTGAAATCTGGAAAAAGGTCGGTGTGCCCGAGGACCGGATCATTCGTATCGCCACCAGTGACAATTTCTGGCAGATGGGTCCGACCGGACCTTGCGGCCCGTGCACCGAGATCTTCTATGATCACGGCGATCACATCTGGGGTGGCCCTCCGGGATCACCCGAGGAGGATGGCGACCGATTCATCGAAATCTGGAACGTCGTTTTCATGCAAAACGAGCAGTTCGAAGATGGCTCGATGGTCGAACTTGACATGCAGTCGATCGATACAGGTATGGGGCTCGAACGGATTGGGGCGCTGTTGCAGGGCAGTCATGACAATTATGACACCGACCTGTTCAAGACCTTGATCGAGGCTTCGGCAGATGCGACCGGTGTCGACCCGTATGGCGACCAGAACGTGCATCACAGGGTGATCGCGGATCACCTGCGGTCGACCTCGTTCCTGATTGCAGACGGTGTGATGCCCAGCAATGACGGCCGGGGATATGTTCTGCGCCGGATCATGCGCCGCGCCATGCGCCATGCGCACCTGCTGGGCGCCAAGGATCCTGTCATGCATCGCCTGGTACCTACGCTGGTGCAGCAGATGGGCGGGCATTATTCTGAACTGAAACAGGCGCAACCGCTTATCGAAGAGACGCTGCTGCTGGAAGAAACCCGGTTCAAGCAGACACTGGACCGTGGTCTGAAGTTGCTGGATGATGAGGTTTCAGGGCTTTCTGAGGGGGCACCCCTGTCAGGTGAAGCGGCCTTTAAGCTTTACGACACGTATGGCTTCCCACTGGATCTTACGCAGGATGCGCTGCGTGAAAAGGGCCTGAGCGTCGACACGGACGGTTTTGACACCGCGATGGCTGAACAGAAGGCCAAGGCACGTGCTGCATGGGCCGGGTCAGGTGAAGCAGCGGATCAGGTTGTATGGTTTGATGTGCTGGATACCGCCGGTGCGACGGATTTTCTGGGCTACGATACCGAGAAAGCCGAAGCGCAGGTTGCCGCTTTGGTTGTTGATGGCGCAATGGTCGACAAGATCGACGCGGGCAGCAGCGGTTGGGTCGTCGTGAACCAGACCCCGTTCTACGGGGAGGCCGGCGGTCAGGTCGGCGATACTGGCGCGTTGCGTAGGCTGGAGGATCGCGATCACCTGAGCCGCGTGGAGGACACGAGGAAGTTTGCCGACGGCAAGGTCTATGCTCATAAGGTGGCGGTTCAAAGCGGCGTTGTTTGCAAGGGCGACGCGGTAGAGCTTGAGGTTGATCACGCCCGCCGTTCCGCCATTCGCGCCAATCACTCGGCCACGCACCTGCTGCATGAAGCCCTGCGCGAAACGCTAGGTGACCACGTAGCACAACGCGGTTCGCTGAACGCAGCGGATCGTCTGCGGTTCGACTTCAGTCATTCCAAAGCGCTGAGCCTAGAGGAAATCCAGAAAGTCGAACGTGAGGTGAACGATTTCATCCGCCAGAATTCGACTGTTGAAACCCGGGTCATGACACCCGACGACGCGCGCGCATTGGGCGCGCAGGCCCTGTTCGGCGAGAAATATGGTGACGAGGTTCGTGTCGTCTCCATGGGCAAGGCACCAACAGGCAAAGGCCATGACGGCGATACGTGGTCGATAGAACTCTGTGGCGGCACACATGTGCGCCAGACAGGTGATATCGGCACCTTTGTTGTGTTGGGTGACAGCGCCAGCAGTGCAGGTGTGCGCCGGATCGAAGCGCTGACCGGGGATGAGGCCTTCCGCTATCTTTCGGCACAGGATCAACGTCTGGCTCAGGTGGCATCGGAACTGAAGGCGCAACCGGACGACGTGGTGGCGCGCGTGAAAAGCCTTCTGGACGAACGCAAGGCCTTGCAGAACGAAGTGGCTCAGTTGCGCCGGGATCTGGCTATGGCTGGCGGGGCCGGTCAGGGCGGTGGTGCCGAGGCGCGGGATGTAAACGGTGTGAAATTCCTGGCACAAGCGCTCAGCGGTGTTTCAGGCAAGGACCTTCCCGCGTTGATCGACGAACACAAAAGCCGCCTTGGATCGGGTGCGGTGTTGCTGATTGCGGATACGGGCGGCAAGGCGGCCGTTGCGGCTGGTGTGACAGAAGACCTGATCGGACGGATTTCGGCGGTGGATCTTGTCAAAGCTGCGGTAATCGAGTTGGGCGGAAAAGGCGGCGGCGGTCGTCCTGATATGGCCCAGGGCGGCGGCAAGGATGCATCAAATGCAGATGCGGCAATCAAGGCCGCACAACAGGTTTTGGGAGGTTAATATGGCTGCTCTTTGGATTGCGCATGTCACGGTGACGAACACTGAGGCTTACGGCAAATACGCGGAACTGGCCGGACCGGCCATCGCCAAGCACGGGGGCGAGTTTATCGCCCGTGCTGCACGGTACGTTCAGCTGGAAGGTAAGGAACGTCCACGAAACGTAGTGGCGCGCTTCCCAACGCTGGAGGCTGCGGTTGAATGCTATAACTCGGATGAGTACCAGCAGGCCCTGAATCACGCGCGCGGCGCAAGTGAGCGTGAACTGGTTGTGGTGGAAATCACCGAGTGACATATGGGCCTTGCGTCCAAGGCGCTGATATTTCCAAGAAAACCGGCAGTGAATAAGCAAGATTCGGCTTATGTCATGTTTGGTTGATACTGATTAGCCCGCGACAGCGGGCTGTTTTTTGTTTAATTGTTTTAATTCAATCACTTACCCTTTGATGCTCCTGTTCTGTCGAATGGGTCCTGGCAGAATTGTGGCCCCGCCAACAAAATTCTTACGTGAAATTGTCAGATTCTCGGACGAATTTCTGCCCTGTTTCCTTTGCAAGGTCTCAAAAGATTGCGCGTAACACCTGATCACAGATAGTTTCAAGAAACAGAATGTGGTGCAGGTGGCCATGTAATCATTCGAAGAACATCGGATCGGGGAACTCGCATGATTTCATTAGCGAATTTAACCAAGAGGTGTGTTTCCGTGCCTGCATCGGTTGCGGCGCGCGCATTGGGTATCTGCACCGTGTGTATCGGCGTAATCGCCTCCGCACCTGTCGCGCAGGCATCCGACGGCGTCTTTATCCCAATCGTTGCGTCTTCACCTCCGCCCTCAGGCGCAATCAACCTATGCAACCAATATAACTGGGCTTGCACTGCAAAACGCTCGGTCACGTTGTCCAGCCACCAAGAGCTGACGGTGGTAAATCAAGTGAATCGCCGCGTAAACGCGTCGACCCGGGAAGTTACGGATCAGTCCCAGTACAAAACGCGTGAGCGATGGGCCTTGCCAACACCCAGAGGCGGTGATTGTGAAGACTTTGCATTGTTGAAGAAAAGGGATCTGATCCATGCCGGGGTTGATCCAAGTAAGCTTTTGATTGCGACCGTTCTGGACACACGCCGGACGCCTCATGCGGTTCTGGTCTACCGCTCGGCGCAGGGCGACCTGATCTTGGACAATCTCACAAACCGGATCAAACCCTGGACAGCTACGCGCTATTTGTTCCTGCGCATGCAAGATCCGAAGCGACCCAGTCAATGGGTCGGCGTTTACGGGCGCAGTTGACCTCAGCGGTATATTTACCTACCCAAAATCTTACCCTTGGACGCAGATTTGGTCTGCGCCCAAGAGTGTAGTCTTTGACCTTACGCTTGGACGGATTAATCCGAACGTTTTGCGTATCGACGTATTCCAGCCCCGAAGCCTCGACCAGCAGAGTTTTTTCTATCGAATATGCTCCGCGTTCCTAGGGCCGGTTCGCTGGTATTCGGTTTCGTCTTTATCAGTCTTCTTCGTGCTCTTCACCACCGGGCTCTTCACCACCGGGTTCTTCCCCACCGGGTTCTTCTCCACCGGGCTCTTCGCCACCAGGTTCTTCACCACCGGGCTCTTCTCCACCGGGCTCTTCGCCACCGGGTTCTTCTCCACCGGGCTCTTCGCCACCGGGTTCTTCGCCACCGGGCTCTTCACCACCGGGTTCTTCACCACCAGGTTCTTCGCCACCGGGTTCTTCACCACCGGGCTCTTCGCCACCGGGTTCTTCACCACCAGGTTCTTCGCCACCGGTTGGGTTACCGCCGCCACCATTGGGGGGCGTGCCATTTTCCTGGGAAGGTCCGTCGCCGGATCTCTGGTCTGAGACACCGATCGATGCGGTCGGGAAGTCACTTAGCAGACCTGCCAGCGGGGCGCATTCTGCACCGACGCGCGCCAGGATCTGATCGAAGTCATGACGGCGTTGAATGTAGCGGATCATGCCGGATGTCACAGTATCGCATTCGCACAAAACCTGCGCGGACGCAGCGGATTGCCGTGCTGTTGCAACCGTACATGTCCCAGCGGCAAAGGTTTCACCGGCAGGTGAAAGCAGAAAAGTTGTCGCAATAAAAAACAGTGGAAACTTGCGAGCTCTATTACCCATTTTGAACTCCTTGGAACTCGATAACTAAACTACGTCCTTCTATGCACCATTCCCGTATCGGTGTTTGTGAAGGACGTCACACTTCTGACGTGTTTTGACCATAATTCGAGGGCGCCTACAATATCTTGTTGGTGAGGCCCGGGGCGGAAATTTTCAACCATGC
Organism: Ruegeria sp. N7; assembly: GCF_056531345.1. Taxonomy (NCBI): domain Bacteria; kingdom Pseudomonadati; phylum Pseudomonadota; class Alphaproteobacteria; order Rhodobacterales; family Roseobacteraceae; genus Ruegeria; species Ruegeria sp. N7. The sequence goes on along the minus strand of NZ_JBQFLR010000001.1, from coordinate 367,472 downwards.
GGAGAAAGGTGTTAGTTTTCAAATAAAAACCGGGCAGTGAGCCCGGTTTTTCTGATTTCGTCTTTTGTCGTATTGGAAGCAAATATGCCACACTATTGCCATTGTTTCCGTTTGGTCAGTTTGCAACCTGAGGGTGTTCTAGGCAGATTTGGCCATCCGCTTACGCTCGTGCGGGTCAAGAAAACGCTTCCGCAGGCGCACCGCGTTTGGTGTAACTTCCACCAGTTCATCATCGTCGATATAGGCAATTGCCTCTTCCAGTGAGAACTGAATATGCGGCGTCAGGCGGACCGCGTCGTCGGATCCACTGGCGCGCACGTTTGTCAACTTCTTGCCTTTGAGCGGGTTCACTTCCAGATCGTTGTCTCGCGAGTGTTCGCCGATCACCATACCCTGATATACGTCTGTTTGCGGACCAACAAACATACGGCCACGTTCTTCCAGGTTCCACAGCGCATAAGCCACAGCCTGACCTTTCTCCATCGAGATCAGAACGCCTGCGCGACGGCCCGGAATCTGCCCCTTATGTGGCGCCCAGTCATGGAACACGCGGTTAAGTACACCCGTACCGCGCGTGTCGGTCAGGAATTCGCCGTGGTAACCGATCAGACCGCGGGACGGGACATGGGCGATGATCCGCGTCTTGCCCGTACCGGCCGGGCGCATCTCGACCAGTTCACCCTTACGTGCGCCGGTAACCTTTTCAATAACGGAACCAGAATATTCGTCATCCACGTCGATGGTGACTTCTTCGATAGGCTCAAGCCGCTGCCCGTCTTCTTCACGGAACAGAACCTGCGGGCGCGAGATGCTGAGCTCAAAGCCTTCTCGGCGCATATTCTCGATCAGAACACCCATTTGCAACTCGCCGCGGCCCGCAACCTCGAACGCCTCACCGCCGGGGGTGTCGGTGACACGGATGGCGACGTTCGACTCGGCTTCCTTCATCAGCCGGTCACGAATGACGCGAGATTGAACTTTTTTGCCGTCACGGCCTGCCAGCGGAGAATCATTAATACCGAAGGTCACGGTAATGGTCGGTGGATCGATGGGCTGCGCGGGCAGGGCCTCAGTGACCTGAGGGGCAACCAGCGAATCCGCTACGGTGGCTTTGCTCATGCCAGCGATGGTCACGATGTCGCCTGCTTCGGCCACATCAATGGGCTGCTGGGCCAGTCCCCGGAACGCCAGGATTTTCGTGGCGCGGAAGTTTTCGATGACCGAACCATCGCGGCTGAGCGCCTTGAGGTTGTCGCCAGCCTTCAGCGTGCCACTTTCCACACGACCGGTCAGGATACGACCGATGAAGGGATCGCTGCCCAATGTCGTGGCCAGCATCCGGAAGGGTTCATTTTTGTGTTCGACCTGCTTCGGGGCAGGGACATGATCGACGATCAGGTCGAATAGCGCGCTCAAGTCTTTGCGGGGACCGTCCAACTCCATATCCGCCCAGCCCGAACGGCCCGAGGCGTACATTGAAGGAAAATCCAACTGGTCGTCATCCGCGCCGAGATTGGCGAACAGGTCAAAGCATTCGTCCAGTGCGCGGTCAGGTTCGGCATCCGGCTTATCGACCTTGTTCAGAACCACGATCGGGCGTAGGCCCAGCGCCAGTGCCTTGGACGTTACAAACTTGGTCTGGGGCATCGGGCCTTCTGCGGCGTCCACCAACAGAACAACACCGTCGACCATGCTGAGAATGCGCTCGACCTCGCCGCCGAAATCGGCGTGGCCAGGGGTGTCGACAATATTGATGCGCGTGTCTTTCCACTCAACCGAGGTGGCCTTGGCCAGGATGGTGATGCCGCGTTCACGCTCCAGGTCGTTACTGTCCATGGCGCGTTCCGCGACGGCCTGATTTTCCCGGAATGCACCGGATTGTTTGAGCAGCTCGTCCACCAGGGTCGTTTTGCCGTGGTCCACGTGAGCGATGATTGCGATGTTGCGCAGGTCCATGAGAGGTCAGCCTTTGAACGGGAAGTTGCCGCGCGCATAACGCGGCGCGGCAAAATATACCAGCCCTAACCGGCCTTCAGTGCCCGGCAGTCTTTGAAAAGAGGTGAATGATCAGGATTCCCGCCAGAATCATCGCCAATCCGAGTATTGCCGGCCAATCCAAACGCTGACCGAAAACGATAAAACCGATGAGCGCGATCAGAAAGATGCCTAGTCCGGACCAGATAGCATAAACAATGCCGACAGGCATGACCTTCAACGTCATCGCCAAAAGGTAGAATGCAAACGCGTACCCAACGATAACGATCACGGATGGCCAGAACCGCGTAAACTGCTGGCTGGCTTGCAGGGCCGTTGTGCCAATGGTTTCAGCCAGCACAGCCAGCAACAGATACAGATAGGCTTGGGGCATTTGAATACCTCGGAAAAGGGTGCGTCGGGTGGCCTGAGGGTGATTTGTGTGAGTGAAATACGCGGGCCGTCATGTTGTCTACAAGATTACCTTGGGTCAGGTATACCTGACTGTTTTTTCAGTCGAATGAATGTAATATTCGCTGCATATTTTTTCATTTTGTTAACGAGTTTTGAGCGATGACGTTATTTGCGAAATCAATCATATTTGCTTCGGGTCTGATAGTGGCGATTGGGTGGCTTGCTGACGGGGGGTCCGTCGAAGTGAATGCAGCCAACTTGGTTCAACAGTTTGATGGTAGTAGTGTTTTTTGAACGCCGCTAGAAACCAAGCAAGAAAGAAGGAGCCTTCAGGCTCCTTTTTTTATGCTTGAGGATCGGCTGTTTTACCATTTTCGAAATGCGCAACCAGTTGCGGTTGCAGCCAGTCCCATAGCTGAGGCGCTCCCGCTGCAATAGCTGGTCGGACACGCGTTACAATCTGGTCGAATTTCACTTTGTATTCGACCCATGACCCGCCACCTGTTTCCAGATTTGCTATGGGTGTCTGAAAGCGGTCAACAGCCTTTGCAAACCTGGCTTCTGCGGTCTCAGCCGCCTCAAACTCGTGCCAAAGTTCAGTAAATGGCCTGTGTTGACAGTCAGGCAAAAGGCCAAACAATCGCTTGGCGGCGGCCTGTTCCTTGGCTTCCTGTTCCGCGTGGTCGACATGTCCGTGGATCGGGTGGTCGCCCGCGTCGATTTCGACAACATCGTGCAAAAGCAACATCTGGAGGGTTCGGTCCACTTGAACGTCCGAATGCGCGTATTCTGACAATACCCATGCGTAGAGCATGACATGCCACGAATGTTCCGCCGAATTCTCGAACCTGTCACTGGCCATCAGGCGTGACGCGCGCAGAACGGATTTCAACTGGTCCGCTTCTGTAAGAAACGCCAATCTTTTCGTGAAGGCGTCATCCTGAGGGTCCGAGTTGGTCAAGAGGTTTGTGGCATGCTGGTGGGCCAATGGAAACGCATGGGCCAGATACGCTGCGCGACCGTCTGCCAGATTCGACCGCGCAATCTCCACATGATCCTCTCGTGGGTCGGCGGCGCACAGAACCTGAAACAGCGGCTGGCAGCGATCCAGAATCTTGGCAAACCGGGCATCCGGGGTTTGGTCCGCCTCGAATTCGTGCCAGAGCGAAAGAAATTCCTGCGCCTGTTCGTCGGGCAACAGGCCAAACAATTCCTGTGCGGCGGCCTGTTCAGCCTCGGCCACGGTGTCCCAATCCGTGTTGAGGTGAATCGGATGATCACCTGTCACGATCTCAACCAGATCATGCAGCAGCAACATGCGGATGACCCGGTCGACCGAGATGTCCGGCCCGGCCAGTGGTGCCATGACCATTGCCCACAAAGCCAAGTGCCAGCTGTGTTCGGCGGAGTTTTCGGGCCTTGACTGGTCAAGCAGGACATTTGCCCGCTCGACCAATTTCAGATTGTCGGCTCGCTTCAGAAATGCGACCTGCGCAACCAGGCGATCGGTCATTGCTTTTCAATCGCCTTGAGTTTCGCGCGATGCGTGGCGAGGCGCTTGATCACGAATTGTCTGGCCTTGCGTTCAGCCAGACGCACGCGGATTTCTGTCAGGAAAGCCTCTTCCAGAGATTGAGACGCCGCACCAAGCACTTCACCTACCTCCACGAAGAACCGGTCTTCGCCAGTTTCGTCCATGACCTTCATCGTATCTTCGGCCAGTTTGGCCGCGAGCGATGTGATGGTGTCGGACATTAGCGGGTGTTCTCGGTCAGCCGACGTTTCACATAGTCGCTGACATCTGTGATCAGCGTGTCCATGTGGCGTTCCTGGAAGAAATGATCCGCGCCCTCAACCTCGTTATGGGTGATCGTGATCCCTTTTTGCTCGTGCAGCTTGTTGACCAGCGCGGTGGTATCCGCTGGTGGTGCCACACGGTCAGCCGATCCGTTGATGATCAGGCCCGAAGACGGGCAGGGCGCAAGGAAGGAAAAGTCATACATGTTTGCAGGCGGCGACACGCTGATGAAACCCGTGATTTCGGGGCGGCGCATCAGCAACTGCATTCCAATCCACGCCCCAAACGAAAAGCCCGCAACCCAACAGTGTTTCGAGTTGTTGTTCATGGATTGAAGGTAATCCAGCGCAGATGCCGCATCGCTCAGCTCGCCTACGCCCTGATCGTATTCGCCCTGGCTGCGACCGACGCCGCGGAAGTTAAAGCGCAGCACGGTGAAGCCCATGTTGTAAAAGGCATAGTGCAGGTTATAGACCACCTTGTTGTTCATGGTCCCGCCGAACTGAGGATGCGGGTGAAGCACGATAGCGATCGGTGCGTCTTTTTCCTTTTGCGGGTGGTAGCGGCCTTCCAGGCGGCCTTCGGGTCCGGGAAAAATCACCTCGGGCATGTGTGCTTTGGTCCTGTCATTTTCGTGCGGGTATCCGGATATACTTGACTATAATCGTCGGACACCTTAGAACGGTTCTAATTACATTGCTTGGCGCAATCGCGCTGTCAGTCGGAGATACGCACTGGCAGCGTCGGCGTCAATGATTTCGCGCAGATCCGGCTAAAAGGGGGCAGGGAATGAAGCTTTCGACCAAAGGGCGTTACGCAATGGTCGCTTTGGCGGATATTGCGCTTCAGCCAACAGACCGGCTGGTAACCCTGGGCGAAATCTCGGAACGGCAGGACATTTCTCTGCCGTATCTTGAGCAGCTTTTCGTCAAGCTGCGTCGCGCGGAACTGGTTGCTTCTGTCCGTGGGCCCGGAGGGGGGTATCGTCTTGCACGCCCCGCGTCCGAGATTCGCGTGGTCGAGGTTCTGGCCGCTGTGGATGAGACAGTTGATGCGCTGCAAAAAGGGGCCGGAGCATCCGGTGCGTCATCGGGTAGCAGGGCGCAATCCCTGACGAACCGCTTGTGGGAAAGCCTGAGCGCGCATGTTTATGTCTTCCTGCACCAGACGCGCCTGTCGGATGTGATCAGAAACGACCTTGCGCCTTGCCCGGCAGTTCCAAGCCTGTTTTCCGTCGTCGATGAATGAGCTGGGTAAGTCGAACATGCATATGAGTTCTGTGCAGGAAAAGATGTATCCATGAAACGTGTTTATCTGGATCATAACGCGACTACGCCGCTGCGACGCGAAGCGCGCGAGGCAATGATCGCGGCGATGGATGTGGTCGGGAACCCGTCATCTGTTCATGCGGAAGGACGTGCCGCAAAAGCGCTGGTCGAACGCGCGCGGGCGCAGGTCGCCGAGGCCGTCGGTTGCCGTCCGCAAGAGGTCATATTTACCTCTGGCGCAACTGAAGCGGCGCGGGTTCTGCAAAATCGCCCCGAAGGCTGCGACGTCTTTGTCGACAGCACTGCCCACGATGCGCTGTGGTCGCATTTCGATCTGACCCATTGTAGCGAGCATCCCTTTGGCCCTGGGCACATATTGGCGATGGGGCTTGCGAACTCCGAAACCGGAGTCATCACGCAGCCGCCACAGAAAGTTGAGAACCAGTGGCCCTATGGCGCGCGGCGCGCGGACTGGCTGTTGCTGGATATTACGCAGGTTGTCGGACGCATTCCATTTTCCTTCGCCTGGAGCGGCGCTGATATGGCGATCCTGTCGGCGCATAAGATTGGCGGGCCAAAAGGTGTTGGCGCTTTGATCCTGCGGCAAGGTATCGATATCGAACCTTTGGCCAGCGGTGGCGGACAGGAAATGGGCCGAAGATCTGGTACTGAAAATGTGGTGGGCATTGCCGGATTTGGCGCGGCTGCCGAGGCTGCTCAGCGCGATCTGGCGGATGGAGTATGGGAAAAAGTCAGAGAACTTAGAAATATTCTAGAAAACGCCCTTGAGGCTGGTGCAATATCTACTATTTTTGTCGGGAAAGATCAGGAGCGACTCCCGAATACCCTGTGTTTCGCGACGCCCGGCTGGAAAGGCGAAACGCAGGTGATGCAGATGGATTTGTCTGGCTTTGCCATCAGTGCGGGATCCGCCTGTTCCAGCGGCAAGGTCAAAACCAGTCGGGTTCTGACGGCAATGGGATTTGATGAGACGGTGGCGTCATGCGCAATCCGCGTATCGCTGGGGCCAGAGACGACTGAAGAAGATGTGCTGCGTTTCGCCGAAACGTGGCTTGAAAAAGAGAAAAAGCATCGCGCGCGGGCTGCGTGATCTGACGGAGGGTAAGTCATGGCCGCTTTGGACCAGACCCAGGTAAAAGAAGGTGTCGATCAGGAAACCGTGGACGCGGTTCGCGAGGTCGGCACATACAAATATGGCTGGGATACCGATATCGAGATGGAATACGCGCCCAAAGGCGTGAACCCGGATATCGTCCGTCTGATCTCGGGGAAAAACGATGAGCCCGAGTGGATGACCGAATGGCGTCTGGCCGCGTTCGAGCGTTGGACCAAAATGGAAGAACCCAAATGGGCGATGGTTCACTATCCGCCAATCGATTTTCAAAACCAGTATTACTATGCCCGCCCCAAATCGATGGAAGAGAAACCCAAATCTTTGGATGAGGTTGATCCAAAGCTGCTCGCCACTTACGAGAAGCTTGGTATCCCTCTGAAAGAACAGATGATTCTGGCTGGTGTTGAAGGGGCTGAGGATGCACCTGCCGAAGGCCGCAAGGTGGCAGTCGATGCAGTGTTTGACTCGGTTTCCGTGGGCACGACTTTTCAGGCCGAACTGAAAAAGGCAGGCGTGATCTTCTGCTCGATCTCTGAGGCGATCAAAGAGCATCCTGAGCTGGTCAAGAAGTACTTGGGAACCGTGGTTCCCGTATCGGACAATTTCTATGCAACATTGAATTCAGCTGTATTCTCGGATGGCTCATTCGTCTACATCCCGCCGGGGGTTCGCTGCCCGATGGAACTAAGCACCTATTTCCGGATCAACGCCGAGAACACGGGCCAGTTCGAACGCACCCTGATCATTGCTGATAAGGGCTCGTACGTCTCATATCTGGAAGGCTGTACCGCACCCCAGCGCGACACGGCGCAACTGCATGCCGCTGTGGTCGAGATCATCGTCGAAGAAGATGCTGAGGTGAAATACTCGACCGTTCAGAACTGGTTTCCGGGGGATGAAAACGGCAAGGGTGGTATCTATAACTTCGTGACCAAACGCGCCGACTGCCGGGGTGACCGGTCCAAGGTGATGTGGACACAGGTGGAAACCGGATCGGCCGTGACATGGAAATACCCGTCCTGCATCCTGCGCGGCAATGAAAGCCAGGGTGAGTTCTATTCGATCGCGATAGCCAACAATTATCAGCAGGCCGACACCGGCACCAAGATGATTCATCTGGGCAGGAATACCAAGTCGCGCATCGTGTCCAAGGGCATCAGCGCGGGCAAGGCCCAGAACACCTATCGTGGACTTGTGTCGATGCACCCGAAAGCCAAGGACAGCCGGAACTACACGCAGTGTGACAGTCTGCTGATCGGCGACAAATGCGGTGCACATACGGTTCCCTATATCGAGGTCAAGAACAACTCGAGCCGCGTTGAGCACGAGGCGACGACGTCAAAAGTGGATGACGATCAGCTGTTCTACTGCCGTCAGCGCGGCATGGACGAAGAAGAAGCCGTAGCGCTGGTGGTCAACGGGTTCTGCAAAGATGTGCTTCAGGCGCTTCCAATGGAGTTTGCGATGGAAGCACAGCAGTTGGTGGCCATCTCACTTGAAGGTTCGGTTGGGTAATGACGCGGTCACCCGGAACCCGCATCCGTAAGGATGATGTGCTGACCTGGCTTGGGTACGCATTGCCGGTTCTGGGCGGTCTGCTTGGCGTGGCCTACGTCAACACCCATTACATGGAATTCATCAACCCGGTTTGGGCAGTAGGTGGCGGGGCAATCCTGGGTTGGATCCTCGCCAGACTGATCCGCAGATTACTGGGCTAGAACAATGCGGGGCCACGGCGCCCCTTGCGATACGCAAAAGGACAAAAAATGCTGGAAATCAAAAACCTGCACGTACAGCTTGAAGAAGAAGACAAACAGATTCTCAAAGGTGTGGACCTGACGGTCGAGGCTGGCAAGGTACACGCGATCATGGGGCCGAACGGGTCGGGCAAATCGACCCTCAGCTATGTTTTGTCGGGGCGCGACGGGTACGAAGTGACCGAAGGTTCGGCCACTCTGGACGGTCAGGACCTGCTGGAGATGGAACCGGAGGAACGCGCGGCAGCGGGTGTTTTCCTTGCTTTCCAATACCCGGTTGAAATCCCCGGCGTTGGCAACATGACGTTCCTGCGCACCGCAGTAAACGCGCAGCGCAAGGCCCGTGGAGAAGAGGAACTGTCTGCCGCAGACTTCTTGAAAGAGGTGCGTGCCAAGGCCAAGACGCTGAAGATCGACGCAGAAATGCTCAAGCGTCCGGTCAATGTTGGTTTTTCGGGTGGTGAGAAAAAGCGTAACGAAATCCTGCAGATGGCCATGCTTGAACCCAAGATGTGCATCATGGACGAAACCGACTCGGGCCTTGATGTGGACGCGATGAAGCTGGTGGCCGAAGGCGTGAATGCCCTGCGGGACGAAGGCCGTGGGTTTCTGGTGATCACGCATTATCAGCGCCTGCTGGATCATATTAAACCGGATGTTGTGCATATTATGGCCAATGGTCGCATCGTTAAGACGGGCGGACCTGAACTGGCGCTTGAAGTTGAAAACAACGGTTATGCTGACATTCTGGCCGAGGTGAACTGATGGCTTTGCCGCAAGCGAAACAATCCGCAACCGAGGCGCGTCTGGCTGCGCTGACCATGCCCGACGCGGGCTGCACCCGTGGTGCACGCGAAGACGCTTTGGCGCGTGTTCTGGAATCCGGGCTGCCGGGGCGCCGGGATGAGTATTGGAAATACACTCAGCCCGACAGTCTGATTTCTGCCGAGGCTTTGCCTGCGGCGGTGTTTATCAATGATGAACCGGTACTTTTCAACGACCTCGACCGTTTGAAAATAGTCTTTGTCGACGGGGTGTTCAGCGCCGAGGAATCCGATGAGCTGTCGCTGGACGGTGTCAAGATCGACCGGATTGAAGACATCTGCTGCAAAGACATTCATTGGGCAAAAGACCTGTATGGCGTTCTGGAAGCGCGTGGCCAGTCCCCGGTTCAACGTCCGTTGGCTGCATTGAACACGGCCTTTGCGTCGGACGGTGTCGCCATTCACGTTACGGGCAAACCCTCTAAACCGATCAACCTGATCTATCGTCATGCCTCACCGACATCCGACGCGATCCTGCATCACGTTATTCGTGTGGAAAGCGGGGCCGAGGTGACAATTCTTGAATCCGGTCCGGCGGCGTCGCGTTTCAACAAATGCATGGAGATTGAAATCGCCGACAAGGGGACGCTGCATCATGTGCGGGCACAAGGCAGGGACCATGAACGTCGCGCCGCGACCCATATGTTCACGCGTTTGGGGGCAGAGTCGGTCTACAAGTCCTTCACCTTGACAGCGAATGGGGTGCTGACCCGTAACGAACAGGTCGTTGAACTGACCGGCGACAATGCTGTGGCGCATGTGGCCGGGGCCTGTGTCGGGGATGGTGATTTCCACCATGATGACACGGTGTTCATCACCCATGACGCGGTGAATTGCGAAAGCCGTCAGGTCTTTAAGAAAGTGCTGCGCAACGGTGCGACCGGAGTGTTTCAGGGCAAGATCCTTGTAAAGGAAGGGGCCCAGAAAACCGATGGGTACCAGATCAGCCAATCGCTGCTTTTGGATGATGACAGCCAGTTCCTCGCCAAACCCGAACTTGAGATCTACGCCGATGACGTGGCGTGTTCCCACGGCTCAACCTCGGGGGCGATTGACGAAACAGCGCTGTTCTATCTTCGGTCACGGGGTGTTCCGGTCAAGGACGCGACCAACATGTTGACGCTGGCATTCCTGGCAGAAGCAGTGGACGAGATCGAAGACAGCGCTTTGGCAGATGAAATCGTAAGCCGTCTGGAAGGGTGGCTGGCGCGCCGAAGCTGATGGCCCTTTCGTCGGATATCCTGGCAACATACCGGGGGCCGGGGCGCGTGGTGCGCAGGCTTTTGGATATGGGCCAACGAGAAGACCGGGCGCTGATCTTTGTCATGGCGTTTTGCGTGGTGGCATTCATCGCCCAGATGCCTGGCCTTGCGCGCAAAGCGCATCTGGAAGGCGTTGAACTGAACATGCTATTGGGTGGCGCTCTGCTTGGATCAGTGTTCATTCTGCCCTTGGTTTTTTACACGCTGGCACTGGTATCTCATTGGGCGGCACGCCTGTTTGGCGGGCAGGGAAGCGCTTATGGTGCGCGCCTGGCACTGTTTTGGGCGCTGTTGTCCTCTGCGCCGCTGGTTCTGCTGAACGGCCTTGTCGCCGGATTCATCGGGCCAGGGCCTACCTTGACGTTTGTAGGTCTCGCCTGGGTTGCTGTTTTTGTCTGGTTCTGGGTATCCGGTCTCAGACAAGTGCAAAGGTCCGTCGCATGAATTCGAGTTTTCTGGGAAATCTGGCGGTCTTGACGATCAAGAACCCGGCCGAAGCGGCGCGACGGCTGATGGCGCTCAAGCTGGGACGAGAAGTGCTTTGGTTGGCATTTGCGCTGGCGGTCGTTTTGAACTGCGTTGTCCAATTGGGAATTGATCTGTCGATAACAATGGCGGCGGGTCAACCCTCTCCTGCGCTCGAAAGCATTCCCATGGTTTTGGTGCGCTCGGCCGGGGCCATGATGCTGAGCATTGTCGCGTTCCTGCTGGTCGGGCGAATGCTTGGAGGTCTGGCGAGGTTCGATGATCTGATGGTTCTGACGATCTGGCTGCAATTCCTGCAAATAGCCGCCTTGGTCGTGACGCTGATCTTGAGCCTGACCCTACCGTTCCTGATGATGATGACCTTGTTGGCGACAGCAATCCTGAGCCTTTACGTCACGCTTCATTTTCTGAACGAAGCGCATCAGCTCGGGTCGCTCTGGAAATCCTTTGCGGTAATTGTGTTGTCAGCCCTTGTCGCCATCCCTTTTGTTCTGTTTCTAAGCCCAACCGGGCCCGTCTAGGAATACCACTCTTATGTATGATGTGCAGAAAATCCGCTCTGACTTTCCGATCCTGTCGCGTCAGGTGAATGGCAAGCCTTTGACGTATCTCGACAATGGTGCTTCGGCTCAGAAACCTCAGGTGGTCATTGACGCGGTGACGCGGGCCTATGCCGAGGAGTATTCGAACGTCCATCGTGGCCTGCATTTTCTGTCCAATCTTGCGACAGAGAAATACGAGGCCGTTCGTGGCACGACCGCGCGGTTTCTGGGGGCATCGAACGAGAATGAGATCGTCCTGAACTCTGGTACCACCGAAGGGATCAACCTGATCGCCTATGGCTGGGCTATGCCGCGACTTAAAGCGGGGGATGAGATCGTTCTGAGTGTGATGGAGCATCATGCAAACATCGTACCCTGGCATTTCCTACGCGAACGACAGGGCATCGTGCTGAAATGGGTCGATGTCGACGCAGAGGGCGGGCTTGACCCTCAGGCGGTAATCGATGCAATCGGGCCGAAAACCAAGCTGGTTGCTGTGACACACTGCTCGAACGTGCTGGGTACGGTCGTGGATGTGAAAGCCATAACTGACGGTGCCCACGCCAAGGGCGTCCCGGTTCTGGTTGATGGCAGTCAGGGTGCCGTTCACATGCCGGTAAATGTCGAAGAGATCGGGTGCGATTTCTACGCGATCACTGGCCACAAGCTTTATGGTCCGTCAGGGTCGGGTGCGATTTTCATCAAATCCGACCGCATGGCCGAAATGCGCCCCTTTATCGGTGGCGGCGACATGATCAAAGAGGTCAGTAAGGATCAAGTCATCTATAATGACCCGCCTATGAAGTTCGAGGCCGGCACGCCGGGGATCGTTCAGACCATCGGTCTTGGCGTAGCGCTGGAGTATATGATGGACTTGGGGATGGAAAACATCGCTGCCCATGAATCCAGCTTGCGCGATTACGCGATGCAACGTCTGACAGGGCTGAACTGGTTGCAGGTTCAGGGCACTCGCCCGGACAAGGCCGCGATTTTCAGCTTTACGCTGGACGGTGCTGGCCATGCACACGACGTCTCAACCATTCTCGACAAGAAGGGTGTTGCGGTTCGTGCCGGTCACCACTGTGCCGGGCCACTGATGGACCACCTGGGGGTGACGGCAACGTGCCGCGCCAGCTTTGGTCTCTATAACACTACCGATGAAGTTGACACGCTGATCGAAGCGCTTGAATTGGCGCATGATCTGTTTGCCTGATTTTGGTCTTGATTGGGGTGCGGCAATCGCGATTTGCAGTTGCACCCGGATTGGAACAAGGTTAGCTAACGGCCAAGGCACCTGTAGCTCAGCTGGATAGAGCGCTGCCCTCCGAAGGCAGAGGCCAGAGGTTCGAATCCTCTCAGGTGCGCCACCCAATATTCAAAATTGGATCGAAGTCGGGAGCCCAGAACTGTAGGCTTGTGAATTAGCTCGCTTTGCGCGTTGATCGTGCAGTCATCACAACGGCCCGCAAGCTAATAACCATAGCCGAGTTGTAGTGCTTGAGAGAGGGATACCCTGCCAGGTACCGAGAAATTCAAATTAGCAGACTTGGCGGCTCTGCCGCCAATCGCCACGAAAACTATAAAACCGACCGGAATAAACAGTCAGCTAAAGTTCTGAACAAACCGGGAGGAGCGTCAAGGTGTTACCCGCGCCAGGTGCGAACTACGCCGCAATCCATGTGTACGAAGTTCGATCCATAATACTGACCAACACCGCCTGCGCGGCACGACATCGCCGCCTTGGCCATCTGCGATACCGAGCGGGAGGCAAGGCGCAAATCAGCTGCTTGCCCTTCCATGTGAAGCGAGTTGCGCGCCACACGGCGGGACCGGGAACGCAGCATTGCGTTGGTCTGAGGAGAGCGGTAGCCGGACAACAGCATATAGGGTTCGTTGACATCCAGCAGGCTGTGTGATGCCGCCATGATATCAATCGTGCGTAAATCGATGGATTTTACCTGATCTGTGCGCCAATCACGCATGAAGTTGTTCACTTCTTTGACAGCGTCCTTGATATACTTACCATCGACCCAATAGATCATATCCAACCGTTCGCCAGTGCGACCGGAATACATACGAATGCGACGAATATCGCCGCCACCGCGTAAAAAGCCTGCTGCGTTGGAGTAGGTGGGTGCTGCTACGACTGCCGTTGCTGCAAACGCTCCCAATAGGGCACGCCGGGTCAAGCCCGAGGAACTGCTCTCTGTCATTTTGGTTTCGTCCCGTACTGTTCCTGCCTGCACACGATGTTACGTGCACTGTCTTAATTATTCCCATCCCAGATGCGGGATTTATGGCACAATCGGAATCGACGGCCAAGAAGTGTTTCATTTTCACCTTTTCAAGGGGGAATTTTCGGCAGTTTTTTGCGCATTTGCCACAGAGCATCACAAATATTTCGCAGTTGTGGGCTTTGGGCCGCGCAGCCGATGCAAACGCGCATCAGGCCCACGAAGAAGCGATTTGGTAAGGATATCGTGAGTGGACAAGCGTTCTGGCACGACTGCATAGTTGATCGACGTATAAATCACCAGTTCAAACTATTGAATTCCAAGGCCATCCTATGTTTTCTGTTCTCCGCACCAGTACCAGCATCCTGTTTGCCGCGTGTTTCGTGGCTACCGCATCCGTCGCCAATGTGTCGTCTGAAGCTACGCCAGGAACTGCGTTTCAGATGGCGATGGCTGAACATACTCAGCAGGCGCCGCAACTGGTTGAGTTCTACCGGGCAAACGGGTTTTTGCCGCTTTGGGTCGGCGATACGCCTGAACACACTCAACGCCGGGCGGCGCTGATCAATGCGCTTACGAATGCGCATCTGCACGGCCTTCCACAGGCCGAGCCGACTGTTGCCGCCGTGATGGAGAAGATGGAAAAGGCCCGTTCGGTGCGCGATCTCGGTGCGGTTGAAGCAGAACTTAGCCGTATCTTTGTCGAATATGCCGACGCGCTTTATGCGGGCGCAATCCGGCCCGGCAGTGTGGATGATGGGCTGGTTCGGTCCGTAGAACGACGCAGCACTGTTGAGCATTTGCTGGGAATAAGCACTCTGGGCGCGGCCTACTTTACAGTCTTGGCGCCGCAATCACATCAATACCGCGCATTGATGAAGCAGAAGCTGTCCTTGGAAAAGCTGGTATTTCAAGGGGGATGGGGGCCAACAGTTCCCGAAAGCAAACTGGAATACGGCGACACGGGACCGAATGTTGTCAAGCTGCGCGACCGTCTGGTGGTGATGGGTTACATGAAACCGTCCGCCAGCCCGTCTTTCGACAGCGCGTTGCTTGAAGGCGTTCGTGCCTTTCAATCCGCGCATGGGCTTGAAACCGATGGTGTGGCGGGCAAGGGGACGATTGCCGAAATTAACCGTCCAGCCACAGACCGGTTGAAAGCCGTTTACGTTGCGTTGGAACGCGAACGCTGGCTGCCTCGGGAACGCGGCACGCGTCATATCCTTGTGAACCAAGCCGACTTCACGGCCAAGATCGTGGACGAAGGGCAAGTCACTTTTGAAACCCGCGCAGTCATCGGTAAAAATGTGCATGATCGAAGAAGTCCGGAATTTTCGGATGAGATGGAGCATATGGTGATCAACCCAAGCTGGCATGTTCCCCGCTCGATCGTGACCAAGGAATACCTTCCGAAACTGCAATCAAACCCGAATTCCGTGGGACATATTCTGATAACTGACAGAAGCGGCAGGCAGGTCGATCGGGGTGCGGTGGACTTTACCCAGTTTACGACCAGCAATTTTCCCTTCGCAATGCGTCAACCGCCCAGCCAAAGCAATGCGCTGGGTCTGGTGAAGTTCATGTTCCCCAATAAGCACAACATCTATCTGCATGATACTCCACAGAAAAACCTGTTCTCGCGCGAAGTTCGGGCCTTTTCACATGGGTGTATCCGCTTGGCCCAGCCATTTGAATTTGCTTACGCCTTGCTGGCCAAACAAGAGGAAGATCCAAAGGCATTCTTCCATCGCGTTCTGAACACCGGAAAAGAGACCAAAGTCAATTTGGAACAGAAAGTTCCGGTGCATCTGATTTACCGCACGGCCTATATCGGGCCCAAAGGCGAAGTGCAGTATCGTCGCGATGTCTATGGGCGGGACGGCAAGATTTGGGATGCCCTACAAAAGGCAGGGGTGGCCCTGCCGGACGTTCAGGGGTAAGCACAGGGCAAATCCTGCCAAAAGGAAGCCCGCCATGCAGTTTACCGTACAACAGATTGCCGAGTCTCTGGGTGCCGAATGTCAGGGCGATGGCGGCCTGACGATTGTGCGCGCCGCCGAACCGGGCGATGCAGGCCCGACAGATCTGGCGATGGCTATGTCTCCGAAGTACGCCGAGGCGCTTACCAACGGAGCCGCTCGTGCGGCCGTCCTTTGGGAGGGCGCCGACTGGCAGGCGATGGGATTGCGTGCGGCGATTTTTGTAAAACGTCCCCGTATGGCGATGGCTGGCATCACTTCCATGCTGGACCGTGGGCAAGGAGTTGAGCCGGGGATTCACCCCTCGGCCGTGATCGATCCAACAGCTGAAATCAGTTCTGACGTGGCGATTGGACCGTTGGTTGTTGTAGGAGCGCGCGCCCGGATCGGCGCAGGCTCTGTCATAGGGGCACATTGCACCGTGGGAATGGACGCCATATTGGGCGACCAGGCAGTGTTGCGCGAAATGGTCAGCATTGGCGCACGGGCGCAGATCGGAGATCGTTTTATTGCGCAACCCGGTGCCCGGATCGGAGGGGACGGGTTCAGTTTTGTTACCCCCGAAGTCTCGGGCGTCGAAAATGTACGCAAGACAATGGGCGATCAGGGTGAGGCCAAAGCTCAGAGCTGGCTGCGCATTCACTCGCTGGGTGCTGTGGAAATCGGTGACGATGTCGAAATTGGCGCGAATTGCACAATCGACAATGGCACGATCCGAAATACGTATATTGGCCACGGTTCCAAGTTGGATAACCTGGTCCATGTCGGGCACAACACCCGAGTCGGTCAGGACTGCCTGTTGTGCGGTCAGACTGGTGTGTCGGGTTCGGTTGAGATCGGAAACAACGTGGTTCTGGGCGGTCAGACCGGCGTTGTCGACAACATATTCATCGGGGATGGGGTTATTGCCGGTGGCGGCACCAAGATACTTTCCAACGTGCCTGCTGGTCGCGTGATCATGGGGTATCCCGGCGTCAAAATGGAAACGCATACGGACATCTACAAGGCACAACGGCGTTTGCCCCGTATGGCACGCGACGTCGAGGCATTGAAAAAGGCTGTTTTCAAACAGACCCCGAGCGATTAAATCAACCTCAAACTGATAATCAGGGGATCGACATGAGCATCAGCGACCGCGTCATCGCGATCATTGCAGAGCAGGCCGTTCTGGAGCCATCGGATGTAACACCCGAAAGCACGCTGGAAGATCTGGGTATCGACAGCCTAGGGCTGGTCGAAAGCATATTTGCCATCGAGGAAGAGTTCGACATTTCGATTCCTTTCAATGCCAACGAGCCCGAGGCCAACGATTTTGATATCTCCAATGTGGCTGCGATCATCTCTGGGATCGAAAAGCTTGTGTCGGAAAAGGTCTGACACACGCTCATGAAACGCGTTGTCATTACCGGAGCAGGTACGATCAACTCGCTGGGCCATTCGGTCCCTGACACGCTGGAAGCAATGCGCGAAGGTCGTTGTGGTATTTCGGAACTTGAATTCCGGGATGTTGATCGGTTGGCCATCAAGATCGGCGGACAGGTTCGGGGGTTCGAGGCGGAAGGGCGGTTCAACCGACAGCAGATGTCGCTGTACGACCGCTTCACCCAATTCACCCTGACGGCAGCCAAAGAGGCGATTGAACAGTCGGGTATCGAATTTCACGGCGAACTGGCGGCCAGATCAGGCGTCGTTCTGGGGACCGCAGGCGGTGGTGTTTCAACCTGGGATGACAATTACCGTTCCGTTTATGAGGACGGGAAGAACAGGGTACACCCCTTTGTCGTTCCAAAGCTCATGAACAATGCCGCCGCCAGTCATGTTTCAATGGAACATAACCTAAAAGGCCCCAGTTTCACCGTGTCGACGGCATGTGCGTCATCAAACCATGCGATGGCTCAGGCCTTTCAGATGGTGCGTAGTGGCGCGGCTCCGGTCATGGTTACGGGCGGGTCCGAATCGATGTTGTGTTTCGGCGGTGTAAAAGCCTGGGAAGGTCTGCGCGTGATGTCGAAAGACGCGTGCCGCCCGTTCAGTGCCAACCGCAACGGAATGGTGCAGGGTGAAGGGGCTGGCGTCTTTGTCTTTGAGGAATACGAACACGCCCGCGCCCGAGGGGCCGAAATACTGTGCGAAGTTGTCGGCTTTGCCATGTCATCGGATGCCTCTGACATTGTGATGCCCAGCAAACAAGGGGCCGCGCGTGCCATGGCCGGTGCCTTGGCCGATGCGAAGCTGAACGCAAAAGATGTAGGTTATATCAACGCGCATGGCACCGGAACAGCTGCAAATGACAAGACCGAATGCGCAGCCGTGGCCGACGTATTTGGCCCACACGCCGACGATCTGATGATCTCGTCCACGAAATCCATGCACGGCCACTTGATTGGAGGGACCGGCGCGGTGGAATTGCTGGCCTGCATCATGGCACTGCGGGACGGTGTCATTGCACCGACGATTGGATATGAGGAACCGGACCCGGAATGCGCGTTGGACGTGGTACCGAACGAAGCACGCGAAGCAAAGGTCGACGTCGCGCTTAGCAACGCATTCGCCTTTGGTGGGTTGAATGCCGTACTGGCCCTGAAGCGGGTTTAGTGAAAAAGCCGCCGTTAATAATACGGCGGCTTCCACGGATGTTTTTTCTTAGTTTGTGTTGACGTTCAGAGCGTCAAAGCCCGATGTGAAGCCGGAGAGCGACATGTCCATTTCAAGAACCTGATCCGGGAAACGGGCGGGAACCAGTGAAAACGTCGCTTTGGTTCCAGCTTTCATCGCATCGATATCCCCTTGGCTAAGACCCAGTTGCGCGATGCAGCCCACGGGAACGCATTGGTGATAGTTGTACAATTTACGCGGCGCGCCATCGATTGACAGGGCCAGCTGAGCTTGCAGCAGAGTTTCGAGGGGTACGATCACATTTGCCCAAGCAACGGCTGCCCCACCTTCCGGCAGTTTCCCGATGGATACTTCTGCGATCGGATCCCCATTTTTACCCTCCAGAACCTGAACGATGGCGCAAGGATCCTCGCCTTCCGGTGCCTTGATACAGGATACGTCCCAATCGCCGAATTCTTCCTTTACGAACTGTTCTCCGACCCGGGGGCCTTCCTGACCAAGGTCCAGACCGGCGTCTGGCGCGGTTGTGGTTGTGTCTTGTGCATACGCTGCGCCGGATAGCAGAACAGCGGCGACCGTGTTGAACGAGAGGATTTTCTTGAACATGAATGCCTCGGGTTGATGATTGATCTTTTTGCTTCGTTTAACACTCTTCTGAACCAGTGTCAGGCACTAACAGAACAGCCTTTGCGAACGTGAACGGATTCTTGCCTGAGGCCTGGAACCGCACCTTCGGAGATTAGAAAAAGGGAGCTGTTCGACCAGCTCCCTTCCCCATAAGTTTCTCCCCGTCGGACTGGCCGACTTATTTATGCGCAAACCCTACGGAAGGGGCGCACACGGGTCAACAGCTATCCTCATTTTTTAATCTATGCGCCAGAATAATAATCCGATGGCCAAACCAAAAAGGCCGTGCCAGCAGGCACGGCCAGTCGACAGGGAGGAAGTCTGCCCCGCACTGCAAGGCAAATAGACTATCGCAGTCAAAGGTTAACTTTGTATGCTGGCGGCAGATCGGTGAACAATAAGGCAATGTTAATGGGCACGAATATCTTTTTGGGCGGTGGCGGTGAAAACTATGGCCAGCCGCAGGAACTGGCGTTGAAATATGCCAACCGCCACGGGTTGATTGCCGGGGCAACCGGTACCGGCAAAACCGTGACATTGCAGATTCTTGCAGAAGGTTTTTCTCAGGCGGGTGTCCCGGTATTCCTCTCGGATGTGAAAGGGGATCTGTCTGGTCTGGCCCTTCCCGGAAGCGAGGCCCACAAACTGCATCAGGCCTTTCAGGACCGGGCCAGTCGGATCGGGTTCGAGGATTTTGCCTATTCTGCCTGCCCGGTGACATTCTGGGATTTGTTCGGTGAACAGGGCCATCCAGTGCGCACGACGGTGACGGAAATGGGTCCGCTGTTGCTGTCGCGGTTACTGGAGTTGAGCGAGGCGCAGGAAGGTATCCTGAATATCGCATTCCGCGTGGCCGACGAAGAAGGGATGCCGTTGCTGGACCTCAAGGATCTACAGGCGCTGCTGGTCTGGATCGGAGAGAATCGGGCGCAACTGTCATTGCGATACGGCAATGTATCCACGTCCTCGATTGGGGCGATCCAGCGACGTCTGTTGGTTCTCGAGAATCAGGGCGGAACAAAACTGTTTGGCGAACCGGCGCTGGATTTGGCCGATCTGATGCGAACTGACGAAAACGGGCACGGAATGGTGAACATTCTGGCATCAGACCAGCTGATGGCAGCCCCACGGCTATATGCAACGTTTCTGTTGTGGCTGTTGAGTGAACTGTTCGAAGAGCTGCCAGAGGTCGGAGACCCCGAAAAACCAAAGCTGGTGTTCTTTTTTGACGAAGCCCATCTGTTGTTCGACGATGCGCCAAAGGTTCTGGTGGACAAGGTCGAACAGGTCGCCCGCCTGATCCGTTCAAAGGGTGTGGGTGTATACTTCATTACTCAGAGCCCCGCCGATATCCCGGAAGATATTCTTGGACAGCTGGGCAACCGTATACAGCACGCATTAAGGGCATTCACGGCGCGGGACCGAAAGAACCTGCGGCTGGCCGCTGAAACCTATCGCGAGAACCCGACTTTTAACACGGAAACGGCAATTCGCGAAGTCGGTGTGGGGGAGGCCGTCACCTCAATGCTGCAAAAGAAAGGTGTTCCGGGCGTGGTCGAGCGTACGCTTATTCGTCCGCCGGGATCTCAGCTGGGGCCAATTTCAGATGCCGAACGCCGGGATATCCTTGCCGCCTCGGCGATGGCAGGAAAATACGACAAGAGCGTAGATCGAAAATCTGCCTTCGAGATTCTTCAGGCGCGGGCCCAAGCTGCGGCCAATGCCGCAGAACTGGCCGAATCCGACGAAGTTCTTGAAGCGCAATCGCCGATCGAACGCGAATATTCTTCGGCCCGCAGATATTCGGGCAGCCGGGTCGGCCGGTCCTCCTCCCGGGTTGAGCGCAAGCAGGACACGTTTGCCACGGCAATGACCGAAGCGGTGATCAAAGAGCTTAAGGGCACAACCGGGCGCCGGATCGTGCGCGGTATCCTCGGCGGATTGTTTCGCAACAGGTAAAAACGTAGCGTCCTTGGTGGGCGCTACAGCGTTTACTTCAGTCGGCGTTGGCCTTCCTGGCGACAATAGGCGTCAGCCTCGGGAACAGACATCTTCGTGGCTGGGAAGTCGATTGCACGGTCCCAGGTCACGCGATCCTGACGATACAACTGACAGGTCACGACACCTTTAGGTGTCTGAACCTTGACGGGCGTCGTCTCAAGATCTTCGGGGCTGGGGACACAAGCGGATACCGCAACCGCAATAGCCGGAAACAGAATGAGTGATTTCAGATGTGGTGCTTTCATTTTCTACTCTTGTCTACTCGTCTTGTTGATCGATTGAAACGGCATAGGCGAGGGTGAGTGCCAGCAACCTGCCGCAAATCGAAAACACTGTGGTGGGTTCGTTTATTCAGAAAAACCTTAAGAATCAAGAAACCGCGCCAGATAAGTGGCGCGGTTTTGCGCATTGGAACGTGGCGCGGACCTATTTCTCGGGGATCAGACCCCTTGGGCTGAATCTGAGAACAATCAACAGGATCAGGCCCATCGTGAACAGGCGCATATGTGCGGCACTATCAATAAGATGTGCCTTCAGCGCGCTGCCATCCGGCAAGCCTGCAGTGATAACACTCATCAACCACAAGCCAATCGGTTCGACCTGAACCCACAAGAACCATATCAGGAACGCACCCAAAACGGCCCCGAAGTTGTTGCCCGAACCGCCAACGATCACCATGACCCAAACCAGGAAGGTAAAGCGCAGCGGATTGTAAGTGCCCGGCGTCAGCTGTCCGTCCAGAGTGGTCATCATCGCGCCTGCGATGCCGCAAATGGCCGACCCTAATACGAAAATCTGCAAGTGGCGACGGGTGACGTCCTTGCCCATCGCTTCGGCTGCAATTTCATTGTCGCGGATTGCGCGCATCATACGGCCCCACGGGCTTTTCAGCGCCATTTGCGCCATCCAGAGCAGCACCAGAAGAACCAGCATGAACAGCAGCGAATACCCAAGTTTCACCGAGAGGGTGGATGCAGTGACCGGATCCAGCCCCAGCCATTCGGCGCGGGCAAGAAAAGCCGGATCTTGCTGCAAGTCAACTTCATACCCGACAACCGGGGAGGGACGCGGGATGCCATAGACGTTCTTCACGCCGCGGGCCAACCAGTCCTCGTTCTTCATGACGGCGATGATAATCTCGGCGATACCCAGTGTGGCAATTGCCAGATAATCTGACCGCAGCCCTAGCGCGGTTTTGCCAATCAGCCACGCCGCCCCGGCAGCCAGCAGACCTCCGGCAGGCCAGGCCAGCAGAACGGGCAGGTTCAGTCCACCGATGTTACCGGCAATCGCCGGGTCAATGGCCTCGACCGCGGCAACATTGGGGTCGAACACGGCCCGGTAGAGGAAGAAGCCGACGATAAGGACAGTGATTATTGTGAGCGTTTGCACCCGGCCTTTGGGTATTCTTGTTGCCACCAGTACGGCTGCAACAACGGTGGCAGCCCCCAGTAGCAAGGACAGAACGATACCATAACCGCCTGCGCCCCAGGCGCCCGGAGTAGGCTCTGTCGAAACCAGAACCACGGCCAGACCACCCAGCGCGACGAAGCCCATAACCCCTACGTTAAACAGGCCCGCAAAGCCCCACTGCAGGTTCACACCGATCGCCATGATGGCCGAGATCAGCCCCATGTTCAGGATCAGAACGGCAGTGTTCCAACTTTGCGTGAAACCGGTCAGCAGAATCAGACTGCCAACAGCTATGAAAAGCAGAGTGTTTTTGACAGATTCGGTCATACTGCTTTTCCCTTGAACAGGCCCGTGGGCTTAAACAGAAGCACGATCAGCAGGATGACAAAGCTGACAGCGAATTTGTAATCGGTGGACAGGAGCTGGACCAATCCGGACGGCTCCAAGTTTTCGGGGGCCACATAGGTCAGTACTTTTTTCCAGGCATAGGTGATCGTCACCTCGGAAAACGCGATGATGAACCCGCCGGCAATTGCGCCCAGTGGGTTACCAAGGCCACCCACGATGGCCGAAGCGAATATCGGCAGCAGAAGCTGGAAATAGACGAAGGGTTTAAAGCTCTTGTCCAACCCGTAAAGAACACCCGCTGTGGTCGCCAAGGCGGCCACGATGATCCAGGTGATCATCACAACACGTTCAGGGTTGATGCCGGACAAAAGCGCCAGATCCTCGTTGTCGGAATAGGCGCGCATCGATTTCCCGGTTCGTGTTTTATTGAGGAACCAGAACAACAAGGCCACGGCAATAACGGCCACTATCAGTGTAATCCCTTGCGAGGTCTTGATAGCCAGCCCCTCTTGTAGGCCTGTCATGGATTTGAAGTCCCGCGCGGATATCAGGAATCTTGCACCGTCCGAAAACTTTTGGTCATCCGGCCCGATGATAAAGCGCACCAAACCGTTCATGATGAACATTACACCCATTGATACGATCACAAGGATAACCGGCTTGGCCTTTTGTTCGCGGTAAAAGCGGTAGACCAGCCTGTCCGTGACCAACACCAGCAGGATGCAGCCAAGGATGGCAAAGGGCAGGGCGAGCAGGGCAGTCGGCAACGGCCCAAAGCTGACACCAGCGGCCTGTAAGCCCCAAGTGACAAGCACAGCGATCATCGCCCCAAAGGCCATGGTGTCACCATGGGCAAAGTTCGAAAACCGCAGGATGCCGTAGATCAGGGTCACGCCTAGCGCTCCCAATGCCAGCTGGCTGCCATAGGCAATCGCAGGCACGATGACAAAGTTGGCCAGTGTGACCAACGCGTTCAGTAAATCCATGAATTCTTCTCACTGTCCGGGTGCGGCTTTATGGCATGTGTACCATTGGTAATTCAACACACGGCTATGGTTTTCAACGAATTGGACGAACGTTTTTTGCCTGGATAACGCGGAACCAGAAAGGCTTGTGAGATTCCGAGAACCAAACCCGCAGGTGAAGCCGCGCGACTTTTGAGGTCAGCGTGGCCACCCGGCAGTATTGCTTGGATGCAAAGTCACGCCTGAACGTCTTGGCATTTGCCGAAATCCTCGTCGGCATGGGGACCTTTGACAGACAGATCATAGGACATGTCGTCAAGTTGAACCACCAGCGTCATCACGTTCTGACCTTCGATATACATGAACGTCATGCTGCCCACGCCTTTGAGGATCACAGCATCGCCTGCGGCTATTGGGGTTTCAATGCTACCTTTGTCACCGTCCGCGGCACGGCTAAGGCGGATTTCGCTGCCGTCGCGGTCGGAGGTGCACAATAGGTGGCGTTCTTCGGCTACTGCCTGAGTGGCCGAAAATAGGGCAAGCGGCAAAGCGATCCAGAGTTTCATAGTCTGCGGGTCCTTGTCTTCGATTTTGCATTCGCCTTCGAACTGTCGAGCCATTGGTTCAGTAATATGGCCCGACCGGCGTGGATGGCCCGCCTAAAGCTCCATTATGTCACAAATTGAACTTAAGCGTGTTTTTTGCCCTTTGAATCACGCGTGAAAATAACCGATTTGGTCTCGTGAAAGAGCCATTAAAACAAATAAATAATAGTCATGTTTAACGTCCTCAAATTTAACGCACCATTATCCTGACATATTGAAAACACAATCA
Organism: Ruegeria sp. N7; assembly: GCF_056531345.1. Lineage (NCBI taxonomy): Bacteria > Pseudomonadati > Pseudomonadota > Alphaproteobacteria > Rhodobacterales > Roseobacteraceae > Ruegeria > Ruegeria sp. N7. Next base: position 342,995 of record NZ_JBQFLR010000001.1, on the reverse strand, counting down.
GACATGGGTTGAGCGATTCAGGTTCAAAGTGACCCGCGCCGGGCCGTTTTGTCTGCCAATCTAGGGCCCCAGATTGTTTTTGTCTCAAGCTGAGCGCACACCACCTCACCTGGCCTCAAGTTCCGGTGAAATAGCTGGTTCAGGTCTATGATACGAAAGGGTTTTTCCTAAGTTCACTTCGTTGAGCTGCGGAAGATGTGATTGTCGAGCGCAGCCAGTACCGAAATATAAGGCTGATCTCGCGAGCGTAATAGCGCGCGAGGGCAGGCATAAGTAACCGAAGGAAGAAACTCATGAGATTTACCGCGCTGATCACGGCTGGCCTGTTGATGCCCACATTCGTACAAGCTGCAATCGACGACCCGCTGAATGGCGCGGATTTTGTCGTCAATTGCCTCTCCGACAAAAACGGGGGATCGGTGACTCTGGCGCGGTCGGGTGAGACGGACAAGGGGTTCATCGTGGCCGAAAACATCAAGGGCGAGGCGCAGATTATTCCCGGTCTGAACTCGCTCACCTTCCTGCATATCATGGATCAGGACGTGGTGACCTTTGTGGTGGATTTCGATAACCTGCACTATGACATGTCGGTCAAAGGTCCACATGCCGCGAATGACTCCGGATATTGTAGCAATCCGGCGGGGTGAGAATTAGGAAGGCGGTTGCACTTAGTTATGCAGTGATTTTCTGCACTGTTTTCCTTGAAGCAACGTGTTTCTGCGAACCCACTGCTAGAATGAGGAGGACGGTGCGCACCAAAAGGGAGTTTGCGCTCCGTCTCATCTTCAACCGCCCAAGAAACTCTTCCGCACTTCCGGATCGGCCAGCAATTCCTTGCCCGTACCAGAATAGGCGTTTCGCCCCTGAACCAGCACATATCCCTTATCGGCAATCTCCAGCGCCTGGCGGGCGTTTTGTTCAACCATCAGGATCGGCAGGCCGGTGCGTGCGACCTCAATGATGCGGTCAAAAAGCTCATCCATCACGATGGGTGAGACACCCGCGGTCGGCTCGTCCAGCATCAGGACCTTGGGTTGCGTCATCAGCGCGCGACCCACGGCAACCTGCTGGCGCTGACCGCCAGACAGTTCTCCGGCGGGCTGGTTGCGTTTGTCGCGCAGGATCGGGAACAGGTCATAGACCTGCTCCATCGTGTCCGAGAAATCGTCGTGCCGGATAAAGGCACCCATCTCCAGATTTTCCTCGACAGTCATCGAGGTGAAAATGTTCGATGTCTGAGGAACAAAGCCCATACCGCGGATTACGCGGTCTTGCGGGGTGAGGCTGGTGATATCCTCGCCGTCCAGACGTACAGAGCCCGCGCGCACATCCAGCATCCCAAACACGGCCTTCATCGCCGTTGACTTGCCCGCACCATTGGGGCCGACAATGACTGCGATCTCACCCTTGTCCACGGCAATGGTGCAGTCGTGCAGGATGTCCGGGCCTTTGCCATAACCGCCGGTCATGGTGTCGCCAATCAGAAACGGGCCGCCTTCAACGCGATGAGTCGTCCCGCTTTTCCGATGGGCAGGCGTCATAGTACCGATACCTTGCGTGTTGGTAATCGATGCGTCCTTGTTGCCCTTGTCGTCCTGATAGGGGTTGTCGCTTATGCCAGCGGTCATGTCTGGGCCTCCAGCTTGTCTTTGTTTTTGAGGCCGGTGCCAAGATAGGCTTCGATCACGTGCTCGTTTGCCTTGATCTCATCCAGAGTACCCTCGGCCAAAACCTTGCCCTCGGCCATGCAGATGACCGGGTCGCAGATCTTGCCGATGAAATCCATGTCGTGTTCGATAACGACGAACGTATAACCACGCTCTTTGTTCAGGCGCAGGATCGTATCGGCGATGGTCATCAGCAGGGTGCGGTTCACGCCTGCTCCGACCTCGTCCAGAAATACGATCTTGGCGTCCACCATCATGGTACGTCCAAGTTCCAGCAGTTTCTTTTGACCGCCCGAAACCTGACCGGCCTTGTGATCGGCCAGATGTTCGATGGTCAGAAATTCCAGTACCTCGTCTGCCTTGGCTTTCAGCGCGCGTTCTTCATCAGCAATGCGCTTGCGTCCGAACCAGGTATTCCACAGCGCCTCACCCGACTGCGAACCGGGCACCATCATCAGGTTTTCGCGGCAGGTCATCGACGAGAATTCATGCGCGATCTGGAACGTGCGCAGCAACCCCTTGTGAAACAACTCATGCGGGGGCAGGCCGGTGATATCTTCACCATCCATGACCACCTTGCCGCTGGTCGGGGGCAAAACACCGGCGATCACGTTGAACAGAGTGGTTTTTCCGGCCCCGTTGGGCCCGATCAGGCCGGTGATCGACCCTTTTTGGATTTCCAGCGACGCCCCATCCACCGCGTGAAATCCGCCGAAATGCTTATGCACGTCCTCGACGACGATCATGGTATCCCCTTGCCTTGTCCCCGTGAAACGAGGTGCAGCCTTTTGTCATTGAAACAGCCCGGGCACAAGGCCCGGGCTGTTTGATTTTATGGTTTGATATGCGGGATCAACGGAAGTTGACGGTCTTGTTTTCGCCGTTGGTCACTTCGATCTCGCGGTACGATCCTGCGCTTTCGCCGGGGCCGATCAACTCGACACCGGACGCGCCGACATAATCGATGTCCTGACCGGCGGCCAGCAGTTCCAGACCTTTGGCCAGTTCACCCGGATAAATCTTTTCACCCGGTGCGTTGGCGACGTCCATTACTTTGCCCGCGTAATCTGCCGGGTTGGTCGAACCGGCGGCTTGCATGGCGAACATGAACAGCGCTGCCGCGTCATAGGATTCGGGCGAATAGGGCGACGAGCCGTCAAACCCGGCTGCTTCGGCCAGTGCAAAGTACTTTTCTGCACCTTCACCACCCGACCCGGCGATCTGACCGAACGAGCCGTTCAGGTCGGGGCCGACATTTGCGGGCAGCGAGTCGCCAATCATGCCACCGGGCAGACCAAAGGTGTCAAACGCACCGCTGTCCAGCGACGACTGGATGATGCCCAGACCACCCTGGTCCAGATAACCCGCGACAACCAGAATGTCGCCACCGGCCGAGGCCAGCGCGCCAACTTCAGCCGAATAGTCGGCCTTGCCGTCTTCATGCGCCGTAACGATGGTCACTTCGCCGCCAACCGCTTCGAAGGACGTCTGGATCGCATCGGCCAGACCTTTGCCATAGTCGTTGTTGGTATAGGTCAGCGCGATCGAGTTGATGCCGCGATCCTTGAGGATATCAGCCATAACCTGACCTTCGCGTGCATCCGATGGCGCGGTGCGGAAGAACAGGCCGTTGTCCTCCATGGTCGACAGGCCGGGCGAGGTCGCCGAAGGCGAGATCATGACCATGCCGTTTGGAATGGCAACGTTTTGCAGAATCGCGCCGGTAACACCCGAACAGTCGCCGCCGATGATGCCTGCAACGCCGTCAGCGATCATACGCTCGCCGTTCGAGGTGGACAGACCATTGTCGATACAGCCGGTATCGGCACGTACACCAGCCACGCTGGCACCGTTCATGAACTTGCCGGATTCGTTGACTTCGGCGATTGCCAGCTCAGCACCCGACCCCATGGCAGGGGCCAGCGATTCAATGGGGCCGGTAAAGCCGATCAAAATCCCAAGTTTGACATCTTCGGCCATGGCTGCGCCGGCCAGCAATGCAGTTGCTGCAGTTGCAGTAAGCAGCTTTTTCATATGGTTACTCCCAGTTGTGAACGTATTCGTTCTGGCGACGACCCTAGGCAAGCTGTTCGGAAAAGAAAAGTCCTAACGCAAACGTGTCTTTTTCGGTTGAAAATCTATCTGTTTTGTTGGGACTCACCCCTGATTGTCACCGAAAGGGACCAGAATGCTCAGAACGGCGATGATTCTGTCTTTCTCACTCTGCGCCTTGAATGCCGCAGCTCAGACGTTGTCGGTTTCCACCGGGATGATCGAACTGGAAGAAATGATCGGCGGGCTAGAGACCCCATGGGCGGTTGGCATTTTGCCCGATGAAAGCTTCCTCGTCACGGAACGGGATGGAAGGTTGCTGTATGTGCGAAATGGACAAGTTGGGGATGTTTCAGGCGTTCCAAAGGTTGCCGCTCTGGGGCAGGGCGGATTGCTGGACGTCACGATTTCGCGCAATTTCAATCAAAGCCGAGAGATCTTTCTGACCTTCGCAAAACCTCAGGGCGACGGTGCAGGGACTGCGGTTGCGGTTGCGGTTGCGCACCTATCCGAGACTGGCAAAAACCTTCAGAACTTCCGAGTAATTTTCGAGGCATCGCCCGGTGGTACGGGTGGTCGGCATTTTGGCAGTCGTGTGGTCGAAGCGCTGGACGGGACATTGTTCGTGACCCTCGGTGACCGTGGGCATGCGGAGAATGCACAGGATCGGTCCAATCCCATGGGCTCGGTCATCCGTATCAACCGCGATGGGACGGTTCCGGCAGATAACCCCTTTGTCGGGCAATCGAATATCGAACCCGAAATATGGTCATACGGTCATCGAAATCCACAGGGCGCGGATTTGGACGCGCGTGGCCGACTTTGGACCTCGGAACACGGGGCGCGGGGTGGAGATGAAATCAACCAACCCCGCGCAGGCCGGAATTATGGTTGGCCTCTCATCTCCTATGGTACGCATTATTCGGGTGAAAAAATCGGAGAAGGTACAGCCAAAGAGGGGCTGGAACAGCCAGCTCACTACTGGGATCCTTCCATCGCGCCGTCTGGCCTGCTGGTTTATTCCGGCAAGCTCTGGCCGCAATGGGCAGGTGATGTTTTCGTAGGATCTTTGAAATTTGACTATATCGCCCGACTTCAGGGCCATCCAATGCATGAAGCCGAACAGATCAGAAGCCCTGAAACCGAGCGCGTCCGCGATATCGTCGAAGCGCCAGACGGGTCGATCTGGTTTATTTCGGTTGGGAAGGGGGCAATTTACAGAATATCTCCGGCGGAGTGACCTTAAACCGATAGCCGCCCGCTTTGCGCTCCGCGTTCGCGATAAGGTGTTGTGTTGTAATGCGCGCGGTAGCATTTTGAGAAATGGCTGGGCGAAGCGAATCCACAGGCCAGCGCTACGTTGATGACGCTCATATCCGTTTGCATCAGCAGGTTCCGCGCCTTGTGCAAGCGAAGTTCCATATAGTACCGCTTGGGCGAGCGGCTGAGATAGCGCCTGAACAGACGCTCAAGCTGTCGGGTCGACATGCCGACTTCCTTGGCCAGAATCGAAGGTGAGATCGGCTCTTCTATGTTCTTTTCCATCATCAGGATGACCTGACTCAACTTGGGGTGACGTACGCCAATCCGTGTCGGTGTAGATAGGCGCTGCGTGTCCTGATCTGTCCGGATAGACGAATAGATCATCTGATCCGCCACCGCATTTGCCAGGTCTTCGCCGAAATCGTCTGCAATCAACTTGAGCATCAGATCGATAGACGAGGTCCCTCCAGCCGTCGTCATACGACCGCCGTCAATCTGAAAGACAGCTTTCGTCAACTCGACCTCATCGAATTCTTCGATGAAACTGTCTGAGTTTTCCCAATGTATCGTGGCGCGTTTGTTATCTAGCAGACCCGCCTTGGCCAAGGTATAAGCAGCCGTGCACAGACCGCCGATCCGCAATCCGCGCCGTGCCTCGCGCCGCAACCAGTTCAGAATGCGTTTGGTGGTCGCGGCTTGTACGTCAACGCCCCCGCAAATCAGAACGACATCGTCGCGTTGCAGTTCGTCCAGGTCACGATCCAGTTTGAATTCGGTTCCGGCTGAACATGAAATCGAATCTCCGCCTTCACCTGAAAGCGTCCATGTATAAAGTTGTTTGTCGGCCATGCGGTTTGCGATGCGCAGGCTGTCGAGCGCCGACGCAAAAGACAGCAGCGAAAACTTGTCCAGCAGGACAAAAACGAAATGGCGGGGTGTGGCCCCAGCATTTTCCACCGTGACTGCTTGGCGTTGCACTTGCATGACAAAATGTCCTTAATTCTGCGCGGGAAAACCTGGTATCCGGCGACGTATTTGGCAGTCACCATGATCAAAGCTTGTTTGCGGCGTCAAGAGGCGCAAATGGGATATGGTCACTCTTCATTGCTTTTTGTATAGAGGCGACCTGAACACTTCAGCGGAGATCAAAGCTATGACCGAATGGCAAAAGTCGAACTGGCGCAACAAGCCCCGGGTTCAGATGCCAGACTATACCGATGCGGCCGCATTGGCCAAGGTCGAGGCCCAGCTTTCGCAGTATCCCCCGCTGGTCTTTGCCGGTGAAGCGCGGCGCCTCAAGCAACATCTTGGTGCCGCCGGTCGCGGCGAGGCCTTCCTGCTTCAGGGCGGGGATTGTGCTGAAAGCTTTGAACAATTCAGCGCCGATGCGATCCGTGACACCTTCAAGGTGATGCTGCAAATGGCGATGGTTCTGACCTACGGTGCCAAGGTGCCCGTGGTAAAGGTCGGTCGCATGGCCGGTCAATTTGCAAAGCCGCGCAGCGCCCCGACCGAGGTTGTGGATGGTGTAGAACTGCCCAGCTACCGGGGTGACATCATCAACGAACTGGCGTTCACGCCCGAAGCGCGGATTCCGAATCCCGGAAAGATGTTGCAGGCCTACACGCAGGCGGCGGCCACGTTGAACCTGCTGCGTGCCTTCTCAACCGGTGGCTTCGCCGACATGAGCCGTGTTCATTCGTGGACGCTGGGCTTTACCGACGAACAGGACGTTCAGAAGTATTCCGAAGTTGCGGACCGCATTCAGGACACCATCGACTTCATGGAAGCGGCTGGTATCACGGCAGACACGACGCACGAATTCTCGACCGTTGAATTCTACACCAGTCACGAAGGTCTGTTACTGGAATATGAAGAGGCGCTGACCCGTCTGGATTCGACCTCGGGCAACTGGCTGGCCGGGTCTGGCCACATGATCTGGATCGGCGACCGTACACGCCAACCTGACGGCGCACATGTCGAGTTCTGTCGTGGCGTTCTGAACCCGATCGGATTGAAATGTGGTCCGACGACGACGGCAGAAGATCTCAAGGTTCTCATGTCGAAGCTGAACCCTGAAAATGAAGAGGGCCGTCTGACCCTGATCGCGCGCTTTGGTGCAGGCAAGGCGGGTGAACACCTTCCGCGTCTGGTCAAGGCCGTGAAGGAAGAAGGCGCCAAGGTTACTTGGGTGTGCGACCCGATGCACGGCAATACGATCAAATCGGCCACGGGCTACAAAACCCGCCCGTTCGATTCTGTCCTGCGTGAGGTGCGCGATTTCTTTGGTGTGCATCAATCCGAGGGCACGATCCCTGGCGGTGTCCATTTCGAGATGACCGGTCTCGACGTTACCGAATGCACCGGTGGTGTGCGGGCCGTGACCGAAGAGGATCTGTCGGATCGTTACCACACCGCCTGCGACCCACGCCTGAACGCGTCTCAGTCACTGGAACTGGCGTTCCTTGTGGCGGAAGAACTGACCAACCTGCGCCGTAACGGATCAAAACGCGCCGCAAGTTAAGCGTGCGAAAAGAGGGAAAAACAGCGGGCCAACGGTCCGCTGTTTTTTAGTTCCGGGTGTTCAAACTGGTTCAGTCATCGCGCGACACGACCAGACGAAGGTGTTTGGCCGCGCGTTTGAAATCCGTTTGGTCTTCGGCAAAACCGTCAACGGTTTGAGGCACAGCAGGAACTGGTGCCTGAACTTCCGAAAACGATTTGATCCGCGTATCAGTAATCGAAAATCTGCGTGGGGTTTTACCAATCGCACCATCCGCAACCATGACGCCCAGAACCCGGCTGACGTCGCCCAGATCGCTTTTGAGCGGCAAAAGGATCATGCAGGCCTGCATCCGGGTACGTCCCAGTATCCCGTTCGACTCCAGACCCAGTTCTGCGACGGCGGGTGCTGCAAATACCTGCTCCAGAACGTCCTTAATCCTGGCGCGGTCATCAGGTTGAAAAAAGGCCGTCACAGGCATGCCGCGAACCTCCATCCCCGCAAGCGCGTTCAAGTGGCTTCCGGCAAGACGAAACCGGGCCAGTCCGGGCGCGATCCGTTCAAGAATGAAAGTATATTCAAGTATGTTTTCCAGTCCACGCGGGTCGACCTGAGACCGCATCGGAACACCGTCACCGCTCAGCAATGCAGTCCAATACGCCTCGGCCTGGCGGATCGGCGTAAGGCTGCGCCCACTGTCAAAGCGATCCATTGCGACGATCTTTCCAAAATCTGACCCGGAACCAGTCCCGAAAAAGGTTTTCATTTTCTTCACCCGAACGTCAATTGGCCGCCATTTTCATAAAATGCAACACAACCGGAGCATTTGTGGCCTGCAAGCCATTACCAGGGGTAGTTTGACTCGGGTTTATTCAATTTTGGAGTAATTCTTTAACGAATGGTTAACTTACGCCAAACAAATGCTGCCTCAGCAAACTCTTGCTCTGCACCGGCCAATCGCATTAGGTGCGGCACACATCCAAAAGGGTGAGGTCACAGGAAAGGACAGTCATGATCAGATCCATGACCGGGTTTGCCTCGGGGAAAGGGGAATACGGACCGCACAGCTGGACGTGGGAGTTGCGCAGTGTCAACGGCAAAGGCCTTGATATGCGCTTGCGCGTCCCTGATTGGCTGACCGGGCTTGAGGTGGTCCTTAGGGCCACGCTGTCAAAATCCCTGAGCCGTGGGAATGTGACCCTGTCAATGCGTCTGACCCGCGAGGACTCTGCCTCGGAGCTGGCCTTGAACGAGGTCGCTATGGCCGCTGCCCTGAGCGCATTGGATCAAACACACAAGATGGCAGCTGCGCGCGGTATCGCTCTGGAACCGGCGCGGGCTTCGGACCTTTTGACACTGAAAGGCATGTTGGATGCAACCGCAGATGCGGATGATCCCGCGCCATTGGTGGCGCGCCTGACCGAAGATTTCAACGACCTGTTGGCCGCTTTTGTCGATATGCGCCGGGCCGAGGGCGAAGCGTTGGCTACTGTGCTGAACACACAGCTGGACCAAGTTGCGGCGCTGACAGCTCGGGCAGCTGATCTGGCCGTGCATCGTAAGGACAAGATGGCCGCGACATTGCGGGACAATCTGGCGCACGTACTGGACAACGCGCAGGGCGCGGACCCGGATCGCGTCGCGCAGGAACTGGCATTGATCGCGGTTAAAGCCGACATTACCGAAGAGATTGACCGCCTGTCTGCACATGTCGTCGCAGCAAGAGAGCTGCTTGGGCAGGAAGGGGCTGTCGGACGCAAACTTGATTTCCTGATGCAGGAATTCAACCGCGAAACCAACACGCTGTGTTCCAAGGCTCAGAGTACGGAACTGACGGCTGTCGGGCTGGAACTGAAGGCGGTGATCGATCAGATGCGCGAACAAGTGCAAAACGTAGAATAATGATGGGAACGACTGATATGGCGGATCGCCGAGGCCTTTTAATCATCCTGTCTTCCCCGTCCGGGGCAGGCAAATCCACCCTGGCAAAGCGGCTGATGGACTGGGACAAGGACCTTGAGTTTTCGGTCTCGGCCACAACCCGCGCCCCGCGTCCGGGAGAAGAACATGGGCGGGATTACTATTTTCTTTCAGAGGACGAGTTCAAGCAGAAGGTCTCCAATGGCCAGATGCTGGAACATGCGCATGTTTTCGGCAATTTCTACGGCTCACCCGCTGATCCGGTGCGTAGCTCGATTCACGCGGGCAAGGACGTTCTGTTCGACGTGGACTGGCAAGGTGAGGTTCAGATCCGCAATTCGGACTTGGGTAAACACGCGCTGTCGATCTTCATCCTGCCGCCGTCGATCCCTGAACTGCGCCGCCGTCTGGAATCGCGTGGACAGGATAGCGATGAAGTTATCGCAAGGCGGATGCTCAAAAGCTGGGACGAGATCAGCCACTGGGGCTATTACGATTATGTCCTGATCAATGACGATCTTGAGGCGACCGAAAAGAAGCTGAAGACCATCGTCAGCGCCGAACGGATGCGCCGTATTCAACAGCCAAATCTGCAACAGCACGTGCGCAAACTTCAAAACGAATTCGAGGGGCTGTCATGACGATCTACGCGTTAGGCGAGCACATGCCCGAAATTCACGAGGACACGTGGGTTGCGCCCGATGCCAACCTAATCGGCAAGGTCGTGCTGGAACAGGGCGCCTCGGTTTGGTTCGGCTGCACGATACGCGCAGATCACGAGGAAATCCGCGTTGGTGCAGGCAGCAACGTTCAGGAAAACTGCGTCATGCATATCGATGCCGGGTATCCTTTGTCGATCGGTTCGAATTGCACCATCGGACACAAAGTGATGCTGCACGGGTGTACGATCGGAGAAAATACTCTGATCGGAATGGGCGCGATTGTTCTGAATGGTGCCCGGATCGGCCGGAATTGCCTGATCGGGGCAGGGGCCCTGATCACGGAAGGCAAGGAGATTCCGGATAATTCCCTTGTGATGGGGGCTCCGGGCAAAGTGGTACGCCAGCTGGACGAGGTCGCAGCAAAACGGATTACCCTAAGCGCGCTGCACTATCAGGAAAACATGCGCAGGTTTCGTGACACCCTGAGAGCTGCTCAATAAGGCGCGTGGATTGATCGGGGTTTGAAGCATGTCAGATGACCTTCTTGATGGATTTGTCCAGGCCATCCCTATGCCCGCGCTGATGGTGGATCAGACCGAACGGATCGTTGCCGCCAATACGGATGCGAAAACCCTTTTGGGGCAGAATATCGTGGGGCGGCATTTTGCGACCATCCTGCGGCAGCCACAGGTTCTTGAAGCAATTGAACAAAGCCTTCAATCGAAGGGAACTAAGACGGCGCGTCATCTTTCCAATGATGGTGCACAGGACACAACATTTGATGTGCAATGCCGGTATATGAACGGGGTCGGAGCCGTGTCGGGCGGGGCCGTTCTGACCACTTTTCAAGATGTCACGCATCTGGAACAGGCAAGTCAGATGCGCCGCGACTTTGTTGCCAATGTCAGTCACGAATTGCGGACGCCTTTGACGGCACTGATGGGCTTCATTGAAACCCTGCGCGGCCCTGCACGCAACGATCCGGCTGCGCGTGACCGGTTCCTGCAAATCATGGCTGATGAAGCCAACAGGATGAACCGGCTGGTTGGCGATCTTTTGTCCCTGAACCGCGTGGAAAGCGAAGAAAGAGTACGCCCAAATCAACAGCTGGAGCTGACAGGGCTGCTGCAATCCACCCTGAACTCGTTGCGCCCCCTGGCGGAAGAGGCGGGTGTGACGCTAACGCTTGACGCACAGGACGGCCCACTTTCCGTGACCGGAGACAGCGATCAGTTACGGCAGGTATTCACCAACCTGATCGAAAACGGAATCAAATACGGTGCCAGCGGTGGCAGCGTCACAGTCAGCGTTCTGTCATCAGAGCGTGACGCGGCGATGCGTGGACCTGGGGTGCGGGTGAAGGTCATCGACAAGGGGCCAGGAATTGATTCCGTGCATTTGCCACGTCTGACCGAGCGATTCTATCGCGCCGACAATCACAGATCCCGGCAGTTGGGTGGAACGGGGCTGGGGCTGGCCATCGTCAAGCACATCGTCAATCGCCACCGCGGACGGTTGCGCGTGGAAAGTGAGTTGGGAAAAGGTTCCGTCTTTACGGTCATCTTACCACGGTAGCCCTTCCCGCATTACCGCCCTTCAAAATCTGCCTCGTTACGATTTTTTGACCCGAAATCTCCGGATAAACGGAGGTTGTCATAAAAGCGTTACACACTTGTCACAAAAGGCTTACGCACGGCCCCTAGGGGTGCACGCAGGATCATCATGGGGGTGATCAATCATACCTTTTCAAGGAGACTGAAATGTCCTTTGTAAAACTGTCGGCTTCTGCGCTGGCAATCGCCACCGTCTCGGCAACCACCGCTGCTGCCCGTGACAACGTTCAGGTTGCCGGTTCGTCGACCGTTCTTCCATATGCCTCGATCGTTGCGGAACTGTTTGGTGAGAACACCGACTTCCCGACCCCGGTTGTTGAATCGGGCGGTTCGTCAGCCGGTTTAAAGCGTTTCTGTGAGGGTGTTGGTGAAAACACCATCGACATTGCAAACGCATCACGCGCGATCCGTGAAAAAGAAATCAAAGCCTGCGCCGAAAACGGTGTGACTGACATCATGGAAGTCCGCATCGGTTATGATGGCATCGTTTTTGCAAGCCAGCAGACCGGTCCTGCCTTCACCGCTTTTGAACCTGCTGACATCTTTAACGCTTTGGGCGCAAAAGTTTTGAAAGACGGCGAAGTGGTTGATAACCCTTACACCACCTGGGCTGAATTCAACCCCGAACTGCCTGATGTAGAAATCGCGGGCTTTATTCCGGGTACAAAGCACGGCACCCGTGAAGTGTTCGAAGAAAAAGTTCTGCTGATCGGGTGTGAAGCAACCGGCGCGATGGAAGCCATGATTGCTGGCGGTATGAGCGAAGACGACGCAGAAGATGCATGTCTGGCTGTACGTACCGACGGCAAGGCGGTCGACATCGATGGTGACTACACCGAAACGCTGGCGCGTATCGACACCAACCCCAATGGCATCGGCATCTTCGGCCTGGCGTTCTACGAGAACAACACCGACAAGCTGAAAGTGGCCACCATGTCGGGTATCGCTCCTTCGACCGAAACCATCTCGACCGGTGAATATCCGGTTTCGCGCCCGCTGTTCTTCTACGTGAAGAAAGCCCATATCGGCGTGATCCCCGGCCTGAAAGAATATGCCCAGTTCTTTACCCACGACGAAATCGCAGGCGCTTCGGGTCCTCTGGCAAACTATGGTCTGGTTGCGGACCCTGAGCTGGCAAAAACTCAGGATGCAATCGCCAACGAAGTCACCATGGGTTCGGGCAGCTAATCCCGCCTTTGGTTCGAAATACCGGGGGCGGCATTTATGTCGCCCCCACATTTTTCAGCTTTCCCGGCCAAGACCAAATGGGGGTTTCATGCCGATAGTATGGCTCGTTCTGATCGTGCTTGCGATTGCTTCAGTCGGTTACGTGTTGGGGCGCACACGCGCCCTGCAAAGCGCCACAGGAGATACCCGGGCTTTGCACTCGCTGCCGTCGTATTATGGCGCAAATGTCGCTCTCAAGACGATCGTACCCGCATTTGGCCTTATGATCCTCTGGTTGCTGGTACAACCGCTTTACGTGAACTCTCAGGTTTCTGAAACGATCTCGGGTTCCGCCATCCAAGACGGCTCGTCCCTAAATCTGGTCATGGCCGAGGTCCGTCGCACCGCGTACGGTCTGGATAACGCGGTTGCCGCCGGGCAGATACCCGAGGAACTGGCGCGCAACGCGCGCGCGGATGTAATCGACATGACCCAGCGTCTGAAGGATGCCGGGCAGGTGGTGACGTCGGATATCACGCAACCTGTGCTGCGCGCGGCGCAAAGTTATCGGATCATGAATGCGACCGGCTATTCGGTCATGACTGTCGCCGTCATACTGACGGCACTCGCCGGTGCTGCAGCCAGCTGGTTTCAAACTCACGCAGAATACCGCGCGCGTAATGTGGTCGAGCAGGGCGTGCGTTTTCTGTTGCTGGCGGCCGCATCCATCGCAATTCTGACCACTGTCGGGATCGTCCTGTCTCTGGTTTTCAATACTTGGGAATTCTTCAAGCTCTACCCTGCTACCGATTTCTTTTTCGGCACGACATGGGCCCCCAGTTTTTCGGGACGCGGCGGGTCGTCTGAGCTTGGTATTATTCCCTTGTTGTGGGGGACATTCTATATCTCTATCGTTGCGCTGCTGGTGGCCGTCCCGATCGGGTTGTTCGCCGCGATTTACCTCAGCGAATACGCCTCCCCCCGTGTCCGCGCCGTAGCAAAACCGCTGCTCGAGATTCTGGCCGGTATCCCGACCATCGTTTACGGCCTTTTTGCGCTGCTGACCGTTGGTCCGCTTTTGCTTGGCCTGTTCGGGGATGAGGGGCTTGGCTGGATGAAAGCTGGCACGGCAGTCATGACCGCTGGGTTGGTCATGGGCATCATGCTGATCCCGTTTGTGTCCTCTTTGTCCGATGACATCATCAATGCGGTGCCGCAGGCCATGCGTGACGGTTCTTACGGATTGGGCGCAACGCAATCGGAAACCATCCGTCAGGTCGTTCTGCCAGCTGCGCTTCCGGGTATCGTGGGGGCGATCCTGCTGGCCGCATCGCGCGCCATCGGTGAGACTATGATCGTGGTCCTTGGGGCAGGGGCGGCAGCACGGCTGAGCCTGAACCCGTTTGAAGCCATGACGACGGTAACCGCAAAAATCGTGAGCCAGCTAACCGGAGACGCGGATTTCGCATCGCCCGAGGCGCTTGTGGCCTTTGCACTGGGCATGACCCTTTTCACCCTCACGCTTGGGCTGAACATCTTTGCCCTCTACATCGTGCGTAAGTATCGGGAGCAATACGAATGACCGACGCCAGTATGCAAAGTCCTGAAACAGGTCATCGCTCTGTCTCGCTGACTGTAGCGGATGCACATACCAAAAAACGCGCAAATGCAGAGAAACGATTTCGGGCCTACGGGATTGTCGCGATTGCAACGGGCCTGTTCTTCCTGATCGTTCTGTTCGCCTCGATCCTGTCGCAGGGTATTCCGGCCTTTCAGCGCACTGTTGTCAGCGTGGATTTCACCTTGTCCGCTGCGCAGCGAGACGAGGCGGAAAGTACGTTGTTCAAGACTAAGGCCTATTCCAACCTGTTCATCGCTCAGTTGAGCAAGGAACTGGAAGACCAAGGGATCAGCGTTGATTTCGACGAAGCGGCGATCGAACGTCTTCTTGGTAAAATCGGCGGTACAATCCGAACTTACTATGCCGATAACCCCGGCAAGCTGGGTGATCCGGTCAAGTTTGATCTGGCCGCCTCCAGCCGGGTCGACGGGTATTTCAAAGGCCGCGTGTCCCGTGACACCTTGCAGGACAGCCGGTTTCTGCAGCTTAGCGATCTGGATCTGGTTGATGCGCTGGAACAGGCGGGCATCATCAAGCAGGCTTTCAACTGGCCGTTCATCACCGGTGCGGATTCTGGCGTTGACAACCCGGGCGGTGCCGGCATCGGCGCCTCGGTCATTGGGTCGTTTTTCATGATGCTGGTGGTTTTGGGCCTGTCACTGCCTATTGGTGTGGCAGCGTCGATTTATCTTGAAGAGTTCGCTCCACAGAACAGGTTCACCGACCTGATTGAAGTGAACATCTCGAACCTTGCAGCCGTGCCGTCGATTGTGTTCGGTATTCTGGGTCTGGCCGTGTTCATCCAGTTCATGCACCTGCCACAATCGGCGCCGCTGGTTGGTGGTCTGGTTCTGACCCTCATGACATTGCCGACGATCATCATCTCGACCCGCGCCTCGCTGAAAGCGGTTCCGCCGTCGATCCGTGATGCAGCGTTGGGGGTAGGGGCCTCGAAAATGCAGGCTGTGTTCCACCACGTGCTGCCTTTGGCCGCGCCGGGCATTCTGACCGGCACCATCATCGGTCTGGCACAAGCCTTGGGTGAAACCGCGCCGTTGTTGCTGATCGGCATGGTAGGCTTTGTGGCGCGGGGATATCCCGACGGGTTCCTTGCCGGCTTTACCGAGCCGAACTCGGCAATGCCCGCCCAGATTTACACTTGGGCCGCACGCGCTGATGTCGGGTTCTACGAAAAGGCCTGGGGCGGAATCATCATCCTTTTGATGTTCCTGCTGACCATGAATATCATCGCTATCATCCTGCGCCGCCGCTTTGAACGCCGCTGGTAATTGGGGGCAATAATGAACGACATGACACGAGTGGAGAGAACCGTGGACTCCAAAGACATCAAGATCAACGCGAAGAAGGTTCAGGTATACTACGGTGATACCCACGCCATCAAGGACGTGAGTGTTGAGATCGAAGACAAGACCGTCACGGCCTTTATCGGTCCTTCGGGTTGTGGAAAATCGACCTTCCTGCGGTGTCTGAACCGGATGAACGACACCATCGATATCTGCCGTGTCGAAGGTGATATCCTGTTGGACGGCGAAGACATTTATGACAAGCGGGTCGACCCCGTTCAGTTGCGCGCCAAAGTCGGCATGGTGTTCCAAAAACCGAACCCGTTCCCCAAGTCGATCTACGACAACGTGGCCTATGGTCCGCGTATCCACGGCTTGGCCAAGAATAAGGCGGAACTGGATGAGATCGTTGAGAAATCACTGCGTCGAGGCGCAATCTGGGATGAGGTCAAGGACCGTCTGGATTCGCCTGGCACGGGTTTGTCAGGGGGGCAACAGCAACGTTTGTGTATCGCGCGCGCCGTGGCAACTGAACCGGAAGTCCTGTTGATGGACGAGCCGTGCTCGGCGCTGGACCCGATTGCAACCGCACAGGTCGAAGAGTTGATCGACGAATTGCGTTCCCGATATTCGGTTGTGATCGTCACCCACTCGATGCAGCAGGCCGCGCGCGTCAGTCAGAAAACGGCCTTTTTCCACCTGGGTAATCTGGTGGAATTCGGTGAAACCGGTCAGATTTTTACCAATCCGGTCGATCCGCGCACGGAAAGCTACATTACAGGCCGTATCGGCTAAGCACAGGTATCAAACAATGAGCGAACAACATATTGCATCTGCTTTTGACCGCGACCTCGAAACAATCCAGGCGCATATCATGAAGATGGGCGGTCTGGTTGAGGCCGCTATCATGGGCGCGGCGCGCTCGCTTGAAAGCCGTGACGTTGAGCTGGCCCAGGAAGTACGACAAGGTGACAAGGCCATCGACGCGTTGGAAGACCTGATCGACGAGGAAACCGCGCGTCTGATTGCGTTGCGCGCGCCCACGGCCAGTGACCTGCGACTGGTTCTTTCGGTCCTGAAAGTATCCGGCAATCTTGAGCGGATTGGCGATTACGCGAAGAACATCGCCAAGCGTACGACCGTTCTGGCCAATGCGGGCGAGATCAGCGGCAGCGCAGCTGCCTTACGCCGCATGGCGCGCGAAGTTGAACGTATGCTGCGCGACGCGTTGGACGCCTATATTCAGCGCGACGCGGAACTGGCCACCGACGTCATCAACCGCGATGAAGAGGTCGACCAGATGTATAACGGCCTGTTCCGCGAATTCCTGACCTTTATGGCCGAGGATCCGCGCAATATTTCGGCCTGTATGCACCTGCATTTCATCGCCAAGAACATCGAGCGTATGGGCGACCATGTAACCTCGATTGCCGAGCAGGTGGTGTATCTGGTTACAGGCGACCGCCCGACCGAGGCTCGGCCCAAGGCCGATATAACGTCGCAAACAGCGTAGGAGAGGCTTGAGATGTCCGCAGATCAACCGACGGTTCTGGTGGTCGAGGATGAGTTGGCCCAACGCGAGGTGCTGGCCTACAACCTTGAAGCCGAAGGTTTTCGCGTCTCAAAGGCGGCCAACGGTGACGAAGCTATGCTGCTGGTCGACGAAGACTGCCCGGATATCATTGTTCTGGACTGGATGATGCCCAACCTAAGCGGGATTGAGGTTTGCCGCCGGCTCAAAAGCCGTCCGGACACACGTTCGATCCCGATAATAATGCTGTCGGCCAGATCAGAAGAGGTAGACAAGGTTCGCGGGCTGGAAACTGGTGCCGACGATTATGTGGTCAAACCATATTCGATCGTCGAACTGATGGCGCGTGTCCGAACACAACTGCGCCGCGTCCGACCTGCAACTGTTGGCTTGCGACTGGAGTACGATGACATCATTCTGGATTCGGAAACCCACAAGGTCAGCCGTGACAGCAAGCCCTTGAAACTTGGTCCAACCGAATTCCGGCTTCTTAGCACGTTCATGGAAAAGCCGGGCAGGGTCTGGAGCCGTGAACAATTGCTGGATCGGGTCTGGGGACGCGACATCTATGTCGATACGCGTACCGTTGATGTTCACATTGGACGACTGCGCAAAGCCTTAACGCAACACGGCGGGGATGATCCGGTTCGAACAGTCCGCGGTGCAGGTTACGCGTTGGGATAAATCGCATCAGACCTGTGTTGATCGCATTGGTCTGATGACTGATTGCAGTGGAATCTGAGTATATCTCCGCTACTTTCAATTAGCGTGTAATTGGTATTATGGTAAAAACGTAATACTTGTAATACGGAAGGCAAGCCAACACATTGAAAACACTGTAACGAACCTGTCCGGAATACGCATGGAGCTTAAGAACAAAACTGTCGTTGTCACCGGCGCTGCCCAAGGTATTGGTCGTGGTCTTGCAGAACGGTTTTCCCAAGAAGGTGCACGTGTAATCTGCTCGGATGTCGACATCGCTGGCGCAAATTTGGTCGCAGAGCAAATTGGTGGTCAGGCGTATCCCTGCGACGTTTCCAGCGAAGCGCAGATCAAGGCTCTGATTGATTTTGTTGAAGAAACTGTCGGTCCAATTGACCTGTTTTGCGCAAATGCCGGAATTCTGACGCTTGGCGGTCTCGATGTTGCGGACGAAGATTGGGATCGGATCTGGAAGATCAATGTCATGTCCCATGTCTGGACTGCTCGCCATCTGGTTCCACGCATGGTTCGTCGCGGCGGCGGATATATAATGATAACTGCGTCTGCGGCAGGTTTGCTGAACCAACCTGGTGCAGCCCCATATGGGGTTACCAAACACGCGGCTGTAGGATTTGCCGAATGGCTTTCGCTGACATATGGCGCTGAAGGATTGAAACTCTCGGTCCTGTGTCCGCAGGCGGTACGTTCGAAAATGACCGAAGGCCATGAAATCTCAGTAGCTTCGATTGATGGGATGCTTGAGCCCAGAGATGTGGCTGAATCCTGTGTGCAAGCTATTCGAAATGAACGGTTTTTGATTCTGCCTCATCCACAAGTCGCTGATTATTTGCAATTCAAAGCGGCTGATTACGATCGGTGGCTTAGCGGAATGCAGAAGTTAAATCAAAGGTTTATTGGCAATACTTAAGGTCGTGCGCGAATTCTGCGCATCAATCCTTCCTGTGCGACAGATGCAACAAGGGTACCGTCCTCGGAATAGATCGATCCACGGTTAAAACTGCGTCCCTGCCCCGTCCACGGCGAGTCCATTACGTACAGATGCCAGTTCTGAAAATTTACCGGTGCGTGAAACCATAGCGCGTGGTCCAGACTTGCGCCGTTGAACTCTCCGCTAAACCAGCTCAGACCGTGTGGCCGCAATCCAGAGGACATCAGGTTCATGTCAGACGCATAAGCCAGCAGTAAGTGCTGCGTTCTGGCGTCAACGGAAGCGGCTGCAGGCATACGGAACCAAGTCTGGTTTCGATCGTCAGAGACTTTCGGTGTGAATGGATCCAGGTGATCGACTTCCCGAACCTCTATCGGGCGCTCGCGCAGCAATTCGCCCCTCAACCTTTCGGGAACACGTTCAACGTATGTTTTACGCAATTCAGATCGGGACGGGTACGCTTCCGGTGCGTTCACGACGGGCATCGGATGCTGATGGTCCCAACCTTCGTCCCGGACATGAAAGGATGCCGACATGTTCAGGATTTGCTTTCCATGCTGAATCGCAACCACACGGCGGGTTGTGAACGAACCTCCGTCTCGCGCGCGATCAACTTGATAAATAACGGGTTTCTCTGGATCTCCCGGGCGAATGAAATAGGCGTGTAGCGAATGGCACAACCGTTCTTCAACAGTCCGATACGCCGCAGCGAGCGCTTGCGCGATGACCTGTCCGCCAAAGATGCGTGTGGGGGTTTCACCGCCCGACCCTGTCCCGCGAAACAGATCGATCTCAAGCCGTTCAATATCCAGAAGATCCAGTAAGATACGTTCCGCTTCGGTCATCGTCTGCTCGCAAGTTGTGTCGTCCGGCACCGGGTATCAGTACAGAGGAAATCATTCAATCATGGCCGCATGAACCAGTGCCTTGAGTTCGGCGCGGGATGGGTACGAACTTGAGGGGGACAGTTGGGTAAAGAAAATCGCCGTCAGGTCATTCTGCCAGTCAATCCAGAAATAGGTCGACGCCATTCCACCCCAGCTGAAATCCCCGATAGAGCCGGGAACCCTTACCAGACCGGGATTCAGAACAACCGCACCGGCTAGCCCAAAGCCCATTCCTTCCATCGGTTGCTCTGCGAAACTCTGCGGACCCATTGAAGCAATGTCCCCGGGAAGGTGATTGCGCATCATGAAATCGACGGTTTTCGGGCCAAGTATGCGGTACCCGTTCCCGGCCCCCCGATTTCGAAGCATGTCCGCGAATTTGGCATAATCATCGATTGTCGAAATCAGACCGCCACCGCCGGAAAAGGTCGTCGTGTTTTCGAACGGGGATTCTATGTGGGAATCGAACAGTCTAAGGCTTTCGCTACCGTGATCCGCGGAATTCAGCGCCATCGCGTCGCCAGCCAATGGGGTGTAAAGCGATGCGAAACGATCCCCTGCCCCAGCGGGTACGGAAAAACCTGTTTCGCGCATGTCCAGCGGCTCAAGGATTTCGCTTCGAAAGAACTGCTCCAATGACTGGCCCGAGACCAACTCGATCACACGACCCAGCACGTCAATCCCGACCGAGTATTCCCAGCGAGCACCGGGTTGGAACGCCAGTGGCAGCCCTGCCAGATCGCGCACAAGATGTTCCAGAAGCCCCTGATTGGGTTTGAAAATAA
Source organism: Ruegeria sp. N7 (assembly GCF_056531345.1). Classification (NCBI taxonomy): domain Bacteria; kingdom Pseudomonadati; phylum Pseudomonadota; class Alphaproteobacteria; order Rhodobacterales; family Roseobacteraceae; genus Ruegeria; species Ruegeria sp. N7. The sequence goes on along the minus strand of NZ_JBQFLR010000001.1, from coordinate 322,369 downwards.
GGTCCTGTTCATCCATCGCTTGGGGCAAAAGCCCGGGGTTGAACGGGTAGCTTAGCCCACTGGTATGCGTCAGTAACTGATGTAGCGTTGGAGGCGGTGCAGCCTCGGTCTGATCCAGTTTCTCCGCCCCCGGGACCAGCGCCTGCATATCTTTGAATTCAGGTAGAAACTCAGACACAGGCGCGTTCAGGTGAACAAGCCCGCGTTCGACCAATGTCATCAACGCGACCGATGTGATCGGTTTGGTCATGGAATAAATGCGCACCAGCGTGTCGCGTTGGAATTGCCGGCCAGTCTCGAGGCTGCTGACACCACAGGCATGAAAAAAGGCCTCACTCCCTTTGTGGCGCAGCAAAAAGGATGATCCGGCATATTTGCGCTGCTCAACATAGTTTTCCATCCAATGGCTAAGCCGATCCAGCCGGGTTTGATCAAACATGGATTGCCTATGGGACATTTGGGAACTTCCGTGAGGTACTAAACTGCGACTGTTTGAGCTTGTGACCTGAAATAGCAGCAAAAAGTTGCGTGTTGCAGAGAAATTCGTGAATGGGCTTCATCAGCGTGCCTCACAATGGAATGTTAGACTGATTTCGACGCAGATTCGCCTGAAGTTCAATGAACAAGATTTCAAGGAACCGAAAGGGAGGAACCCCATGACGCAGACCATAGACTTCATTTACGATTTTTGCAGCCCGAACGCGTTTCTCGCCCATAAGATGCTCCCCGATCTTGCCGAGCGCTATGACGCAAGCATTACTTATGTTCCTGTCCTGCTGCCTGCGGTGTTCAAGGCGACGCATAACCAAAGCCCATTTCAGGCGTATTCCGAAAACCGCCAAAAGACAGCCTATTTGACGCATGATCTGCACCGGTTTGCCCGCCGTCGTGGGTTGAGCTTTCATATGAGCCCGCATTTTCCGATCAACACAAAACTTGCCATGCGCGGCGCGTGTTTTGCCAATGGAAAACCTTGGGAAGTCAGATATATAAACGCGGTTTTTGATGCGATATGGGTACATGGTCAGAAGGCGGACGAGATCGGTGTCCTAACGGATATCCTGCATGAAAACGACTTGCCCGTTCGCAAAATTCGCGAAGCCATGGCGAGCCCCGACGTTAAACTGAAACTGAAAGAGATGACCAAGTCGTCGGTTCGGCGAGGTGTGTTTGGGGTTCCCAGCATGTTCACCGGGGCTGAGCTGTTTTTTGGAAAGAACAGTCTGCCAAATCTTGAGGTTGAACTTTCAAGGCAAGATAGTGACATAAAAACAGCTTGATAGGTCGTCACTCTAATGTGGACTCAAGTGCTTTCAGGCCGTGCTGGGCGAATATAGGAACATATGCGCCAAAAGCCTTTGCGCGGTCGGGGTCTGACGCATTCCCATCCAGCGCGCGTTTGTAGACACCCTGTAGGATGCCTGCCATGCGAAAGAAATTGAAGCCGAGATAAAAGCCGAAATTGTCTATGCCATCCAGGCCTCGACGTTTGCAGTATTGGGCAATGAATGCCTCATCGCTGGGCAGGCCCAGGCTGTATCGATCCACACCCGCCAGCCCCCGGCCCTGTTTTCCCGGCGGCAACTGCCATTGCATGATTACTGCGGCCAGATCCGCATAAGGGTGACCGATCGTCGACAGTTCCCAATCCAGCACCCCGATACATTCCGCCCGGTTCGGCGCAAACATCAGGTTGTCGATGCGGTAATCCCCATGCACCAGCGTGCGCTGCCCGTCATCGGCCGGTACCGAGGTCTCGAGCGCTGAAGCCAGCGCATCCATATCCGCAATGGCCGAGGTCTCGGACGCGCGGTATTGCTTGGTCCAGCGCGCGATCTGACGCTCGTAATAGTTGCCAATCGGCCCATAGTCAGACAGGCCAACGGCATCGATATCCACCATGTGCAATTGGGCAAGAACCCTGTTCATTTCGTCAATGATGGCGGCGCGGGTTTCGTTGCTTTCTTTGGGCAGCGTTGGGTCCGGAAACACCCTGCCCTGCAAGCGTTCCATCACATAGAAGGCCGAGCCGATGACGTTGTCGTCTTCACACAGCAGATACATCTTGGGCACCGGAACCTCGCTCCCGGCAAGGGCGCTTTGAACCCGAAATTCGCGATCAACGGCATGTGCCGATTTCAGCAATACGCCGGCGGGCTTTCGGCGCAGCACATAGGCTTTCTCTGGTGTGCGTAACTCAAACGTCGGGTTGGATTGCCCGACATCAAATTTCCTCGCATCCAATGGCCCGTTGTAGCCGGAAAGATGCGCGCTCAGATACGCATCTACCGCCGCCAGATCCAGATTGATTTCGGTTTTCATTGGCTGTCTTCCCGTCACAGGGCCTCGGCAAAGATGTTTCCGGCGGTCACCACGTTGATCCCACCCGAAACCGGGATCACTGCGCCTGTCACATAGCTGCCGCCGCGACCGCACAGGAACAACATACAGCCTGCAATATCCTCGTCCCGTCCGACGCGACCCAGAGGTACAGACTTGCCAACCCGTTCTCTGGTATCCTCATCGGCTGTCGCAAAGGCAGTCATGCGCGACACAAACGGCCCCGGAGCGAGTGCGTTAACCGTGATGTGGTGCGGTGAAAGTTCCTTGGCCAAGACCTTGGTCAGGTGCAAAACAGCAGCCTTTGAGGCCGAATAGCTGTAGGCCCCATCGCCCATTGGGACTTCACCCATGACTGACCCCACATTGACAATGCGCGCCGGGTTTTCGGCGGTGCCTGATTTCATTAGCATTGGCAAAAGCCTCTGGGTCAGTTCGAATATCCCTGTCACGTTGACAGACATAACCTTTTCCCATGCATCGTAGGGAAACTGCCCCATGGGAGCACCCCAGGACACCCCCGAGTTGTTCATCAGGATGTCCAGTTTGTCCGTACGCTCCTGAATGTCAGAGACCAGCTTGCCTATACCGGCTGCGCTGCCAATGTCACCGGCAAAGCCTTCGGCGCTGCCCGGCGCGTCCAGCGCGTTCAGTTCTGCAGCGACCGTGGCACAGGCGTCTCCTTTTCTTGAGGCAATGAGCACGCGCGCGCCTGCCTGAACCAGCGCCTCGGCTGCCATGCGGCCAATACCTGTCGCCCCACCTGTTACCAAAGCGGTTTTGCCGTGAAGCGAAAAGAGGGTGTCGGGGGTCATTTTGTGCTCCTCAGTTTCTTTGTCGCCAGTTCATCCTGATACAAATTGCGTTCCTCTTGCCGTCGCGGCAGGCGTTGGACCGTAGCGTTGACAAAAAACCATGCTGCACCAAAACTTCCTCGACACAAAGTACAGGCAGATCAGAGGCGGTATGCAAGCATTACTCAGCGTCGCACCGGGCGGTCCCGAAACCCTGGAGCTTACGACCCTACCAGATCCGCAGCCGGGCAAAGGTCAGCTTTTGATCAGTGTGAAAGCAGCGGGCGTGAATTTTCCGGACACGTTGATTATCCGCGATCTGTACCAGATGAAGCCGCCACGGCCCTTTGCTCCGGGCGGTGAAATTGCGGGTGAAGTTCTGGCTGTGGGCGAAGGCGTCAATGGATTGAAGCCAGGCGACCGTGTTTTGGCCCTAACCGGGCATGGTGGGTTTTCGACCCATGTCACGCTCATGGCGGACACTGCAATCCGAATTCCTGATGCGATGCCCTATGAAGATGCCGCCTGTTTCATTTTCACCTACTGCACGTCCTACCACGCGTTGAAGGATCGGGCGGAGATTCAACCCGGTGAAACCCTGTTGGTACTGGGTGCCGCCGGAGGTGTGGGGTCAGCCGCCATTGAACTGGGCAAAGCCATGGGTGCCAGGGTGATCGCAGCCGTTTCATCACCTGAAAAGGCCGAATTCTGTAGCCAGATTGGTGCCGATGACGTGGTGATTTACCCGCGCGACATGGACAAGGATGCGCAAAAAGCCTTCTCAGCCGAAGTTAAGAAACTTGCCGGTCTTGACGGCGTAGACATCGTCTACGACGCTGTTGGCGGTACGCTGGCCGAACCGTCCCTGCGCAGCATGGCCTGGAAAGGTCGTTACCTTGTCGTCGGTTTTCCAGCGGGCATTCCGCGGATTCCCTTGAATTTGGCCCTTTTGAAAGGATGTCAGATCGTTGGTGTGTTTTGGGGCGCGTCAGTTTTCCGCGACCCAATCGGCCATGCTGACAACGTCAAGAACCTGTTCGATCTTTACACAGCCGGCAAAATCAAACCGCGAATTAGCGCGCGGTTCCCGCTTGCCCGCGCGCACGAGGCGCTTGAACAATTGTCACAACGTTCCGTTCTGGGAAAAATCGTTGTCACCATGGCGAAAAGTTGAAGCCGTGAACAAAATAGCGACCCGCTTCGCACACCGGTTTTTCGACTGTACTCGATCCGGCAAAGGCAGGTAGACAACCCAACCTTTAGGCGTCTATGTACCATTAATGGGGATCGTGAAGACATGCACAACGTTTTGGTATTGAATGGCCCAAACCTCAACCTGCTTGGCACACGGCAGCCCGAGGTTTACGGCAGCACCACTCTGAAGATGATCGAGGAGGAGTGCCAGCGCCATGGCGCGTCCATTGGCCTTGAAGTCTCGCATCTGCAATCCAACCATGAGGGTGTGTTAATTGATGCGATCCACGGCGCACGCGGTGTGCAGGATGGCCTTGTGATCAATGCGGGGGCATTCACACACACGTCGGTTGCGCTGATGGATGCCATCGCGTCAGTTGACCTGCCGGTTGTCGAGGTTCACCTGTCAAACATCCATGCAAGGGAAGCATTCCGGCACAAGTCCTATATCGCGCCTGTTGCTTCGGGGCAGATCTGTGGCTTTGGCGCCCAAGGCTATGTTCTTGCTCTGGACGCGCTTGCCGCCCATCTGAAAGCAGGTGACACGGCATGACCCTCAGGGATTATCTGCGGTTTGTCAGCTATGCCAAGACCCTGGAAGACCTGTGGGATGCGCATTGCCGACAGATGGCGAAATTCGGGTTCGATCGCCTTATCTACGGCCACACGCAATACAGGACGGCAACCTCATTGGGTGATCCAGAGGACTTTGTCATTCTGACTAACCATAACCGTGCCTATGTGGATGGTTTCATCAAGGACGGTTTGTATTTTCACGCCCCCATGTTGAAATGGGCGCTGGACAATGAAGGCGCCGCCAGTTGGAAAATGTTGCTGGACATGCATTCTCGAGGGTCGATGAGCGACAAAGAGCGTGAGGTTTTCGAGTTCAACAAGTCCATGGGCGTCGTTTCTGGTTACACCGTCAGCTTCAACTCGGTCTCTGTGCGCTCGAAAGGGGCGATTTCCCTATCCGCCAAGGAAGGGATGAGCCAGGAAGACATTGACGCGATCTGGCAAGAGCATGGCGAAGACATTCTTTTGATGAACAACGTTGCGCATCTGAAGATCCTGACATTGCCTTTCAACCCACCGAACCGGGCCCTGACAAAGCGTCAGCGCGAGGCGTTGCAATGGGTTGGTGACGGAAAAACCACGCAGGACATAGCCTTGCTGATGGGCCTGACAGCGGCAACTGTCGAAAAGCATCTTCGACTCGCCCGTGAGGCGTTGTCGGTTGAAACGACGGCTCAGGCTGTTTTGAAGGCATCTTTGCATAATCAGATGTTCATTATGGAAGTTTAGGAGTGTTTTTATGACGCCATCCCGCGTCAGTTTACCCTAGGTAAGGAAATCACTACTTTTCAAATCTAACCTAAAAGTTGCAAAGTGAGAGTGTTCCGTGAGTGGTGGCTTTAGCCAGGGAACATTCGGTTGGATCTTTGCGATTTCAAAGCTCTCCAATCACTCTGACAAGGGGGCGCCTATTCGTCCGCGTACCTGTGTCGGAATTTTGGGGGGCCTCGACCATCCCCATCATGCGGGGCCCTCCAATCCTTCACTTCTTTGCCAATTCTCTGATGTGCCACCAACAAAAAAGGGCTACGCGACGCGTAACCCTTTCACTTTGTTCAGCAAGGCCCCTGTCGGAGCCTTTCTTTAGCCCTGAGCAGCTTTTGCGACTTCGGCAGCGAAGTCTTCTTTTTCCACAACGATGCCTTCGCCAACTTCCAGGCGAACAAAGCCGGTGATGGTTGCGCCGGCTTCTTTTGCAGCGGCTTCAACGGTCAGATCAGGGTTCACAACGAATTGCTGGCTCAGCAATGTCGATTCGGCGACGAATTTTTTCATGCGACCTTCGATCATCTTTTCGATCACCTGCTCCGGCTTGCCGGATTCGCGGGCGATGTCCATCTGAACCTGCTTTTCCTTCTCGACAATTGCCGGGTCCATGTCGGCCTCGGATAGGGCAGCCGGGTTCACAGCGGCGATGTGCATCGCAACCTGCTTGCCGATAGCTTCATCACCACCCGACAGTGCAACCAGCACACCGATTTTGCCCATGCCGTTGGTCGCAGCGTTGTGCACATAAGACACAACAGTGTCGCCCGACAGTTTGGCCATGCGGCGCACTGACATGTTTTCGCCAATAGTGGCGATCTTGTCAGTCAGGGTGTCGGCAACGCTTTTGCCGCCCAGATCAGCGGTCAGTAGCGCTTCGATGTTGTCCACACCTTCAGCCGCGTTTGCAATTTTGCTGACCATTTCCTGGAATTCAGCGTTTTTCGCAACGAAATCGGTTTCCGAGTTCACTTCGACAGCAACACCGTTGCCACCGTTGACGTGAACAGCAACCAGACCTTCTGCTGCGGTACGGCCTGATTTCTTGGCCGCTTTGGCCAGGCCTTTGGTGCGCAGCCAATCAACGGCGTCGTCCATGTTGCCGCCGGTTTCGGTCAGCGCTTTTTTTGCGTCCATCATGCCTGCGCCGGTCGAGTCGCGCAGTTCTTTAACCATTGCTGCTGTGATTGCCATCTTTTGGCTCTCCTCAATTCAAACGGAATTGGGGCAGGTCATACCCTGCCCCATATGTCATTTACGTGACGGGCAGCTTACGCTTCGGCAGGGGCTTCTGCGGCTTCTTCCGCAAGAGCTTCTTCAACCGGAGCTTCTTCGAATGCGCCCAGATCAACGCCTGCTGCACCCATCTGCGCGGTCATACCGTCCAGAGCGGCGCGTGCGGCCAGATCGCAGTACAGAGCGATTGCGCGAGCTGCGTCGTCGTTGCCGGGAATGATGTAGTCAACGCCATCGGGCGAGCAGTTGGTGTCGACAACAGCCACAACCGGGATACCCAGTTTGTTGGCTTCTGCGATGGCCAGTGCTTCTTTCTTGACGTCGATGACGAACAGCAGGTCCGGAACGCCGCCCATTTCGCGGATACCACCCAGCGACGCCTGAAGTTTGCCCTGGTCACGTTCCATGCCCAGACGCTCTTTCTTGGTCAGGCCTTCTGCGCCCGATTCCATGGCTTCGTCGATCTGGTTCAGACGGTTGATAGACTGGGAAACGGTTTTCCAGTTGGTCAGCGTGCCGCCCAGCCAGCGGTGGTTCATATAGTACTGAGCCGACTTTTCGGCCGCTTCAGCGATCGGGCCAGCGGCCTGGCGCTTGGTACCAACGAACAGAATGCGGCCACCTTTTGCGACGGTGTCACGAACAGCCTGCAGAGCCTGATCCAGCATCGGAACGGTCTGGGTCAGGTCCATGATGTGGATACCATTGCGCGAGCCGTAGATGAACGGGCCCATGCGGGGGTTCCAACGCTGTGTCTGGTGACCAAAGTGAACGCCAGCTTCCAGCAGCTGACGCATGGTGAACTCGGGAAGAGCCATGCAATTTTCCTTTTCCGGTTTACGCCTGGGCGGGGGTGAAAGAAGCGGACGCTCCAACCGGCGGTCTTGATGAGGATGTCTCCCTCAAAAAGGCCAAACCCCGCCTGCGGGTTTGAATGGCGCGCGTATAAGGCAGGTTTGCGCGCTACGCAAGGGCCAATCGCCCCTATTTTTCAAGCTGCGCCAATGCGTGCGCATGCCTGACGGCGTCTTCACAATGGGCGGCCAGAGCCTTTCGGTTTTCAAAGTCGCTGACCCGCGCTGGCGCATGATAGATTAGTTCAACCGTTCCTTGCCGACGTGCGCCAAGGGTCTTCAGCAAATGTGGCCCGAACTCCATATCCCCCCACCAGCCATAAAAGCGTTTTGGCTGGCCTATGGGCGCGTGAAACACCACAGAAACGGGTTGGATATACATGAAATCACGCAACTCATCTGCAAAGAACGCGGCGAAAAGCGTTGTTTTGAAAGGTAAAATGCGAAGCCCGTCGGTTGAGGTGCCTTCGGGGAAAAACAACAGTTTGTGACCCACTTTCAGGCGGGTTTCAAACAGCTTGGTTTGTTCCTTGGCTTTCTTGCGATCCCGTTCGATAAACAGTGTCCCGGTCGCACGGGCCAGCCAGCCGATACCGGGCCATTTGGCAACTTCTGCCTTGGAGACAAAATAGACCCGCTTGCGCGCGTTCAGAGCAAAGATATCCAGCCAGGACGTGTGGTTTGCCACCACCGCCCCCCTCTCTTTCATCAGCGCGCCTGATGCGCGGAACCCGATGCCAAGAATTCGAAACGCGTTGCGGCAGACAAACTGTGTGATGAACGGCGTCACAGGTCGCCGGACGCCGAAAATCGGATACTCGATCAGGCGAACGGCCAGAAGGATGATCAGGCCACCAAAGACAAGGGCCGCTAGTGGTACTCCGCGCAGAATGACCAGAACCCATCCGGTAACGCCCAGCTCGATCGGATCGGGCGCGTCTTCACTATTCCAGAGCGGGTCGTTCACAGCGTCACGCCCCGCCATAAATTCGACGCTGCCGTTCATTCATGCGCGTCGTGTCGAGGATCAGGCACACATCCGTTGTGTTGAAGGTGTGGTCGATAAAGGCGCCCTCGCCCACGAAACCACCCAAGCGAAGGTAGGCTTTGATCAATGCTGGCACCTGAACCATGGCGGCGCGGCGGTCCAAAGCCTCTGGTTTCACAAGGTCCATCGACTGAAAAACATCGGGCTGCGCCCGTACGCGCAACTCTGGCGGAGCCAGATGGTTGTGGTGAAGCATCGACAAGGGCTGCGCCAATGTGGCCACGTCTGTTCCGTGAAAACTCGCAACGCCGAACAGCACCTCAATGTCACGTTCCGCTACATAAGCGGCCAAACCGTTCCACAGGTGGTACATTGCCGTACCCCCACGGTAGTCGGGGTGCAGGCACGACCGTCCCAACTCCAGCAGTTTGCGCCCACTGTTCTTGAGAACGGTCAGGTCATATTCATCTTCGGAATAGAATTGCCCTAGTTCCGCGGCACGTTCGCCCGGTAACATCCTGTAGACGCCAATAATTTCGCCGGTGTGATCATCATAGGCCAACATATGATCGAAATACGGGTCGAAACGGTCTTTCTCGAGGCCAGCATCGTGATCGACCATCTCTCCGCCGCCCCCCAACTCACGCACGAAGACGTCATAGCGCAGGCGTTGAGCTGCTTGCAGGTCGGCTTCGGTCTCGGCCAGTTTTACGGTGAAAGAAGGGCCAGTATCCGGCATATGGGGTGATCCGTGTTCTTTTGGCTGCTGATACCGCAGTTTTTCAGCCAAAGGCAACAAGCCCCGCTTCGGTCAGCGTTGTTAACCTTTCCTAAACCACTTTCACAGATCAAAGACCGGCATCAGGGCGATGCGCGTTCCGTCGATCACCACTTTTCCCTGCTCGCGAAAGTTCACGGTGATCTTGCCTGCAATGTTGGACTGAACCTGTCCGACGCCCCATTCGGGAAAATCCGGGTGGCGGACAAACATGCCCGGTGCAAGTATAGCATTCATGTCTGTCATAGGGGCCTCCGGGACGTGCGGCAGATACAGTCGGAGGTACGCATGGGCGAGAGCAACGTCAACCTGGCCGAATTGATCGGTTCGCGGATTTGCCATGATCTGATCAGCCCGATCGGGGCGATCACCAACGGGCTTGAGCTGTTGGATATGGTGGGCGCCGTACAGGGCCCCGAGATGGAACTGATCTCGGGCAGTGTCGGAAGTGCCGGGGCACGTATTCGCTTTTTCCGCGTTGCCTTTGGCTCGGCCAGTGATCAGCCGCTTGGTCGGACCGAAGTAACCGAACTGCTGAAAGATATCGAGCGTGCCGGGCGGATACGGGTCAACTGGAACCTGACCGGGCCAGTGCCGCGTAATCAGGTCAAACTGGCCTTTCTGGCGCTTATGTGCTGCGAAAGTGCCATGCCGCTGGGCGGCGCAGTCGAAATCGTCAATCAGGGCAACAATTGGATAGTGACCGGGGTTGCAGACCGGTTGAATGTCGATGGTGATCTTTGGAAGAACGTCGTGACAGGTCGGTTTCCCACCAAGATCACGCCCGCGCACGTTCAGTTCGCGTTGCTGCCTGAAACGGCAGCTGCGATGGGTCGGCGGATTGCCGTTGAAACCTCGGCAACCCGCGTGTCACTTCGGTTTTAAGCCCGGATCGTTCCGTTCCCGCGCACGAGATATTTGAAACTGGTCAATTGCGCCGCCCCAACCGGTCCGCGCGCGTGCATCTTGCCCGTCGCGATTCCGATTTCTGCCCCCATGCCAAACTCGCCACCATCCGCAAACTGAGTCGAGGCATTGTGCATCAGGATTGCGCTGTCCAGACGCTCAAAGAAACGGGCCGCTGCTGCGTCATCCTCGGTCATGATGCAATCGGTGTGGTTCGAGCCGTATTGCTGAATATGAGCAATCGCGGCATCAATATCGGCAACGGGCTTCGCCGCGATCACGCTGTCGAGGAACTCTTTTCCCCAGTCTTCCGCCGTAGCAGCAACTGTACCCTCCCCAGCGAGGACACCGTCGGCGTGAACCTCGACGCCTGACTGGACCAGTGCCGCAACCACGTCACGCCCCAGTGTGTCGGCGATATCCTGATGAACCAGCAAGCATTCAGCGGCTCCGCAAATACCAGTGCGGCGAGTCTTGGCATTCAGTACCACTTCCAGCGTTTTCTGCGGATCAGCAGCCTTGTCGATGTAAATGTGCACGATGCCTTCGAGATGGGCAAAGACCGGCACACGGGCCTCTCGTTGTACAAGGCCCACCAGTCCCTTGCCTCCGCGTGGAACGATGACGTCGACATAGTCGGTCAGCGTCAGCAGCTCCTGCACCGCGGCGCGGTCGCGTGTGGGCACAAGTTGAATGGCGTCTTCAGGCAGGTTCGCGGCCTTCAGCCCTTCGACCAGACAGGCATGGATCGCGGTTGAGGAATGAAAGCTTTCGGATCCGCCACGCAGGATTACCGCATTGCCCGATTTCAGGCACAGCGCCCCGGCATCCGCAGTCACGTTGGGTCGGCTTTCGTAGATCACGCCAATAACCCCCAACGGTGTCCGGACGCGCTGGATGTTAAGGCCCGTGGGCATATTCCACTCAGACAGAACCTCACCCACCGGGTCGGCCTGATCCGCGACGGTTCTCAGCCCGTCTACCATGCCCTGAACGCGCGCCTCATCCAGCATCAGGCGATCCATCATTGCGGGGCTCAGTCCCTTGTCGCGGCCGAATTCCAGATCTTTTTGATTAGCTTCGATGATCCGTGCCCGGTTGGCCCAAACCGCGTCGGCGGCTGCAATCAGCGCCGCGTGCTTTCGTTCAGCTGTTGCGAAAGCCAGTTCACGCGAAGCGGCTTTGGCACGTTTCCCAAGATCTTCCATCAGAGCAGGAATGCTGTTGAAGTCTTTCATATCGCGTGCCTTTCAGATCATCTTATTGAAGGTTAAAGGGCCAGGTCGTCCCGGTGGATCAGGGCTGCGCGACCGGGATAGCCCAGCGTCGCTTCAATCTCAGAAGACTTACGCCCCTTGATCGCATCGGCTTCCTGCGCCGTATACCGGCTGATCCCCTGAGCCAGACGGCGGGATTCCAGATCAAGGACGGCGACAGGATCGCCACGACCGAAATCTCCGGTCACTTCCACAATCCCGGCAGGGAGCAGGCTTTTGCCATTGGCCAGTGCCTTGGCCGCTCCCTCGTCCACTGTGATCTCACCCCGAGGTTTCATTGCCGAAATCCAGCGTTTGCGGGCTGCATGTGGATCCAATGTCGCAGTAAACCATGTGGAATTGGCACCGTTTTCGAGCGTTTTCAGAGGGTTCAGAACCGACCCTTCAGTAATTGCCATGGCGCAACCACCAGCGGTTGCCATCTTGGCCGCCAACAGCTTTGTCTTCATCCCGCCTTTGGACAGGCCCGATCCCGCATCACCAGCCATAGCTTCAATCTCAGGTGTGATCCTGTCGATTGTCTCGAAGCGCGTCGCCGAGGAATCTTCTTTTGGATTACCGGAATAGAAACCATCCACATCCGACAGCAGAATCAGTTGGTCGGCCCCTACTGTCACGGCGATTTGCGCGGCCAGACGGTCATTGTCGCCATACCGGATTTCGTCCGTTGCAACCGTGTCGTTTTCATTGACGATCGGAACGACGCCCAACCCAAGCAGAGTTTCCAAGGTTGCGCGTGAGTTTAGATACCTGCGGCGATCTTCGCTGTCTTCAAGCGTCACCAGAACCTGCGCCGTGGTGATCCCATGGGGTGCCAACGCTTCTTCATAAGCGCGTGCAAGCCGGATTTGCCCAACCGCAGCAGCAGCCTGTGACTGTTCCAAGGGCAGTGCCGCCATCGGCAGGCCCAATACTCCGCGACCCAGTGCAATCGAACCGGACGAAACAAGGATTACATCTTTCCCCTGCCCCTTGAGCCAGGAAACATCCTGCGCCAACGACAGCAGCCAGTCAGACCGCAGCAGGCCAGTGTCGCGATCAACCAGCAAAGCCGACCCGATTTTTACCACCAGACGGCGTGCCGAGGTCAGGGTTGCCAAGGCTGTGCCTCCTCAGCGGGTTTCTGACGCACACGGTTGTCGTCAATCTGGCTGCGCAGCGCCCGCAGAACTTCGGTTACACCCAGATGTGCCACACCGGACATAGTCATGACAGGGCCGCCCACGGCCTCCTCAAGCTCAGCGACGGCAAGGGCACGTTCTTCGTCATCCAGCGCGTCGATCTTGTTCAGAACAGTGATCCGGGGCTTTTCAGCCAGTTCACCGCCATAGGCTTCTAGCTCGTGAATGATCGTGCGGTAATCATCGGCGACCGTCGCAGAGGTGCCGTCGACCAGATGCAACAACACGGCACAGCGTTCCACGTGACCCAGAAAACGGTCACCAATGCCACGGCCTTCATGAGCGCCTTCGATCAGGCCCGGGATATCGGCCACAACAAATTCGACGTTGTCCACGCCGACAACGCCAAGATTGGGGTGCAGCGTGGTAAACGGATAGTCGGCAATCTTGGGCCGCGCATTCGACGTGGCCGCCAGAAAGGTCGACTTGCCTGCATTCGGCATACCCAAAAGACCCACATCGGCGATCAGCTTGAGCCGCAGCCAGATTGTGCGGTCAATCCCCGCCTGCCCCGAATTGGCGCGGCGCGGGGCCTGATTGGTGGCGGACTTGAAATGCAGGTTGCCAAAGCCGCCATTGCCGCCCTTGGCCAGCAGAACGCGTTGCCCGACTTCGGTCAGGTCGCAGATGACGGTTTCTTCGTCTTCGTCCAGGATTTCAGTGCCAACCGGAACACGCAGAACGATATCGTCCCCATCCTTGCCGGTGCGTTGCTGCCCCCGGCCCGGTTGCCCGTTTTTGGCGAAGAAGTGTTGCTGATAGCGGAAGTCGATCAGGGTGTTCAGCCCATCCACAACTTCGGCCCAGACAGACCCGCCTTTGCCGCCGTCCCCGCCATCGGGGCCGCCGTATTCGATAAACTTTTCGCGTCTGAAGCTGACGCAGCCGCTACCGCCGGCCCCGGACCGGATGTAGACCTTTGCGAGATCGAGAAATTTCATGTGTGTCCCCTACTGCAAAGGCCCCATCGGCCACAAGTCAGAGTTTTTTACTGTATGTCCAGGTGGGCACATTCGCATCGCGCGCCACCGAATAGCTTTCCGCATCGCCCAGATACTGGAACCCGCAATGGGTCAGGACCCGGGCCGAGGCCGGATTATCCTGAAACACACTGGCAAACATCGTCGCGTTTTCCAGCGGGTTGGCGTTAACAAGCGCTTCCACAGCCATCGAGGCAATGCCCGTGTTCCAATAGATCGGCGCGACCCAATAGCCGACTTCAGACTGATTCCGATCAAGCCGTTTCAGCGAAATCACACCGATCAGTTCCGGGCCACCGTCCTTGGTGGCATCCATGACCCAGACGTCCTCGTCCCGGTTGTCAGCCATCGAACGGGTTACAAAGGCTTCGATCGAACCGGGGGCCAGTGGATGTGCAATACTGGTGGTCATCCGCGCCACGCGCTCATCACCTGCGTAATGCTCGATAAGGCCCATATCCGACCGGCGCAGGGGGCGCAGGTCGAACCGCTCGGTTTCAATGACCGGCTGATTTATTATTGTCTCAAGCTTCATTGGTGTGTTCCTCCTCCGAACAACACGAATAGTACGGACGCGACCGTAAGACCCGCCAACGTCCACATCAGATATTTTTCCGCCGGGCGACCTTCAACCGCATGCGCGATTCTATCCCCCGCAAAAGTCCAGATCGGGTGCAAAAAAATCTGGCAGATCAACAAACTAAGAGCGATCGTGAGCGTTGCGTCAAAGCTGGACGTCCCCGCCGCGACAAAGCCCGTAAAACCTGCAACAATCATGGCCCAGGCTTTTGGATTCAGCGGATGCACGATCAACCCCGCCCAGAATCCCGGAACATCACCAACCGCAGTTTCGCGCGACAGTCGCAAATTCGCGATCTTCCACGCCAGCCAGCAAATATATGCAGCCGAAGCATATTTCAGCGCCGCAAAGGCCGTCGGAACCTGTTCCGCCAGTTGCAGCAAACCAAAGCCCACGGGCCAGATAATCAGCTGCTTACCAAGCACGACACCGGCCACAAAAGGTAATGCGGCACGAAACCCATAGCGCGCACCCGTTCCCAGCAGGACCATGTTGGCCGGCCCCGGCGTACCGACCTGAGAGGCGGCAAAGATCAGGAAACTGGTGGTTGCGACTGTCATCGGTTCTTTCGGTCACGACTGCGTTAAAACGAGAAAGGGGACCGGCACTTTGTGCCGGTCCCCCATGAATTTTTCTTAAACCTTCTGGGTCTCGGCTTACTCTGCGGCCTCCGCCACTGGCAGGACCGAAATAAAGGTGCGGTTTTTAAGTCCCTTGTGGAACTTCACGGCGCCATCGACAGTTGCAAAGATGGTGTGATCTTTGCCAATGCCTACGCCTTCACCCGGCCAGAACTTGGTGCCGCGCTGACGCACGATGATGTTGCCTGCGATAGCGGCCTGGCCACCATACAGTTTTACGCCAAGGCGACGACCAGCTGAGTCGCGACCGTTACGGGAGGAACCGCCAGCTTTTTTATGTGCCATTCTCTCTCTCCTTAGCCTTTAGCCAATTCTTTGGCTTGCTCAACCCATTCGGGTTTCACTTTGACCGTTTCGATAGCAGCAATCTGCTCATCCGACAAGGCGGCCAGAGCGGCAAAGCTCTCGATACCGGCCTCAACCAGCTTCTTGGCGGCGGCAGGGCCGACACCGTTCAGTTGGGTCAGATCGTCAGCAGCGGCAGCAGCGGGTGCTTCAGCCTTGGCTTCGGCTTTCTTGGCAGGCTTTGCAGCGGGTGCCGCTTCGCCAGCCGGAGCGGAACCGGTTGCAGCTTTGATGCCCGATTTGTCGGCGCCCGACGCCAGAATGTCGGTGATTTTGACCAGTGTCAGTTTCTGACGGTGGCCAACGGTACGCTTCGAGCTGTGCTTACGACGGCGTTTGACGAACTTGATGACCTTGTCACCTTTGATCTGTTCGATCACTTCGGCCTGAACGCCTGCGCCTGCAACGAAAGGTGCGCCAACAACCGGAGCGTCACCGCCCAGCATCAGAACATCGTTGAATTGAACTTTTTCACCTGCGTCGGCAGCCAGCTTTTCAACGCGGAGGATATCGCCCGCCTGAACCTTGTACTGCTTGCCGCCAGTCTTGAGGACCGCAAACATGCGTTTTTCCTTTTCTAACCCGCGTTCTGTGGTCCCCTTTGCGGGTGTTTTGGCCCCAAGAAACTTGAATGCCACCTCGAACAGCGCGCCCTTTTCGGGCTGTGTGAATGACCCCTGACAACGTCATGCAGGCCAAATAATAACGATACCCGGCGCGGAAAACCGGCCGGGATGCGCGCTTATCCATAGAATGCAGGTAAAAGTCAACACCAAAGCGGCGTTAAAGATCGGACGCCCTCAGCGCCTGTGCAACCGCCTGCCCCAGGCGATAGGAAATATCATTGAACATGCGGTCAAAGCCGTCAAACACGGCGTCATTCAGGGCCCGTCCCGTTTCGGTTCTTGAAAACGCGATATTTTCGCGCATCTGAGCCTCATCCAACGGGCGGTAGGCCATAAGAAGAAACGAGAAAAGCCACTCTTCGGTGTCCTCGCTCCGACTGTCCTTCTGCAACAAAAGCTCGGCCAGCAGTTCCTGATCGTCGGTCCGCGCATCAACATCAAGACCCCGAAAGAAGCTGTAGTCTGACGTCAATGCCCCCTGAACATTCTTTTCAATCAGGTTATTTGCCTCGATATATTCCTTGACCAAAGCAAACTGAGCGGTGCTGCGTTCTGCGGATTTGTAGGATTCTCGGGCCATGTCTTCGATTGCCTGATCCGACATGGCGCGCCGGGCCGAGTTTTCCAGTGTTACGATGGTCTGGCCAAGATCGCTTTCAAAAAACAAGATGGCCTGATCAAGCTGAACATCGGACATACCTTCTTTGAAGGCGTCCGTCAGATGTTCCCGCATCCAAAGGGGATCGTAGATACGATTGACCTGCGACTCGAAAAAAGCGCCACCCTTGTTATCCAAAAAAGTATCGTCAAGAGTTTCGCGATGGCCCTGCCCCTCGTGAACAAGGATTTCCATCACCTGTGTCAGACGCATGGCTTGTGCCAGCCGATCGACTTTTCCATCGGCATACAGCGGCAGTGCCCAACACAGGGCGACCACAAATGCCAGAATTACGCGCTGCATCAAATGTCCTGTGCCGGGTGCAACTCGGCCATCCGTGCGGCCAGAACCTCGAACCTCATGGCCATGATCTCATATTGGATGGCGTTCAACAGCTCGTAAACTTCCTGCATCAGCGGCTGTTCCAGCGCGTCAACATATGTATCGACATCAGCGTCGGAAAAACCCTGATAGGTGTAAGCAGCGCCCGCCAGATTGGACAATTGCAGTGACTGACGCATTGCCGGTTCATTTTGCTTCATCAATTCACGCAGTTCATCCCCGTCCAGCTGTAGCTCGATGACTCCCGATGCGCTGGCCGCCAGCAGGAAGCGCACCTGAATTTCCTGCAAGGCACGCAACGCCGTACCTGTGGAATCGATCGCGGCGTTCATGCGTTTAAAACTTTCGACCCGTTTCGACCCGTTCTTGATCAGATCAGAAATGATCCTTTGGCCTGCCAATTGCTTGACGTCATCGTCTTCTTGCATGTGTGAGGCATTTTCGGCCACGACCAGACGTTGACCAAGGTTAGACGCGTAAAACTCGACAGCGTGTGCCAGAGCCTCGTCACTTAGGGTCTGTTCCAGAATGGAAACTGCGGTGTCGTGCATTGCACCGACTTCAAAAACCTCGTCCGTCAAACGGGTCCAGTCCGAGCCGAAACCCTCTGGGTCAACACCCAACATCTGCGGCGCGGACCGTGAGCTCAGGGCGATGCTTTCAAGAGCTACGTCAAAACCGGTCGTCGTCAAAAAAGCCTCAATCCGATCCCGGTTCGCCGCAGAAAGCTCCAAAGGAACCAGAACAAGTGCCAGAAACGGGGCGAGAAACCAAAAGGCGATGCGGTGTGCAAACTGTGTCATACCTTTCAGAGTAGGTGTTTTGCGCTGGCAGGCAACGGAAAATCCCGGCAATCACGATTTCCGGAATTTTCTGCTTGCGCCCCCGTTCGTTCCTGACTAAATCCCCCCCTCACAGACCCCCGCGGAGAGGTGCCGGAGTGGTCGAACGGGGCGGTCTCGAAAACCGTTGTGGGTGCAAGCCCACCCAGGGTTCGAATCCCTGTCTCTCCGCCACAATCCCAATATCGAAGGCTGTCAGAAAACGTCTTCCGGTCTGATTTGGGTTCTCAACAAAATTGCAAGTGGTCCGCTGTCAGAAACTGTAGTGGCCTGGGTCACCCGGCGTGTTCTTGCCGTGAAATCTGGTGCAATCAGCGTAGCACGGCCCAAACCTGTATTCTGCTGAGAATTCACAGGAATTCCCCTTTGTATCCCCGCTACATTTAACGCATCCCAGCGACACATTTTCCAAAGGAGACACACATGTCGCGTATTCTTATCCTGATCATCATCGCCGCTGTTGGTGTTGGTGGTTACTACTATCTCAACCAGTCCGAACAAACCCCGGCTGAACAAGTGCAATCCGCAGCGCAGGAGGCGGGCGATGCAGTGGCTGATGCCGCGTCAACCGCTCAGGAAGCTGCGTCTGATGCGCTGGAAGGTGCAACAGAACAGGCCAGCGAGGCAGCTTCATCCTTGACCGAACAGGCGCAGGAAGCCGCATCGTCGGTTGCCGACCAAGCCAGTGAGGCAGCTTCGTCTGTTGCGGAACAAGCATCCGAGGCAGCGCAGCAAGCCGGTGATCAGGTGGCGGCGCTGGCGGGTCAGGGACAGGAATTGCTGAGCTCCTGGATTCAGGAAGGCAAGCTGGACCCCACCAATTTCGACTATGAAGGTATCATGAGCTCGATTCAGGACAGCACATTGGCCACGGATCTGAAAGAACAGGCGATCAAGATTGTAAATGACATTAAAGAGTCGCCTGAAACCATCGCCTTGAAGATTCAGGAACTGACCGCGCTGTTGACGCAGCAATAACAAAGAAGGGGCCGGTTGCCAGTTCCCGGCCCCTTCCTCTCACGCCAATTTTCCAGTCGTGCCCTTACGTTATCGTTTCTCTGAATTGACCCAGTGTGCGGCTTTTGATTGGCTGCCCCGACAACACATCCTCACCCCGAGGTCGCCCGTTGGCAATCTTATGTTCAAGGGGGTGTGCGCATTGAACAAGCCATCTTGAGGACGATCCCATGACTGACCTGCCCCAAACAATGAAAGCTGCCATCCTGAAACACGGCGGGTACTCGGCCACTTCGACCGGACCAGTCATCGAGAATGCGGCTGATTGGCTTGAAGCCGCGGAACTGCCCGTTCCCAATCCCGGCCCCGGTCAGGTTTTGATCCGCCTGCGCGCGTCGTCGGTCAATCCGTCCGACCTCCACTTCATCAAGGGTGAATACGGCCAGCCGCGCGTCAAAGGTGCCGCGGCCGGATTCGAAGGCTGTGGCGACGTCGTTGCAGCCGGAAAAGGTGCCGAAGCGCTGAAGGGACAGCGCGTCGCTTTCGTGGCCGCAGGTTCCGGCGCCTGGGCGGAATACATCGTGACGCAGATGCAAATGTGTATTCCCTTGCGTCCGGATATTTCAGATGATGACGGTGCCGCGCAAATCGTCAACCCTCTCACCGCGATGGCGATGGTGGACATGGCAAGGGAAGACGGCGATGCATTTGTGATATCCGCTGCGTCCAGCCAATTGGGAAAACTGATGTGCAGCCTTGGGCGTGATCTGGGGTTGAAACCCATTGCGCTGGTGCGCCGGGCCGAGACAGTCGATACGCTGAAAAGTCTTGGAGCAGCCGAAGTGCTTGTGACGTCCGATCCTGAAATCGTCGAGAAGTTTGCCGCGATAAGCGCCACGCTGAAGCCTCGGGTCTTCCTTGATGCTGTGACGGATCAACTGTCCGAGAAACTGTTCTGCGCCATGCCCAACCGGGCGCGCTGGGTTACCTACGGCAAACTTTCGACCGAAGCGCCAACGCTTTCTCAGACCGGCCAGCTGATCTTCATGGGCAAACGGATCGAAGGTTTCTGGCTGACGCAATGGATGATGTCGACACCGCACGCTGACCAGATGCGGGTTGTGGCCGAAGTTCAGGCCCGCTTTGCCGATGGTCGCTGGAAAACGGATGTTTCCGAACATCTTACACTCGAAAATCTTGTGTCGAATCTTGCCGATGCGCTGAAAAAGAGTGACGGAAAGGTGATTATAACCCCATAGTAGAACTCACCTGCGTTACCGGAGGATACACGCGGGCGGACGAAGACGCTGGAAAACCGGTGGAGGGAGGACAGTGTGGATAACGCGCAGCTGCTGATTAGCGGGCTGGCGAACGGGTGTGTCTACGGCCTGATCGCGCTTGGCTTTGTACTGATCTACAAGGCTACCGAAGCGGTGAACTTTGCGCAGGGCGATATCATGATGCTGGGCGCATTTGTGACCATCGGCCTGACAAATACCGAACACATGGGGTTGCCGTTCTGGCTCGCTCTGCCGGTATCATTGGGAATCATGGGCGCGCTTGGTTTTCTTCTGGATCGCCTGATCATTCGCCGCTTGTTCGGTGAAAGCCAGACCGCCGTTGTCATACTGACCATTGCTTTGGGCTTTGTGATCCGTTTCATTGCCGGTCTGATCTGGGGGCACGAGCCGCAAACGCTGCAAAACCCGCTTGCGGGCAAAGAAGTGCGCATGGGCGGTCTTGTACTGGGGATGGAGGATGTCGCGATAATCGTTGTTACGGTGCTGCTGACATGGGCACTCTATGTTTTCTTCAGCCGCACCAAGCTGGGTCTGGCGATGCAGGGCGCCTCGCAAAACCAGCTGGCAGCTTATTACATGGGCATTCCCGTCAGGCGTGTTCAGGGATGGGTCTGGGCTTTGGCCGGAGGCGTTGCAGGAATTGCCGGAATTCTCTTTGCTGCAAAAGGGGCTGTGGATCCGACAACAGGATTGCTGGGCATCAAGGCGTTTGCCGCCGCCGTTATCGGCGGGTTCGGCAGTTTGCCGGGTGCATTGGCCGGAGGGCTGATTGTCGGCATTATCGAACCCTTCGCCAGCCGGTACATTGCGGCAGGTTACAGCCAGGTCGCACCATACGCTTTGCTGCTTGCCGTCCTGATCTTCCGGCCAAACGGGCTGTTCAGTCAGGTCCGGGTCAAGAAGGTCTGAGCCATGCGGATCGTTTTCAAAACCGACTACATACAGGATATCCGCCCCTGGAAAGACGGGTTCCAGCTGTGCCTTTATCTGCTTCTATTGTTTGTCGTCGCGGCCGCGCCTTTCGCACTGGACGATTTCTATCTGGGTGAACTGACAAACGTTCTGATCTGGGCCATCGCCGGTCTGGGTCTGATGATACTGACCGGACATACAGGGCAAGTCAGCCTGGGCCATGCGGCCTTTCTGGCCTTTGGCTGTTACGCCAACGTGGCCCTGATTGAGGCAGGCGTTCCTTTTCTAGTCGCGTTTCCGCTGGCCGGAATTCTGACCGGGATCGCGGGTGTGACCGTCGCGGTCCCTGCCCTGCGGCTTCACGGTATCTACCTGGCGATCTTTACCATGGCGCTGTCCATCCTGATGGATGACATCATCGTTCTGTCCGAGCCGATCACTGGTGGTGTCGCTGGTAAATATATCGGCGGGGTCGAGATCTTTGGCCTTACGGTTGACCGCTGGGGGACGCCTGATCTTTTTTACTGGCTGGTTCTGTTCGTCACCGTTCTGGTCACGTTGGGATATATAAACCTGCTGCGGGCCCCATTGGGTCGCAGCTTCATCGCCGTGCGCGACTCCGAGGTTTCGGCGCAGGCGATGGGTATAGATATCGCGCGAACAAAGATGATTTCATTCGCCCTGTCCTGTGCGGTTACAGGTTGGGCCGGCGCGTTGATGGGTCTGTTTGCTGGTGCGTTTAACAATGAAACCTTCAGCGTCCTGATCTCGATCCAATTGCTGATGATGATTGTTATTGGCGGGCTGGGCTCGATCCATGGCGCGTTTCTGGGTGCAATCGTCATCGGGTTCTTACCGCAGTTTCTATCGATTTCAAAGGAATATGTCGGCGCGATTATCGGTGGAAACACCGTTGCCATTCCAGGGCTGGAGTTCGGCATCTTTGGCATGATCCTGATCGGCTTCATCCTTTTCGAACCCATGGGCATCTATGGCCGCTGGCTAAAAATCCGCACCTGGTTCGAACTGTTTCCTTTCTATCGCAAGGACATGTTCAAACGGCAGAAATCCTATCTCAAGACGGAGCGTCTGAGATGAGCTTGCTGGAATTTGAAAACGTTACCCTGAAATTTGGTGGTCTGACGGCCGTGGACAATTTGTCCTTCGAGGTTCAGAAGGGCGAAGTTTTTGCCATAGTCGGGCCGAATGGCGCGGGCAAATCGACGGTCTTCAACCTGATCTCGCGCTTTTACGAACCGTTTTCAGGGTCGATTAGGTTTGATGGTCACGATCTGCTTCAGGTCAAACCGTCTGGCGTGGCGGCCTTTGGTGTGGCGAGAACCTTCCAGAACATCGAGCTCTTCGAACACGCAACTGTCCTGCAAAACCTTTTGGTCGGACGACACAGGCATCGGACTACGAACCTGATTTCAGAACTTTTGTTCACCCCTGCAGTTCGACGGCAAGAGCTGGAGAACCGGGAAAAAGTTGAAAAAATCATCGATTTCCTCGACCTGCAGGCTTATCGCGACAAGATGATTTCAGGGCTGCCTTACGGCGTGCGCAAAGTGGTCGAAGTGGCACGTGCCCTGGCGACTGATCCCAAGCTACTGTTGCTGGATGAACCGGCGTCGGGGCTGTCGGTGGAAGAGACGACCGATATGCGCTGGTGGATCGACGATATCCGGCGGCAAATGGGAATTACCGTGCTGATGGTCGAACACGACATGGGATTGGTATCAGGCGTGTCCGACCGGGTCCTGGCCATGGCAGATGGGGCAAAGCTGGCCCTCGGGCCACCTGCAGACGTGCAATCGCATCCGGCCGTGATCGAGGCATATCTGGGGAAAGCCTCATGAACGCTCCGATCTTGCAAGTTCGCAATATCGAAAGTTTCTACGGTCCGATCATGGCCATTCGGGGCGTTTCTCTGGATGTGCACGAAGGAAAAATCGTGTCGATCCTTGGCGCAAACGGCGCAGGCAAAACCACTTTGATGAAAACCATATCTGGAGTGATGGACCCGGAAAAGGGAACGATTACCTTTGACGGCGGTGACATCCAGGGCTGGGAGCCGCACAAGGTTGTCCAGCGCGGGGTGGTCCACATCCCGGAAGGGCGCGAAGTGTTTCCTCTGTTAACGGTTGATGAAAACCTAAGCCTCGGCGCCTACACCCGCAAAGACAAAGACCAGATCGAACAGGATCGTGAGCTGGTTTTTCGTTATTTTCCGGTTCTGAAAAGCCGTCGGTCGCAAGAGGCCGGAACCCTTTCGGGTGGGCAGCAACAGATGCTGGCCATAGGGCGCGGATTGATGGCCAGACCTCGTATCATGTTGCTGGATGAGCCGTCTTTGGGCCTGTCCCCTCTGCTGGTGCAAGAGATATTCGGCATTCTCAAGCGCTTGAACGAAGAGCAGAATATGACGATGTTGCTGGTTGAACAGAATGCCAATGCGGCGCTGGAACTGGCGCATCACGGCTATGTCATGGAGGTGGGTCGCATCGTCATGGACGGGGCCGCGGACGCGCTTTTGCGATCCGACGATATCCAAAGCTTTTATCTTGGAAAACAGGAAGAAGGCGCGCGCGAAAGCCGCCGCTGGAAGCGGAAAAAGACGTGGAGGTAAAACGGATGGACGCCACGCCCCTACCCCCTCAGGTCGTGATAAACGGCGTTCAGTTCAACGCAACAACGGGTCAGCGACCGGTACGAGTTGATGGCTGCATCACCATTGCCGAGTTGTTCCAAGGCCGATGTGCCGAACTGGGCAGCCGAACGGCGCATCGCGAAAAAGACCTGGGTATCTGGAAATCCTATTCCTGGGCCGATTACTGGCAGCATGCCAAATGGATCGGGCTGGCCTTGCGAAAGCTGGGACTGGAACGCGGCGATGTGGTTTCAATCCTGTCCGAAGATCGCAAGGAATGGGCTTGGCTCGACATGGGTATTCAGGGTGTTGGCGGTATCGCTTCCGGCGTCTACACCACGGATTCCGCCAGTCAGTTGCAGTATCTGATCAACGACAGCGGCAGCCGGTTTCTGATTGTCGAGGACGAAGAACATCTGGACAAGTTTCTCGGAATTGAGACCGAGGTTCCCGATCTGATCAAGGTAATCATCCTTGAGGACGAAGGATTGCATGACCTGAACCATCCGCGCTGCATGATGATCGACGAGCTGTTCGCCTTGGGCCAAAAGGCAGAACTGGCCGAGCCCGGGCGCTTCGAAGCGGAAATTGCATTGGCCAAACCGCAGGACACTGCCTTGCTGGTCTATACGTCGGGAACAACGGGTCAGCCGAAAGGCGCAATGCTTAGCCATGAAAATATTCTGGCGGCCATCGAATCCGCGGCACGGGCGCTGCCAGCGCTGCCCAGCGATGAACAGCTGTGTTTCCTGCCTCTGTGTCACATTCTGGAACGTAATGTCTCGGTCTATTTTCCTTTGGCGGCCCGCTGCACTGTCAATTTTGCCGAAAGCCCTGAAACCGTTTTTGCAAACCTTCAGGAGGTCTCGCCCACAACCTTCACAGCGGTGCCAAGGGTTTGGGAAAAGATCTACTCACACGTCCAGATCCTAACGCAGGAAGCCACACCTTTGGGGCGGCTGGCATTCGGTTTGGCATTGAAAGCTGGTGCGCGCCGTGCCGGATATCTGAGCGCAGGCCAACCAGTTCCATCCGGCGTCGCCACCAGATTCTGGTTCTGGGATCAGCTGGTTTTGAAAAACCTGCGCCGGATGCTGGGTCTGGACAAACTGCGACGAGGCGGAACAGGTGCCGCCCCAATCTCGACTGATCTGCTGAAATGGTACTGGTCCATCGGCGTGCCGTTGGTGGAAGGGTTCGGGATGACCGAAACTTCGGGCCTTGCCACACTCAACACCACAGACAGTAATAAGATCGGAACCATAGGCAAAGCCGTCGAAGGGTGCGACATCCGTATCTCGGGCGATGGCGAAATCCAACTGAAGGGCCTGAACATTTTTCAGGGATACTGGCGCAACAACGCGAAAACGGCAGAAACCTTTACCGCCGACGGCTGGCTGCGTACCGGAGATATGGGGACATTAGATAAGGATGGCTATGTCACCATCACGGGCCGCCTGAAGGACATTATCATCACCGCAGGTGGTAAGAACATCACCCCAGCCGAGATCGAAAGCCGTCTTAAGTTCAGTCATTATGTCGCGGACGCAATCATCATCGGGGACAGGCGCAAATTTCTGACGGCTCTGATCATGATTGATCAGGAAAATGTCGAAAAATACGCGCAGGGCCATAAAATCCCCTTCTCGAATTTTGCCTCGCTATGCGCGGCACCGGAAATCAGGCAGTTGATCAGTTCGGAAATTGCCGCTGTGAATGCAGAATTTGCGCGGGTCGAGCAGATCAAGGATTTCCGTCTGATTGATGTCCTGCTGACCGCTGAAGACGACGAGCTTACAGCCACGATGAAGCTGAAACGCGGATTGGTTGAAAAGAAACACGGGCATCTGATCGAAGACATGTACACTTGACCAAAAGATTAACGGGAGGAAAGAGATGAAGAAATTACGCAACAGGCTGGCGGCTGCATCACTGCTGACAGCATCGGCAACACTTGGTTGGGCGCAAACACAGGGCGTGACCGATGATGAGATTGTCATTGGTTCGGTCAACGACCTGAGCGGGATTTTCGCCGCGGTGGGTGTTCCGGCAACCAAAGGTGCAAATGTTGTCTTTGATCGGGTGAATGCGGCTGGCGGCGTGCACGGGCGCAAAATTCGTTACGTGGTCGAAGACAATGGCTATCAGATGCCGCGAGCCATGCAGGGCTATAACAAACTGCTGAATCGCGACAAGGTATTTGCCATGTTGCAGTCGCTTGGAACGCCGATGAACATGGCGGGGTTCAAGCTGTTGGATCCCAAAGGCATTCCCAACGTGGCGCCTCTTACTGCTGCGCGTCAGATGTTGCAGGAACCTATGCGGAACAAGTTCACCTCCTTCTCGACCTATTTCGATCAGGCGCGTGTCGGTGTGAACTATCTGGCTGGCGAGTTTGGATCAAAGACGGTCTGCACCATGTACCTGCCGACAGATTTTGGTGAGGAAATTCTAGAAGGCAGCAAGGCCGGAGCCGAAGAAGCCGGGATCACTTTTGGATCAGAAACCACCCACAAACCGGATGAGACGGATTTCGTTGGATCGCTGAGCAAGCTCAAGGAAGAGGGTTGCGATATCGTCACCATGGCGCTTGGGGTGCGGCAGGCGATCACTGTCGTGGGCACCGCTAAGAAAATGGGCCTGACCGATATGAAATTTCTCGGCACCTCGGCCAGTTTCCTGACGGTCGTGGCGCAGGTGCCCGGTGGCGTGACTGATGGATTCTACGCGGCAGCTTCGTGGCAGGATCTTTGGGCGCGTGCGGATCAACCTGCTCCGGCCGCATTTATCGAGGAATACAAGGCAGCCACGGGCGAAGATCCGGTCGGATTTGCCATGCTGGGTTATTCGGCGGCTGAGATGATGGTCAAGGCGTTAGAAGCCGCAGGCCCCGATCTGACGCAGGACAGTTTCATCGCAGCGATGGAAACGCTGGATTATCAGGACGATCTGGTTGGCAACCATATCACCTATGGCCCTGAAGACCATCAGGGCGCGGATACTGTGTTCGTCAACGTTGTTGAAAACGGTGCGTGGAAACTCGTTCACGAAGAATGAATCCCTGACCCGCGCAAAGCAAAAGGGCTCGCAAGTGCGAGCCCTTTCTTTTGGGTATTCCCGGCGAATTAACGCTTCGAGAACTGGAACGAACGGCGGGCTTTGCGCTTACCGAATTTCTTACGTTCCACAACGCGGCTGTCGCGGGTCAGGAAGCCAGCGGCTTTCAGGGCACCACGCAGGTTCGGATCATAGAGTTGCAGCGCTTTCGAGATGCCGTGCTTGACCGCACCGGCCTGACCGGTCAGGCCACCGCCTTTGACGGTTGCAACAACGTCGAATTCACCTTCTACGCCGGCAACCTGGAACGGCTGGCGCAGAATCAGCTGCAGAACGGGGCGTGCAAAATAGACGTCCTGATCTTTGCCGTTCACGGTGACCTTGCCGGAACCCGGCTTGATCCAAACGCGGGCAACAGCGTCTTTACGCTTGCCAGTGGCATAGGAGCGGCCCAGCTCGTCACGTACGGGTTCACGCACGATGACTTCTTCGGCCACGGTTTCAACGCCTGCGACGGCGCTCAGCTCTTCGAGAGTATTGATCTGATCAACCATCGGTCATTAGCTCCGGGTGTTTTTCTTGTTCATGGACTTGACGTCCAGAACTTCGGGGGCCTGGGCCTCGTGCGGGTGCTCGGCACCGGCATAGATACGCAGGTTGGTCATCTGCTGGCGCGACAGGCGGTTGCCTGGCAGCATGCGCTTGACGGCCTGGAAGACCACGCGCTCGGGGTGCGCACCTTCCAAAATCTGCTGTTTGGTGCGCGACTTGATGCCGCCCGGGTGGCCAGTGTGCCAGTAGAAGTTTTCTTCGCGCTTCTTGCCGGTCATCTGGATTTTGTCAGCGTTGATCACGATGACGTTGTCGCCCATGTCCATGTTCGGGGTGAACGACGCTTTGTGCTTGCCACGCAGGCGCATGGCGACGATCGAAGCAAGACGGCCCAGAACAACGCCCTCGGCGTCGATCAGGATCCACTTCTTGTCGATGTCTGCAGGTGTTGCAGAAAAGGTTTTCATGGCAGGATAGTCCTGTTTGATGTGAAAGACCGCCCCAGCGGAGCGGCCCGAATTCGATGGACGGGTTTTATGAGGTGCCTGCACGCAGGTCAAGCGGCACTTGTCTTATTTATGCACGTAAAAACAAATACTTAAAAAATAGGTATTATTTTACCCCATCTTCAAACGCTGATTTGTTCAGGCGGATTGTCCAATAGAACCCGCAGGCGCTGCATCGCGTCCTCGAACCGTTCCAGCGACACATGGCCATTCATGGCAATACGTACCGCGTTCGGCGCGCGCCCATCGCGCAGCGCGAATTCGTCGGCGGATCGGAGCTGTATCCCTTCCCTCTCGGCTGCGCGACTGAATGCAGCCGACCGCCAGCCAGACGGAAGGCTCAGCCAGACAAAGGGAACGTCCGGGCCCCAGTTCAAATCAAACCCACCCAGGGTATTGACGGCGACGCGTAGATAATCCCCCATCCGTGTGCGCACATCCTTGGCGATCTGGCGCGTGCGCGGATCGGACAACAAATGACGGGTTAATTCCGCCAAGGGTTGGGCCAATCCGAAATATCCGTATTCAGCGGACCGGCGCAAATCGACACTTCTTTCTCTGGGGGCGATAGCAAAACCCACACGCAATGCCGGTGTCAGAATCTTCGAGATTGATGACACGTGCCATCCCCGTTCAGGCGCCAGCGCCCGAAAGCTGGGCTCTCGGGCATCGCCCATGCGATAGCAGTCATCTTCAATGATCTGCAAATCAAAGCGACGGGCAATCTCAACGATCTCTTTCCTCCGCTCCAACGGTGTGTGCGCGCCCGTTGGGTTCTGAACTTCTGGCGACACACAGACGGCCTGCGCTGTGGTCTGGCGCAGAACATGCTCCAACGCTGCGGGATCGACACCCCATTTGTCCATCTTCACACCGACCACTTCCGCGCGCATCAGTTCGCCTGCGCGACGGAACCCGGCATAAGACAGGTCCTCGACCAGTACGACAGGTTTGGGCCCACGCAGGATCGTCTGAAACACAACGCAAAGCCCGTTCTGGCCACCATGTGTCAACACAATATCATCATGGGTCAGTGCACCCAGCGGAAGATCTGACAACCAGTCCACAACCGCCTGTCGCACGGGCTGGTACGCATCGCGCGTCGGGTAATTCAGAAACAAACCCGGATCGGCTTGCGACACTTTTTTCAGACATTCACGGATCAGGGACACCTGCCCCATATCCGCCAACCTTGGGCTGAACAGGCTTACATTGGCATTGTACTTGTCGTCGCGAAGATGCAGTTGCCGCGCCCAAACGTCGTCAAGAATGGGCGATTTCGGCGGCGCAACAAATGTACCACGTCCGACTTCGGCTTGTAACAACCCCTCATCTGTCAGGATTGTATAGGCGCGCGCGACTGTACCAGGTGTTATTTGCAGACGATACGCCAGTTCGCGCACCGGAGGGAGTTTGACACCGACTTCCAAAGATTTGTTATCTATGGCTTTTCGAATTGTGTCAGCAACCAGAGTGTATTTCGGTCCTTTAGATTTTGACAGCGCCTCTGGCCAAATTGTATCCATTACAATTCTTCCTTTGCTTTTGACACAATTTCGAATGTATCAGTCATGTGTACCAAGTACAGCTAATTTGTGTCAATACAATTTGAAAGGAATTCCGAGATGACACGCACAATGCACACCCCCGCCCTTCTGCTGCTGACCGACAGCCCCCGGCTGCCTCTGGCCGCTGCACTGGCCGTGCGGTTTGCGGCAGCGGTCACTCAATGGGAGCGTCGTCGCCGCAGCCGCGTCAATCTTAGTTATCTGGATGACCGCTTGCTGAAAGACGTCGGTCTGACCCGTCATGATGCGCGCCGCGAAGTAAAGCGCCATTTTTGGCAGATTTAACTGATCCCCAGTCCCATTATTGGGACCTCTTCCTGGGCCGGGGCTTGTCCCCGGTCTTTTTTATCCGAATTTCGCGGCTGCAGACCCTGCAGGTGGCAGGGAATAGGTCATCGTCGCTCTGGCAACTGGGTCTTCTGCGCCATCGGAATACATAAGCACGTCACCGACGGCCAAAGTCCGGCCCAGTTTCAGCAGGCGACATTTGGCGATCATGTCCGTGTTGCCTTCTGGTTTGCGCAAAAAATCCAGGGAACTGTTCGTTGTGACCGCCAGGGATTGACGCCCTTTTCGCGCCAGAACCATTGCGTATACACAAACATCGGCCAACCCAAACATGGATGGCCCCGAAACCGTGCCCCCCGGCCGCAAATGCTGATCCTGCACAACAAGGCGCATGGTGATTGTATCTTCGGTCAGGTCCTCGACGACAAAGTCTTTGTGCACCTGCGGGAAAACCTGCTTAAGGTATTGTGACAGTTCGTCCCGGTTCAATGCCAAAGCCATGCTTTCCCTCCTGCTCATACCGACCTAGAGTTGGCCCAACATGGGATCGGAGGGCAAGATGGCAATTCTGGAACGTAACGACACTGGCGCTGTTGCGCGGCTTACAATGAACGCCCCAGAGCGGCTGAACGCGCTGAGTGACGAGATGCTGTCGGCGTTTCAGGCTGAACTGGACACGTTGCGTGAAGACACGTCGATCCGGGCAGTGATCCTGGCGGGTCAGGGCAAGGCTTTTTGCGCCGGTCACGACCTGAAACAGATGACGGCCGGACGCCAGTCCGAAGATGGCGGCAAAGCTTATTTCAATGACCTGTTTTCTCGCTGCGCGAAGGTGATGATGTCAATCCAGTCCCTGCCCCAGCCCGTCATCGCACAGGTCCACGGCATTGCAACCGCCGCCGGGTGTCAGTTGGTGGCCACCTGTGACATGGCCGTCGCCGCCGAAGACACGCGGTTTGGAGTGAACGGCGTTAATATCGGCTTATTCTGCTCCACCCCAATGGTGGCCCTCAGCCGCAATATCCCCAAAAAGCAGGCATTTGAAATGCTGACAACAGGAGAGTTCATATCAGCTGAACGTGCTGCCGATTTGGGTTTGGTCAACCGCGTTGTCCCCATGACGCATCTTAAACACGAAGCCAATGCGCTTGCAGAACAGGTTGCCTCCAAGCTAGGAGCCGCTGTCAAAATCGGTAAAGAGGCGTTTTATCAACAGCTTCTGATGCCGCTGGATCAGGCCTATGCCTATACCGGCGACGTAATGGCGCAAAACATGCTGTACCGGGATACAGAAGAAGGCATTTCAGCCTTTATCGAAAAACGCCCCCCAAATTGGTCCCAATAATGCAATTGTTTTGCACATTTTTCGCCACTGTTTTGAATTTTGCACTTTTCAAAAGGGCGACACTGTGGCAAAGCTGGGTCGAGGCCAAGGCCTCAGGACACTTTTGGGTCGCCGTGGGCGGAAGGTCCCTCCAGCTGGTCTCTCTCACCAGCGCTGACAATCCCGCAGCGGCGG
This sequence comes from Ruegeria sp. N7, assembly GCF_056531345.1. NCBI lineage: Bacteria > Pseudomonadati > Pseudomonadota > Alphaproteobacteria > Rhodobacterales > Roseobacteraceae > Ruegeria > Ruegeria sp. N7. Next base: position 291,156 of record NZ_JBQFLR010000001.1, on the reverse strand, counting down.
CCCCAAGACCCCTTCGATAAAATTCGCGAAACCGCTTCGCCTCAGTTGCGCCCGATTGTGGTCTGCCCTATGTGGCATCGCATGACACAAGTTTTGCATATTGTAGGCGGCGGCATGGCCGGGTCAGAAGCGGCCTGGCAAGCTGCTGAAATGGGTGTGGGTGTTGTGATCCACGAAATGCGTCCGACCATCGGCACCTTTGCACATCAGACCGGCAATCTGGCGGAAATGGTGTGTTCGAACTCGTTCCGCTCGGATGATGATGAGCAGAATGCCGTGGGCCTGCTGCATTGGGAAATGCGCGCCGCCAATGGGTTGATCATGACAACGGCCGATGAACACCGCCTGCCAGCCGGTGGCGCGCTGGCTGTGGATCGTGACCCGTTTGCAGAAAGTGTGACCGCAAAACTTCGCACCCACCCGCGCGTGACGGTAACCGACGAAGAAGTGACGACCCTGCCCGACGAAGGCCAGTGGATCTTTGCGACCGGCCCCCTGACGTCGCCCGCGCTGGGCCAGGCCATCCAGACCGAGACAGGGTCTGACGCACTTGCCTTTTTCGACGCCATCGCACCGATCGTCTATGCCGAGAGCATCGACATGAGCAAAGCGTGGATGCAATCACGCTACGACAAGGGCGAGACCGAAGAAGAACGCACAGCCTATCTGAACTGTCCGATGGACCGGGATCAGTACGAAGCCTTCATAGACGCGCTTCTGGCAGCAGAAAAAACTGAATTTCACGAAGGAGAGACAGCAGGTTACTTCGACGGTTGCCTACCCATAGAGGTTATGGCCGAACGCGGTCGCGAAACGCTGCGCCATGGACCGATGAAACCGGTCGGGCTGACCAACCCGCATGAGCCCGACGTGAAACCTCATGCGGTGGTGCAGCTGCGCCGTGATAACGCTTTGGGCACCTTGTTCAACATCGTGGGTTTCCAGACCAAGATGAAATATGGTGCCCAGACCGAAGTGTTCCGTAAGATCCCGGGCTTGGAAAATGCCAGCTTTGCCCGGTTGGGTGGCATCCACCGCAATACGTTCATCAACTCTCCCACGCTTTTGGATTCGCAAATGCGGTTGAAATCCAAACCCAACATCCGCTTTGCCGGACAGATCACGGGTGTCGAAGGCTATGTAGAAAGCGCCGCGATGGGGTTGCTGGCCGGTCGGCTTGCCGCCGCTCAGATTTTGGGGCGTGACCTGCCAACCGTTCCGCAAGACAGCGCAATGGGTGCTTTGATTCACCACATAACGGGCGGTGCCGAGGCCAAGACCTTTCAGCCGATGAACGTGAATTTCGGCCTGTTTCGCCCCGTGGATGGTCTGAAAGGCGGGCGTCGGGGTCGTAAAGACCGGTACAAGGCCTATACCGACCGGGCCAAAGCCGAATGGAGTACCTGGTTGGAGCATTGCTGACTGGACGCGTAATGCGGTCTCGGCCTAGCATGCTGGAATGAACGACACGTTTCTGAACAGCACATACAATCTCGGCACGCCTGAAGCGACTGAAGCGCACTATCAGAACTGGGCTGCAACCTATGAAAAGGAAGTTGGTGAACACGGTTACGCCACGCCGGGCCGTGTTGCAGCGGCTTTGTGGTCTTTCGCACCGAAGCCTCAGACACCCATTCTGGATTACGGCTGCGGCACCGGGTTGTCGGGGCTTGCCCTGCGCGCAGTTGGCTTTGAGGTCATCGATGGGATGGATCCAACAGAGAACATGCTTCAGGAAGCCGCCAGCAAAGGCGTTTACCGAGCATTGACCGGATTCGATATCGCCAAACCCGCGCCGTTGAAGCGTGGGGAGTACACGATGATCACAGCCATAGGAGTGATCGGAAAAGGTGCTGCCCCGCCCGAGACACTGGATTTGTTGATGCACGCACTGCCCAAGGGCGGTTTGCTTGGCTTTTCGCTGAACGATCATGCGTTGGCGGACCATCAATTCACTTGCCGTCTGACGGATTGGGTCGACATGGGGGCAGCACGTTTGTTATTTCGTGAACACGGTCCCCACCTGCCTGGTATCAACCTTAACTCTGACGTGTATGTATTAGAAAAAGCGTGACTCTTGTAACGCGCTTTGCGCCATCCCCAACAGGCCCCCTTCACCTTGGGCACGCGTATTCTGCGTTGGTTGCCAGCGATAGGGCCGCATCTGAAAGCGGCCGGTTCTTGCTGCGAATTGAGGATATCGATCGATCCCGCTCACGACAGCTATGGGAGGATCAGATATACAGCGACCTCAGATGGCTGGGGCTGACATGGCCTGAACCCGTAATGCGCCAATCGGATCGTATGTACGTTTACCATAAGGCGCTGGACCAGCTATGGGCGCAGGGGCTTTTGTATCCGTGCACGTGTAATCGCAAAGATATCGCAGCAGCAGCCAGTGCGCCGCAGGAAGGCGCACCCATGCTTGGACCCGACGGGCTTGTTTATCCCGGGACCTGTCGAAAAAGGTTTGCTGGCAAAGATTTATCGAACCTTCCTCGTCCAACTCAGGACCCCTTGCGATTGGACGTGGTCAAGGCGTGTCAGGCGGTCCGCAACCCGGACAGGTACCAATTTCTTGAGTTAGGATCGGGTCCGGGCGGCGAAACCGGCATTATCACTTTCACGCCTGATGAGGTGGTCACCACCATAGGTGATGTAGTTCTGTCCCGCCGCGACATGGGGACGTCGTATCACTTGTCCGTTGTGCTTGACGATGCTGCTCAGGGCGTAACACAGGTGGTTCGAGGGAGGGACTTGTTCGAAGCAACCCGCATCCACGTTCTTTTGCAGGCGTTGTTGAACCTGCCGACACCCGTGTATTTCCATCATGATCTGATCCGCGATGATGCAGGCAAACGGCTGGCCAAACGCGACGATGCCCGCGCAATTGCAAAGTACCGGGCCGAAGGGGCCAGCCCAAATGACATACGCCGAATGGTTGGGCTTTGACCCCTATTCCATTGGCGCCATCAGTTCAGTTTCGTCCCCATCCCGAACGGCGGTAAAAAAACAGGTTCGTCGGTTGGTATGACAGGCTGCTCCGGTTTGACGGACAAGAACCAGTAGGCAGTCCCGGTCGCAATCGATCCGGAAATCCACAAGTTCCTGCACATGGCCCGAGGTTTCGCCCTTGATCCAGAAAGCCTGCCGCGAGCGTGACCAATAGGTCACCCGCCCGGATTCGAGGGTCTTTTCAACTGCCTGTACATTCATCCAGGCCATCATCAGAACCTCGCCTGATGTTTCATCCTGCGCAATCGCCGGGATCAGACCCGCCTCATTAAATCTCAAAGTAGAGGGATCAAACACGACTGGGTCAGACATCTCAAAAACCTTTTGCATCCGGTGGGCTCGCCACTATGTATGGGTAACACACGACGAGGGAAAGCCATGAGCGGCGAGAACGACCTGATTAAGCTGTACTCTGGGCGCATTCTGGCGCTGGCTGCGGATATTCCGCATCTTGAGCGATTGGAAGATCCCGATGCAACCGTCAAGAAACGCTCACCTTTATGCGGATCGACTGTAACTGTGGACATCAAGGTTCGTGATGGTCAGATCAGTGCCTTTGGTCAGGACGTCAAAGCCTGCGCTTTGGGGCAAGCGTCCGCCTCGGTCGTTGGGGAAGCGATAATTGGCGCGTCGCGGGCGCAGGTCGAAGCTGCGCGCGATCAGTTGGCGGCCATGCTCAAGACTGGCGGCCCTGCACCTGATGCGCCGTTTGATGGGCTTGAGGTGCTTATGCCCGCACGGGATTATAAAAACCGCCACGCGTCGATCCTGCTGGTTCTGGATGCCACGGCTGAGGCCATGGCGCAGGCTGAACAGGCAAACTGCGCCTGATTATAGCTATTTGGTGTAAACCCGTTTACCCTCTGCCCAGATTTCAGGAGGGATGGGTTTGAATAATTTGCTCGAGCATTTCGTTACGCTTTGGGTCGTTATCGACCCGATTGGAACAATTCCCGTTTTCATTGCAGTTACTGCCGGATTGGACGCGGCAGGCCGGCGGCGGACAGCGATGTTAGCAGCCGTGATAAGTGCTGCCGTATTGCTGTTCTTCCTTGTATTTGGTCAGGTGCTGATCGAAGCGCTGGATATCGGGTTGAATTCTTTTCAGGTCGCTGGCGGCATTATCCTGTTTCTGTTTGCCCTGACGATGATCTTTGGTGAAAGCAAACAAGAGGTCGAACAACGGCAAGCCGAAGAAGATCGTGAAGACGCGTACCACCAGCAGAACCCGGCGATTTTCCCGCTTGCCGTGCCTTCACTGGCATCCCCCGGCGCAATGCTGGCAATCGTTATTCTGACAGACAACCACCGCTATAGCATCGCGGATCAGGGTATCACAGCGCTTGTCATGCTTTCTGTATTGCTGGTTGCGTTTGTGCTGATGCTTTTGGCCGAGCCCATCATTCGGCTGATCGGTCATTCAGGCGCGGCAATCATCAGCCGTGTCATGGGGATGATCTTGGCCTCGGTTGCCGCCAACTCAGTCCTGTCCGCGCTGTTGGAAATCTTCAAAACCGGCCAATTGTAAAAAAAGCCGCCGCGCTTTCCGGGCGAAAAGGCGGCGGTAGGTATTGCGTGTCTCGCGTGGGGTCCGGTGTACCGCGCGGGGCCGAGGCATGGCCCCTCAAGGGGTTTGGGACAGGCAGGTCACCCTTGACTGAAATGGGGATGACAGCGCGGATTTTTCGGCACGAGATCGCAGGCAGAAAGGCTTAGAAACCAACCGGCAGGTGAAGGGCCACCATCAGCATCACGACCAAAGACACCACGCCAACGGCATCCTGCAGGATAGTCGATTGCGCGCGGCTGAAAGCGGTCTTGATCTGGGTCAGCATAGGGTCACCTCCGGTCAGAGTTTTAATCCTTTGTTGACCTTTTGTTCTCATATTTCCAAGCGCAGGTAAAGAACTTTTTGAGAACATTTGTGAACTTTAGGGGACGTTAAAGCTAACCCACTGAAATCAAACGGATCGCCTGATCCTGTTTCATCAGCCAAAGCAGAACACGCGCGGCCTGTCCCCTGTCCGAGGTCAGCTTGGGATCGGTCGTCAGCAACGCCCGCGCATCGGATTGGGCGACTGCCATCAATCCTGCCTGACGTTCCAGGTCCGCGATATGGAATTTTGGCAACCCGGATTGCGCAGTACCAATCAGATCGCCCGCGCCTCGCATCTTAAGGTCAGTTTCCGAGATTCGGAAGCCATCCTCTGTCTCGCGCAGAACCTCCAGCCGCTTGCGCCCTCCGTCGCTGAGCGGTGGTTGATACATCAGCAAACAGGTGGATTCCGCATCCCCGCGCCCAACGCGCCCCCGCAACTGGTGCAATTGCGCGAGCCCAAAGATCTCGGCCCGTTCAATGACCATGATCGTTGCGTTGGGTACGTTCACGCCGACCTCGATCACCGTCGTGGCAACAAGGACCTTTGTTTGCCCGTTCTGAAATGCGCTCATTGCGGCGTCTTTGTCGGCTGGTGGCATCTGACCATGAACCAGCCCCACAACGCCCTCACCCAAAATGGTCCGCAGGCGTTTGAAGCGTTCCTCGGCCGCTGTAAGGTCTGAAACTTCGGATTCGTCGACCAGAGGACACACCCAGTAACACTGTCGCCCCTCATCAATCGCGCGCCGCAGGTGGGCTATGACTTCGTCCATACGCTGTGTGCTGACAATTGCCGTTTTGATCGGTTTTCGCCCCGGAGGCTTTTCATCCAGCACCGAAACATCCATGTCGCCGTATTGCGCCAGCGCCAGACTGCGCGGGATGGGGGTGGCAGTCATTACCAGAACATCTGCCCCCTTGCCTTTTTCCGACAACTCCATCCTCTGCCGAACGCCAAACCGGTGCTGTTCGTCGACGATGGCCAATCTCAGCGCCTGGAATTCAACATCGCTTTGAAACACTGCATGTGTGCCAACCAGTATGTGAATATCGCCTTGTTTAAGCGCCTCAAGCTTGGCACGCCGCTCCGCGCCCTTGTCACGCCCGGTGAGCAGTTCCAGAACCACTCCAGCTTGCTCCGCCAGGGGGCGCAATCCTTCCAGATGCTGGCGCGCCAGAATTTCGGTCGGGGCCATCATCACGCCCTGCCCGCCTGCCTCAACCACGATCAGAAGGGCCATGAAGGCCACCAGCGTCTTACCGGCGCCGACGTCGCCCTGTAACAGCCGGTTCATTCGGGCGTCAGATGCCATATCAGCCGAAATCTCATCAATGGCGCGCGTTTGTGCGCCGGTCGGGCGATATGGAAGGCTTGCCAGCACTTTCGATTGCAGTACCCCGGTTCCCACGCTGACGATTCCCCGCGACTTGCGCTCTCGCTGCCGGGCCAAAGCGAGCGTCAGCTGATGCGCAAACAACTCGTCATACGCCAACCTCTGACGTGCAGGGGCAAACGGCGCTACATCATCCGCGCCGCGCGGATTGTGACCGGCGTGAATGGCCGCGGACCAGTTCGGCCAGTTTTGCTGCGACACCTGCGCCGGATCGATCCATTCCTCAAGTTCGGGTGCGCGTGCCAATGCGCTGCGGCTGGCCTTGAACGCTGTTTTCTGCGTCAGCCCTTGCGTCAGGTGGTAAACCGGTTCGAATTCCGGGATATCTCCTGCTTGTTCAACGGGCAGCATGTGGTCCGGATGCACCATCTGCGCCATACCGTCGAACAGTTCCAACTTGCCGGAAACCACGCGGCGTGATCCTTGTGGCAACACTTTCTTCAGATACTCACCACGTGCGTGGAAGAAGACCAGCTGGAAATCGGCCTGACTGTCTTCGACATGAACGCGATAGGCACCCCCCTTGCTGCGGGGCGGTCTGTGCGGGCCAACTGTCACTTCCACGGTCAGAGTGGCCGGCAGGTTCACCCCCTGTATTGAATCCCGCCTGCGCCGATCCACCACGGCATAAGGCAGGCTGAACAGAACATCGCGCGGGGATTCCACCCCGGTCTGCGCCATGGCCTGCGCTGTCTTGGGGCCGACGCCATCCAACGTTTCCAGCCCCGCAAATAGCGGGAAAAGCTGTTCGGGCCGTCCGCTCATGCGCCTTCTATCAGCTGAAGCCAGCCATCCTCGTCCAAAGTTTCGATCCCAAGTTCCGCTGCCTTTTTCGCCTTTGACCCGGCCCCGGGACCCGCGACCAGAATATCGGTTTTCTTGCTGACAGATCCGGAAACCTTGGCGCCCAACGCCTCGGCCCGCGCTTTGGCTTCGGCGCGGGTCAATTTTTCCAGCGTTCCGGTGAACACTACGGTTTTACCCGCGACCGGACTGTCCGAGGCTGGCGCGTCGGGGGCGATAACCGTCAATTCGCTGCGCAGCGTGTCGAAAGCCCGTCGTTCCTCTTCATTGGCAAATGCGTCCGACAGTGAAAGGCCAAGCGTTGCGCCAATTCCGTCGATGCCAATCAGCTCTGCCCAGGCGGCATTGGCATCGGCTGCGACATTGGCCTCCGCGATGGCTGCGTCCCGCACTTCTTTCACGCGTGCGCGACGCCCTTCAAGCTGCGCTGCCGCACGCTCTGCGTCTTCCGCCTCATCCGCCCGCCGTTGCGCCAGTGCAGCCGGTCGTGCAGTGTCCAACGCGAGCGCCATCGCATCCCAATCACGATAATACAGTGCCAGATCGCGCGCACCGACTTCGCCCACATGTCGAATGCCCAGTGCAAACAACAAGCGCGCAAAAGGAATTTTCCGCTTTTCATCAATGGCTTCGAACAGGTTCCTGGCGGATGTTTCGCCCCACCCGTCCCGGTTTTTCAACCGCGTCAGACTGGCTGCGTCCCGCTGTTCCAGCGTGAAGATATCAGCTGGCGCATTGATCGGAAGGGTTGGATCCCCATAGAACATTTCAATCTGTTTTGCACCCAGCCCTTCTATATCAAAGGCTTTGCGCGACACGAAATGTTTCAGCTTTTCAACGGCCTGCGCAGGACAGATCAGGCCGCCAGTGCACCGTCGAACCGCGTCGCCTTCTTCGCGGATCGCATCGCTCTCGCATTCGGGGCAATGTGTCGGAAAGGCAAAGGGGCGTGCATCGGCGGGGCGTTTGGACAAGTCGACATCCGACAGTTTGGGGATCACGTCGCCCGCGCGATAGACCTGAACCCAATCGCCCACTCGGATATCTTTTCCATCACGGATCGTGCCGCCTTTGGCGTCGCGCCCAGCGATATAATCCTCGTTGTGCAAAGTGGCATTGGAGACGACCACCCCGCCAACCGTTACAGGATGCAACCGTGCCACAGGGCTGAGCGCCCCTGTACGACCAACCTGAATGTCAATCGCCTCCAATCTGGTCCAGGCCAGTTCGGCTGGGAACTTATGTGCGATTGCCCATCTTGGCGTCGTCGAACGGAAACCCAAACGCGCCTGCAATGACAGATCGTTTACCTTGTAGACGACCCCATCGATATCATACCCCAAAGTCGCACGCTGCGCTTCGATATCCCGGTAATGAGCGATCATGTCCTCAGTCGTGGCACATAGGCGCGTCAAGGAATTCGTGGGGAACCCAAGCGTAGCAAGACGCTCAATCGCTCCCATCTGGGTATCCGCCAAAGGCTCTGACAGTTCACCCCAGGCATAGGCGAAGAAGCGCAATGGGCGGGATCGGGTAACTTCCGAATCCAGCTGGCGCAGTGACCCTGCCGCCGCATTGCGCGGGTTGGCAAAGGGTTTGCCCCCCCGTTCAGCCTGCCGCTCATTCAACGCTTCGAAATCAGAGTGAGACATGTAAATCTCGCCCCGGACCTCAAGAATTTCGGGCGCGTTTTCAATCTGCTGTGGAATATCAGAGACGGTGCACGCGTTGGCCGTCACGTTCTCGCCAACTTCACCGTCGCCCCGCGTTGCGGCCTGAACCAGCTGTCCGCTCTCATAGCGCAAGGACAAAGACAGGCCGTCAATCTTGGGTTCGGCTGTGAAAGCCAGCGGCGCGCCTGCATCAAGGCCCAGATATTTGCGAATCGAGGTGTCGAAATCGGCAATGTCCCCATCGTCGAACGCGTTGCCCAGTGACATCATTCGGACGGCATGAGTAACTTTCGAAAACCCGTCCGCCGGTTTGGCACCGACTTGCTCTGTTGGGCTGTCAGCACGTTTCAAGTGGGGGAAACGCGCCTCGATCTCGGCGTTTCTGCGTTTGAGGGCATCATAATCCGCATCCGACAACTCGGGCGCATCTTCTGCGTGATACAGAGTGTTGGCTCGCGACAGGATGTCCGCCAACCGCGCCAGTTCGGCACGCGCCTCATCATCCGTCAGGTCTGATATGGGAATGGAATTGCTCATGGCCTCGCCCTGTCACGCGTTCTTGGACCTCAGTGATAGGGCGAGGTCATGGCCAGGTCCAGATGTGCTGAGCCGTGAGTGCAACGTGCCGCCCTGGACTACCAGCGACACAAACGGTTCAAATCAGAGGCCGACCGCCATTCTCGTCTCGTCCAGAGTGTTGCTTTGCGGATCGCGCAACACGTAACCCCGGCCCCATACGGTTTCGATATAATTCTCGCCACCCGTTGCGTTGCTGAGCTTTTTGCGCAGTTTGCAGATGAAGACGTCGATGATTTTCAGCTCGGGTTCATCCATGCCGCCGTATAAGTGATTCAGAAACATTTCCTTGGTCAGAGTCGTACCCTTACGCAAGCTGAGCAATTCCAGCATCTGGTATTCTTTTCCTGTCAGGTGCACGGTTTTTCCGTCCACCTCAACGGTCTTGGCGTCCAGATTTACAGCCACGCGACCTGTGTGGATGATGGACTGCGAATGCCCTTTCGACCGGCGAATTATGGCATGAATGCGGGCCACCAGTTCTTCGCGGTGGAAGGGTTTGGTCAGATAGTCATCCGCGCCAAACCCGAAACCTTTGATCTTGCTGTCCGTATCATCTGCGCCCGAAAGGATCAGGATCGGTGTTTCCACACGGGCAATCCGTAGCTGGCGCAACACTTCATGCCCGTTCATGTCCGGCAGGTTCAGGTCCAGCAAGATCAGGTCGTAATCGTAGAGCTTTGCCAGATCGATACCTTCTTCGCCAAGATCCGTTGCATAAACGTTTAGGTTCGCATGCGTCAGCATCAGTTCGATGCTTTTAGACGTGGTCGGATCATCCTCGACAAGAAGTATACGCATTTTCACTGCTCCAATTCGGGTCAATAATTCCAATTAAAATCAAACCTGACCAAGAATGGTTAATCTGACGTTACCGTTGAATCATTTATTCTCGCTCGCCTTTAGGTTGTCTATACTTTTTTAAGGCCGTGGCTTTCAAAGCCTCGGCACCGTGTTCCGCGACCAGGGAAACCCAGCCGTTGAATTCTTCGTCGCTGATGCCGTATTTCTGTTTTGCCTCAGACAGGCTGATCAGCCCGTAAAGTACCCCACGCACGACCAGAATCTTGCGTGAAGCTACCCACCGCCTAGTGCTTGTCGGCGGCAGATCGGCGCGCGTCAGTATGGATCCATCCGGCAGAGAAACAGACCTTGGCCCTTCCACTTTGTGCAAATACATCGCTTTACCCTTTTTGCTGCATCAAAGCTGGCACCAGCCTACTTAAGGTCGTATGAAACCGCCCCTTGAGAGTGTGTAGAATTTTCCTATATTCTGCCGGTCTTTCTTAACCCGGACAGGAACCGCCAATGGCCCTCGACACCGAGACCCCGCTGAACTCGCTTGGCTTTGCCAAACCGCCCTCGGAAACGCGGGTGGTTGTGGCCATGTCAGGGGGCGTCGATAGCTCCGTCGTCGCGGCTTACTTGGCCGATCAGGGCTATGATGTGGTGGGGGTGACACTGCAACTCTATGACCATGGCGCGGCTTTGGCCAAGAAAGGGGCGTGCTGTGCCGGGATCGATATCCACGATGCGCGCCGCGTAGCGGAAGAGCGTGGATTTCCCCATTATGTTCTGGACTATGAAAACATCTTCAAGGACGCGGTGATCGATGAATTTGCGGAAAGCTATCTGGCAGGCGCAACACCCGTCCCCTGCATTCGCTGCAACGAGCGCGTAAAATTCAAGGACCTTCTGGAAACCGCCAAGGATCTTGAGGCCGACTGTATGGCCACCGGGCACTATATCCAACGCAAGATGGGGCCAAACGGCCCGGAACTGCACAGCGCCGAAGACGCTAACCGGGATCAATCCTATTTCCTGTTCTCGACAACGCCCGAACAGCTTGATTTCCTGCGCTTCCCGTTGGGTCATTTGCCGTCAAAAGACGCGACCCGCGAAATGGCGGCTCAATATGGGTTGTCTGTGGCGGACAAACCCGACAGTCAGGACATCTGCTTTGTGCCCGACGGCAACTATGCCAACGTCATTGAAAAGCTGCGCCCCGGTGCTGCGGAACCGGGTGAGATTGTTCATGCCGATGGCCGCGTTCTGGCGCAGCACAACGGGGTGATCCAATACACGATCGGCCAAAGGCGCGGCTTGGGCATCGGCGGCCTGAGCGAGCCGCTTTATGTGGTCAAGCTGGACGTGGACAAAAAACAGGTCGTTGTCGGCCCCAAAGAGATGCTGGCAACGCGTGTCGTTCCCGTGCGTGAGATCAACTGGCTGGGCGATGAAGCCTTCACATCGCGCGAAGAATGGCACCTGTCAGTCAAGGTCCGTTCGACCCGCCCCCCGCGCGAGGCCATTATTCGACCGCTGTCCGACACCGCTGCTGAGGTGGAATTGCTGACACCCGAAGAAGGCATCTCGCCCGGTCAGGCCTGCGTCTTCTATGCCTCAGAAGGCAGCCGCATCTTTGGCGGTGGCTGGATCTGGCGCGGATACTAGGCTGAAACGGGTTCAACCACGGGTTCGATCTGGATCTGAAGCGCATCGTTGAACCGGTTGAATGCACCGCACAATGCGATGCGCCAGGTTAACTCGACAATCTGGGCATCGCTGAACCAGTCCCGCAGGTTGGAAACCTCAGCGTCGCGCATGCGGCCTGATCGTGTCGTCACCGCCTCGGCGTATCGCACGACTGCCTTGTCGCACGCGTCCAGTTCGGGGTGGTTGTCGACATCTGGCAGGCGCGCCGCGCCTTCGGGGCTGAGACCTGCAACCGTCAACAGCGGAGTATGATGCGAGACGCAGTAGTCACAGGCGTTCAATTTGGAAACCGTCACCATGGCCAGTTCCAGCGCACGACGCGGCAAGGTTTGCTGTTCCCGCAACGCCGTCAACATGCCCGCGACATGTTCCAGAACCGGTGGACAATGTGCGGCAACCCGGGCCCAATTGTCGAACGGGCCATAAGCACCCAAAGCCGCATGTGACGCGCGTGTCTCGTCTGCCATCTCAGGGTCTGACAAAGGGGGGATGCGGGTCATGATGAAATCTCCTTTTCAGCGAGGATATCTTAAGTCCGCACCGCTGCAACAGACGGTCTCGGATAACAAACCCGAGACGGAATGCCGAAACAGGCCTGTTACAGGGCATCCGTGGGCGAATTGAAGAGGATGTAAAGCCCGACGCAGACCATGATATATGGGGCGATCCGATCCATACGGGCGACGCGTGGCCCAAGGCTTTTGGCCCGAGGTGCGCCCCAGGCGGCAACTACGACCAGAACTGAAGCGGCCAGTGCTGCGCCGATCAAGGCGGCAACACGGTATGAAGGGGCAGACTCCGCCAATAGCGGTGTCATGACCGCGAAACTGTCAATCGACAGGCTCAGGAACAGGGAAACCACCGATGTTACGGCCCCTTTTACCTCGGTTCCTTCAGAATTGGCCCCGAAAAACTGCCGCCAGATTCCGCGCAAACCAAAGGCCAGTGGTACAAGACCCAGAAACCCGATCCAAAACGGTGCGCCGCTCTGGTCAACACCCAATGCGACGGTCATGGCCAATGTCAGAACAATTGTCTGCGCGACGGCAAAGCCAATGATGGCGCGGCGTTGCTCGATCACCAATATCAAACCCAGTAGGACGGCCAGATTGTCCAGATTGGTGGATATCATGGCAACCCCGGCTGAAGCGGCGAACAGCGTGTGATCAAGCATGCTTAATCTGCATTCTGTCCAGCACAGCTCGTGCCGCCCGCAACCCCGGAGCTTCTCCTCCGCGCCCCAACCGTTCCATTGTCAGGTTCATCGCGAGTTGCTGAGCGTCAGGGGCATTGGTCACATCATGCAGGGCTTTGGCGATCTTGTCTGGCTGGCAATCGTTCAGCAGGCATTCAGGCACGGCGCGTGTTTCAGATACCAGATTGACCAATGTAACAGTGTCCAGCTTGACCATGCGTTCGGCCATTTTCTGGGTCAGCCAATTGAGTTTGTAGGCGATCACCATAGGTGTATTCTGCGCCGCCAGTTCCAAAGAAACCGTACCCGAAGCGGCCAGCGCGATACATGCCGTGCCAAAAGCCGCGCGTTTTTCGACCGTGGCTTGCCCGGCCCCCATTTGTCGCGGGTCGAGCACTATTGGTGCGCCCGGCCAGCTTTGCGTCAGAGCGTTGACCAGGTCAGTTGTCGCACCCACGGTTGGAACCACGACACGATAACTGGGATGGTCCGTCAAAAACAGCCGCAATGCCTCACCGAACGTGTCTGCCAGACGTTCGATCTCACCCCGGCGCGATCCGGGCAGAGCCAGCAGGACAGGTGCATCCCCTAGGTCGTACCTGCTCCGGAAGGCCGCAATCTCGGCCTGTGTTGCCGTCGGTTCGCTGGCAACAGGGTGGCCGACAAAGTCGCACTCCATCCCTGCCCGCTCCATGTATGGCGGCTCAAACGGAAGCAGTGCCAGCACATGGTCGATGACCTTTGCCATTTTGTCCGCTCGCCCCGGACGCCAGGCCCAGACACTGGGCGCGACGTAATGCACGGTGCGGATATCACTGGCGACTTTGACGATTTTGGCGACACGCAGGCTGAAATCGGGGCTGTCGATGGTGATCAGAACGTCCGGCCGCGTGTCCAACACTGCTTGCGCGGTCTCCGAGATTCGACGCTTGAGGTGGAAAAACTTCGGCAGAACCTCGATCAAACCCATCACCGAAAGTTCCGACATCGGAAACCGGCTGGTCAGCCCCTGAGCCGCCATCAATGGTCCGCCCACGCCGTCGAATTCAATATCGGGGATCAGTGTTTTCAGCCCCTCCATCAACGCGCCGCCCAGCCGGTCGCCCGAAGGTTCACCGGCGACCAGAAAGACGCGCATCAGACCGCCCGCTCGCGAATATACAGGAACAGCCCAAGGCGGTTACATTCGGCGATGACCTGTTCTTTGTCCAAAACCAACACACCGCCCTTTTCCAGAACGATGCCAGACAAGCCTGCCGCGACCGCATCCGTGACGGTATCTGGCCCGATGGCCGGCAGATCAGCACGCCGATCTTGATCGGGCTTTGGGCCTTTGAACAGTATGCCGCCCCCCGCGTCCGGGCGTTGCGTCAGGGATTGAAGCATCCAGGCGGTTCCAAAGATGCCTTCGATTGCCAACACCTGCCCTTTTGAGACTGCACAGGCCTGACCAATATCCACAGCCCCCATGGCCCGCAGAATTCCGGCAGCGCGGTCTGCATCTGCCATATCACTCTCGGATGGGTGCACATCAGTCAGACAGCCCAAAGGCGGCAACAGGCCAGGGGCGATTTCATGCGCGGCGCACACCCGCAATCCTGCGCCTTCCAACAGGCCAATGACAGCCCGCAATGCTCCGTCATCACCCGACAGCATGGCCTGCTGGATCACCGGAACCAATGGCATCGTCGCCGCGTCAATACGTTTAGGATCAACCTTCGGGCGCCGAACTGCGCCGGCCATACAAATCTCGGTCACGCCCTTCGCCTGAAGCCCGGCAATAAAACTGCCAAGCTGTTCAAGCGGAAACACGATATCTGCGACCAGATCATCCGGCAGGAACCCTTCCATCGCGCAGATCAGCGGACGTTCCGCCAGTTGGGCAACCAATTCGGTCGGCAGTGCCCCGGTTCCCGCAATCAACGCAAGCATGTTCCTATTTCCTCGGTGTCAGGAACGACCGATCGCTGTGTCCGGTGACAAAATCAACGATCCGCTGCACATAGTCGCTGTCGTTACCCTGACCAAGACGGTAGGCGCGATCCATGAATGTTCCATCGCCTTCAGACAGCTCCTTGAACGCGGCACGCAACGCCGAGATGTCTTCGCGCGAAACACCTTTACGCTTGAGACCCACGAGGTTCAGACCTTCAAGCTCACCCCGGGAGGCTTGTACCAAACCGTAGGGAATGACGTCCTTTGGCACCATGGTGAGCGCACCGATGATCGCCCCGCGACCAACACGCACCCACTGGTGCAGGCCCGAAATGCCACCGACGATCACATCATCCTCGACGATGCAGTGACCAGCTGCCCCTGCGTGGTTCACCATGATAACCCGGTTGCCGATCTGCACGTCATGGGCCACATGAACACCTGCCATCAGCAGGCAATCATCCCCGATCCGGGTTACACCGCCGCCACCTTCGGTCCCGGTATTGATCGTCACGTGCTCGCGAATGCGGTTGCGCTGACCGATTTCAAGGCGCGTGTTTTCACCGCCAAATTTCAGGTCCTGCGGAATCTCACCGATCACCGAAAAATTAAAGATCACGGTGTCTTCGCCAATCGATGTGTCACCGGTCACAACGACATGAGACTTCAGTTCGACCCGATCAGCCAGTTTTACATTGGCGCCCACATAGCTAAAAGGACCGATGACGCAATCCTGCCCGATCTGCGCCCCGTCTTCGATAATCGCGCTGGGGTGGATACCGCTCATGTTGTTTTTTCCATATCCCAATCGACATAGGCCGAGAATTCTGCCTCGGCGGCCACTTCACCTTCAACAGTTGCGCGGCCGTTGAATTTGAAAAGCTTGCCACCTTTCTTGCCGCGAACCGTTTCGACATGCATTTCCAGGACGTCGCCAGGAACAACTTTCCTGCGGAATTTGCATTTGTCGATGCTCATGAAATAGATCAGCAACTCGGTGTCGATGACATCCATACCCACGCCCAGCATTACGCCTGCTGTCTGCGCCATCGCCTCGACGATGGTAACACCCGGCATGATCGGTGTTCCCGGGAAGTGGCCCTGGAAATGCGGCTCGTTCATGGTGACGTTCTTGATACCTCGGGCTGATTGATAGCCAGAGATGTCCACCACCTTGTCGACCAGCAAAAACGGATAACGATGCGGCAGGATCCTTTGGATCAACTGAATATCGGCGCTTTTGGGTTCCGTTGTCATGATTCAGGTATCCCGTTCTGAATGTTTCTTTTTCAGCGTGGTTAGCAATACAGCCTCGCAAGGGCAAGCGAACCTATTCGCTTGTGTCCTTTTGCAACCCGCTGCCATCGCCAATTGCCGTGTTCACGCGGATTATCGCGGCCTCGGTGATATCTGACGTGCTTACAACGACATTGGAGCGTTCGATGATCACGCTGGCCCCGAATTCGCGTAGCAAATCAACAAGGATCGGGCGAACAATTTCAAAAAACGTTTGCTGCGCTTCCTCGCTACGACGTGCCAGCGCGTCCAGCTTTGCCCTTTGTCCGTCTCGATGGGACTGAACCTTGACATCGAACGCTTCGGCCAGCGGGCGAAACTCCTCCGCTGGCATGGTCGCACGCTTTTCGGTCAGGTCTTTTTCTTCTCGGCTGAGTTCCGCGACAATCCGTTCATTTTCTTCCGCAAGCATTGCGCTTTCTTTTTCGATCTCGCGCAACACACGTTGCCCAAATGCGGAATTCTTGAACAGCTGCTCACCGGACAACGTAACCACGCTGGCTTGCGGAACACCCAGCTGCTGCGCATCAGCCGAAAGGGCCTGAAACAGCATCATAAATGCACACAGGGCCCAAAGCGGGCCCTGTATCGAGGTAAAGAACCTGTTCGTCATCGCAGATCAGAACCGGGCCTGAATGGTCAGGTCAAAGTTCTGTTCCTTGTCGAACGTCTCCTTTTTCAGAGCCTTCGAAAAGTTGAACTGCAAAGGTCCAAACGGCGTTTCCCACAAGACCGAGATACCGATAACGTGACGAATGGACCCGTCTGCGCCAACGATATTTGCCCCTGCGGTGTTCACATCGTTGATGTTGTAAAGGTTTCCAACGTCATAGAACAGACCGCCCCGCAGGCCCAGTTCCTCGGGCAGACCCAAGGGAAAATCGGTTTCAAAACGCGCGACCCAGTAATAGTTGCCGCCGATGGCATCGTCCTGACCATTGGACAAATCACGCGGGCCAAGACCCGCAGGCTCAAAACCGCGGAAAGTACGAGGCCCCAACACAAAACGGTCGACGGTGCGGCTGAAGTCATTTCCACTCCAATTCAACGCACCCAGCTCCAATGTGGCCCGTAGTACCACTTCTTCATTCCAGACCCGCGTTTGAGCGATACCGCGCGCAGTGGTTTTGAAATACTTGTTATCACCGCCAAGGCCTGCCGCGTCGACGCCTACCTCGAACAGAACACCAGAATTCGGGTCCAGACCACCAATCCGGCTGTCATAAATGTAGGACAGTCCCAGTGAACTGGACGTCCGTTTGCCTTGTGCGATCTCGGATGCGATCACTGCGCCATTGGTCTGATTGCTTTGTTGCGTCATCTCGCTGCGGTCCCAGCCATAGCGCAGACGAAGAGCGGACAGTTCACCGATTGCATAGGTCAGCTGAGGTGTGAAGAACAACGAGCTCGTGTCGTAGCTGGCAAAGCCGGAATTGGTTGCCGACAGTCCCAGTCCAAGATCGAAACGCAGCTTTCGGCCCAGCAAATAGGGTTCGGTAAAGTTAATCGTGTACTGTTCTGAATCCTGTGCTGTCGAGATCGAAACACCAAGATTCTGACCGCGTCCCAGGAAGTTTGCCTCGTTCAGGCCGATTGCAATCCCGAAGCCGTCTGTGACCGAGTAGCTGCCGCCAAGGCTCAGCGAACCTGTAGGCTGTTCCTCGACATCCACATCCAGAATGACCTGGCTGGGTGACGATCCTTCCCGAGGCTCGACCTCCGCAACTGCAAAGAACCCAAGCGCATTGATGCGTTCCGCGGCCTGACGGATTTCACGCGGGTTGAAGGGGTCACCTTCTACAGTGTCAAACTGGCGGCGGATCACACGGTCCAGCGTGGTGGTGTTGCCTTCGATATCGATCCGTTCAACAAAAATCCGCGGACCTTTCGTCAGAACAAATTCAATGTCCAGGGTAAGATCACGGTCATTGCGCGTCACACGCGGTTCAACCCGCAGGAAATCGACACCCTGTTTCAACCCAAGGCGTTCTTGCCGCGCGATCGAGTTTTCCACCAGCGTCGGCGTATACGTCACGCCCGGTTTGATTTTCAGCACATCCTGATAAGGCGCTGCATCAACGCCGGCGATTTCACTAACCGTCGTGATCTTTCCAAACGAGAACTTCTGACCTTCGGTGACGTTCATCACCAGAAAGAACGCATCCCGTTCGCGGGTAAATTCGACGTTGGCGCTGTTCACACGGAAATCGATATAGCCCCGCGAAAGGTAGAAATCGCGAATGACCTGTTTGTCGAATTCAATGCGGTCGCCGATAAACGTGTCGTTGCGGAAGAATGTCCGCAGGAAGGTTGCCTGCTTGGTTTCCAGAACCCGGCGCAACCGGCGGTCCGAATAGGCGCGGTTGCCGACAAAGCTGACGCGCTCGACCTCAATGGTCGTGCCTTCTGCCACTTCAAAGACCAGATCAACCCGGTTGTCGCTGCGACGGATAATGCGAGGAATAACGGTTGCCGCGACGCGACCCTGGGCGGAATACACTTCGGCAATGGTGTCGGCGTCTGCTTCGGCCGCCTGTGGCGTAAAGACCCGGCGGGGTTGCGACGAGATCACGTCCAGAAGAACGTCGTCTTTGACGCGAGCGTTCCCTTCGATGCTGATCTGGTTGATCGTTGGATATTCCTGGACCTGAATGACCAGAGTCGTGCCGCGCGGCGTCAGTTCAACTGTCTCAAATACACCACTGTCAAGCAAACGCTGATAGGCATCGTTAAGCTGCCCGGCAGTTACAGTCTGGCCCGGTTCGATTCCGGTCCGAGCGATAATTGTTCCGGTTTCGATCCGGCGGTTCCCTTCAACATCGAACGAGTTGATTGTGTAGTTTTGCGCCGATGCCGCATGCGGAAACGCCAGTAAACTTACCGCAACAAAAAGGAAAAAAACCGTTAGCGCCTGCCACAAAATATTGTTTGTCGGCATATGCCCCCCGCAGGATGTGCCTGCGTCTCGCCTGTCAGTCATTTTATGCTCTACCCAGAATTTTGAGACTTTAATGCTGAGTAACGGGATTGAATGAGCTTGTCAAAAGGCGATATCGAAGCAGTTAGGCAGACGGCTTCGCGACAACAGACCTACGATTTTCCCGAGAATCACATTCCCGCCAGATAGGCGGCCCCAGCCATCGCCAACGCTGTAACGGCAAAACTCAGCATAACATCCCAATTCAACATGAACAGGAAGCTAAAGCTTTGATACGATTTTTTCAGCGTTTTGGACATGACTGTTCCCTTTAGACGGGAATGTTGTAGCGCTAAAATATGGCGGTAATGCGGCTGGAATCTGCTCCAGCCGCCACATTCAGCAGAACAGGTCGTTGCTGACCGAAAACAGCATCAGGGTTAGAATGATCGAGATTCCAATGCCCATGAGTATTCGCAACGCCCGATCGCTGGGCGGTTTCCCGGCAATGGCCTCATAGGCGTAGAAGACGAGATGTCCGCCATCCAGCGCGGGAATGGGAAACAGGTTCAACAACCCGACCGCCGTCGACAGGACAGCAATGAAGAAGATAAAATTCTGTGCCCCCTGGCTGGCCATCGCCCCCGAAGTTTCGGCAATTCCGATTGGCCCCGAGATGTTGCAGGTGCTGATTGCACCTGTCACCATGTGCCACATGCCGGACAAGGACCCTTCGATGATGCGGCCAGTCTGGATGACACCGCCCTTTAGGGAATCAAAAAGACCAGCCGGTACGGTTGCAGGCTCCAGCATCATGCCGCCGACGATTCCGATGCGCCAATGGGTGACAAAACCACCATCAGGCTGCGGTTCATCCGTGCGCCGGGGCGCCAGGGCAAATTCCAACTCGGACCCATCCCGCCAGACTTCAAGCAACAAGACGCGGCCGTCCGATCCTTCGACATGATCCTTTAGCTGTTCGAAAGCAAAGATCGGTTCACCATTGACCGAGGTGATGACATCCCCTTGCTTCAGTTGGATATCCATAGCCGCGCTACGCGGAGCAACCTGACGGATCAGCGGCGGAAGCATCCAGGGGGCCTGAACCTCAAGGGGTTGGCCATCGCGGATCACGGAATAATCCAGAACCGGTTGAACAGGCAGCTGGTCGATGAATTCCTTCCATGCGACTTCTTCGTCATAGTCCGGTGTCGGACGACCGGCGATAGCCGTAATCACATCTCCCTCGCGCAATTCCTGCACGGTGCCTGGCAAAGGCTGCAACGCGCCAACGGTCAGGGGTTCACGCGAAACGCCCTGTGACCAGAAGATCAGGCCAAAAACCAGAATGGACATGGCGAAATTAAAGACCGGGCCAGCCGCGACAGTTGCCGCCCTTGCCCACAGCGGGGCGCCGTGCATGGTGCGGCGCAACTCCTCAGGATTTTGGGTCGCGATGTCTTCCATTGCCTCTTCATCCTTGCCCGAGGCCGCATTGGCGTCGCCCAGAAATTTCACGTATCCACCAAAAGGCAACGCTGCGATCTGCCACTTGGTTCCGCGCTTATCCTTGCGGCTCCAGAGCACCGGCCCAAACCCGAGCGAAAAGACTTCGGCATGGATACCAGACCACCGGCCCACAATGTAATGGCCATATTCATGCACGGCCACAATGACCGACAGCGCAATAACAAATGCAACAATCGTCCACAGCAGATTGCCGAATTGCGGGATCAGCGAAAGTACGTCCAAATTTCTATCCTGCTCGTTCCATCAAAGTGTTATCGACCCACTGACGTGCCAGATGGTCGGTTTGCTGCACGTTATCAAGTGTCATCGGGGCATCAATAAGGCCGCCCGTTGCGTCAAACCTGTCCAATACGGCAGAAACGGTATCCGCCATATCAAGAAAGCCGATCCGGCCCGCAATGAAGTGATCCAGCGCGCGTTCCTTGGCGGCATTGAATACTGCGCCAGCCAGCCCACCACGCTGCATCACGTCCCAGGCGAGTTTCAGGGCTGGATAGCGTGTCAGATCCGGTTCGTAAAAGCGCAGCTGTCCCAGCTTTGCCAGGTCCAGCCGCTGAACCGGCAGCTCCTGCCTGTCGGGCCAGTGCAACGCATACCCAATGGCGTGGCGCATATCGGGGGCCCCCATATGTGCCATCATCGCGCCATCCCGAAACCCGACCATTGCATGGACAATGGATTCGGGATGAACCAAAACTTCGATCTGGTCCGGGGAAACTCCGAAATATTCTTTTGTTTCTATAACTTCCAACGCCTTGTTGAACATCGAGGCACTGTCGATCGTGATCCGCTGGCCCATATCCCAATTCGGATGGCTGGACGCTTGTTCGACGGTGGCGTTTGCCAGATCTTTCAGCGGCCAATCGCGGAACGCTCCGCCACTTGCGGTGATAATCACCCTCTCGACAGCGTCGATATCTTCACCAACCAATGCCTGAAACACCGCCGAATGTTCACTGTCGACAGGAAGCAAACGCGCGCCATGGTTTTTTGCAGTGTCCAGAACCAATGATCCTGCGCAGACCAATGTTTCCTTGTTGGCCAAGGCCAGTGTTGTTCCTTGTTTCAGGGCTTCGATCCCAGGCGCAAGGCCCGCTGCTCCGACGATGGCTGACATGACCCAATCCGCCGGGCGCGCTGCGGCTTCGGCGATCGCACGCGGCCCGGCCGCCGCTTCGACCCCACTTCCGGCCAGTGCGGCGCGCAAATCCTCCAACCTGTCTTCATGTGCCGTGACAGCCAAATCGGCACGCAACCGACGAGCGTCATCAGCAAGTTGTCGAATATTTGCGCCGCCGGTAAGGGCCACCACATCATAGTCTTCGGGTTTACGTGAAATCAGATCAAGCGTGTTTTGCCCGATCGAACCCGTGGCCCCAAGAACGGAAATCCGTCGCATTACATCTCACCCGGCGTGTACAAAAGCCCTGCGATCAGAACAAACACCGCAGCCCCCATCATGCCGTCGAACCGATCCAGAAAGCCGCCATGGCCGGGGATCAGATTTGAACTGTCCTTGACCCCGAATTTACGTTTGATCGCGCTTTCGATTATGTCACCCGCCTGACTGGCCATTGATGCGAGAACGGAAACAACAACAAAGGCAAAGCCGAAACCCGCGTGGCTTGCAAAGGCGATACCGACACAGGCCGCAGCAGCCCATCCGCCTGCCGTTCCCGACCATGTTTTCTTAGGGCTGACCTTTGGCCAGAACTTGGGTCCACCGACCATTTTACCCACAAAATAGCCCGCCACATCGGTGGCAACCACCACCGCGATCAGCCAGACCATCCAGCCAAAACCCGAGTTTTCGCGAATGGATATGAAACCCAGACCAGCCGCAACAATCCAGACCGCGAACAAGCCGTACAGGGGTTTCGAACGGCTGATCTGTCCCATGCCCACCAAAGCCGGCGCAAGCACGACCGGGAGCGTGTACAGCGCCGGCAGGTGGTAGCTGAGGATAACCGCAATCGCAGTCAGAACGCCCAACTGGACGGCCACACCCTGGCTTTCAGGGTCAATCATCCGAACCAGTTCCCAGGTCATCAGGCCACAAGCAGCCGCAATGAAGACCTCGAACCAGAGACCGCCAAGCCAGACTTCGATGGCCCCTATCGCAACCAGAACGGCGGCAGAAAGGACCCGGCTCGTCAGATCAGACCACCGGCCATCACTCATGCCAGAACCGCCCCGTAACGGCGTTCTCTGGCCCCGTAGTTGCGACAAAGCCTTTCGAGTTCCGCCGCAGTGAAATCCGGCCACAAGGTATCTATGAATTCGTACTCGGAATAGGCGGACTGCCACAGCAGAAAGTTCGAAATCCGTGCTTCGCCACTGGTCCGAATGACAAGGTCAGGATCCGGAAGAACGCGTGTATCCAGATACTTAGGTAACGTTTCTTCATCCACATCCTCGGGTTTAAGCCGCCCGTCGGCCACATCCCGCGCAAGACGTTTGGTCGCGCGCGCCACCTCGTCCCGACCGCCATAGTTCAGGGCGACCGTTAGATGAACAAGGTCGTTGTCCTTGGTTTCCTCTTCCAGTGAATCCATCAATTCGATCAGTTTCGAATCCAACCGTACCCGATCACCTATGAACCGAACCCGGATGCCATTGTCCGCCAGGGTCCGTGTCTCCTTAATGATGTAGCGCCGAAACAGGCTCATCAACCCGGCCACCTCAACCTGCGTTCGCTTCCAGTTCTCGGTCGAGAATGCAAATACAGTCAGGTACTTGATCCCCAGGTGCGGGCAGGCCTCGACAACCTCGCGAACACGCCGCGCACCGGCATGGTGCCCAAACAACCTGGGGCGACCGCGCGCCTGCGCCCAACGGCCATTGCCATCCATGATGATAGCGACATGGCGCGGGCCGCAGACCGGATCGGTTTGGGGATCTTTCGGCATCAGACCAGATCAGACCTGCATGATTTCAGTTTGCTTGGTTTCAAGCGCCGCATCGACCGCCTTGATCATCGCATCCGTGAGATCCTGCACTTCGCTTTCCCAAAGCTTCTGGTCGTCTTCAGACATACCATCCGCTTTTGCCTTCTTGATCTGATCCATGCCATCCCGGCGCACATTGCGGATCGCGATCCGGGCGCTTTCCGCATATTGGCCAGCGACCTTGCCCAGTTCACGGCGACGCTCTTCGTTCAACTCAGGAATCGGTAGCATGATGATGGTGCCGTTCAGCTGCGGGTTGATGCCTAGGCCGCTTTCTCGAATGGCTTTTTCAACCTTCCCGACCAATGACTTATCCCACACATTTATAGTGACCATGCGGGGCTCAGGCACGTTGACGGTGCCCACCTGGTTGATCGGTGTCATCGAGCCATACGCGTCGACCATGACAGGTTCCAGCATCGAGGCCGAGGCGCGCCCGGTTCTCAGCGAGGCAAATTCGGTTCTCAGATTGGCCATTGCGCCATCCATACGGCGTTTCAGGTCATCGGTGTCCAGTTCGAAGTCGTCAGACATGCTGCTCACTCCCCGTATTCAGGTACTCTTTGGATGGGTCTTACGCCATCACATTTGGGATGTATAGCAATCATGAGATGGTTTTGTACCAATGGCCAGAGGTGTTGCGATCATTTTGTACCAAACCGCCTGCGCAAAACCCGACACGGCATCGTATCGGGTTCAGGCTGTCAACTGCGCTCAGGCATTCACATCGACAACAACGCGCCCTTTGACCTGCCCTTTCAGGATATCAGCACCCAGTTGCGGAAGGTCGGACAAGGCCGCTGGTTGAACCATCGACTCAAGCTTGTCCATGGGCAGGTCGGTTGCAATCCTTTTCCAGGCACGAACCCGGTTTTCATAGGGCTGCATCACACTGTCGATGCCAAGAAGGTTCACGCCGCGCAGCAGGAAGGGAATCACCGTTGCAGGAAGCGCCGCACCGCCCGCAAGTCCCACGGCCGCAACCGAACAGCCGTATTTCATTTGCCCAAGCACACGCGCCAGCATCGCACCGCCCACGGCATCCACGCAACCCGCCCAGGTTTCACTTTCCAGTGGGCGCTTGGTTGTCTCATTCAGCTCATCGCGGGGCACTATTGTCGTTGCGCCCAGCGATTTCAGATAATCGCCGGTTTCAGGTCGCCCGGTCACGGCGGCCACCTCATACCCGAGATGGCCCAGAATGGCTGTCGCCACCGACCCAACACCACCGGCCGCCCCGGTTACCAGAACCGGGCCGCGATCGGGGGTCAGCCCATGATCCTCCAGCGCCATCACGGCCAGCATCGCGGTGAACCCGGCGGTGCCTACGGCCATCGCCTGCCGGGCATCAAGCCTATTCGGCAGAGGCACCAGCCAGTCCGCCTTGGCACTGGCTTTCTGCGAATAACCACCCCAATGCGCCTCGCCTACCCGCCACCCGGTCAGAACAACCTTGTCACCCGGCTTGTAACGCGCATCGGTCGATGCCTCGACGGTACCGGCATAATCAATTCCGGGAACATGCGGGTACGCCCGCACCAAACCGCCCCCCTTCGGGGACAGGCACAAACCATCCTTGTAGTTTACCGTGGAATATTCAACCGCGACCGTGACGTCGCCATGCGGCAGATCATCCAGCGTAAGCTGCCTGACCGACGCGCTCGCCAAACCGCTTTCTTCATCCTTGTCCATCACAAGTGCATTGAACATCTCTCAATTCCTTTCGTGTTTCTGTAACCGGCCCGTTGCTTCACCTGGCCCTAAATATCCCGGGGGAGTCGCGCAGCGACGGGGGCAGCGCCCCCAAAACCCCCCTTTAAATCCAGAAATGCGACTGCACGGTCGCGCGGCGCATCCCATCTGGCGTTTCCACGTCCAGCTCCGTTCCCGCATCCCAATGGCTCAGGCGTACCATGCCAATGGCTACGTTGGTGTTGAAATCGGGTGACCACGCGGCCGAGGTCACCTGCCCCACACGCTTGCCGTCGGCGTAAAGGCCCCATGGGCGGTCGCAGCCAGGCACCGGATCGCCCGCAATGGCGATGGGGCGGATTTGCTGAACGGGCCCCTCCTTGGCCACACGCAGCAACGCGTCCCTGCCGATACAGCCAATCGCGGTATGTGTGTTGCAGAACTTGCCCAAACCGCACTCATGCGGTGTGTTGTCGTCGGTCATGTCATTGCCATAGGACAGCAGACCGCCTTCAATCCGTTCGATCAGGTTCGGGCATCCGGCGCGCACCTGCAAATCTTCCCCTGCCGCAAACAGAGCGTTCCACAGGGGCATGCCGATATCGCTGCCTTCCACATAAATCTCGAACCCGCCCTGTTTGGAATAACCGGATCGCGCCACAGCCAGATCGCGACCTTCAAACTGGAACATATCGAATTTGAAGAACCGGATGTCGCGCACCCGGTCGCCAAAGACACGCGCCATCAGATCGTCAGCTTTGGGACCCTGAACAGCAAGAGGTGACACATCCGGTTCGTCCACCAGCACATCCAGACGATATCCAACGGCGATTCCCTTGACCCACAACAACAGATCGCTGTCAGCGATAGAAATCCACCAGCGGTCTTCGGACAGTTTTACCGCAACCGGGTCATTCAGCATGCCGCCGGTTTCATCCACAATGGGGACATAGAAACATTGCCCCGGCAGCATCCCCCGCAAATCGCGCGGGGTCAGCATCTGCATCAGGCGCGCGGCGTCCGGTCCACGCAGCTCGATCTGCCGCTCGCACGCGACATCCCAGACCTGCACATGGGATTTCAGATGCCGGTAATCGGCTTCGACGCTTTCGAAGACCGTGGGCAACAGCATACGATTATAAACCGTGTACCCCTTGACCCCTGCGGCTTCGACCCCGTCTGAAAACGGTGTGCGCCGCAAGCGGCGCGAAGCGGAAATCTGCGGCATTCAAACCTCCTCGGGCATAAAGACGATGTCGCTAACGGGCGCTTGCGACCGAACTTCGGTCAGCACTTTGAGCAATGGACCCCCATGGTGGGTCTGATGGTTGAAGAAATGGATCACATAGTTTTCGTAAGGCATTGTGACATCGACCTCTTTTGCGGCGAAGCACCAGATGGGTGTCCTTGGGATCAGGTCAGATCCAGATATGACAATGCTCGCTTTGCCAGCGATTAAAGCGCGCCATCTCTTGCGCATAAGCGCCGGTGATCATCACTTGGGCCCGTGCCAATCGATCGGACAGATTTCAGCGGACTTGCCGCCAAAATCCCAAACGCGCCCGTAGTCGCGCACTTTCGACTTGGTGCCGCGCGCCACGATGATGTCAGGACCCATCCAGTATTTGGAGTTTGAAACCATCACGGGATGTTCGGGGTCTTTGCCCGCCAGCATCTCGATCTCACCCTGAATCTTGCGACCTATCATGATGCGGCGCTTGGTGCCGTCACGCTCGATCTGAACAGGCGCCCGTTCGGCCCCGATGATTTCGCTGACGAGCATGGTGAACAGACCGGTGGTACCGCCCGCCTGCCCGCTGAAGATTTGCAGCAGCCCGTTATAGGCTTTGCCGCTGGCGCGCTCATCTACGTAAGCCGCCACTTTCCACTGGCCTTCGCCCATCCGGCCGGGAATATCGACCAGCAGGCCGACATTCAGACCCGACAGGTCCTCGCCCTCGTAATGGCCCTCATCAACGACAATACCCATCCAGGCATGACAATGCCCTTCGGTCGGAGGGTGCGCGCCCAGTGAAACGACGCAGGGACAGAACACATCGCACGAGCAGTTCAGGATCAACTCCCCCTTGATGGCCCAGTCCGTCGGGCTCATCTCGCGACGTTTGGGATTGGGCATCCGGCTGTCGATACGCTGGCTGACGGGCAACCGATCGGCATCTGGTTTTCTGTTCTTAGCCATTGGCTTATCCTCCGTAGCTAATAGGGTAGACGAGCAGGAAAAGACCGCCCGCAATCAATGCAACTCCCACCGGTCGGGTTACAGCATGCCCGATCTGGGGAAGTTTTTCCAAAACCATGAACAGGGTCGCAAGACCCATCCACAACAGGCTCATGACGCCGCCTACAAAACCCAGCGCCATGAAACCCCAGCAGCATCCGACGCAGAAGGTACCAAGGCCCAGTCCCATGCGAACGCCGCCCGCAAATCCGGTTTTCCAATGGCCCAGGAAATAGGTCATCGGGGCGTGGCACACGCCATGGCAGACCTCTTTGACGCGCGAGAACTGAAACGCGCCAACCGCTATCATCAACCCGCCCGCAACCCAGCCGGATCTGGCAATGCCTAGCATGTCGATCACGTCACCAAACAGCAAAGCCAGTTGCGTTCCCGCGATCACAGCCGCAAACCCGACCCAAACCAAGGAATACCCTGCAAGCACACCCAGCCACCCGGCACGGGTGCCATTGGCGCTGCGGATCAGGTCGTCATAACTGCGCAGGGTTGGCACAAGCGTCGGCAGCATCATGGCGGCCATCATGATCGCCCACATCCAGAACAGCGTGCCAAACTCGGCCATGGGCATGTACATGTCCATGCGCGGGTCCATCGCAGCCATCGCCTGCCCCATAGGCCCCGGACGACCGATCAGGTCCAAGTCCATGTCGCGGCCCATCGCGAACATGACCCACCATGCCCACAGGATCAGGACATAAAAGCCCAGCCACATTCCGCTGCGTAGCCAAGTACGACTCACTTCGGCCTCCCGACTCAACTCTCTTGCTTTTCAAATGTCAGACTTTTAAATGTCAGACAAATAAAAATTTGCTCAGGGTCTTCTGAACATGAAAACCGCGCCTCGGAAAACCGCCGACCTGTCTGCCCAGATTGCACATGCCATCCGGGACGCGATTGTCTCAGGCGAGTTGATCGTGGATGCGCGCCTACCCTCGGAAGCGGAACTTTCCGAGCAATTTCAAGTCTCGCGCCCAACTGTGCGTGAGGCTTTGAAACGACTGGCGGCGCAATCCCTGATCCGCACGCAGCGTGGCGCAACCGGAGGTGCGTTCGTAAACCGTCTGAGTTTCGAAGATGCCTATTCGCAGCAGATCACGACCTCGACCCTGCTGCTGTCGATGAACGCGGTCAGCTTTGATACGGCCTGCGAGGCCCGCTATGCGCTGGAACGGGCCTGTGCCCCCCTGTCTGCCCAAAGACGAACGGCGGATCAGCTTGCCACGATGCGGGCGGAAATCTTTCGCCAGTCCCAGCCCGGTCTGACGGATGAGGCGTTTTGTGCCTCAGACGTCACCTTTCACAGGGCCCTGGTAGACGGGGCCGACAACCCGGTCCTGTCCTATCAACTGGCTGGCGCGGTCGAGGCGATGCAACCTTTGATGAACATGATTACCTTCACAGCTCGGTCGCGCGAAGAAATCATCGCATTGCACACCAGAATTGCAGACGCGCTTGAGGCCAGAGACGCAGATACCGTCGACACGGCGTTGGTCGACCTGGAGCATTACACACAGCAACTGGCCCACGATGTGGCCGTACGCAAACGCAAACCGGCCTGAAGACTTAGACGGAAACATACTATCAAAGGCAGAGGTACGAGCAGGCAGAATGTCATCCGGCGCCAAGACCGGAACTCTCAATAAGAATTGAATGACAATGATTTACGGGAGGACGTTATGAACAAAAGACCGGACCCAACCTTTTATCCGTCGGCCAAGCTGGCGATGGAAGGCCCCGCTGAAACGCTTGCATTCACGCTGATGCTCAGCCCCGATTTTTCGCAACCTGACGGGCTGGCAGTTGTGAATGTCGATCCGACCTCGGCCGATTTCGGGAAGATCGTGCATCAGGTGATCATGCCCGAAAAAGGCGACGAATTTCACCATTTTGGCTGGAACGCCTGTTCTTCTTCCCTGTCGCCGCTGAGCGGTCATGCGTTTCTGGAGCGGCGCTATCTGATCATCCCGGGCATCCGGTCCAGCCGGATTTATGTCATTGACGTGAAGAACCCGCTTGAGGCCAAGATTCACAAGATCATCGAACCCGAAGAAGTCTTTGCAAAGACAGGGTATTCCCGCCCGCATACGATCCATTGCGGGCCCGAGGGCATCTATGTCAGCACCCTTGGTGGCGGCGGCCCTGACGGCACAGATGGCCCTCCGGGCATATTCATCATGGATTGCGAGACCTTCGATATCATCGGGCGCTATGAGATCGAGCGCGGCGTGCAGGACAAACACTATGATTTCTGGTGGAACCTGCCGCGTGACTACATGGTCAGTTCCGAATGGGGGCTGCCGCCGCAATTCGAAAACGGGCTGGTGGCCGAGGATCTGTTGTCCAACAAATACGGCCACCGCATCCATTTCTGGAACCTTCGGAACCGGACGAATATTCAAACCATCGATCTGGGCGAAAACCATCAGATGGCCCTGGAAATCCGCCCCGCGCATGATCCCGTAAAACAATACGGGTTCTGCGGCGTTGTTGTCGATACGACCAACCTGCAAGGGGCGATCTTCACCTGGTGGCGCAATGATGACGGCACGTTCGAAGCCAAGAAGACCATAACAATCGATCCGCAACCCGCTGATCCTGATGATCTTCCTGACCTTCTGAAGGGCTTCTCTGCCGTTCCGCCGCTGGTCACTGATATCGACCTGAGCCTGGACGACAAGTACCTCTATGTCGCGTGCTGGGGAACCGGCGAGATGCATCAATACGATGTATCCGACCCGATGAACCCAACCCTGGCAGGCAAGGTCGAGATCGGCGGAATCGTCAAAAAGACAAAGCATCCAAATGGTCAAACCTTTGGCTATGGTCCACAGATGGTCGAAATCAGCCGCGACGGCAAACGCGTCTATTGGACCAATTCGCTTTATTCCACGTGGGACGACCAATTCTACCCCGAGGAAGGTGGTGCGGCCATGGTCAAGGCTGATGTCGGTGAAAATGGTGGTCTGACACTGGATCCGAAGTTCTGGGTAGAGTTTCCCAAGGGCTATCGCAGCCACCAGATCCGGCTGGAGGGCGGAGATTGTTCAACCGACAGTTTCTGTTACCCCTCGGTCTGAATTGGAAATCCTGATGTCATCAACGGCTGGCCTGTGGCTGGCCGTTGTTCTGAGCGGCGCGTATCACGGGCTGAACCCCGGGATGGGCTGGCCGCTGGCGGTTTCGTCAGCCCTGATGGAGCAGCGCCAATCCGCCCTCTGGCGCGCGCTGGCAGCTTTGGCCGGCGGGCATTTTGTTGCTATGCTGGGTGTCCTTCTGCCCTTTGCCCTGATGGCCGTTCTGGTTGATTATCAACGGGAAATCCGCATCGGGGCTGCGTTGATTGTCATCGCGATGGGGCTTTACGTTGCGATCACCCGCCGTCACCCCCGTTTTCTGTCGCGCATACCACCCAGCAAACTGGCGCTGTGGTCGTTTCTCGTGGCGCTTGCCCACGGGGCCGCCCTTATGCTGGTTCCGATCTATCTTGGTCTGTGCCAGTTGGATGAACTGGATGCCGGTCATCAGGCGATCTCCAAAATCATGACAACAAACGGTCTGCTGGTTCTGGGAGTTGCGGCCTTGCACACCGCCGCCATGGTTCTGGGCGGAGGGTTTCTGGCCTTCGCTGTTTATCGTTGGCTGGGGCTGCGTTTCCTGTCCCGCAGCTGGTTCAACCTTGAACTCATCTGGGCGCTCAGCCTTGTTTTGGTCGGTCTTTTGGGGCTGTGGTCGGCGGTTTAATCGCTTTCCTTTGGGTCGCAACACACTATCCTTAGGTGCTGATACCGCAATTCAATGAGGCCCGGATGATCACGACCCTGAATGTCATTGCCGCGTTGCTGACAATCGGTTTTGGCCTGTTCGGCTTTCTGGCACCAGCTCATACCGCCAACGCGCTGGATCTGGCACCCACCAACAGCACCATGGGTCTGAGCGAACTGCGCGCTTCGGTCGGAGGGCTGTTTGTCGTCTCGGGCATTGCTGTCATCTGGCTGAATTCTCCGATGGCCTACACGATGTTGGGCATTGTCTATGCCGGTGCCGCACTGGGCCGCTTCCTGTCACTGGCGCTAGATAACCCGCCTTTTTTGAAGGCAGCGACTTTTGGAGGAATCGAACTGGTTCTGGCGACATGGTTGATCGCCGCCAACTTCAATAGGGCCGCGTAACGATCTGTAATTAAAGCTAACAAAGATGTGCAATCCGGGTTTGCATCCGTCGCTGACCTCACCTATATATGAGGTGTCCTTCGGGACTATGGACATAAACGCGCTCGTAATAAGCGGATCGGACCCGGGGGCGGTACCCGGCGGCTCCACCAAAATCCTTCGTTTGAGGATCACGGGGCCGAAACAGGATCGACGAACGTCTAAAGGGGTAAGCTTTGTCTCGGCTGTCTGCCACCGTTACCGGCGAAAACAGTACAATTGCAAACGACAATCGTGCTCCGGTTGCAGTTGCTGCGTAAGCAGTAACAAGACCGAAACTTAAGTCCTTGCGCCTAGCCGCGTAAGGCGGGGTTCGCAGGTACCTGGCAACAGAAACCTGCACTTCCCCCCAATATGTCTGAGATTTATGCCGCCTTTGCGCAGATTCAGAGTTTGTTCATTCCTTTTTGCCATCGTGTTCGCAGTTGGACAGGAGCGTTGGGATGACGAATTCAGAGATACTCAGATCCTGGTATTCTGAGGTTTGGGAAAACGGAAACACCGAGGCGATCGATCAGTTCTTTGCGCCCGAAACCATGGCCGAGGGGCTGATCCCCGAAATGCAGGTGGGTGCAGACGATTTTCGGGATCTCGTCACGGCATTTCGCCATGTCCTGGGGGATATCAAGGTGGATTTGCCCAAGATCATCGAGAATGGCGATTGGGTATCCGCAATCCTGCATGTGCAGACGTGCCGGGCCGATAACGGTGCCCCTTTGGAGGTGACCGGTCAGGTCATGGCCCGGTTCAAAAACAATAAGATGGTCGAAGCGTATAATCATTTCGATTTCATCTCGTTCTTTGAAGAGATGGGTCAGTTTCCCGCCGACACCCTTCCCGTGTGTATGACCGGTCAGCGGCTCGACTGGGCCTGACGGTTCAAAACGCAAACTTGACCCCCTATGTTCTTGCAAGGTAGCACTGGCGCAGGGGGTCAGCTTGCGAACACCCCGTGAGGCGTCAGCCCAAGCTTCGCATGGATCCGAACGACTAAAGGAGACATGCTATGGCTGCTCTTAACGCCATCACACCGACCCAATTGAGCCGGTTAATCGGAACGCCTCGGGCGCCGGTTCTGATCGATATACGCACCGATGCGGATTTCAGCGACGATCCGCGGCTGATTCCGGGGTCAATTCGCTGCCCGCACACGGAAATCGACGCAATAAGCCGTCTGATTGGCAACGACCCTTGCGTAGTAATCTGCCACAAGGGCAAAAAGCTCAGCCAAGGGGTGGCCTCCTGGCTGCGCGGGATGGGCAAAAACGCCGAACATCTGGAAGGCGGGTTTGAAGGGTGGCACGAACAGCGCGAGGCGCCGTTGGTCCCCCAATCGATTTTGCCGGCGCGCATTGACGGCAGCACATTGTGGGTTACGCGCCAAAGGCCTAAAATTGACCGGATCGCCTGCCCCTGGCTGATCCGCCGGTTTGTTGACCGCAATGCACGGTTCCTTTTCGTCGCGTCGGAAGAAGTTCAGGGAGTCGTTGATCATTTTGATGCCACCCCCTTTGACGTTCCGAATGCATTTTGGACACATCAGGACAGCGGCTGCACATTTGACACGATGATCCGGGCATTTGACCTGCGAACCGAGGCGCTTGAGCGTATGGCCCGGATCATACGCGCTGCGGATACCGACCAGCACGATCTGGCCCCGGAAGCCGCTGGGTTGCTGGCGTTCTCGGTTGGTTTGTCCCGCCAGTATCGCGATGATCATGCTCAGCTTGAAGCCGGGTTGCACCTTTATGATGCCCTGTTCCGCTGGGCACGCGACGGGTTTGATGAAAAGCATGACTGGCCATCGGGTCATGGCGCATGAGACCTACGGCACTGGACCTTTTCAAGGTATTTGGACGGATCGGCCTGTTGTCGTTTGGGGGGCCCGCTGCCCAGATCTCGCTGATGCATCAGGAATTGGTCGAGCGCAGGCCCTGGCTGGATGAACAGACCTATCTGCGCGCGCTTTCCTTGTGCATGTTGCTGCCCGGTCCCGAGGCAATGCAATTGGCAACCTACGCAGGCTGGCGCTTGCGCGGCGTCGCGGGCGGGCTGATTGCGGGTAGCCTGTTCGTTTTGCCAGGGGCGTTTGTCATTACTGTCCTGGTCGCGCTTTATTCAGCATTCGGCGACATTCCACTGGTGCAATCCGCATTTACCGGCATCAAGGCGACCGTCATTGTGATCGTCCTGCAAGCCCTGCGCAAGCTGTCAGGTAAGGCGCTGACGGATACGGAGCATCGTGTCATCGCGGGTCTGTCGTTTCTGTCGATCTTTCTGTTCAACCTGCCCTTCCCCCTGATCATTTTGATCGCGGCCCTTTGGGGGTATTTGCGTTATAATGGACCCATCGGGAAAACCGCGGCTCAGGACACGCCGCACCTTGCCCGCTCGGCCCGGACGATAGCGATCTGGTTGCCGCTTTGGCTGGGGCCACTTGTCGCGTTAACACTCAGCGGCCACCAATTGCTCAGCGATCTGGGATGGTTCTTTGCCCGGCTGGCTGTTGTGACCTTTGGCGGCGCCTATGCCGTTCTGGCCTATATGTCGCAAACGGTTGTGGATCAGTACCACTGGATCAGTGCAGACCAGATGATCGACGGATTGGGGCTGGCAGAAACCACCCCTGGACCACTGATACTGGTTACGCAGTTCGTCGCCATGCTGGCGGGCCAGATCAACGGTGGGTTCTCATTGGCGCTTGCAGCGGGCGCTGTCGCGCTATGGGCAACGTTTGTGCCCTGCTTTCTGTGGATTTTCCTGACGGCCCCTTACCTTGACCGTCTGGCCACACTCCCCCGCCTGTCTGCCGCCCTTCACGGCATTACCGCCGCTGTTGTCGGAGTGATTCTCAACCTTTCCGTGTGGTTTGCCCTGAACGTTCTTTTCGAATCGGTGCCAGACATGAATTTGGGTCCGGCGGCAATACCCGTGCCCCAAGTGTCTTCGCTCAACATCCCGGCGCTTGCGTTAACCTTTATTGCTGGAATATTGATATTTCGACTAAAATTGGGGATCGGAACAGTGTTGGTTCTGATGTCACTGGCAGGGCTGGTTGCGCATAATATCTGATCAATCCGATCATACCTGCCCTTTCGTTTCCGAACAAAACCCCTATGCTGAGCTTAACCACTTTTGAGGATGACACATGTCGCAAGGCATCGACTATGGCAACCTGATGCACACCGCCATGCGCGGGCTTATCAAGACTGTGCTGACGGATGTATCGAAATCCGGTCTGCCCGGAGCGCATCACTTTTTCATTACCTTCGACACACGCGAAGATGGCGTGGATATCGCCGATTGGCTGCGCGACCGGTATCCGGAAGAAATGACAATCGTCATGCAACACTGGTTTGAAAACCTCGAGGTCGGAGAGAACGGATTCGCCATTACCCTTAATTTCGGAGACGCGCCGGAACCGCTTTACATCCCCTATGGCGCGATCAAGACCTTTGTCGATCCATCGGTGGAATTTGGACTGCGGTTCGAAAGCCCGGACGACGAAGATGAGGACGATTATGTTGCAGAGGACTTGATCGAAGTCGAAGAGGAAGAACAGGCGCATCACGACGCCGATGTCGTGTCGCTGGACAGCTTCCGCAAATAAGCCTTTGAGCCCCGCCCTGCGCGGGGTTCAGCGTTTCATCAGAAATGTTTCGACAGATCGGGATTTCTGACCGTCTATGAAGCGCGAGAATGACAGGTTCAGCCCGTCTTCGGCCAGGGTTCGGTCGAACTGCTGCAATTCATATCCGCCGTCAACGTCAATGAACAACGAAAACACCGTCAGCGTATCGCCTTCGATACGCCCCCAGACGAAGGGTTCACCTTTCATCGGATCCAGCGGAACCTCATGACCGAACACGTTGCGTTTCATTGCGGCCGAAAATACATCCGGGCGGTCCGAGTGCACGAAGTCGATGGAAAACTGCTGTTCTTTTACCCGCCCGTCCAGCTTGTAGGTCGTGGTTTGCCAGCTGACGTTGAACCCGTTTTTGGTCTCGAAAATGGAAACGCTCATATCCCGCGGGGTTGAGGTTCCGTCCGCATCCACGACATTTGCCGAGCCCACATAATCCCCCAGGAACGGGGTAATGTCCGCGGCGCGCGCAGATGCGCCCAGAACAGACAGCCACAAAGCACAGACAGCAAATAACACGATCGCTTTTTCAAGCGTAATGCGATGGAAATTCGACATCTTGTCCTCCAAGGCGGCTACGAACCTATTGTAGCTGAGAGGGGGCCGCGCACAATGGCACATTCCCCGACGATAACAATAAAAGTGACGCACCCCGCGCCTATACCTTTGACGCCCTTGGGTTTAAGGTGCGCGCAACTGGCCGATTGCGTCACAGCTTGGCTGCGGCTAAACGGCATACAACAGCATACCAGACGGAGTGACAGATGTCTCAGACCCGCACCGAATCCGACAGCTTTGGCCCGCTCGAGGTTCCTGTCGACAAGTATTGGGGCGCGCAAACGCAGCGTTCGATCATGAACTTCCCGATCGGTTGGGAGAAACAACCCATTGCCATTGTGCGTGCGCTGGGCGTGATCAAGCAAGCCTGCGCGATGGAGAACAAGGCGACCGGAAAACTGGATGCCAGGATTGCCGATGCCATCATTCAGGCCGCGGGTGAGGTGATCGAAGGCAAGTTTGACGACAACTTTCCGCTGGTCGTCTGGCAGACGGGTTCCGGCACCCAGTCGAACATGAACTCGAACGAGGTCATCGCGAACCGCGCCATCGAAATTCTGGGCGGTGTCATCGGTTCAAAAGACCCCGTGCATCCGAACGATCACTGCAACATGGGTCAGTCGTCGAATGACACCTTTCCCACCGCGATGCACATCGCCACAGCGATGAGTGTTCGTGACGTCCTTCTGCCTGGGCTTGAAAAACTGGCCTCTGGTCTTGAGCAGAAGGCTGATGAGTTCAAGGACATCATCAAGATCGGCCGGACTCATACGCAGGATGCAACGCCTCTGACACTGGGGCAGGAATTCAGCGGTTATGCCCACCAGATTCGTCAGGGGATTGCACGCGTTCACGCAGCGCTGCCCGGCATCTACGAACTGGCGCAAGGCGGCACCGCCGTAGGCACCGGCCTGAACACCCAAAACGGTTGGGGCGAAGCGGTTGCGGGCCATATGGCGCAGATCACCGGCCTGCCCTTCGTGACCGCGCCGAACAAGTTCGAAGCGCTGGCCGCCCATGACGCCATGGTCTTTATGTCCGGGGCTTTGGCGACCATCGCGGGCAGCTGCTATAAAATCGCCAACGACATCCGTTTCCTGGGCTCTGGCCCGCGTTCGGGGCTTGGAGAACTGATCCTGCCCGAGAACGAGCCCGGCTCGTCCATCATGCCCGGCAAGGTGAACCCGACCCAGGCCGAGGCTCTGACACAGGTTGCTGCGCACGTGATGGGCAACAACGCCGCGATGAATTTTGCAGGCAGTCAGGGCCATTTCGAGCTGAACGTCTATAACCCGATGATGTCCTACAACCTGTTGCAATCCATCCAGTTGCTGGGCGACGCTGCCGACAGCTTTACCGAGCGGATGTTGCTGGGCATCAAGGCCAATGAGCCGCGCATCGACAAGCTGATGAAGGAATCGCTGATGCTGGTGACGGCGCTGGCCCCGACCATCGGCTATGACAACGCCACCACGGTCGCCAAGACCGCGCATAAGAACGGCACAACCCTCAAGGAAGAAGCCATTGCGCTGGGGTTTGTGGACGAGGCAACCTTTGATGCCGTTGTGCGCCCCGAACAGATGATCGGCCCGAAAGACTGATGGGCAAGCCGGTCAACCTGAACCGGTATCGAAAAGAAAAGGCGCGGGCCGAAAAGAAGGCCCGCGCAGACCAGAATGCCGTCGCCTTTGGGCGCACCAAGTCCGAGAAAACAATCGTCAGGCTTCAGCAGGACAAGCAGAGGCGTGACCTTGACAATCACGAGCTGGATGAATGAGCGGCCGCCCGGTAAAACGTTCATTGACCCTCAAAGGACACCGGACATCTGTCTCGCTTGAAGATGAGTTTTGGCGGGCATTTCGCGACATTGCGAAAGAAAAAGATCAGCCAATCAATGCACTGGCCGCGCAAATTGATGTTGACCGCGACCCGGAAGCCGGATTGGCCTCGGCTATTCGCGTGTTTATTCTGAACTGGTACCGAGACAAGGTTTAACGCTTGTCAGATCTTGGCTGTTGGGTATAACGTCCTCTAGGAACAAAAGGGGTACATTCATGGGTAGCACGGTATTGGGACCTGACGGTCAACCTCGGTGTTCCTGGTGCCAGGCAGCGCCGGAATTCTTTGACTATCATGACAACGAATGGGGGTTTCCGGTCTCGGATGATCAGCGATTGTTCGAAAAACTGTGCCTGGAAAGTTTTCAATCGGGTCTTAGCTGGCGCACGATCCTGAACAAGCGCGAGAATTTCCGAGAAGCGTTTTACGGATTTGATTTCAACAAGATGGCTGAGTTCTCTGAAGCCGATGTTGAACGTCTGCTGCAAAATGATGGGATCATTCGCCACCGGGGCAAGATCGAGGCGGTGATCAACAACGCCCGCCGCGCGCAGGAACTGGTGGCGTCAGAAGGATCGCTGGCAGCCTATGTCTGGCGGTATGAGGCGGAAACCCCGCCGCCCCCGCAATCGGCATCAACATCGCCCGAGTCGGTGGCCATGTCGAAGAACCTCAAGAAACGGGGTTGGAAATTTGTTGGCCCCACGACGGTGTTTGCGTTCATGCAGGCCATGGGGCTGGTCAATGACCATGCCAAAGGCTGTATCAGCAGAATAAAAGCGGCACAGTTGCGCCGCTCTTTCACGAAACCTGTCTGAGGATCAGACAGAGGCTTTGAAGATCTTGTCGATATTGCCGCCCAAAGCGGCGTTGAATTCGGCGTCCGACTGCTGTTTCGAGAGACCTTCGGTCAGTGCGCGCGAGAAAGACGCGATCATTTTGCCGTTCTGTTCCAACAGGTTGCAGGCCTCTTCGGTCGAATACCCGCCTGACAGCGCGACAACGCGCAGAACGCGAGGATGGTCGGCCAGTTCGTCATACAGGTTTGCCTGTGTCGGGATCGTCAGCTTCAGCATGACCTCCTGCCCCTCACCCAGCTGGTCGAGGTTCTTCAGGATTTCAGCTTTCAGAATCTCCTCGGCCTCAGCCTTGGTTTCTGAATGAATGTTGACCTCAGGCTCGACGATCGGAACCATTCCGGCGTCAGTCACTTCACGGGCAACGTCGAATTGCTGGGCAACCACGGCCGCGATGCCTTCGGCATTGGCCTCGTGGATGACCGAACGTTCTTTGGTACCGAACACGCCTTCTGCCTTAGCCAGCGTGTCGGCCAGACCGGGGATCGGTTTCATCAACTGAACACCGTTGGCCTGATCCTCAAGGCCCTTGTCGATTTTCAGGAATGGCACGATTCCTTTGACCGACCAGAGGTAATCAGCGACTTTGCGGCCCTCGATCTCTTCACCAAGGGTGCGTTCGAACAGGATCGCACCGATGACTTTGTCTTTGGTGAAGTCATTTGCCAGAATGATCCGCGCGCGCATCTTTTGAATTTCGCCGAACATCTCAGCGTCCGAGCCGTAGGTCGACGCGTCAACGCCGTACAACGCCAGAGCTTTCGGGGTCGAGCCGCCGCTTTGATCCAATGCCGCGATAAAGCCTGCGCCGTTGATCATCTGCGCGCGCTGTTCTGCTTTGGCCATAATGTTTTCCCGTTCAATGATGATTCCGATGTCTTCCCCCGCATACATCACAGTCAGGACCGATGGTAGTTTGTTAGCGCTCAACCAGCCGCAACCATATGCCATCCTTGGATCGAACGGTCAGATGGGCCACCGGAACCGGCGTTTTGCCGCTGATTGTTTCGAATTTGAAATTCCGCACCAGCATCGACAGGATCAGCGGCCCTTCGACCATGGCAAACCCGGCCCCGGTACAGACGCGGGGACCTGCGGAAAACGGGATATATGCCTTACGCTGGCATGTTTTGCCGTTTTCACTGTTCCAGCGGGTCGGGTCAAAGCCATCGGGATTGTCCCATAACCGTTCGTGACGGTGCAGGTGCCAGGGGCTGATTACGATTTGTGACCCGTTGGGAACGTCTCTGTTTCGGAACTGGTGTGGGCACTTGGCCTCTCGCACCATCATGGGAACCGGTGGGTACAGGCGCAGTGCCTCGCGAAACACGTCGCGGCTGATCTTGAGTTTGGAAACCGAGGCAAAGGTCGGGTCGTCCAGAGCGGCAGCTTCGTCAGTAATCCTTTCCTGCCATTCGGGATAAAGCGCCAGCAGATACAATGTCCACGCCAGGGCCGATGCGCTGGTTTCATGGCCTGCCAGAAAGAAGATCGCGACCTGATCAACCATTTCTTTGGGCCCGAAAAACTGACCGGTTTCAGGGTCAGCGGTTGTCATGATCTTGGTTGCCAGATCATCGGGGGCGGTTCCGGCCTTGATCGCCTCTGCCCGCTCATGGGTCAGGTCAGTGATCAGGTTACGAATGTCTTCGGCGTTTTTCCGTGTCGTCCGGGAGTGGAACCGAGGCATCCATTTGGGCAGCGGAACGAAAGCTGCAAGGTTCAGCAGAGGTTGTTCGCGCTGGTAGTTGCGGAACTTTTCAAACACCTTGCTGGCTATGGCGTGGTCGATCGGCACCGAAAACAAGGTGCGAAAAATCACATCTGCTGCGGCGTGGCTTGTCTGTTCTTCGACTTCGATCTGTTTGCCGACATGGGGGCGCAACCGCTCAACACAAGCGTCTGCTGCGGCCAGCATGGCGGGAAACGTGTCTTTCAGCCGCCCGCCCTCAAATGCCGGGTCAATGATGCGTCGCTGACGTTTCCACGTCTCTCCATTGGTTAGAAACACCGAATTTCCAAGCAAGGGGCGCAGGCCTTCGCTGATCCGGCCCGATTTAGGAAAATCTTCGGGGCTTTTCCTGAGGACGATGTCAATCAGGTCCGGTTCATTGACCAGGAAGGACCGGAAGAAGGGTGTCCTGAATTCGGCCATCCACGCGCGATAAAGGCGCGCTGGCTGTGCAGACAGCAGATCCTGACGAAACAGTTTCAGGTAACGCAGTAGGGAAACCTTGTCTGCGCGCGGCTGGGGCTTGGGCGGGGTCATGGACGCACCGACGTGTATTTGGACACTGGCGTCTCAATCCGGCTGCGCGAAGGTGTGCGCCCAAGGAACCGCTGTTTCAGCGTCAAAGGGCCTGCCGTAATTCGGAAATAGTCGTACGGACCCGGCTTATCGAATGCGCAAAGGTATTGAAAATGCAGCCGGAAAAACCGCCAGCGCAGGGCTTTCCAACGTTCAGGCGCCAGGGTTTGGGTAAAGGCCGCCGACAGGACAAGCGGCCAGCGTTTGTCCGGCCTGGCCACCCCTGTAACGGCCACCGGATCACACAGCGCAAATGCGCAGCCATCCCCGGGGGCCGAGACATCGACCCATGTGATGGCTGAACTGGAGGACAGGAATTGAAGGTCGGACCGAAGGCCATGCGCTTTTGGCAGAAAGGACACCATAGGCATCACCTGCCCCAGGCTGAGGAACGACAACTCTGCCCCCTGTTGCGGCACGGCCCTGTCGCGGATCAGGTCGGCCAGAACAGACACCCCCAGATGCGCACCCGAACTGTGGCCCACCACCAGAACCTCATCCACACTGGATATCAGCGCGGCTTCAATCGCTTTGCGGAATGCGGCCAGCCTTTCCTTCAGTTTTAGCGGAGTTTCCCCCTTTAACTGTGCGGAATAGGCGTAATCATGCATCAGGTAGTAGGCAAACAACCGGTTGTCGATCTTGCGGAACCACAGCATCAGCGCAACCGCAACGGCGATACCCGGAAACAGACCCCACCAGCCAGCCATCGCCACGGATGCCCACACGACTGCAAACGCAACCAGCAGCTGAGACACCAACATCGCCACCGGATAGAGCGCCGCAATCACCGGGCCTTTGCGCAACCGCATCAGGCGCCACAAAGCACCGGTCGAAATGTATATCCACGCCGTGTGGGCCAACTGCGCATAGGTGGCAGGGATCGACGCGGACATGCTGTCGCGCACGATGTCTGACCAGACCAGTACTTCAATTTCAGTCTCGACGGACGCACCGTCCTGAATGGACGTCACGGACCAGCCGAACAGACCCTCCGCGGACTTGGGAGCCATGGCGATCTCATATCCCGAAATCCGGGCCTGCGCTTGCGACTCGGTTCGGTAAAGCTCGCGATATCGTCGCGGCGGCATCGGGTCATAACCGGGGATGTAGAACACCCGGCGTTTGCGCACCTGTGACTGATTTCTCTGACTGCTCATGCCTTTACCTTCTGCCGCGCAGGTTAACGCAGGCTTTAGGTCAAGGTAAGGGGGTCAGACGCTCAGCCGAAATTCGCAAGTGCCGGGAAGGTTTCCAGCAACCACCAGCTGAAGCGGGTGAACAGGCCTGTGACCAGCATGATGCCCACGAACAGAAGCAGCCCCCCCATGACCTTTTCGATCACACCCATATAGGGCTTGATCCGGTTCATCACCGTCATAGAGCGGTTTAGGAACATGGCTGCGAGCAGGAACGGAATACCCAATCCGGCTGCATAGACACCCAGCAACAGCGTGCCCCGCGCCACCGAGGCTTCGGTCGCCGCAAGGGACAGGATCGCGCCCAGTTGGGGCCCGATACAGGGCGTCCAGCCGAATGCGAAGGCCAATCCAAGAATATAAGCACCAAAGACCGAGCCACCGGAATCACCGGTTTCGATCCGCGCTTCGCGGTCCAGAAAGGGGATGCGGAAGACATTCAGGAAATGCAGGCCAAAGACAATGACAACGGCCCCCGACAGCTTGGCAAAAAGTACCTGATTTTGCAGCACGAACACTCCAAAAGCAGAAGCGGTAAAGCCCAACAGCAGAAAAACCGTCGACAGGCCCAGCACAAAGAACAGCGCTGACATGGTTGCCTTGCGCCGGGCGCGGGTCTCATCCTGCATTTCGTTGATCGTGACGCCGCTCATATATGCCAGATAGGGCGGCACGATGGGCAGCACACAAGGCGACAGAAAGCTGATCAGGCCACCCAGCAGGGCAACAAACATGGCGGGCAGCAGCCCCGCGTCTATGATTTCTATTCCGAACATGTCTAAGCACATAAGTGATGATTGGCGGTCCGTCACGGGGCCAATGAGTCACATCCTCGTGCTTGGAATCTGGACAATATTACAACTACGCCCTATCCCGAAAATCATGTCAGAGATTACAGATACGCTGGATGCGCTGGGCCTTCTTTGCCCCCTGCCCGTCCTCAAGGCCCGCAAACGGCTGAAATCCATGCCGCAAGGTTCTGTGTTGCGTGTACTGGCTGATGACCCGGCAGCCATCATCGATGTCCCGCATTTTTGCGCCGAAGCTGGCCACACATTGCTGTCTCAGGATTTGGATGGCGAACATCAGGTCTATCTGATCCAAAAATCCGACTGACTTAATGATATAAAAAAGGCGGGCAAATCTGCCCGCCCTTTCATCAGTTGCCCAACGACCACCATCCGCGCCGTTTGGGCCTGTCGGATTCTGGCTCAGGTTCATCTGCCACAGTTTCAAGCACCGGTTCAGGTTCTGCTGCCACGGGTGTTTCTTCCACGGGCGCGTCTTCGACCGGCTCATCGGCAGATTGAACTTCAGGTTCTTCCATCGCAACGATCGCTTCAGCTTGCGCGACTTCCTCAGTCTGCTCGGCCACCTCTGTTGCTTCCGGCTTAGCTTCAGCAGCCTCAGCCGCTTCGCTTTGCTCGGCGACAACCGCCTCGGCAGGTTCGGATTCAGCGTCTGAGGCCGCCTCTTCAACTACCGGTGCATCAGCCGCGGTATCGGCATCAGTTGCTTCTGTCTGTTCCGAAGCCTCTTCTGCCACCGCATCTTTCTTACGACGGCGCGGAGCGCGCTTGCGTTTGGGCTTGGCGGGTTTTTCCTCTTCCGTCGCTTCGGCTTCGGTTGCCTCGACAGCGGTCTCGGTTTCAGCGGATTCGCCTGCGGCATCCTCCTGCTCTGTCCCTTCACCGTCATCCGCGCCCTGTTCCGGCGCGTCACCATTGCCCCCGCCCTTCTTGCGACGACGACGGCGGCGCTTGCGCTTGGGTTTGGTGTCATCTTCGGTCGGCGCGATATCCTCTTCGGTTTCTTCCTCGTCCGAAGAATCGACCAGATCCATCAGCGAGGCATCGACCGACACGACAGGTGCTGTCGCTTCGGGAACAATGCGGCTGGCGGTCTTGAATTTCTCCATCGAGAAATCCGGGCTGACCAGATGCACATCGCCTTCGATCCGTACAGACAGGCCATAGCGCGATTCGATCTGTGCAATATGCTCGCGCTTCTGGTTCATCAGGAAGTTCGCGATACTGACCGGGCAGCGCACCAGAACCTCGCGCGAGCGGCGGCGGGTGCCTTCCTCTTCGATCTGACGCAGGATCGACAGTGCCATGTTGTCGTCCGAACGGATCAGGCCGGTGCCGTGGCATGCCGGGCATGGCTGCGTGGTCGCCTCGATCATACCGGGGCGCAGCCTCTGACGGCTC
Organism: Ruegeria sp. N7; assembly: GCF_056531345.1. NCBI lineage: Bacteria > Pseudomonadati > Pseudomonadota > Alphaproteobacteria > Rhodobacterales > Roseobacteraceae > Ruegeria > Ruegeria sp. N7. The sequence continues at coordinate 246,727 of NZ_JBQFLR010000001.1, read as the reverse complement.
ATCTCGAGCAGGCCAAAACCTGAAATCCGGCCGACCTGAATGCGGGCACGGTCGGTTTTCAGCTTGTCCTTCAGACGCTTTTCAACGGACGCATTGTTCTTGCGCTCGTCCATATCGATGAAATCGATGACAATCAGACCGGCAAGGTCACGCAGACGCAACTGGCGGGCCACTTCTTCCGCAGCCTCAAGGTTGGTTTTCAGCGCCGTTTCCTCGATCGAGCCTTCTTTCGTGGCCCGGCCCGAGTTCACGTCGATTGCCACCAGCGCTTCGGTCACGCCGATCACGATATACCCGCCAGATTTCAGCTGAACAGTCGGGTTGAACATCCCCGCCAGGTAGCTTTCCACCTGATAGCGTGCAAACAGCGGCAGCGCGTCCTCGTACCGTTTCACATTCTTGGCGTGCGACGGCATGATCATCTTCATGAAGTCTTTGGCGATGCGGTATCCGCCCTCGCCCTCGACCAAAACCTCATCGATATCGCGGTTATAAAGGTCCCGGATCGACCGTTTGATCAGATCGCCTTCTTCATAGATCTTCGCAGGTGCGATGGATTCCAGGGTCAGTGCCCGGATCTGCTCCCACAGGCGTTGCAGGTATTCATAGTCGCGCTTGATTTCCGATTTGGTGCGCTTGGCGCCCGCAGTCCGGATAATCAAACCCGCCCCCGTGGGCACATCAATATCCGCGGCGATTTCTTTCAGTTTCTTGCGGTCAACCGCGTTGGTGATCTTGCGGCTGATCCCACCGCCACGCGCGGTGTTTGGCATCAGAACACAATAGCGACCGGCCAGCGACAGATATGTCGTCAGGGCTGCCCCCTTGTTGCCGCGCTCTTCCTTGACGACCTGCACCAGCAACACCTGGCGCACTTTGATCACTTCCTGAATCTTGTACCGGCGCGGGCGTGGCTTGCGCGGAGGGCGGATGTCTTCGCTGTCGTCTTCCTCGGCCACGGATTCAATCGTGTCATCTTTCGCGGCAGCGTCTGCGTGTTCTTCATCCGCGTCGCCATCATCTTCGTCCTGGTCATCTTCAGACAATTCAGACGCTTCATCGCCATCGTCAGCGCTTGAAACATCCGCCGCGTCATCAGAATCCCCTGCTGCGTCGTCTTGTGAAGACTCAACTGTTTCAGCCTCTGCCTCGTCTTCCGAAGCCGTTCCCTCTACAGTTTCATCTGACACAGCTTCCGGCGCTTCGTTGTCCTCAGGCTCCTCAACAGGGGTCTCAGCGACGACTTCCATTGGCGATGTCCCCTCGGGCACCTCCATGTCCGCTTCGTCACTGTCGTCAAAATCGATGGTTTCCATACCGGTCGGCTCGGTCGAAACTTCCATCGTTTCGACCAAATCGTCCGACTTCAGATCCGCGGCCTTTGATCGGGACCGAGAACGCCGCTTTTTCGGCTTGCCCTCGTCGGCCTCATCCCGCGCCTTCATGGCCTCGGCATAAGCGCGCTCTTCCTCCATCAACGCCTCGCGGTCGGCGATGGGGATCTGGTAATAGTCCGGGTGAATTTCCGAAAACGCCAGGAAGCCGTGCCGGTTCCCGCCATAATCCACAAAGGCCGCCTGAAGCGACGGCTCAACCCGTGTTACTTTTGCAAGATAGATGTTGCCAGCAAGCTGGCGCTTGTTTTCGGATTCAAAATCGAACTCCTCGACCTTGTTTCCGTCGACCACCACGACGCGGGTTTCCTCCGCGTGGGTGGCATCGATAAGCATTTTCTTAGCCATGTGTCCTTGGTGCACCGCGCCAAACGCGTTATCCTGACCCGTCCAGGTGGACAGGCACATTTGGGGAGGTGTCTTGTCAGGGCGATATTGGACGGCGCGCGGCAGGGTCTGGCGCTGTGGCCCCCTGCCCGGTCACTCAATCGTTGCGCGCGCGTCATCGCGGTTCTTCTCCGACAGGCGCGTTAGCCGCAGCCTGCCCATTATTCCTTTCGCCCGACATGTCGGACTCAGGTACTACATTGCCCCAAATGAGGCACAATCGGTCTGCTTTGCGGCGAACAATCCGTCATCACCATCAGCAAAGCAGCGAAACTCAATGATTCGGGGCTTATGGACACAAAACTGGCCCGGCCCGTCCGGACACAATAAAAGCAGTCCTGTGGAAAAGACAATGGGCAAACTGCACCGCCCCTGCGACGGCGTGCGGGATCGCCTTCATCTGGCCAAAAACATCCCGGGGGAGTCGCCAAAGGCGACGGGGGCAGAGCCCCCGCCACAAAGTTTACAGATAGTCCGACCGCTGGAGGCCGTATTTGGCCATCTTTTCATTCAGCGTCCGGCGCGGCAGGCACAGCTCATCCATCACAGACGCGATTGAGCCTTTGTGCCGCCGCATAGTGTTATCGATCAGCATCCGTTCAAAGGCTTCGACATATTCCTTCAGCGGCTTGCCTTCAGTGGTCATGACCGGCTGCATTTCCTCGTGATCCGACATCAACAGCGAGGCGATCGTTCCGGACCCACGGCGCGATTGCAGCACCGCGCGTTCGGCAATGTTGATCAACTGGCGCACGTTCCCCGGCCAGGGTGCCTGCAACAGCTGCGCGGCTTCCTGAGCGCTTACCTGAGGCGCATCGCAGCCGTATTCTTCGGCGAACTGCTCGCTCAGACGGGTAAACAGGGTCAGAATATCCTCGCCCCTCTGGCGCAGGGGCGGCATGGTGATGCGCAAGGCGGCCAGTCGGTAGAACAGGTCCGGCCGTAAGACATCTTCGGAGGTTTTTCCCGCCTCTTGCAGGTTCGAGATCGCTACGATGCGTGTCTCGGCCGGCGTGCCCTGCTCGTTCATCACGCTGAGCAGCTTGGCTTGCAGGGAATCGTTGAGCGCTTCGACATCTTCCAGAACCAGCGTTCCGCCCCGCGCCTCTTCGATGGCGGGCAATTGGGCGTCTTCAGGCATCATCGGCCCAAACAGACGTTTGGCCAACGCGTCTTCCTCGTGCGCCGCGCAGGACACCAGCACGAATTTCTTGCCGGCACGGCTTCCAACCGCATGCAGGGCGTGTGCGACAAGCGTCTTTCCGGTCCCTGTCTCTCCGTCGATCAGCACATGGCCATCCGCCTGACCTAGATCGAGGATATCCTCGCGCAGGCGTTCCATAACCGGGCTGGCACCGATCAGTTTGTTCATGATCTGGGTGCCGCCGGACAATTCCCGGCGCAGCGCGCGGTTGTCCAGCGTCAGACGCCGCGCATTGCTGGCCCGTTTGGCCAGTTCAGACATGCGGTCGGGGTTGAAGGGTTTTTCAAGGAAATCGAATGCACCGACACGCATCGCCTCGACAGCCATCGGAACATCGCCGTGACCGGTGATCATGATCACGGGCAAGGTGCTGTCAGCGCCCATCAGCTTTTTGAGAAGCTGAATGCCGTCCATTCCGGGCATCTTGATGTCCGAAATCACTATCCCCGGATAATCCGGACCCAACACCTTGAGCGCATCTTCCGCGCTGGCGAAGGTTTCCGTGTCATAGCCGGACAAAGCGAGCCACTGGCTGATCGATTGGCGCATGTCCTGTTCATCGTCAACAATGGCAATTTTCATGGCTTGTGCCATAGTCATTCCTCGTTATTCCGCGGCTTCAAGGCCGTCGCTTCCCAGTGCAGGCAACTGCATTTCAAACACCGCACCGCCATATTGGCCGTTGCGTGCAGTCAGCCGTCCCCCATGGTCGTTCACGATCCCCGACGAGATGGCAAGCCCCAGACCAACACCGTCTCCGGGCTGTTTGGTTGTGTAGAACGGCTCGAACAGGTTTTCGATATCCTCGATTCCGTGCCCGTTGTCGCGTACGGTCAGCACAGCCGTGTCACCAGCTGCCAGGATGATTTCCACATCTGGCTCCGCCACTGATTTGGTGGCGTCCAGCGCGTTTCGCAAGAGGTTGACCATGACCTGCTCGATGCGCATTCGGTCCCCCATCACGATCACGGGTTCCTCTGGTACGATCTGTGTGATCTTCACGTGTCGCTGACGCAATTGCGGCTCCATCATCGACAGGGACGAGGCCAGCGCTTCACCAAGATTTACTGGTGAAAACGCATCCGCACCCTTGCGCGCATAAGACTTGAGCTGCCGGGTAATTGCCCCCATCCGTTCGATCAGACCATCAATGCGGCCAAAGCTGGCAAGGGCCTCTTCCGGGCGGTTGCGGCGCAGCAACAGGCGGGCCCCGGCCAGATAGGTTTTCATCGCCGCCAGTGGCTGGTTCAGCTCGTGACTGACCGCCGCCGACATCTCGCCCAGGGCGGCCAGTTTCGAGCTTTGCGCAAGCGTCTGTTCCGCCAAATCCAGCGTCTTTTCAACCCGTTCACGTTCAGCGATTTCCCGCTGTAGCCGTGCGTTCAATGCGCGAAGCTCTGCCGACTCGCGCTGGAACAGGGTCATGCGCAACGTGGCGCGACGGCTCAACGCATAGAACGCAAGCGCCAGAAGAATCGCAAACCCCATGATTTCCAGCGCCAGAACGCTGTTCACCTTTTCCCGGATCGAGGCATAGGTCGTGAACGAGGTCATCTGCCAGCCGCGGAACGGAATGCGCGTCTCGATCCGCATTACCGCTTCGCCCTGAAGATAGGCATCAGGCGGCAGCGCGGTCCAATCGGTTGTAGCGCGGATGGCGCGCTGGATCGCACCTTGTGGAGGTTGGCGCAGCATCGCCGTGTTCTCATCCAGCCCGCGCCACCGGGGTTCCGTAGACAGAATGATGTTGCCGGTGCTGTCGGTAACCATCACTGCATCCGAGATACCGGCCCAGGCGCGTTCGAACTTCTGCAGGTCAACCTCGACGACGATCACCCCCAGAAACTCCGCCCCGTTCTCCAACCGGCGCGAATATACAAAGCTGTATCCGCCTGCATCCTTGGGAATAACGGAGAAGATCGTCGCGTTCGAGCGGATCGCATCCACAAAATAGGGCGTGTTCCGGTGCCCCTCGCCCAACCTGTTCCGGTCGGTCGCGGCAACTGTGCGCCCGTCGCTGTCCAGCAATACCAGTGAGGCCGCGCCGATCTCTTCTACGAATGAAATAAGGCGCTGTGTCGACAGGGTGTAATCGCCTGACTGCAATGCCGAAATCAATGTCGGGTCGCGGGCAAGCAATTGCGGAACAATCGAGTTGCGGCGCAGTTCACTCAGCAAGTTGCCCGAATACAGCGTCAGCCGCAGTTCCGCCCGGTTGCGCGTGGATTCGGTGAACCTGTCGGTCAACAGCCGGTTCGTGACCCACACCGTTGCAATTGTCGCGACCAGCAGAACAAGAACCGCCAGCCGCAACCGCCAGCCCAGCGGTGCACCACGAAACGGTTTCAACATATTTGACCAGCCAGATCGAACTTCGGGGTTCATGGCGAAAGGTTACGCCCCGGCGGGCGAGACCTCAAGTCACGCCGCTTCAAACACACCTGACAATGCGCGGAACAACGCCACCCCATCTGTGCCGCCATGGCCCTGATCTGCTGCGCGTTCGGGGTGCGGCATCATTCCAAGCACGCGGCGGTTTTCCGACAGGATCCCGGCGATATCCCCGACCGAGCCGTTCGGGTTTTCGGCATAGGTGAACGCGATCCGGTCCTGATCTTTCAAAGCGGCCAGTGTCGTGTCATCCGCAAAATAGTTGCCATCGTGGTGCGCAATCGGAATACCGATCACATCGCCTGCGTTGTAACCGCTGGTAAACGCGCTGTCGCTGGTTTCAACCCTTAGGCCAACGGTCTTGCAGATGTATTTCAGCCCGGCATTACGCAGCAAGGCGCCCGGCAAAATGCCGGTTTCGGTCAGAACCTGAAAACCGTTGCAAATTCCAACGGCATAACCGCCACGTTGCGTGTGTTCGACCACGGCCTTGCAAATCGGCGATTGCGCCGCGATTGCGCCGCAACGCAGGTAATCTCCGTAAGAGAACCCGCCCGGCACACCCACGATATCAATACCTTTGGGCAAAGCCGCGTCTTTGTGCCAGACCATATCGACCTGAAAACCGGCCTGCTCAAAGGCGACGGCAAGATCTCGGTCACAGTTGGATCCGGGGAATACGATTACGGCTGCACGCATGGCGGGCCCTCCTACGAGACAAAATCTGTGACAACCGCAACACCCGGAGGCGTTGGATGGTCAAAAGCGGCAAGCTCGGCGCTTACCTGGTTCAGGGTTATTTTCCGGGTCACCAGCGGGCTCAGGTCGACCCCTTGACCCGCGATCAGCGACAACAGCGACGGATAGCGCCAGCTTGGCATCCCGCGGGTGCCAAATACGGAGAGCTGACCAGAATAGAGCACATCCATCGGCAGCGACATCTGCGCATGGTCCCCTGCGGGCATTCCGATTTGCACCATGCGCCCCATTTTGCGCAGGGATCGCATGGCGGAAACGGTCGTGGCTTCGACGCCAAGTGCCTCGATCGCAACATCGGCGCCGCCACCGGTGATGTCCTTCACCGCCTGAGGGGCATCGCATGTCGCAGCGTTGACCACCGCATCGGCGCCCAGAGTTTCGGCATAGGCCAGCTTGTCCTCGGCGATATCGACAACGATTACACGCGCGCCAAGCGCCTTGCCCAGAAGAAGTGTTGATATTCCGACGCCGCCGCCGCCAAAGACAGCGATCCACTCACCACCCTGCACTTGCGCCCGGCTAACAAGCGCCTGCCACGCCGTGGTTACGCGGCACCCCAATGCGGCAGCGATTTCGGGCGCGATGCTGTCGGGCAAGGATGTCAGGTTGGCATCGGCATGAGCGACGGCAACATATTCAGCAAAAGCCCCGTCACAGGTAAAGCCGGGTACGACCTGGTTCGGACAGATTGTCTGATGACCCTGCGCGCAGTCCGGGCAATGCCCACAGGCAAGGATAAAGGGCGCAATCACCCGGTCCCCGACACGCCACCGTGTGACGCGCGCACCGACCGAGACCACCTCGCCGCAAAACTCGTGGCCGGGTGTCATGGGCAGGACAACGTCCGGGTCAGAGCCCGACCAGGCGTGCCAGTCGGACCTGCACACGCCGCAAGCCAGCACCCGCACCACAACACCGTCTTCGGCGGGAACCGGGTCGGGGATCGTCGACACCTCAAGCGGTTGACGATAGGTGATCAGACGCGCGGCCCGCATCAATCAGGCCAGTTCGATCTCGTAGCGTTCGATGACGGTGTTGGCCAAAAGCTTCTCGCACATCTCGGTCACGTCTGCCTCGGTCGCGCCATCGGCAAGCTCAAGATCGATGACTTTGCCTTGGCGCACGCCTTCGACCTGATCAAAGCCCATCGCACCCAATGCGTGCCGTACTGCTTCGCCCTGCGGGTCCAGCACCCCGTTCTTGAGCATCACATGAACCCGTGCTTTCATTTTGGCAACTCCACCTGAGGGCCGCATACAAGGCCCATTTCGTTGCGCGGGGGATAGCGCGCCTGATGGGTTTCGACAACCCTGTTTCAAACGCAGTTTGCCGCAGGCGGGTGACGATCCTGCGCCGTCAGATGGACCCGAGTAGTTGTGCTGGCACGGCGGCTGGAAACTTCGGAATAGTCATCTGATCAAACGGCCCGGCCACACGCAAACACCCTGCTCTGCCAATAACTTGGCAAAGGCAAAACGCCGCCCTGAGGGGGCGGCGCTGCTGAGATGGAATGTTTAGTTGATCAGCGTCGGCTTGGTGACATTACTGGCAGGCAGCACACCCAGCCTTCGGGCGACCTCGGAATAGGCATCTGTCAGACTGCCCAGATCGCGGCGGAATACATCCTTGTCCAGTTTCTGACCGGTCTTGATATCCCACAGGCGGCAGCTGTCCGGGCTGATTTCGTCCGCAACAACCAGCCGCTGATAGTCGCCTTCAAACACGCGCCCAATTTCGATCTTGAAGTCAACCAGACGGATTCCCACCGCCAGCATCACGCCGCTCAGGAAATCGTTCACGCGCAGCGCAAGGCTGAGGATGTCGTCCATGTCCTGCTGGCTGGCCCAGCCAAACGCGGCGATGTGTTCCTCGGTGACAAGAGGATCGCCCAAGGCATCATCCTTGAAGCAATATTCAACGATCGGACGAGGCAATTGCGTCCCTTCGGCAATGCCAAGACGTTTCGACATCGAACCCGCCGCGTAATTGCGCACGATCACTTCCAGCGGAATGATCTCGCAATTGCGCACCAGTTGTTCGCGCATATTCAGGCGCCGGATGAAGTGGTTCGGAATGCCAATCTGGGTCAGCCCGGTCATGAAGAACTCGGACAAACGGTTGTTCAGCACGCCTTTGCCGTCAATCACGTCCTTCTTCTCGGCATTGAACGCGGTGGCATCATCCTTGAAATACTGTACGATGGTGCCCGGCTCAGGGCCTTCATACAGAATTTTGGCCTTGCCTTCGTAGATTTTCTTGCGACGCGCCATAAGCGACCTTTCCAGACTGGCGAAAGGGAATGAGTCCCTTCACGTTGGCGTCCTCATAGTGCAAGCCCTGCGTTCCCGCAAGTTCGCTGCCCCGAGGGCCTTTGACGCAGCGCAAATACCTTGCACCCAGAGTGTCCTATTGTCATATCATCAGTGAGAAACGGTAATCCAAGGGGTCCCCAACCAATGACCACATTCGACGAACGTGAAGCCGCGTTTGAAAGCAAATTCGCCCATGACGAAAAGATGCAATTCATCGCACGGATGCGCCGCAACCGCTTTATGGCTGTCTGGGCATCTGCGCTGAAGGGCGAAACTGTTGAACAGGCACGGAAATACGGACAGGAACTGGTTCACACCGACCTGCAGCATGTCGGTGAGGACGACGTTGTTGAGGCGGTCAAGGCCTACCTGGGTGATCTTGCGGATGAAGCCACGATCCGTTCGAAGATGGCCGAGCTTCTGGTTGAGGCCAAAGAACAGGTGATGGTGGAAAGCGAGCACTGATTGCCTGAAATGCAAAATTCATGATCTTCATGAGTTTTATGAAATTGATTTGACGCCCTGGTCATGAGACATGGGGCGTCTCTGTTTTTTTTGCAGCGTTTACACGCTTTTTCTGGAATAACCCTATGACAAACGCGCTGAGCAAACTTCTGGACACCAAAGACGCCATCCTTGCGGACGGTGCAACCGGGACCAACTTATTTAACATGGGTCTGCAATCAGGTGATGCGCCTGAGCTGTGGAACGTGGATGCTCCGGACAAGATCAGGGCGCTGTATCAGGGGTCCGTCGACGCGGGCAGCGACCTGTTTCTGACCAATACGTTTGGGGGTACTGCCGCGCGTCTGAAACTGCATGATGCGCAGAACCGCGTGGGCGAGTTGAACCGTATCGGCGCAGAACTTGGACGTGAAGTCGCGGACAAAGCCGGGCGCCCTGTTGTCGTGGCCGGATCGGTTGGACCCACCGGCGAGATTATGGAACCGGTCGGCAGCCTGTCGCATTCCGAAGCGGTTGAAATGTTCCATGAACAAGCCGAGGCTTTGAAAGCGGGCGGAGTTGACGTTCTTTGGGTAGAAACCATCAGCGCACCAGAGGAATTCCGCGCAGCAGCCGAGGCCTTTGCACTGGCCGACATGCCCTGGTGCGGCACGATGAGCTTTGACACGGCCGGGCGCACGATGATGGGTGTCACCTCGGCCGATCTTGCGCTTTTGGTTGAAACCTTGCCAAACCCACCGATCGCTTTTGGGGCCAATTGTGGTACCGGCGCGTCGGATATCCTGCGCACGGTTCTGGGTTTTGCAGCGCAAGGCACCGAGCGCCCGCTGATCTCAAAGGGCAATGCGGGCATTCCGAAATACGTGGATGGCCATATCCACTATGACGGGACACCCGAACTGATGGGTCGGTATGCCACCATGGCGCGGGATTCGGGCGCAACAATCATCGGCGGGTGCTGCGGGACCATGCCCGATCATCTGCGCAAAATGCGCGAAGCGCTGGATACCACTTCGCGCGGCGAGCGTCCGACACTGGATCAGATCACCGAGGCACTGGGGCCGTTTTCGTCGGCTTCGGACGGAACCGAGGGAGACGCAGGCCCCGAACGCCGCACGCGTCGCCGTCGCCGCGCCTAACGTTTATCAACGCCCTTCGAATTTCGGAGGGCGTTTTTCCATGAACGCCACCACGCCTTCTGCAAAATCCCGCGACCGGCCACATTCACCTTGAAGATGCGCTTCGGTCGCAAGCTGCTGCTGCAATGTGTTTTCATACGTCCCGCGAATGGCACGTTTGATCGCGCCATAGGCGGCAGTTGGACCTTTGGCTAGATACTCTGCCCTTTTGTGCCAATGTGCGGCGAACGCATCATCGGGCACAGCTTCCCAGATCATGCCCCATTCTTCGGCCTGTCGGGCGCTGATCTTGTCAGCAAACAAGGCGGCCCCCATCGCTTTGGCCAAGCCCATCTGGCGCGGCATGAACCAGGTGCCCCCGGCATCGGGCAGCAGACCGATACGCGCAAAGGCCTGTAGGAAATACGCACTCTCAGTTGCAATAACCACATCCGCACACAGTGCAAGATTGGCCCCTGCCCCCGCAGCAGGTCCGTTCACAGCTGCAATCGTCGGAACCGGACAGCTGTGGATGGTTTCCAGCATCGGCTCGTATTCGTCGCGCAATGACCGTTCCAGATCGATCTTGCCAGTTGATGATGCATCGCCCAGATCCTGCCCGGAACAAAACGCCGGCCCTGCCCCGGTGATAACGATACAGCGCGCCTTAACCGCGGCGTCTTTCATCGCGTGGGTAATCTCTGCCCGCATCCGAGTGGTCAGCGCGTTCATCTTGTTCGGCCTGTTCAAGGTCAGAACCGCCAGACCGTCCGATATGTCCAATAGAACCGTTTCGTAATTCATGAAGACTTTTTCCCTCGCGCCACGTGTTTCAGCACATTTACTTGTCCGGGCAGGTTGGGAAAAGCAGAACCAAACGTCAGTCTTCAAGAATTTGGCGAAGGCGTTCCTGTTCTTCTGCGCTTAGAGCTTCGGTTTCATCTGAAACCTGCGCCCTAGCGCGTGTGCGAAGAAAGTTCAACCCGACTGCGGCAGCGATCAGCAACATGATTGGCCCGGCAAGCCACAACAGCAGATTCGAACCGCTGGTGGTGGGCTTGAGCAAGACATATTCGCCGTAGCGGTCAACGATAAACGCGACAGCCTCTTCGTCGCTGTCACCCGCAACCAGGCGTTCACGCAAAAGCAAGCGCAGATCGCGTGCCAGTTCAGCGTTGCTTTCGTCAATGCTTTCATTGCGACACACCAGGCATCGCAACCCGACACTCAGGTCGCGCGCCCGCTGCTCCAGAACAGGGTCGTCCAGAACTTCGTCAGGTTGTACCGCAAACACCGGCGCTGCCAGCAGCAGCAGGATCAATACAAGGCGTTTCATTCTGCGGGTACTCCGCCAGCGGGGGATTTGCGCGCACCTGCGGCGACACGGAACCGCCTGTCGCTCAGGCTAAGGACACCGCCGAGCGCCATCAGGATACATCCACCCCAGATCCAGTTCGCCAAAGGCTTGATATAGGTGCGCATGACCCAGCCGCCATCTGCCTGCTGATCCCCGATGACGACGTAAAGATCACCAAGAAAACGATAGTCAATCGCGGCCTCGGTCGTCGGCATGCGTGCAACGGGATAATCCCGTTTCTCGGGATGCAGCGTTCCGATGACGCGACCGCCCTTTTCGACCAGAACATCAGCCGTGGTTGAAAAATAGTTCGGCCCCTGTACCCGTCGCACGTCCTGCAATGTCAGTGTAAACTGACCCACTTCGAACGGCTGGTTCAGTTGCGCTACACGGATATCTTCCGCCTCCCACGCGGTCAGACCGGCAATCGCAAAGATCGTCACCCCAAGGCCGGTATGGGCAACTGCCTTACCCCAATCGGCGCCTGGAAGTCGGATCAGACGTATGAAGCTGCCATTGCGGCCTGTCCGGCTCCACAAATCAATGGCGGCACCGAATGTGATCCAAGCCCCCAGGAACAAGCCTACGGGTCCTAACGCGCTGCGGCCGGTCTGCATTGCCCAAACCAACAGCGCAATCGCCAGCGCCAGACCAAAGGCATAGCGCAGGGACCAGGCCGTTTTGCCCAGCCGACCGCGTTTCCACGGCAGCATTGCCCCGATTGGCAGGATAAGCCCCAGCAAAACCATGAATGGAGAAAACGCCGCGTTGAAAAACGGAGCCCCAACCGAAAGTTTGCGGTCAAACATCATCTCGGCCACCATCGGCCACATCGTCCCAACAAAAACGACGAAGCAACTGACCGCCAGAAGGACATTGTTCACGATCAGCGCGCTTTCGCGGCTGACCATGCCAAAAACGCCCTTGGCCTCCATCGCTTGCGCGCGTGCGGCAAACAAGGTAAGCGCGCCGCCGATGAAGAAGACCAGAATGATAAGGATGAACACACCGCGTTCCGGATCATTGGCAAAGGCGTGAACCGAGGTCAGCAGCCCTGATCGTACGATAAACGTACCGATGAGGGAAAATCCAAACGCGATGATTGCCAGCAGAATGGTCCAACTTTTCAATGCTTCGCGCTTTTCCACAACAATTGCCGAGTGCAACAGCGCCGCCGCCAGCAGCCAGGGCATGAAGGACGCGTTTTCGACCGGGTCCCAGAACCAGAAGCCGCCCCAGCCCAGCTCGTAATAGGCCCACCAGGATCCCAGCGCGATACCGATGGTCAGGAAAACCCAGGCCGCCAGCGTCCAGGGGCGTACCCACCGGCCCCAGGCCGCATCAATGCGCCCTTCGATCAGGGCAGCAATCGCAAAGCTGAATGCCATGCTCAAGCCGACGTAGCCGAGGTACAGAAACGGCGGGTGGAAGGCCAGCCCGGGGTCTTGCAGCAGCGGGTTCAGGTCGCGCCCGTCAAACGGAGCGATGGCAAGCCGGTCAAACGGGTTCGACGTGAACAGGATAAAACCGAAAAACGCCACGGCAATAGCCGATTGAACGGCCAGAACACGGGCTTTAAGTGTCGGTGGCAAGCCGCCACCAAAGAAGGCCGCCATCGCACCAAACAGGGTGACAATCAGCACCCACAGCAGCATAGATCCTTCGTGGTTGCCCCATGTTCCACTGATCTTGTACAGCATCGGCTTTGCCGTGTGGCTATTCTCGACCACAATCCTGAGGGAGAAGTCAGACGTTACAAACGCCCAGATCAATGCACCAAATGCAAACGCCGTCAGCAGGAACTGGACGATCGCGGCGGGCTCTGCAAAGCCCATCCAGCCGGTCCAGCGTTTTGAGGCGCCGATCAGGGGAACAACGCTTTGCACAATTGCGACAAAGAACGCGAGGATCAGGGTGAAGTGGCCAAGCTCTGTAATCATGCCCCGGAATATACGCCGGTGCGGAACCGGGGGCCATGACCTTTAGCTTGTTCTGCACGCACAAAGTGTCGCGGGTCAGATACCGCGTAGCTTTCGCCAATCGTTCAGCGCCTGGTTTTCCTCGGGACTTATGACATCGCTGTTCAGCACAGCATCCGGACCGGGATCAGCAACTCCCGGGCTGTCGCTCTGCATCGTGCGCAAGGCCTCGATATTGCTCATGACCGTTGGCAGTTGCGTCATGGTTGAGCGGATATCCCGCTGAAAATCCTGCATTTTACTTTGGTGACGCGCGCCAAAGTAAAACGATACGATCACGCCCAGCAACCACCAAAGCGGCTCTGGGACCAAGGCTATGCCCTGCATCCGTGCGGCAAACCATATTGGGTCGACCATGGCGGCAACAAACAAGCCAAGCGTTCCCAATGCCAGCGCCGGGCGCGGTAACCTGTTCACGCCGTCCATGACACGGTCAAAAAGACCCTTCTGAGGTGCCTGAAATTCAGAGCCAAACTGTAACATGGCTTGAGTTTGAATCTCATTGGCGCGTACTGCGCTTGCTTCGGTGTTTTCACGATAGAGTTCTGCGGTTTCCTGCAAGACGTTGCGCCCGTTACCAAACAAAAGCGCCAGCACACCTGAAATCAGCCCCATGCCGCGATCCTTCTGGTAAATTCGCTGTCCGAAAGATGATAACGCGGCGACAGAAACTCTTCGGCCCGTATTATCCAGCCACCTTTGCCGCCTGAACGGTTGCGCGCGTATTTTCTGGATGCAGGCCGCTGATCAGCAAGGCGAAAATAGTAGTTTCGCCGCGCAATCCCGTAGGCGTCGCGCAGGACATCGGGCTCTGGCTGCGCCGCGCTTTGGCAGGCCGCCACGGTTTGCGGGCCTATCACGCCGTCGGCGGTGACGTTAAACCCCATTTCCTGTAGCAGCCGCTGAAGGATCTTCACCGCCTGCGCACCGGCATTCACATACATGTCGAAAACCGAAGCATGCAGGGTTTCGGGAAGCTCCGCAATGTGCGGCTTGTCGAAATAGTGCTGCACAAAGATGTCGACCGCTTGTCGAGCGGACACTGCGCGCACATCCGCCTCGTCAACCCGACCGTCGCCAGTCAGATCCAAACCCAGCCTGCGCAGGGTGTGAATCGTGACCCCGAACTTGGTTGCCCCGCCCGGATCGTCGGGGTCATCAACAAAGCCCCCTTCACGGGCCACAATCTCTTTGGCAATTTGCCGAACCGTTTGCATACCACCCTCGTAACGTTAGGTGGCCACACCGTTTCCGACAGACATTAACGATTCAAAACGAAACGGAGCGCTGCATGCACCATGCACGCAACGCTCCGTAACAGAGTCAAACGGCTTCAGCTTTCTTCCGCGCCTTTGTAGACACCTTGCTCTTTCAGAGCGTCCATGACCTCTTTCGGCATGTAGGTCTCATCATGTTTGGCAAGAATTTCAGTCGCTTCAAAGACGCCGTTCACGTAACTTCCCGTGCCGATCATTCCCTGATTTTCCGAGAAAAGGTCAGGTAGAACACCTGTGAACGAGACCGGAACGCTTTCGCCGCCATCCGTTACAACAAAACGGATGGTTTCGCCCTGTCCGCGGATGATCGAGCCTTCTTCGACCAAGCCGCCAATCCGAAACACTTCGGTCGGTTTCGGCGGCTCTGCAATCACCTCGCTGGGCGAGCGGAAAAAGTTGATCCCGTCCTGCAATGCCCAACCAATCAACGCAGTTGCCGCCACCAAGGCAACAACTGCCACCAGAATGACTTGTACACGCCGACGTTTCTTGAGCGTTTTCATACCATCCTCACGGGAAAAGCGGGGCCATCATCAGGCCCAGAGTTTCATCTTCACCTAACATCAGGTTCGCGTTCTGCAAGGCTTGCCCACTGCTACCTTTTGTCAGGTTGTCCAGCGCCGCAATCACAATTGCGCGCCGCTCAATCCGATCGGCCACAACACCGATGTGACAGAAATTCGACCCCCGCACATGGTGGGTCGAAGGGGTCTCACCCATCGGCAGCATCTGGATGAACGGCTCATCCGCATAGGCTTTGGCAAGCGTTTCGTAGATGCTGTGCGGGTTACCCTTCACATAGGTTGTGGCCAGAATACCCCTGTTTGCAGGGATAAGGTGGGGCGTGAACTGCACATGCACAGCCCGACCGGCAAGTTTCGAAAACTCTTGATCGAACTCGCCAAGATGCCTGTGTGTCCCACCGACGGAATAGGCATTGCTGCCTTCGCTCAGTTCAGCGTGCAGCAGGTTTTCCTTCAGTGACCGCCCTGCCCCTGATACGGCGCATTTCAGATCAAGAACGATATCGTCCAGATCAATGACCCCGGCGGATATCAGTGGCCGCAGAACATATTGCCCGGTCGCCGCATTGCACCCGGTGCCCGCAACAAGCCGTGCCCCCTTGATGTCTTCGCGGTAGAACTCGGTCAGACCATAAATCGCCTCTTCCTGCTGTTTTAGCGCGGTATGCGGATTGCCATACCATTTTTCGTACTCGTCGGGGTCGGCCAGCCGGAAGTCGGCAGACAGGTCAATGATTTTCAGGTCTTTCGGCAAGTCCCGGATCACTTCCTGACTGGTTTTGTGCGGCAAGGCGCAAAAACACAGGTCGACCTGCGCAAAGTCGATCTCGGAGATTTTGCACAGATCCGGCAGATCCATGTGGCGCAGATGCGGGAAGACCTGCGCCATGGTCATGCCAGCCTTACGTTCGGCGGCCAGCGCGACGATATCCATGTTCGGGTGCTCGGCGATCAGCCGCACCAGTTCAGCGCCAGTATAGCCCGAAGCGCCCAGAATTGCGATTTTATGGGTCATGTCAGACCTCTTTCACTTGAGTGTCACATGTTTCGACCGCCGATGCGACGGCCTTGAAATAAGGGAAGCAGAGCGGCTGCGTCCTTGACCTAAGTCAGGCAGCCTGGAACGTGATTTGTCGTCGGAGGAACTGCGTCGCCCGGTCGCTGACAACATTGGGTTTGCCCGTTGTCAGAAAACCACTTGGGCCGTCGCCCAACATGGTGGGATGACGTTGCAGGTAATCTGCCAGACTGTCAGCAACAAGCGCACCCTGGCTGTAAACCTGCACATCGTCACCCAACGCCGCCTGGAATGCTTCGGCCATCAACGGGTAATGCGTGCAGCCCAGAATAGCAGCCTGAGGTTCTGGCATTTTGCGTTTCAGCGCATCCACATGGCTGCGCACCAAGGCTTCGGCCAGGATCATGTCACCGTCTTCTATGGCATCCACAACGCCGCCACATGCCTGTGCCTCGACATCTACTCCGATGGCCCGAAATGCCAGTTCCCGCTGAAAGGCCCTGCTGGACACGGTGGCAGGCGTTGCAAACAACGCCACATGTTTGACGGCCACTTCGCGCGGCGGAGAATTGTCGCCCCATTGCCGTTCGGTCAGTGCTTCGATCAACGGGACAAAAACGCCAAGAACGCGTTTGCCGCTGGGCACGCCTTCTTCCTGCATCCGCCGCAACGCTGCGGCGCTGGCCGTGTTGCAGGCCAGAATCACCAGATTGCAGCCACGCGACCACAGATCTTGAACCGCCTTGCGGGTCAGCTGATAGATATCCTCGGCATCACGCACACCGTATGGCGCGTGTGCACTATCTGCAAAATACAGGAAATCAACGTCCGGCAGACGTTGCTGTGCGGCACTCAGGACGGTCAGACCGCCCAAACCGGAATCGAAGATACCTACTGCCATTAGATCCTTCAGGCGCGATGCCGTTCCTCAAACTCATAGCCGTAATCATAAGACTTCAACGGCGTTGGAGACAGCTCATACGTGGCTTTGCGCAGGAAATCCATCATCTTGCGTGTATCCTTGCTGAGCGGGTCCAGAATGTCACGGCCTATCGGCTCTCCGATCACGACTTTCACCGGTGTATCAACGCGTTTCTTGAATTCTTTGATCAGCAGGCCCATCCGCAAAGTACTGTGCAGATGGCTGGCGATCTGAAACAGACGAGAGGTGTGGCCATCAAAGAAAACCGGAACAACCGTGGCATTCGATTTGGCCACCATCCGCGCGGTAAACCCGCGCCAACCCGGATCCATGGGGTGGGAGAACAGCTTAACCCCGGTGCTGACCGTCCCGCCGGGGAAAATGCCGATCGCCCCGCCTTCGCCCAGATAGTTGAGCGCGGTTTTTCGGGTCTCAAGGTTCAGTTGCATCGCCTCTTTCGTTTCATCAAACGAAATTGGCAAAATGATGCGATTCAGGTCTTCGGCCTTGCGAAACACCCGATGAGCCAGAATGCGGAAATCTCCCCGCGTCTCGGACAGGATATGTCCCATCATCAGGCCATCCAGAATTCCGTAGGGATGATTGGCAATCAGGATCAGAGGACCGTCTTTCGGAATATTCGAAAGCGATCCCCCCGCCACGTCCAGAGTCAGCCCATAGCGTTCGACCATCACGGCCCAAAAGTCGCGCCCATTGGCAACTTCTTTCTCGTACCCGTCCGCGCGTTTGATCAGGCGCATACGGCCCGTCGTGTTCTCCATCAGCTTGATAACCATCCGCCCGCCTTTGGTTTCGGCGGAATGCGCGTAGGAAATGTCGCGAACGGCATGACGACGAGAAGGCATATGGGTCTCCGGCTTGCTGCCTGCAAAATAAGTGCAAGTAACAATTTTGCCTAGCTATCGTGACACGCTTGTGACGTTTTATTCCGCCGCGGCCTGCAACCCTGCCCCTCCGCCGCGAATGACGGCCAGCAATTCCTCGCGCCGCTTGGCTGCTTTGGCCTCGTTCTCGCGCAATACTGGGCCAAATCCACGGATATCCAGCGGCAAACGGGCCAGGGCGGCAATCGCATCGCGTGTGGTCTGCGACACAAGCGGCAGAACCTCGCGCATGTCCTTTTCATATTGGCGGATCAATGCACGTTCCATCCTGCGTTCCGACGAGTAGCCAAAGATATCCAATGGCGTACCGCGCAGCACCTTCAACCGGGTCAAAAGCTTCAGTGGGCCAAGGATGGCTTCGCCAAACGCACGTTTGCGGGGTCTGCCGGTGCTGCCCGAACCCCCTAAAAAGGGTGGAGCCAGATGGAACGTCATCTTGAAATCGCCATCGAACTCGGCAGCCGCTTTGTCACGGCTTGACAGAAGAAGGCGCGCGACTTCGTATTCATCCTTGTAAGACAACAGCTTGTGATAGCCTTTTGCCACCGCCTCGCGGATATCCGCATCCTCCACACTGTCGACCAGCTTGCGATACCGTTTGGCCAGCCGCGCACTTTGGTAGTCGGTCAGATGGCTTTCGCGGAATTCGATCTTCTGATCCAGAGATTTGGGCATCTCGGTCACGGTCGGGGACAGAATGGACTGTACCTCTGCCGGATGCAGAACCGCCCAACGCCCGATATCAAACGCACGCTTGTTCCGTTCAATCGTAGTTCCGTTCAATTCGATGGCATCAAAAACCGCCTGATGGCTGACGGGCAACAACCCGCGCTGCCAAGCCGCGCCAAAGATCATCATGTTGGAATAGATCGAGTCGCCCATCACGGCGCGTGCCAACTCGGTCGCGTCAAACAGCGAGACATCTTCTTTCAGTCGTGCCTGAAGAGCCAGTTCCAGCTGGTCGGCAGGAATGCGGAACTCGGTATTGCGCGTAAAGTCGCCTGTTACCGTCTCATGGCTGTTCACAACGGCGCCTGTATGGCCTGTGCGCGTCAGGCCCAATGTTTTGGCTCCGGCGGATACCACCAGATCACCGCCGATCAACGCATGGGCTTCGCCGGTTGCGACGCGGATGGCGCTGATGTCTTCGGGTGCGTTGGCCAGACGGCAATGGATGTGTACCGCGCCGCCTTTCTGCGCCAGGCCCGCCATTTCCATCATGCCCGCGCCTTTGCCGTCAATCTGGGCAGCTTGCGCAAGGATCGCACCCAGCGTGACAACACCGGTTCCCCCGACACCCGTGATCACTATGTTATGCGTACCGCTGATCTTGGGCAGCACCGGCATTGGCAGGTCCGGCAAGTCGATTTCGGTTGTTGCCTCTTTGCGGATCTTCGCCCCCTCAAGCGTAACGAAGGACGGGCAAAAACCGTTCAGGCAGGAATAATCCTTGTTGCAGCTTGACTGATCGATGGCCCGCTTGCGCCCGAGTTCTGTTTCCTTGGGTACGATCGACACGCAGTTCGATTGCACCCCGCAATCGCCGCAGCCCTCGCAGACATCGGTATTGATAAACACGCGCTTGTCCGGATCCGGGAACGTGCCGCGTTTGCGGCGGCGGCGCTTCTCGGCCGCACAGGTCTGAACGTAGACAATGACCGAAACACCCTCGATCTCGCGGAACTTCTCCTGCACCTGCATCAGTTCCGCACGCTCGAACGTCTGAACACTCGACGGCAGAGCCTTGAAGTTCACGTCTTCTTTTTCGTCATAGACCAGAGCAACCTCACGGACACCCATGGCTTTGACTTCGGCAACGATCCGTTCTGCAGTCAGATCGCCTTCATTCTCCTGCCCGCCCGTCATGGCGACGGCATCGTTAAACAGGATCTTAAAGGTGATGTTCGTGCCCGCAGACAACGCCGCACGGATCGCCTGAACGCCCGAGTGGTTATAGGTGCCATCGCCAAGGTTCTGGAACACGTGTTTGGTGGTCGAAAACGGGGCCTCACCGATCCAGTTCGCGCCTTCACCGCCCATCTGGGTAAAGCCGGTGGTATTCCGGTCCATCCACTGAACCATGTAATGACAACCGATCCCTGCATAGGCACGGCTGCCATCCGGGACTTTGGTCGAACTGTTGTGCGGACAGCCCGAGCAGAAATACGGAAGCCTTGTTGCGATTTCCTGTGCGTTGTCGGCCCGGCGCGCCTCGGACAAAGAGGCCAGCCCGGCCCGAATACCATCGGTTTCACGCCCTTCTTCGATCAGGATTTCACCCAGCTTTTCAGCAATCATGATCGGGTCGAGCGCGCCACGGGTCGGAAACAGTTCGTCGCGGTGCAACGTACCGGCACCGCCCTTGTACCACCCATAAACCCGGCGGCCGCGACGGTCGTCAAAGATAGCCTCTTTGACCTGAACTTCGATCAGCTTGCGCTTTTCCTCGACGATCACGATCAGGTCCAGCCCTTCGGCCCAGTCGTGGAACCCGACCATGTCCAGCGGGAAGGTCTGCCCCACCTTGTAGGTGGTGATCCCCAGCCGTTCGGCTTCGGATTCATTGATATTCAAAAGCGACAGCGCATGGGTCAGGTCCAGCCAGTTCTTGCCCGCCGCAACAAACCCGATCTTTGCACCCGGTTTGCCCCATATCCGCCTGTCCAGCTTGTTGGCATGCGAAAACGTCTCGGCTGCAAACCTTTTGTAATCGATGACGCGCGTTTCCTGCAGGTGCGGCGTGTCCCCCAGGCGGATATTCAAACCGCCTTCCGGCATATCGAAATCAGGTACGACGACCTGCATTCGGTCGGGGCGACCATCCACAACCGAGGTAACCTCGATTGTGTCCTTCATGGTCTTTAGCCCAACCCAAACCCCAGCAAAACGGCTGAGCGCAAAGCCATATATTCCGTAGTCGAGGATTTCCTGCACACCCGCCGGGCTGACGACAGGCATATACATATCTACCAGTGACCATTCGGACTGATGCAACACGGTCGAGCTTTCGCCGGTATGATCATCACCCATCGCCATAAGCACACCGCCATGCTTGGCGGTACCGGCCATATTCGCGTGGCGCATGACATCACCGGACCGGTCTACGCCCGGCCCCTTGCCGTACCAAAGCCCAAAAACCCCATCGAACTTGCCGTCTCCGCGCAAGCCGGCCTGTTGGCTGCCCCACAGCGCCGTTGCCGCCAGATCTTCGTTCAATCCGAACTGAAACGTAACATCGCTTTGGGATAACTGCTTTTGCGCCCGCATCATCTGCTGATCAACAGCGCCAAGTGGCGAGCCACGATATCCAGTCACCAGCCCCGCAGTGTTCAGCCCCGCCTGCCGGTCTCTGGCCTTTTGCATCAACATCAACCGGACAAGCGCCTGTGTTCCGTTCAGAAGAACGGGGCTTTTCTCAAGATCGAACCGGTCGTTTAACGTAATCTGTGGCTGACTCATCAGACGTCTCCCCTCGCCAGATCAGTGTGCATGTTCGTAGTGCATTTTAGGTCATAATTTCTGACCTGTATAGGTTTTATGCACTGAACCGTAACGATTTCGGCCTTTGATTGTAGAACTTGTTACCTGTTTCATATAGGCGTTCGAAAAGATAACGAAAGTTGCGGCGATGGATTGGGACAAGCTTAGAATATTTCACGCGGTGGCCGATGCGGGCAGCCTCACACATGCCGGGGACAAGCTCAATTTGTCTCAATCCGCCGTGAGCAGACAGATCCGTGCGCTGGAAGAGTCGTTGGATGCCACCCTTTTTCACCGTCACGCCCGGGGGCTGATTCTCACCGAACAGGGTGAATTGTTGTTCGACGCCACATCCGCCATGTCAAAACGGCTGGACGCAGCTGCCGCACGCATTCGCGACAGTGAAGAAGAGGTCTTTGGCGTTCTTCGGGTCACGACGACCTTTGGGTTCGGCACACTGTGGCTCGCCCCTCGCCTGCCCAAGCTTTATGAACAATATCCTGATCTGAACATCGACCTGATGCTGGAAGAACGAGTTCTGGACCTTCCCATGCGAGAAGCGGATGTCGCCATTCGCATGAAGGAACCCAGCCAGGCAGATCTTGTGCGAAAACGCCTGATGACGGTTCAGATGGCGCTTTACGCGACGCACAACTACATCGAAGCCCATGGTGGAATGCTGAAATCTCTGGAGGATATCCAAAATCACCGGCTGATCTGTCAAACACCCGCGGCACCCCAGGTGGGCGCCAGCGCGGCCATGGTTCGCCACCTTATGACCTACAATCCCGCATCCCTGTTGACGGTAAACAACTACTTCGGCGTCCTTCAGGGAGTGTTGCACAATCTCGGCATTGGGGTTCTGCCAGATTACGTCACACAGGATTTCCCGCATCTTGTGCCAGTTCTGTCGGATGTCGAAACCGCTGACGTGCCGGTCTATCTGGCTTATCCCGAAGAACTCCGACACTCCAAACGTGTCGGGGCGTTCCGCGACTTTGTGCAGGACGAGATCATCGCACAGCGCAAACAACTGAAAAAGATGGGAAAACTTTAGCTATGCATAAATGGCATAGCGGGCATGAGGACATTTCAGGGTTAAATTCCTTGAACGTTTACAATCTGACCCCTAAATGAGCACTCGAAGGCGGTGATGCTGAAACGCTCATCATCTTCATACCTCCCTGTTGGACTACGGCCGAGCTTATTGCTCGGCCTTTTTTTTGCTCTAGGCGTTGCATCAAGTCAGCGAAAGCTCTGGGAAAAATACACGCATAGGCATATGATCCCAAAAAAACGAGATAATTTCGTGTTCGAGGGAGAATCATGTTCCACCCATTCCGCCTTATGTTGGCGATTGTCTGCACTCTATTTTTGGCGGTTCCGCTTTATGCGCAAGATACCGGCTC
Source organism: Ruegeria sp. N7 (assembly GCF_056531345.1). Lineage (NCBI taxonomy): Bacteria > Pseudomonadati > Pseudomonadota > Alphaproteobacteria > Rhodobacterales > Roseobacteraceae > Ruegeria > Ruegeria sp. N7. The sequence continues at coordinate 223,826 of NZ_JBQFLR010000001.1, read as the reverse complement.
AACTTCTTCAGTGACCATTCCGGACGATCTAACACCTGAGCAGGTCGATGGTCTGGTTGCCCGCATGTCAGATGACCAGGTGCGCGCCATTCTGTTAGAGCGCCTTGATGCGGTCGCCGAAAAGCAGGCTGCCGAGAAGGCGAACGTGGAAGACCCGCTGACCGAAATCAGTGAGATATGGGCCGAGATGGTCTCGTCCTGGACACATGTTCTGACCACGCTTCCCAATATTGTCACGGCACAGATAACTGCGTTTGGCAATTTCAGCGACACGTTTGGAACGTCCGGCGTCCTTACCCTGTTTGGGCTTATTCTTTCTGTGTTGATTGCGGGTTTCATAGCCGAGAAACTGTTCATTTTCCTGACCCGTCGCTGGCATGAAGCGACCGAAGTTGGGGATGAGGCCGATCTCAGGGGCGCCATCAGTTACCTGTTCCGAAGGTTCTGCCGCGAAATTGCCGGGCTGATCGTGTTCTATGTTGTCATTCGCGCGATTGGTCGCGGGCTTCTGACACCCGAACAGATCACTTATGCCGCTCCGTTTGTTTTCTATCTGATCTGGATTCCACGCCTGGGGGCTGCGGCCTCACGTTTTGTTCTGGCACCGGAGAAGCCAAAATATCGGCTGGTGAGTATTGACGACCATTGGGCAAAATATCTGCATCGCAATCTGATCGGGCTGTTGATCCTGATCGGGTTCACACTGTTTGTTGTGCGATTCAACGCCCTAAATGGTATCACAGGGGACGACACACGCATCGCCTTCTGGCTGAATGCGGCAATCCATGTCTATATCGCCGTCATCGCTTGGACCGCGCGCGACGGGTTGTCTCAGATGATGCTGGGAACAGACCCGGACCGCACAAAATTCGATGAAGAAGTTGCGCATTATTATCCCTACTTCGCCATTGGCGTTTCGGTGACAATCTGGCTGCTGGTCGAATTCCTGGTCGCGCAACGCGATCCGTCGACGCTCAGATTGCTTGGAGGTGGTGCGCATTTCACAACCATGTTCTGGTTGCTGATTGCCCCTGCCCTCGACACTTTGATCCGCGGGCTGGTGCGCCACTTGCAGCCGCCAATGTCAGGAGAAGGCCCGCTGGCCGAACGCGCTCATCGCGCGGCCAAGCGCAGCTATATCCGGATTGGGCGGGTTATTGCGGGTTTGGTCGTGGTTTTCATGATCGCCCGCACGTGGCATCTTGACCTGCGCAATGTCGCCTCGGCCGGTGTCAGTGCCGAAGTTGGCGGCGCTGTTATTGAATTCCTTCTGATCATTGCGGTCGGCTACATCCTGAACGAGGTTGTTTCACTATGGATCAACCGCAGGCTGGCCAAGGAACAGACCGCAGCTGAAGCAGTCGACGAGGAAGCAAGCGGTGAAGGCGGCGGTGCCGGGGGCTCTCGTCTGGCGACGGTTCTGCCGCTGATGCGGATTACGGCCCAAGTCACAATTTCGGTAATCTTTGGCCTGCTGGCCTTGGGTGCGCTGGGTATCAACATCACACCGCTTCTGGCCGGTGCCGGTGTTCTGGGTCTGGCCATCGGCTTTGGTGCTCAGAAACTGGTGGCGGATATCGTCGGTGGTGTTTTCTTTCTGGTCGATGATGCCTTCCGCGTCGGCGAATATGTCGATGTGGGCGGAACCACCGGAACGGTCGAAAAAATCTCGATCCGTTCAATGCAACTGCGTCATCACAGGGGGCCTGTGCACACAATCCCTTATGGTGAAATCCAGAAGCTGACGAATTACAGCCGTGACTGGGTGATTATGAAGCTGAAGTTCACCGTGCCCTTCGATACCGATCCCAACAAGGTCAAGAAAATCTTCAAGAAGATCGGGGCCGAAATGATGGAGGACGAAACCCACAAAGAAGGCTTCCTGCAACCCTTCAAGTCTCAGGGTGTGTTCGACTTCGACGATGTGGGCATGATCATTCGCGGTAAATTCATGGCCAAACCGGGCAAGCAGTTCACCTTGCGCAAAGAAATCTTCAACAAGGTCAAGGCCGAGTTCAAGGCCAACGGCATCGACTTTGCCCGCCGCGAGGTGCGCGTTGCAATTCCCGGGCTGGAAGAGGTCGAGCATCTGACGCCCGAACAGAAGACTGCTGTTGGCGCCGCAGCTGCTGCCGAGGTCAACAAAGACCAGGGATCGGCGTAACCTTCGGGGTTTACGTCGGCGATTTGCAGCAGGACTGCTGTGCGGTTTAACGGAACCGGCCGTGATGCCGGTTCCGTTTTTCTTTGAAAGACGCGACCTGCGCCGTCTTGACCCTTTCCACACGCGCGCGCTTGCCCTACAAGGCGCGCAATCTCGGCCCACTTGGACACAGGACAGAAGATGCAAGAGCCCGCCATCACACCCGATCTGATTGCAGCACATGGGCTCAAGCCCGAGGAATACGATATGATCCTCGAGATCATCGGGCGTGAACCGACCTTTACCGAGCTTGGTATTTTCTCGGCTATGTGGAACGAACATTGTTCCTACAAGTCGTCGAAGAAATGGCTGCGCACTCTTCCGACCTCGGGGCCTCAGGTCATTTGCGGACCGGGCGAGAATGCCGGTGTCGTGGATATCGGCGATGGACAGGCCGTGGTTTTCAAGATGGAAAGTCACAATCACCCGTCTTACATCGAACCCTACCAGGGTGCGGCAACGGGTGTCGGCGGCATCCTTCGGGACGTGTTCACCATGGGTGCGCGCCCGATCGCTTCGATGAACGCGCTGTCCTTCGGAGAACCCGGCCACCACAAAACCCGCCAGCTGGTCAACGGCGTGGTCGAAGGTGTTGGCGGCTATGGCAACTGTTTCGGTGTTCCCTGCGTTGGGGGCGAGGTGCGCTTTCACCCGGCTTACAACGGCAACTGCCTTGTGAACGCCTTTGCCGCCGGTTTGGCCGACAGTGACAAGATTTTCTACTCTGCCGCGTCGGGCGTGGGCATGCCTGTGGTTTATCTTGGCGCCAAGACCGGACGCGACGGTGTTGGTGGCGCAACGATGGCCTCGGCCGAGTTTGACGATACCATCGAGGAAAAACGCCCCACTGTTCAGGTGGGTGATCCCTTCACCGAAAAACGCCTGATGGAAGCGACGCTGGAGCTGATGCAGACCGGTGCCGTGATCTCAATTCAAGACATGGGTGCTGCGGGCCTGACCTGTTCCGCGGTTGAGATGGGCGACAAGGGTGGTCTGGGCGTGCGCCTGGATCTGGAAAACGTCCCCCAGCGCGAAGAGAATATGACAGCCTATGAAATGATGCTGTCCGAATCTCAGGAACGCATGCTGATGGTTCTCAAACCCGAGCTTGAAGCCGAGGCCCGCGCCGTATTCGAGAAATGGGACCTGGACTTTGCCATCGTCGGCGAAACGATTGCCGAGGACCGTTTCCTGATCATGCATAACGGTGAGGTCAAGGCCGATCTCGTCCTGTCCAAACTGTCTTCGACCGCGCCCGAATATGATCGCCCTTGGGTGCCGACGCCCGAAGCCGAGGACCTGGCCGAAGTGCCTCAGATCGACCCGATTGACGGCCTGCGCGCCCTGTTGTCATCGCCCAACTACGCGGGCAAGCAATGGGTTTATGAGCAGTACGACACGATGGTGATGGCGGATACAAACCGAACACCGGGTCTGGGTGCGGGTATGGTGCGCGTCCACGGCACCGACAAGGTGCTGGCGTTTACCTCTGATGTGACCCCACGCTACGTCCGTGCCAACCCGGTTGAGGGCGGCAAACAGGCGGTGGCCGAAGCCTACCGCAACCTGACGGCTGTTGGCGCCAAACCGCTGGCCACAACGGACAACCTGAATTTCGGCAACCCGGAAAAGCCCGAAATCATGGGTCAGTTTGTCGGCGCCATTCAGGGCATCGGCGCCGCAGTCGGCGCGCTGGATATGCCGATCGTGTCAGGCAACGTGTCACTGTATAATGAAACCGACGGTCAGGCGATCCTGCCCACCCCCACAATTGGCGCTGTCGGGCTGCTGAAACACAGTGATGAAATCATCGGCAATGAGGTGCGCGAAGGCCACGTGGCTTTGGTGATCGGCGAAACCAAAGGCCATCTGGGTCAGTCCGCCCTTCTGGCCGAGGTCTTCAACCGAGAAGATGGCGACGCGCCACATGTGAATCTGGACGCCGAGAAACGCAATGGTGATTTCATTCGCGCCAATCGAGGTATGATCAAGGCTTGCACAGACCTGAGTGATGGCGGTCTTGCGCTTGCGGCCTTCGAACTGGCCGAGGCCGCCGGGGTTGGCGTTTGTCTCGATGATGCACCGACGGACTTCCTGTTCGGGGAAGATCAGGCACGGTATCTGATCGCGTGCAACTTTGATCAGGCCGAGGCGTTGATGATCGCGGCAGGTCAGGCAGGTGTTCCGCTGGCCTCTGTAGGTCGTTTTACTGGAGATACCGTCAGGATCGGCGGTTCGGAGGCCTCGCTAGAAGACCTGACGACCGTTTTCCGCAACAGCTTTGCCGACGCCGTCGCCTGATCAGGCTGAATAAATCTCGCTCGAAACCTGCGTTCTGAATAAGCGCAGGTTTCGTCGTTTTGGCATATTCATGTGCCCTTGCGCGCCCGGTTCAGGCGCTCTACATCTTTGGAAAGACCTTCAGGAGTTACCTACATGCCGATGAGCGCCCATCAAATCGAACACCTGCTGCGAGAAGCTTTTCCTGATGCGGATATTCAGGTCGGCGGCAACGACGGTGTTCATATGTCCGCCATGGTGGTGGACGAGAGCTTTCGCGGCAAAAACCGGGTGCAGCAACAACGCGCGGTTTATGCCGCGCTGAAAGGCAAGATGGATGGCCCAGATGGTGAGCTGCACGCGCTGGCGCTGACGACGAAAGTACCTGAGTGAGTGCAACCGTCTGGATATACGGCATTTGTGGACTGATTGCCTTTGCCGGCAGCGCCTTTATTATCAGATCGGCAATGAAAAATAGGCGCTCCGACAAAATTCGGGGTGTGAAACCTGGTCACGGAGACCAATTGATAGACCACGGAACCGTGTTGGGAGGCGGCGGTGGTCATGTAACCGTGTCTCGGGTCACCAGAGACCCACAGGCCTACGCCAAAGCGATGGTTCCCAAAAAATGAGTTCATGGCAGGTTTGGATATCAGCAATCGCAGCTTTGATAGTTGCCGCCGCGCTGATCGAAGCCTATGTGAAGCGGAACAGAAAACGCAACCTCGCCGACATGCGTCCAGATCCGGGTGAACTCAGCAAAGTGGGCGGCCTTGAGAGGTACGGGCTTGATCCGGTGGAAATGGCGCAGGCCGAACACCGGCGGCTTGAAACGGAAGGATGGGCACCCAGTTTGCCCAGTGATGGAACAATCCCCGCAGGTGCGGATGAAAAGGAAAAACAAGATGACCGACGTTAAGACCCAGATCGACCAAACCGTCAAAGCCAACGATGTGGTGCTGTATATGAAAGGCACCAAGGAAATGCCGCAATGCGGGTTCTCCTCGCGCGTGGCCGGGGTGTTGAACTACATGGGCGTTGAATACACGGATGTGAACGTTCTGGCCGATGAAGAGGTGCGTCAGGGGATCAAGGATTATTCCGACTGGCCCACTGTGCCCCAGCTTTACGTCAAAGGTGAGTTTGTTGGCGGCTGCGATATCATCACCGAGATGACTCTGTCGGGCGAACTGGACGCGTTGTTCGACGAAAACAACGTCGGCTACAACAAGGAAGCAGCCGACAAAATTCGCGAAGCAAACGCGTAATCCAGCCTAACGGCTGGAACAACCCCGGTAGATCTCCTGCTCAACGGCGGCGCCTGCCGCCAAATAGCTTACGGACGCGTCCCACCCTTTCGAACGCAGGATGTAGGTTCCACCATCACCAATGGATTCGTAGCGGATACCAGACCCGCTTTGGACCTGACGCATCACAACCAGAGAATTGTCCACCAAGGTTGCCGCTGCACCCGTACTGTCCGGCGCGTTGAAATAGGTGACAGGCAGCGGTATTCCGTTCTCGCAGGTGAAGGTGACAGACAGAATATCGATCTCAGCCAATGCTGTTGTCGCGGGCGCAATCAGCGCCACCGCACAGATGAATTTGCTCAGGAACCTCATCGTGCCTTTTTCTCCTCAACTACTGCGGCCAGCGCTTCGGCCCGTGCGGCCAGTTCGGCCAGCGTATCGGTAACGGATGGTGGAACCACAGCCACTTCAATGCGCTCAGGTTCGGGCGCCGGGGCGCTTCGCAGCGCCTGAAGCTCGGCTTCGGCTTCGGCCAGTTTCCCTTCGAGCGACTTGACCTTGTCCTCTGTCGCCGCAGTCTTGTCGGCCAGCATCAAACCGGCCATCAGCAACATGCGGGATTCCGGCATACGACCGATCTGATCGGACAGCACCTGCGCCTCGTCGTCCAACACTTTGGCGGCAGCGTGCAGAAAGGGCTCTTCCCCGTCCCGGCAGGATACGTCAAAACCGCGCCCGCCGATATGAATGGTCACTTCGGGCATTACTCTACCTCACCTTCAACAAGTTTCGCCTGCGAGAGCAGAGGTTCCAACCTTGCAAGAACGGCCTGCGCTTCGGCGGCGTCTGACGCCTGCGCCGCGCGCGTTGCTTCCAGTTCCGCGACGGTGGCCCGGTTCAGCAGCTCGGCATCTGCGACACCTTCTGCGGCGGCGGCGCGCAATTCGTCTATCGCAGTGCGCAACTGCTCGTTTGCCTTGCGCATCCGTTGCAGATCGTCGTCCAGCCGCGACATTGCAGCGCCGTGGCTGGTCCGTTCAGCGCGCAGCATCTCAAGCTCGGCGCTCAGGTCGTCGACGCGGACAGTGTCTGACAGTTCTTCCTTTAGACGGCTGTTTTCCGCCTTCAGCGCCTCCAGCTCGGTGCTATTGTCCAATGCGGCCTTGGCTTCGGCCAATTCAGCGCGCGCGGCTTCGACCGATGCGATTTTCGCACGGGCTTCTTCCAGCTCGGATCGCAGAGCGTCTGTTTCGGCTGTATCGGCCGGAGCGGTTCGCAACTCCTCAAGATCGGCACGCAACCCGTCCACTTCCTGTTCGTGCTGTTCCTTCAGGGTTCTCAGACGTTCCTGAAGCTGCGCGTTCGCAACTTTTTCATCTTCAAGCGCTGCCTGGAGGCCGTCATCTGGCCGGGCATCTACGGTCGCACCGCCCAATGCGTCGACGCCCGCTCCGATACGGTCCATCGCCGCAATAATGCGGTGCTGTAATTCCTCAAGTTGGCTCATGCCCCTGTCACCTCTTTATCAAGGTTCATTCTGTCGCGAAGCGATCCGAATCAAAATCGAATCCCGCCTGCCGCCAGTCTAACGGAATGCGACAGAAAATACCCACTGTTTGCTTTCAACCACTTGGGCCGCGCACTTCAAGCAATCCAAGCGGATAAACCCCGGTTCTGCTTGCACTTTGAGTGCTGAGTGGTATTGAGCCCGCAATCTGCTTTTTATCCAAAGGAACAACGCCCGTGGACCTGACTGCGCTGCGCAATGCCAACCCCGAACACTGGGACAAAGCTGCGGCCATCCGCACATTGACCCTTGATGCCGTCGCCGCTGCAAACTCCGGACATTCCGGTATGCCCATGGGCATGGCTGATGTCGCCACCGTCCTGTTCGAAAAGCATCTGAAGTTTGACGCCTCGGCCCCGAACTGGCCGGATCGCGACCGCTTCATCCTGTCCGCCGGCCATGGTTCGATGCTGGTCTATTCGCTGCTGTACCTTACGGGATATGCAGATGTGACGCTGGAGGAGATCAAGAATTTCCGCCAGTTGGGCGCAAAAACCGCAGGCCACCCCGAAAACTTTCTGGTCGCTGGTGTTGAGACCACGACCGGCCCGCTGGGTCAGGGTATCTCGAACGCCGTGGGCTTTGCGATGGCCGAAGAAATCCAGCGTGCACATTATGGCAAGAAGGTTGTTGACCACTATACCTATGTCATCGCGGGCGACGGTTGCCTTATGGAAGGCGTAAGCCAGGAGGCAATCACGCTGGCCGGCCGTCACGAGCTGAGCAAGCTGATCGTCTTCTGGGACAACAACAACATCACCATCGACGGCACCGTCGACATCGCGGACCGCACCGATCAGGTTCGCCGCTTTGCGGCGTCGGGCTGGCATGTGATCGAAATCGACGGTCATGACCCCAAGGCCATCGACGCGGCCATCGTTCAGGCGAAGAAGTCGAACAAGCCGACCATGATCGCGTGCGAAACCCACATCGCTTTGGGCCACGCGGCTCAGGACACGTCAAAGGGGCACGGTGCGCTGACCGATCCGGATCAGCTGAAGGCTGCCAAGAAGGCCTATGGCTGGACGCATGACGCGTTTGACGTGCCTGCCAATGTCAAATCCGCATGGGAAGCCATCGGTGCGCGTGGCGCTGCCGAGCGTGCGGAATGGGAAGCGCGTTTCGCACAACTGTCCGAGCGTAAGCAGGCTGAGTTCACCCGCGCCTATGCGTTCGAGACCCCCAAGCGACTGGCTGGCGCCATTCGTGCCTTCAAAAAGCAGATGTCCGAAGACCAGCCAAAACTGGCCACCCGTTCGTCGTCGGAGAAGGTCCTGAACGTTGTGAACCCGATCATGACCGAAACCGTTGGTGGTTCGGCGGACCTGACCGGATCGAACAACACCAAATCGGCCGATATGGGGGTATTCCTACCGGAAAACCGCAAGGGTCGCTACATCCATTACGGTATCCGTGAACACGGCATGGCGGCCGCGATGAACGGTATGGCGCTGCATGGTGGTATCCGTCCCTATGGCGGCACGTTCATGGCCTTCACAGATTATGCCCGCCCGTCCATGCGTCTGGCCGCGCTGATGAAGATCCCCAGCGTCTTTGTGATGACCCATGACTCGATCGGTCTGGGCGAAGATGGCCCGACCCACCAGCCGGTTGAACATCTGGCGATCTCGCGTGCAACCCCCAACACTTTTGTGTTCCGCCCCGCTGACACCATTGAAACGGCCGAGGCATGGGAACTGGCGCTGACCTTCAAGGAAAGCCCCTCGGTCCTGTCGCTGACCCGTCAGGGTGTTCCAACGGTTCGTACCGAGCACAAGACCAAGAACCTGACCGCTCAGGGTGCTTACGTTCTGGCCGAGGCAGAAGGTAAGCGTCAGGCGATCCTGATTGCAACAGGTTCCGAAGTGTCGCTGGCCATGGAAGCCAAAGCGACGCTCGAGGCCGAAGGTATCGGCACGCGTGTTGTTTCGATGCCCTGCATGGAGCTGTTCGCAGAGCAGGACGAAGCCTACCGCAAGCGCGTCCTTCCGGCAGGTCCGGTCCGCGTTGGTATCGAAGCCGCGGTTCGTGCTGGCGGCTGGGATCGTTGGTTGCTGGGTGAACGTGGCCGCGAAGCCAAAGCCGGGTTCATCGGCATGTCGAGCTTTGGTGCCTCGGCCCCTGCCGGTGAGCTATACAAGCATTTCAGCATCTCCGCCGAAGCAACCGTGGCCAAGGTCAAGGAATTGTTGGGGCTGTAAGCTTATACCAGAACAATCAACCAAAGGGCGGCTTCAGCCGCCCTTTTCCGTTTCTTTTCAGTGCGCTTTGGACTTGCCGAACAAAGGCATGATCACCTTGGTGGCCATTGGGATCAAAACCAGTCCCCAGGCTAGGCCCAGAACTCCGTCCATTGTCGCTTTGGCCAGCCATTTCACCGCAGCGGCCCAGTCCTCGGGCGCTGAATACGCAATCGCTTTGGCCCAGTCATAGATCTGATGCTGCAGCCAACCAAAACCAAGCACTTCCAGACCGTGGATGACAATCGAGCCACCGACCCAAAGCATCGCCGCAGTTCCGACGACCGACAAGGTTTTCATCACAGCCGGCATTGCCTTGACCAGACCGCGACCCAAGCCACGACCAACAGGCGTTGGAGCGTTACTCGCCAGATAAAGCCCAACATCATCCATCTTCACGATCAACGCCACCGAGCCATAAACCGCCACAGTCACGCCAATCCCCACAACGGCCAAAGTTGCGGCCTGCATCCAAAGGTTTGGCGCTTCGATCGCCGCCAGTGCAATGGTCATAATCTCGGCTGAGAGGATAAAATCAGTTTTGATCGCGCCCTTGACCTTCTGCTCTTCCAGATGGCCCGGATCCCGGTTTTTCATGTCTTCCTCTATGACGTGACTTCCATGAGGAAACAGAACGTGAAAAATCTTCTCGGCACCTTCAAAACACAAATATGATCCACCCAGCATCAACAGTGGGGTGATCAGCCACGGGGCGAAATTGGCCAGCAGCAAGGCTACCGGCAACAGGAGTATGATTTTGTTGAAAACCGAACCGCGCGCGATACGCCAGATGATCGGCAATTCGCGCGCCGGGGCAAAGCCTTGAACGTATTTTGGTGTTACCGCAGCGTCGTCGATGATCACACCGGCCGTCTTGGCCCCTGCCTTGCCCGCCGCGGCCACGACATCGTCCACCGATGTCGCCGCAACCTTGGCGATCCCGGCCACATCGTCCAACAAGGCCAAAAGACCACTCATTGCGTTTCCTTTCCCAATCACTGCCGCATCTGGACCCTACCTGATCCAACGGCTAGCGCAAGCGTTAGCGCAACCGTCGCAGGTTTGCGCTAACACCTTAAAAATATGCCGTTTTTGCCCTTTTGAGATTCCCATTTCGCCGCTATATGGCCCTCAACGCAAGCGCATCAGGAGACGTCACATGACCATCAAGGTCGGTATCAATGGTTTTGGCCGTATTGGCCGCTGCACCCTGTCGCACATCGCCGCGTCGGGGCGTAACGACATCGAAGTGATCAAAGTCAACGCAACCGGCCCATTGGAAACCTCTGCGCATCTGCTGAAATATGACAGCGTTCACGGGCGGTTCCCGCGCGAAGTTTCGATCGAAGGCAACACAATGGATCTGGGCCGTGGCCCGATGCAGATGTTTTCCACCTACGATATGAATGAACTGGACTGGGAAGGCTGTGACGTCGTTCTGGAATGCACCGGTAAATTCAATGACGGCAACAAGGCCAAAACACATCTGGATCGCGGTGCAGGTAAGGTGCTGTTGTCCGCTCCCGGCAAGAACGTGAACAAAACCATCGTTTTTGGTGTGAACCACAACACTCTGACCGCGAACGACAACATGGTGTCGAACGGCTCCTGCACCACCAACTGCCTGGCCCCGCTGGCCAAGGCGCTGGACGAGGGCGTCGGCATTGAACACGGTATCATGACCACCATTCACGCCTATACCGGCGACCAGCCCACGCTGGACCGTCGTCACAGCGACCTCTATCGCGCCCGCGCTGCCGCAATGTCGATGATCCCGACCTCAACCGGTGCGGCCAAAGCTTTGGGTGAAGTTCTGCCAAACCTGAAAGGCCGTCTGGACGGGTCTGCCATCCGGGTCCCTACCCCGAACGTTTCAGCGGTTGACCTGACCTTCCGCGCGTCGCGTGACACCTCGGTGGCCGAGATCAACGCAATCGTCGAAGAAGCAGCCAAGGGCCCGATGCAGCGCGTTCTGGGATATGAGCCCGCACCGCTGGTATCAACCGATTTCAACCACACCGAAGAAAGCTCGATCTTCGCACCTGATCAGACCCGTGTCGTCGATGATCGCATGGTGCGTGTGCTGGCCTGGTATGACAACGAGTGGGGTTTCTCGGTTCGCATGGCAGACGTAGCCGTCGCCATGGGCCGCCTTAACTGACCCTTCGGACTTCGCTTGTACGTTGGTGCCCGCTCAGGTTATCTGGGCGGGCATTTTCGTTCGGAACCGACATGAACAATCAAATCGCTATCTGGCTTGGCGTCCTGTTGCTTGGGGGCATGATGCTGGACGTAGCCTTGTATGGAACCGAGCACATGTTGTTCCTCGGTAAGAAGCTATACGACTTTCTGGACTGGCTCGCTTTTTGGCGATGACAGAGGTTTTTCTTGACATTTCGCTTGATCTGTAATTGTTAGCGCTAACTCATATGGCTGAGATATTTGTACGGAGCGAACCATGACCCTGAAACTAGCGATCAACGGATTTGGACGGATCGGGCGCGGGGTTCTGCGCGCGGTGATGGAAAGCGGACGTAAAGACGTTGAAATCGTCGCGATCAACGACTTGGGCAAGCCCGACATGAACGCGCATCTGTTCGAATTTGACAGCGTTCATGGCCGTTATCCCAACCCTGTCACGCTTACAGACGCCGGTCTGGATGTGGGCCGCGGCCCGATCCGCCTGAGCAGTGAGCGTAATCCCGAAGACCTGCCCTGGTCTGATATCGACGTTGTTCTGGAATGCACCGGGGTTTTCCGCACACGAGAAGCGGCTGAACGTCACTTCAAGAACGGATCACGGAAAGTCCTGATCTCAGCCCCTGCACGGGGTGACGGCGGTGTGAAAACCATCGTCTTTGGTGTCAACGATAGCGAACTAACCGCCGACGATCTGATCGTTTCGAACGCATCCTGCACCACGAATTGCCTTTCTCCGGTTGCCGCAGCGCTGGACGCTGGTCTTGGCATCAAACATGGCAACATGACCACCGTTCACGCCTATACCGCCAGCCAGCCTGTGCATGACACGGTTGGAAAAGACCCCTACCTGTCGCGCGCCGCAGCCCTGTCGATGATCCCTACCACAACCGGTGCAGCCGCCGCTGTGGGGCTGGTACTACCGCAACTCAAGGGCAAATTGACGGGTCAGGCCATCCGGGTACCAACCCCGAATGTTTCAGTCGTTGATCTGGTTGCCGAGGTTTCGCGCCCAACGACCGAAGATGAGGTCAATCAACTGTTCATTGATGCCGCGGCAAAGATCCCCGGTGTTCTGGCCGCGGAAAGCCGTCCTCTGGTCTCGGTCGATTTCAACCACGACTCGCACAGCTCGACGGTGTCACTGGCAGAAACCAAAGTCACCGACGGTACGCTGGTTCGCGTGCTGGCCTGGTATGACAACGAATGGGGCTTTTCAAACCGGATGCTGGATACGGCCGCCGCGATGGGCGCCCTAGCCTAACCGCTCACGCAGTGCGGCATTGACACGGGGCGTGACAAACTTTGACACGTCCCCGTTCAAGCGGGCAATTTCTTTCACCAGTTTTGAAGCAATCGCCTGATGGCGTGCCTCGGCCATCAAAAAGACAGTCTCGATCGAGTCGTCCAGTGCGCGGTTCATACCAACCATCTGGAATTCATACTCGAAATCCGCGACAGCGCGCAAACCGCGCACGATGATCTGTGCACCGACATCCCTTGCGCAATCGATCAGTAGATTTTCGAAGGGATGAGCGATGATTTCTGTGCCGGTTTGTTCGGTCAGTTCGGCGCATTCGGCCTCGATCATCGCGACGCGCTCTTCCAGCGAGAACAACGGGCCTTTGTCCCGGTTGATGGCGACGCCAATGACAAGTTTATCCACCAATGCAGCCGCCCGGCGAATGATATCGATGTGCCCTATGGTGATAGGGTCAAAGGTTCCCGGATACAAACCAACCCGCATCACGCCCTCCTGCGCAATAAAATTTCTGCGCAAGCAAACACAACTTTGCTGCAGGTGCAAGTGATTGCTTTGGCACCCCTTGCTGTTAGTGCCCCATTATCATGCCTTCCAGGGCATCTTTTTCCATCGCCAGTTCGGCCAGCTGGGCCTTTACCACGTCACCAAGTGTGACGATGCCGATCAGTTTACCGTCTTCGACAACCGGCATATGGCGAAAGCGCCCTTCTGTCATGCGGGCCATGATATCCTGAACCGAGGCCTGACGCGTCGTCGTGATCAGGTCCTGCGTCATGTAGGATTTTACAGGCTGGTCGAGACAGCCACTACCGCTGGCGGCAAGCTCGCGGACGATGTCGCGTTCAGACAGAATTCCAATCGCGGTTTCTCCGCCATCGTCAGAAACAACAACCGTCCCGATCCGCTTTTCCGCAAGAATCTTCGAGGCTTCTGAAACCGTCGCCATTGGCGCCACCGTTACAACGCCGTCTGTCGCTTTGGACGTCAGGATAGCCTGTACCAACATGAAGAATTCCTCCGGAATAATAACACTTATTCCAAAGCGTTGCGCGATTGTGGCGACCTGTCAAGCACCGGCATCTGCTTCCAATCGAAGCACTTCCTCGCGAATACCGCGCGTCAGGGCATCGGCAAAGCGGTTCAACCGTTCGTTGCGCTGATCTCCTTCATGCCGGACCAGATAGAAACTGCGCGTCAGACTCACTTGATCCGTCAGGATTTTCCGAAGCCCCTGATGGAAAGGCAACGTAAAGTCATGTGCCACGCAAACGCCAGTTCCCAAACTGACCTGCCGCAATTGCACCGAGACCGAGTTCGATGCAAGCGCGACACGGTCAACCCCAATATCGTTCAGGTAATCCAGTTCCCGGTCAAAGATCATGTCGGGAATGTAACCGATCAATCGGTGCCCCTTGAGGTCAGCGACCGAGTGGATTGGATCGTGACGTTTCAGATATTCATCGGTCGCGACCATGTGCAATTTGTAATCACTGACTTTCTTGACCAAAAGCTGCCCTGCGGTTGGCGCGCTGACGGTCACGGCCATATCGGCCTCGCGCCTTGAAAGGTTGATCACCCTCGGCAGAGCCAGAATCTGAATATCCAGTTCCGGGTTAGAATCGCTGATCCTGGCGCAGACCTGGGGCAACAGGTAATTTGCGCTGCCATCTGGCGCGCCGATCCGGATTTGCCCGCTGAGTGATTTCGTGGATCCGGCCACAGCTCCGGCGGCTGCCCGCATCGCCTCTTCCGCATGCAACCCATGCTCCAACAGGCGCTGACCTGCCGGTGTCAGGACATAGCCCTGCTGCGACTTGGTGAACAACGTGGAATCCAGCGTCGCCTCCAATCGCGCAACACGCCGCCCCACCGTAGCGGGATCGATTTTCAGGATACGACCTGCGGAAGAAAGACTTTCCTCGCGTGCCACGGCCAGAAAGATCCGCATATCATCCCAGTTTGGGGTCACACCATTTACCTTTGCATTTTTGCAAAACTCTTTTGAGATATTGCCTCTGTTCGCGGGATTTCTGCAAGCCTATTGTGCGCACAAATCTATCGGAGGAGTTATTGATGCAAGATCTGACCCATTTCCTGAACGGCGAAATGGTCGCCGGTACATCCGGTCGTTTCGACAACGTCTACAACCCGGCAACGGGCGAGGTTCAATACAAGTGCCCGATGGCCAGTGCTGCGGAAACCACGGCGGCGATTGAGGCCGCAGCCGCTGCCCAGCCCGAATGGGGCGCAACCAACCCTCAGAAACGTGCACGTGTCATGATGGCAATGGTCGGCCTGATGAACCGCGACATGGACAAACTGGCCGAGGCACTAAGCCGCGAGCACGGCAAGACCATTCCCGATGCCAAAGGCGACTTGCAGCGTGGTCTGGAAGTGATCGAATACTGCATCGGTGCGCCTCAGATGCTGAAAGGCGAGTTCACCGACAGCGCAGGCCCCGGCATCGACATGTATTCCATGCGCCAGCCGCTGGGTGTCGTGGGTTCGATCATGCCCTTTAACTTCCCTGCGATGATGCCCCTGTGGCATGTCGGTCCTGCACTGGCCTGCGGTAACGCCGTTGTTCTGAAACCGTCCGAGCGTGACCCCTCGGTTCCGCTGATGCTGGCCGAACTGTTTGTCGAAGCCGGCCTGCCCAAGGGTGTGTTCCAGGTCGTGAATGGTGACAAAGAGGCCGTTGATACGATCCTCGACAGCGAGATCATTCAGGGTGTCAGCTTTGTAGGATCTACCCCGATCGCTCAGTATATCTACAGCCGTGCCACCGCAAACGGCAAACGCGCCCAGTGTTTTGGTGGTGCCAAGAACCACATGATCGTCATGCCCGACGCCGATCTGGATCAGGCCGCCGACGCGCTGGTCGGTGCCGGGTTTGGCGCAGCAGGCGAACGCTGCATGGCAATCTCTGTTGCGGTTCCGGTTGGTGAAGAAACCGCGGACAAGCTGATCGAAAAGCTGATCCCGCGCGTCGAAAAGCTGAAAGTGGGCCCCTACACCGCTGGTGACGATGTCGACATGGGCCCTGTAGTAACCGCCGCCGCGAAAGAGCGTATCCTTGGTCTGATCAATTCGGGTGTCGAGCAAGGCGCAAAGCTGGTCGTCGATAACCGTGATTTCAGCCTGCAAGGTTATGAGGACGGCTTCTTTGTCGGCCCGCACCTGTTTGACCACGTCACTCCGGACATGGACATCTACAAACAGGAGATCTTTGGCCCGGTTCTGTCGACTGTCCGTGCAGGTTCCTACGAAGAGGCGATCGGTCTGGCGATGGACCACGAATACGGAAACGGCACAGCGATCTTTACCCGCGACGGTGACACAGCGCGCGATTTTGCCAGCCGGATCAATATCGGCATGGTGGGTATCAACGTTCCGATCCCCGTTCCGCTGGCTTATCACACTTTTGGTGGTTGGAAAAAATCCATGTTTGGCGATCTGAACCAGCATGGCCCGGACAGCTTCAAGTTCTACACCCGCACCAAAACAGTAACCGCACGCTGGCCGTCGGGCATCAAGGAAGGTGGCGAGTTCAACTTCAAAGCCATGGACTGATTTCAGCCTGCATGACTATGGAACCCGGCCCTATTCAGGGCCGGGTTTTTGCATTTTTCCGCCGAGCAGCGTTCAAATTCCCCACGTTCACAAGAAATTCAGGTGCGTCACTCTGGAAAATTGCGACCAATGGAAATATCTTGCCGCCAAATACACATTGAGCAGTGAATTTACCGGAGGCACCCTTGTCCCACTCCCGAATAACCCGTCGTTCCGCCCTGCTAGGCGTTGCATCCCTGATGGCGACCCCCGCCCTTGTTCGGGCACAAAGCACTGATGCTTTCCCGCAAACCGAAGACGCGATCAGCACACAGTTGCCGGTACGGCGCAATGTGTCGTCCTTCTCGCAGCAAAACTGGCAGGACCATTTTGATGAGCTGGGCGTAGGCTGCCTGTTGGCCGACATTACCAGCCGCGCGGTTCACTATTGGGCACCGGATGGCACCTATAAGCTGTACCCCAGCTCTGTGCCCATGAGCGAAGAGCTTACAAAACGCGGCTACACAAAAGTTGTGCGCAAGACCGAGTTTCCAAGCTGGACACCGACTGCCTCGATGCGCGAGCGTGACCCCAGCCTGCCTATTCGGATCGATGGCGGTGATCCCGGAAACCCGCTGGGCACACGTGCAATGTATTTGGACTGGCCCGCTTACCTGGTTCATGGCACGCATGACACCCGCAAGATCGGCCGGCAGAGCTCTTCTGGCTGTATCGGCCTTTACAACCAGCATGTCGAAGAACTGTATCCGCTGGTTAAGGTCGGCACACAGGTTCGTTTGATCTAATCTACCAGCTCAGAAAAGCAAAAGCCCCGGTCATACGCCGGGGCTTTGATCTCTTAAGGAACAGAGCGTCATTCCGGCAGGATAACAGCGTCAACCACGTGGATCACGCCATTGCTGGCTTCGATATCTGCCTGTATGACCTTGGCGTCATTCACTTTGACGCCGTTTTTGGCATTCACGCTCAGCCGATCACCCTGTACAGTCAGAACCTTCGCGCGCTTGCCAGCTATGTCGCCGGACATCACCTTGGCTGGTACAACATGGTACGTAAGGATTGACACGAGTTGATCCTTGTTCTCCGGCAACAACAACGTTTCCACCGTGCCTTCGGGTAAAGCGGCAAACGCTTCGTCTGTTGGGGCAAAGACGGTGAATGGACCTTTTCCTTTCAGGGTATCTACCAAACCTGCAGCTTGAACTGCGGCAACCAACGTGTTGAACGATCCGGCCGCTACAGCGGTATCAACGATATCTGCAGCCTGCGCCTTGACCGGCATGGCAAATGCAAATGCGGCGGCGGCGCCCAAAAAAGTACGACGAAACATGGCTGTCTTCTCCTCTCCAGCTTGTTATGGAAAGGGATACGGGGCTTTCGTCACGCCGGATCAGTCTGAGATCATTTTTCTTTTAGCTGCACCCAGATGCTTTGCGCGCGCCCTTCAGCCAAAAAGGGCAAATCGGCGACGGCATCGGGTCGATCCTGTTGCAGGTAATATCCCGGCCAAAGCATTGAATACGCGCCAGATTGCAGCAAAGCGTGCAGCATGTATTGCTCACCCCAACCCGGGCAGTCATAGAAGAACCGCTTGGGGTATTCGTAGGGCAGAAAAACATCGTGCACATGGATCACCACTCCGGGCTTCAGTGTTGGAATGATGCGGCAAAAAAGATGAGCGACGTCGTTGCTCATCCGCACGACGTGGCTGGAATCAATAAACAGGATGTCGCCGGCTTCCAGCTCTGAAAACAGCGCCGGATCGGCATCCTCCAGCCGTTTTTGTTCGAACCGATCAACAACTTGGGCGATGTCAGCGCGGGGATACGGATCAATTGCCGTAATGTTGGTGTCAAACCCGCCATCGATGACCGCCTGCCGGGTTACTCTGGTCGAGTTTCCGCATCCAACCTCAATAACCCGCCGGGGTTGAAAGCGTCGGATCATCAGATACAAGGCATCCGCGTCGGGGCTGTCGTAATAGCCGTTTCCAGCACGATAGCCGGTCTGATTGCGCTCAGGATCCTTCAGCGCGTCCAGCGCATGCTTATTCGCGGCGTATTCACTGACCAGTTGCGAAATATCAAACCCATCCATTCCCGGCGACAAAGCATAGACGGGGCGCGTCAGACCTCCGGCAGCCTCAAAAGCTTCCAGCCGCGCGCGCTCATCCTGTTCGGTGACCTTGTCGACCAGTTTCACACCCAGCTCATCCAGGGCGGCGTTGATCTGCGGGAATTTTCTGGGTTTCAAGTCGCTGGCTCCGTGGTCTTTGCTGCGTTATTCCATACCTTTGGTGGTCGTTCCTCTGCAAGGACAAGCCGGGCAAACCCTTGGCAAAAAGAAAATTTCCGTATTCACTGATCAAAATAACTACCGCGAGGGCCGCCATGCAGCAGGAATTCACGATCGGGATCGAAGAAGAATACCTTCTTGTAGACCGCGACAGCCTCCAATTGTCCGAAGCTCCCGAAGCGCTGATGGAAGCCTGTCAGAATGATTTCGAAGGACAGGTCAGCCCCGAATTCCTGCAATGTCAGATAGAAGTCGGCACCCGCCCGCATGCAACCGTTGCTTCGGCGCGCGAGGACCTGAAACGCCTGCGCTCCTGTGTATCGGAACGGGCTGCGGAATATAACCTGTCACCAATAGCCGTGTCGTGCCACCCTTTTGCGAACTGGAAGGATCAGCATCACACCCGAAAGGAACGCTATGATGCGCTGCAACACGCGCTTGGGGGCGTGGCCCGCCGGATGTTGATCTGCGGCATGCATGTTCATGTCGGGGTCGAAGACCGAGCCTTGCGTTCTGATCTGATGCCGCAATTGTCTTACTTCCTGCCGCATCTTCTGGCGTTGTCAACGTCCTCGCCTTTCTGGAACGGCGAGGATACGGGCCTGTCGTCGTACCGTCTGACCGTCTTTGACAATCTGCCACGTACCGGTCTGCCACCGGTCTTTGCAAGCTGGGGCGAATATGAGCGCACCACGGGTATTTTGATTGAACTTGGGGTCATCGAAGATACCACTAAGATCTGGTGGGACCTGCGCCCCTCGCATCGCTTTCCAACGCTTGAAACGCGGATTATGGATGTCCAGCCAAGGTTGGAACACACGCTTTCACTGGCCGCCCTTGTTCAGGCGTTGACCAGAATGTTGTGCCGCTTGAAAGATCGCAACTTGCGCTGGCGGCAATATGATCGCTTTCTGATAGGTGAAAACCGCTGGCGCGCGCAGCGATATGGTGTGGGCGAAGGATTGATCGATTTCGGCGATCGCTCGATCAAACCCATGTCCGACCTGATCGGTGATCTGATGGGATTGCTGGCCGAAGACGCCGAGGCACTGGGCACAATGTCGGAACTGGCCCGCCTGCGGCAGATCGCCGAAAACGGCACCTCGGCCACACGCCAGCGCCGCGTTCATGCCGAGGCTTCCGCGCGCGGGGAAGATCCTGGCAAGGCCGTCGTGCGCCACCTGATCGAAGAGTTCCACGCGGATCTTTAGACACTGGCGACAACAGTCCCCTGCCCAGAGCCATTGTTGAGCCTGCAAAATTTCTGTAAGAATTCAGAAATAAACAACTGTTCAATTCATTGCCGATGGGAGGGAGCGCCATGGATTTCGCACTCAGCGAGGAACAAACAGCCATTTTCGACATGGCACATGCCTTTGGTCAGGAACATATCGCCCCTTTTGCCCGGCAATGGGAGGCTGATGGAACGATCCCCAAAACCTTATGGCCCCAAATCGGAGAGCTTGGCTTCGGCGCCCTTTACGTGTCCGAGGCCAGCGGTGGGTCAAACCTGACCCGTCTGGATGCAACTCTGGTTTTTGAGGCCCTATCGATGGCCTGCCCGTCGGTCGCGGCGTTCCTGTCGATCCATAATATGTGCGCCAAGATGCTCGACAACTTTGCCGACGATGACCTCAAGGCGCGCATCATGCCCGATGTTCTAAGCTTGAAAACTGTGTTGAGTTATTGCTTGACCGAGCCCGGTTCTGGATCGGATGCGGCAGCGCTGAAAACACGCGCCGAACGGACCAACGAAGGCTATACGCTGAACGGAACAAAGGCCTTCATTTCAGGCGGCGGATATTCCGACGCTTACGTCTGCATGGTGCGTACCGGTCAGGACGGGCCTAAAGGGATTTCGACAGTTTACGTTGAAGACGGCACGCCCGGCCTCAGCTTTGGCGCGCTCGAGCAGAAGATGGGCTGGAAAAGCCAACCCACCGCGCAAGTTCAGTTCGACGATTGCAAGATACCGGCCGGAAACCTTGTGGGCACGGAAGGTGACGGATTCAAATATGCGATGATGGGGTTGGATGGCGGACGGCTTAACATTTCTGCTTGCTCGCTTGGGGCCGCTCAGGCCGGGCTGGATATGACGCTGCAATACATGTCCGAACGAAAGGCTTTTGGCCAGTCCATCGACCAGTTTCAGGCCCTTCAGTTCCGTCTGGCGGATATGGAGATCGAATTGCAGGCCGCGCGTACGTTCCTTCGGCAGGCAGCCTGGAAGCTGGATCAGGGCGCGCCGGATGCCACGAAGTTCTGCGCCATGGCCAAGAAGTTCGTTACCGAGACTGGATCGAAAGTTGTGGACCAGTGCCTGCAATTGCATGGCGGTTATGGCTATCTTGCGGATTACGGCATCGAAAAGCTTGTGCGTGATCTTCGTGTGCACCAGATATTGGAAGGCACGAATGAGATCATGCGTGTGATTGTATCACGACAATTGCTTGCCAATCGCTGAGGCGCCCATGTCAGATATCGATATCCGCACCACAGGCCGTGCCGGGCGTATCACCCTGACCCGTCCTCATGCGCTGAACGCGATGACCTATGACATGTGCATGGCTATCGACACAGCGCTGCGCAACTGGCGCGAGGACGATGAGATTGACCTGATCATCCTGGACGCCGAAGGGGAAAAGGCCTTCTGCGCGGGTGGTGATATTGCTGAACTTTATGAAACCGGCACCAAGGGTGATTTTTCTTACGGTCAGAAATTCTGGCGTGACGAATACCGTCTGAATGCCCTGATCTTCGAATATCCAAAACCGGTCATCAGCTTTCTTCAGGGGTTCGCGATGGGCGGCGGTGTTGGCATCGGATGCCATGGCAGCCATCGCGTTGTGGGTGAAAGCGCAAAGATTGCCATGCCAGAATGCTCCATCGGACTGGTGCCGGATGTCGGCGGCTCGTTGATGCTGGCCCTTGCGCCTGGACGCGCGGGTGAGTTTCTGGGAACAACGGGCTATCGGATGGGGCCTGCGGATGCGATCTATGCAGGGTTTGCCGACCTTTTCATCCCGCAATCACAATGGTCCGATCTGATCGAGTTGCTCGAAGCCTCTGGAAACGCTGAACTATTGGCTGACCATGCCGGTACACCGCCTGTTGGTGAATTGGCGAACTTGCAGGCCCAAATCGATCAGCATTTTTCCGGTGACACCCTTGGCGACGTTCTGAACAGTCTGCACAGCAACGACACTGAGTTTTCGGCGAAAACTCTGGGCATGCTGAGGAAAAACGCACCGCTTTCCGTGGCTTGCACAATCGAGATTCTTCATCGCCTGCGCTCCCCTTCTCTGACCATACGCCGAGCTCTGGAGATGGAGTATCGTTTCACACACCGCGCGATGGAGCATGGCGATTTTCTGGAAGGCATCCGCGCGCAGATCATCGACAAGGATCGCAACCCGAACTGGCAGTTTCCTGACATGAACATCCCTCTGGTTGCCGTGTCGAAAATGCTTCAGCCCCTGGGTGCGGACGCCCTGACATTCGAAGAGGATTAAGAGATGCAAATCGGTTTCATCGGACTGGGAAACATGGGCGCGCCAATGGCAGCCAATCTTGCAAAAGCCGGTCATAAAGTACTTGGCTTTGATACAGCAGGCGTGACGGTTGACGGGGTTACTCAAGCCGCAACCGCTTCGGAAGCTGTTGCAGCGGCCGATGCTGTCATCACGATGCTGCCAAACGGTGCGATTCTGAGGGCCGTTGCGGATCAGATCATTCCTGCAATGGCACAAGGTGCCGTGCTAATCGATTGCTCGACAGTTGATGTGGAAAGCGCGCGGGCAGTTGCGGATCAGGCCATCAGTGCCGGACTGTTGTCCGTAGACGCGCCAGTTTCTGGCGGCATCGGAGGTGCGGCGGCTGGCACGCTGACCTTCATGGCTGGCGGAACAGAGGCCGCGTTTGCCAAGGCATCCCCCCTGTTCGATATCATGGGGCAGAAAGCTGTTCACTGTGGTGAGGCCGGTGCCGGTCAAGCTGCCAAGATCTGCAATAACATGATCCTTGGTGTCACTATGATTGCAACCTGTGAAGCCTTCGCATTGGCCGACAAACTGGGTTTGGACCGGCAAAAGATGTTTGACGTGGTAAGTACGTCGTCCGGATACAGCTGGACAATGAACGCCTATTGCCCTGCCCCCGGTGTCGGCCCGCAAAGCCCTGCGGACAATGGGTATGCCCCCGGATTCGCGGCTGAGCTGATGCTGAAGGACCTGCGCCTCAGCCAGCAGGCGGCAGAGAGTGCAGATGCAGATACGCCAATGGGTCAGGTTGCCACCGCGCTTTATGAGCAATTTGTCGAGAACGAAGATGGCAAGGGACGCGATTTCAGTGCCATGCTGCCACGGTTCGAAAAGCGCAGACGTGACTAAGACAACTGGCGGCATCTTGCCCAACGATTTGACAGATGTTGGGCAAGCGACCATCTAGGCAGTCATGAACAAAAGGCCCCGGCTGGCCAAATCGCAAAGGACGGCGACATGACGAGATTTTTGGTGACGACGGCAACTCTGGCGGCTTTGGCCCTTTCCCCGATTGCCGCGGGTGCAAAGAACAAGGCCGGGCATTGCCCTCCGGGTCTGGCCAAGAAATCCGTTCCCTGTGTGCCGCCGGGTCAGGCAAAGAAAATCTATCGCGATGGTGACTTCATTACCAACGATTACCGCTGGATCAATGACCCCTATCGCTATGGGTTGAACCGAAACTACTCATATGTCCGTGCAGGTGACTACGTGTACCGGGTCGACCCCGAGACACGCAAAGTATTGAACCTGATTGGTGCGATCGCAGATATCCTGAACTGAGGCTGCGTCTGGGCACTTATTCTGCCGCGACGCGCGCCCCTTTCAGCATCGGCTTCAGGTATCGCCCGGTGTGGCTGCGTTCAACATCGGCTATGTCTTCCGGTGTTCCGGTGGCGACGATTTCGCCACCGCCATCACCACCTTCAGGCCCAATGTCGATGATATGATCCGCGGTTTTAACCACGTCCAGATTATGTTCAATCACCACGACCGTATTTCCTTGATCGACAAGTTCGTGCAGCACTTCCAACAGCTTGCGCACATCTTCGAAATGCAGACCTGTTGTCGGTTCGTCGAGAATATAGAGCGTTCGTCCGGTTGAACGCTTCGACAGCTCTTTGGACAGCTTTACCCGCTGCGCCTCGCCACCTGACAACGTCGTGGCTTGTTGACCCACCTTGATATAGCCAAGACCCACACGCGCAAGGGCGTCCATCTTGTCCCGGATTGAGGGCACGGCCTTGAAGAACTCCTGCGCATCTTCCACTGTCATATCAAGCACATCCGCGATGGATTTGCCCTTGAACTTGATCTCAAGCGTCTCGCGGTTATACCGCGCCCCCTTGCAAGTTTCGCAAGTCACGTAGACGTCAGGCAGAAAGTGCATCTCGATCTTGATGACACCGTCACCCTGACATGCCTCACACCGCCCGCCTTTGACGTTAAAGCTGAAGCGACCGGGTTTGTACCCGCGTGCCTTAGCCTCAGGCAGGCCGGCAAACCAATCTCGGATCGGGGTGAAGGCCCCGGTGTAAGTCGCCGGGTTTGAACGCGGCGTTCGCCCAATGGGGCGCTGGTCGATGTCGATGACCTTATCGAGGTGTTCCAGCCCCTTGATGGTTTCACAGGGTGCTGGTGTCTGACGCGCCCCGTTCAGCCGCATTGACGCGGTTTTGAACAATGTCTCGATCGTGAGGGTGGATTTACCCCCGCCCGACACACCGGTGACACAAACGAATTTGCCCAAGGGGAAGTCGGCTGTGACATTCTTCAAGTTGTTGCCCGTGGCTTTGACCACCGTGACTTTCTGCTTTTTGCCTTTACGACGCTGCACCGGAACCGCGATTTCACGCGTTCCCGCAAGGTACTGCCCGGTAATAGAGGCCGCATCTGCCGCGATTTCCGCAGGCGTTCCGTGACTGACCACCTGCCCGCCATGTACGCCTGCCCCCGGACCGATGTCGAAAACATAGTCAGCTTCACGGATGGCTTCCTCGTCATGTTCTACAACGATCACCGTATTGCCCTGATCCCTCAGGTTCTTGAGCGTATCCAGAAGCCTGTCATTGTCACGCTGATGCAGTCCGATCGAGGGCTCATCCAGCACATAGAGAACCCCGGTCAGCCCCGAGCCGATCTGACTGGCCAGACGAATACGCTGGCTTTCGCCACCCGACAGTGTTCCGCTTGAACGGGACAGCGTAAGGTATTCCAAACCAACGTTATTCAGGAAACCAAGTCGCTCGCGAATTTCCTTGAGGATGGCGCGGGCAATTTCGTTTTTCTGGGCGCTCAGGTGGTTGGGCGCATCTTCGATCCACGCCAGAGCCTCACGGATCGACATCTGCACCACCTGCCCCACATGCAGCCCGGCGATCTTTACCGCCAGCGCTTCGGCCCGCAGCCTGTAGCCTTCGCAGGCGCCGCAGGGGCGATTGTTTTGATATCGTTCAAATTCCTCACGAATCCACGCGCTGTCAGTTTCGCGGTACCGCCGTTCCATATTCGGGATCACGCCTTCAAAACTGCGGGTCACTTGATAGACGCGCCCGCCTTCGTCGTACCGGAACAGAATTTCATCATCCCCGGACCCTCGCAGAAAGACCTCCTGCACATTTTTAGGCAGGTCTTTCCAGGGCGTGTTCTTGTCAAATTCGTAATGGCGCGCGATGGCCTCGATGGTTTGCAGGAAATATGGTGATTTGCCCTTGCGCCACGGGGCCAAAGCACCATCGTAGAGTTTCAGCGTCTGGTCCGGCACCACCAAGCGTTCATCGAAAAACAACTCGACCCCAAGACCGTCACAATCCGGGCAGGCACCGAATGGCGCGTTGAACGAAAACAGGCGTGGTTCGATTTCGGGAATGGTGAAACCGCTGACCGGGCAGGCAAAATTCTCGCTGAATGTGATGCGTTCCGGATCACCTTCACGCGGGGCAGTTTCCAAAATGGCAATCCCGTCCGCCAAGTCCAGAGCGGTGCGCAGGCTGTCGGCCAGGCGCGTTTCCATTCCTTCCCGTACAACCAGTCTATCAACAACCACATCGATATCGTGACGGAATTTCTTATCCAATACAGGCGGTTGATCCAGTTCGTAGAACTCTCCGTCCACCTTGACGCGTTGGAAACCCTGTTTGCGCAGCTCCAGGAATTCTTTTTTGTACTCACCCTTCCGGTCGCGCACGATGGGGGCCAGAAGATAGCCGCGTGTGCCGTCTTCCATTGCCATGATCCGGTCGACCATGTCCTGCACTTGCTGCGCCTCAATCGGTTGCCCGGTGGCTGGGCTGTAGGGCGTTCCGGCGCGGGCAAACAGCAGACGCAGATAGTCATAGATTTCAGTTACCGTGCCCACAGTTGAACGCGGGTTCTTGGACGTCGTCTTTTGTTCAATCGAAATCGCCGGAGACAGGCCGCTTATATGGTCGACATCTGGCTTTTCCATCATATCCAGGAATTGCCGGGCATATGCCGAAAGGCTTTCGACATACCGGCGCTGGCCTTCGGCATAGATGGTATCAAACGCTAATGAGGACTTCCCCGAACCCGACAGTCCGGTGATGACCACCAACTGATCCCGAGGGATATCAACGTCTATACCTTTGAGGTTATGTTCGCGCGCGCCGCGCACCTCGATATTCTTCAGCTCAGCCATATGCGGCCCCCAACAAACAAGTGGTTAAGAGATAGGCGAGCCAGACCAAGACTCCAACAGAAAAGTTAGAACATTTAGTGAACAGTCGAAATTTCGCCGATTAGAACCTTCAATGATCAATGGATTGGGAAAAGGTGCCCGTAAAGGCGCAACCGTTGATCTGTTTGAGGAGGAAAATGGCGCGGTTGACGGGGCTCGAACCCGCGACCCCCGGCGTGACAGGCCGGTACTCTAACCAACTGAGCTACAACCGCGCATCTATTTTCGTGGCCTTTTGCCTGGACCAAGGTTGGCAGCGGTGGCGCGGTTGACGGGGCTCGAACCCGCGACCCCCGGCGTGACAGGCCGGTACTCTAACCAACTGAGCTACAACCGCCCGCTGCATGTTCATTGCTGAACGTTTGGGTGTATTATGGCTACGCTCGGGCAGCGTCAAGCGGCGTTTTCAAGTTTTTTGTCAGATTCCAGAATTTTGTATACGGCGCGATTTTTTGCGGATGCCGCAGGTTCTATTTCCCTTGCAGCCAACCTTCGGGAAAGATATCACCCCGTCCCATGGGTGATTAGCTCAGTGGTAGAGCGCTTCGTTCACATCGAAGATGTCAGCGGTTCAAATCCGTTATCACCCACCATTTTCCAGAGCACACCGATGCCCAAAATGAAACGCTGGTTTCATGCAACGTCTTGGCGCTGCATGGTGCGGTCTTCACTACATCCCTCAACAAAAAAGGCGAAGCTATTGCTTCGCCTTTTGTTGACTCACCAAAGACTTAATGCGCGGTCGCGGAAGGTCCGGTATTACCGGGCGACGCGGCCGCCGCTGCCGCGGCCTCTTCCGCGGCTTCGTCCCATTCGATCGGTTCCGGTTTACGCACCAAAGCATGTTCCAGAACTTCCGAGACATGTTTGACCGGGATGATCTTCAGCCCTTCTTTGACGTTGTCCGGGATATCCGCCAGATCCTTTTCATTCTCTTCCGGGATCAAAACGGTCTTTATCCCACCACGCAGCGCGGCCAGCAGTTTTTCTTTCAAACCACCAATCGGCATCGCATTCCCGCGTAGTGAGACTTCGCCGGTCATAGCAATGTCTTTCCGAACGGGAATACCGGTCAGAACCGAGACAATCGACGTGACCATAGCCAAACCAGCCGATGGGCCATCCTTGGGTGTCGCGCCATCCGGTACGTGAACGTGAATGTCGATCTTGTCGAACTGCGGCGGCTTTACCCCGATCTGAGGTGAAATCGAACGCACATAGGACGAAGCGGCGTCGATGGATTCCTTCATCACATCGCCCAGCTTACCGGTCGTCTTCATCCGCCCTTTGCCGGGCAGTTTCAACGCTTCGATATGCAACAGGTCGCCACCCACTGACGTCCAGGCAAGACCGGTGACAACACCAACCTGATCGTCCTGCTCGGCCAGGCCATAACGGAATTTCGGCACACCCAGGAAATCTTGCAGGTTTTCGGGTGTGACCTTAACGGTTTCCGCGTCCTTCTTGATGATCTTGGTCAGCGATTTGCGCGCAACCTTGGCGATTTCACGTTCAAGGTTCCGTACGCCCGCCTCACGGGTATAGGTGCGGATGATCTTTTGCAGCGCCTCATCGGTCAGTTCGAATTCCTTGGCTTTCAAACCATGGTTCTTGACCTGTTTGCTGATCAGGTGCTGCTTGGCGATCTCGCGCTTTTCGTCCTCGGTGTAACCGGCCAACGGGATGATCTCCATCCGGTCAAGCAAAGGCCCAGGCATGTTGTAGCTGTTCGACGTGGTCAGGAACATCACGTTGGACAGGTCATATTCAACCTCAAGATAATGGTCCATGAACGTGTTGTTCTGCTCCGGGTCCAGCACCTCAAGCATTGCCGATGCCGGATCACCCCGAAAATCCTGCCCCATCTTGTCGATTTCATCCAACAAAATCAGCGGATTCGTGGTTTTCGCCTTCTTCAGCGCCTGGATGATCTTGCCGGGCATCGAGCCAATGTAAGTCCGACGATGGCCCCGGATTTCGGATTCGTCACGTACACCACCCAATGAGATGCGAATGAACTCGCGCCCGGTTGCCTTCGCAACCGACTTACCCAGCGAGGTCTTGCCCACGCCCGGAGGGCCGACAAGGCACAAAATCGGCCCTTTCAACTTTTTCGAGCGCTGCTGAACCGCAAGGTATTCAACGATCCGTTCCTTGACCTTCTCAAGCCCATAATGGTCCGCGTCCAGAATCTCCTGCGCGCGGCCCAGATCCTTTTTGACACGGGACTTGGTGCCCCAAGGCAGAGCAAGAATCCAATCCAGATAGTTGCGCACGACTGTGGCTTCGGCCGACATGGGCGACATGTTCTTGAGCTTCTTAAGCTCACCCTCGGCCTTTTCCCGCGCTTCTTTCGACAGCTTGGTCTCGGCGATTTTGACTTCCAGTTCAGCAACTTCGTTGCTGCCGTCCTCACCATCGCCAAGTTCCTTCTGAATGGCCTTCATCTGCTCATTCAGATAATATTCACGCTGCGTCTTCTCCATCTGGGATTTGACGCGGGTCTTGATCTTCTTCTCGACCTGCAGAACAGACATCTCGCCCTGCATCAGGCCATAGACCTTCTCAAGCCGCTCGCTGACGCTGAGAGTTTCCAGAAGCTCCTGCTTTTGTTCGACTTCGATGCCCAGATGCCCCGACACAAGGTCAGCCAGCTTCGCAGGCTCGGTTGTATCGCCCACTGCGGTCAGTGCCTCTTCGGGGATGTTCTTGCGCACTTTGGCGTAACGCTCGAACTCGTCCGCGACAGTGCGCAACAGTGCTTCGGTCGTGGTGACGTCGCCGGGAATTTCGGTCAGGTATTCCGCGCGGGCTTCGAAGAACTCTTCGTTCTCCAGAAACTCGGTGATCTGAACGCGCGCCTGCCCTTCGACCAGCACTTTTACCGTGCCATCGGGCAGCTTCAGCAGTTGCAGCACATTTGCCAGAACGCCGGTGCGGTAGATGCCTTCTTCATCCGGATCGTCAACGCCGGGATCGATCTGGCTGGACAATAGAATTTGCTTGTCATCCTGCATCACCTCTTCCAGCGCGCGGACCGATTTGTCACGGCCTACGAAAAGCGGCACGATCATATGTGGGAACACCACAATATCGCGCAGCGGCAGGACGGGGTAGGAGGAATTCAGAGGCTCTTGCATGCTCTATCCTTATCATTGGCAAGACGGCGCTTGTCCCTCATCGAGGCAACATTTGTCCGTCTCCTGTCTTGGACGATAAAGGTGGGGCCTCATCGCCCATTTTCAACCTTACCGCCATGTATCACCAATCAGAATGAACCGAGGTTTGGCGGACTGCAAGGCGTGCCAGGAACATATCCACCAAAATAGTAGAATACGCCCCGGTCTTGCGCGATCAGTCGCCAGAAAACAGCCCTGCTGTGCAGAATTGCCCGTTTTCGCCTTAGAGGGGGCAAAACATCACAGCGGTTCGATATCCCCCTGCGCGCGCTGCGCGTGGAAATCGGCTTGCCAGACTTCGAACGCGCCCGCGGCAATCGCGTCGCGCATGCCGGCCATGATCTCCTGAAAATAATGCAGGTTATGCCATGTCAGCAACATGCCGGAAATCATCTCATTCGCACGGAACACGTGGTGCAGGTAAGCGCGGGAATAATTCGAACAAGCCGGGCAAGTGCAGCGTTCGTCCAGCGACCGCGGATCATCTGCGTGACGGGCATTCTTGATGTTCACCACACCGTAACGGGTGAAAACCTGCCCTGTACGCCCGGACCGCGAGGGCAACACACAGTCCATCATGTCGATCCCGCGGGCAACAGCACCGACGATATCGTCGGGTTTGCCAACGCCCATCAGATAGCGCGGCTTGTCCGATGGCAGGAAATCGGGGGCATAATCGAGGCAAGAGAACATGGCCTCCTGCCCTTCGCCGACGGCCAGGCCACCAACTGCGTAGCCTTCGAAACCGATAGATTTCAACGCCTCGGCGCTTTCTTCGCGCAGGTCTTTTTCCAGCCCACCCTGCATGATGCCAAACAGCGCATGCCCCGGACGATCGCCAAACGCATCGCGCGACCGTCCGGCCCAACGCATCGACAGGCGCATCGACTCGGCAATGCGGTCACGATCCGCTGGCAGCGCAGGGCATTCATCGAAACACATGACAATATCCGAGCCCAACAGGCGCTGGATCTCCATCGACCGTTCCGGCGTCAATTCGTGCTTTGACCCGTCAATATGGGATTTGAAGGTTACGCCCTTTTCAGTCAGCTTGCGCAAACCGGCCAGCGACATGACCTGAAATCCGCCGGAATCTGTCAGAATGGGCCGATCCCAGTTCATGAACTTGTGCAGTCCACCCAGTCGATCAATACGCTCAGCGGTCGGACGCAGCATCAGGTGATAGGTGTTCCCCAGCAGGATGTCTGCCCCCGTCGCGCGAACGCTTTCCGGCATCATCGCCTTGACCGTTGCCGCAGTGCCAACCGGCATAAAGGCAGGCGTTCGCACGTCGCCGCGCGGTGTGCTGATCACACCGGTCCGGGCTTTGCCGTCTGTGGCTTTCAGATCAAAAGAAAACTGTTGGGTCATGTCATCGCCTCGGGTCGCCGAACCGGGCAGGCTTTGCCCGATCCGGTCGGTCTTTGCAACCCGTCAGGGTAGCGAGGCAACACGGTCTGTAAACAGTTGAACAACCCCTGCCCCATCCACGTCGCGGCAGACCCGAACTGCGGGACGTTCCGGATCAGGTCGCGTCGCACCCTTCTGGTCGCCTTCGGTGACAACCCGCAGACCCGTTTCGACCATGTCAAACATAGCACCATGAGAACAAGCAATCACAGCCGTCGAATCGTGCAGGCCGCAGCCCTCCAGACCACCGACGTCCTTGTAGAACTTCAGGTAAAAGCGAGAGATATCTCGCAGAAAGGACCCCATGTCAGGTGATCGCATTGCCAGGCTTTCGAAATCTGCAGTCTCGTAGAGCGTTTTCAGCGTGACATCCAAGCCGACCAGTACGGTTTCCGGCGGTGTGGCAAAGACCTCTTCAGCGGCAATCGCATCATGATAGATGTTGGCCTCGGCATGTACTGTAATATTACCAGGGCAGTACACCGCCCCGCCCATAATCACCAAACGCCCCAGATTGTCGGCGAATTCCGGATCCAGACGAATGGCGTTGGCGATGTTGGTCAGGGGGCCCACGGCGCACACCACCAGCTCTTTCTTGTGGGTTCGCGCCATATCAACCAGAAATTCAGCAGCCGGCAGGGCGTGGTTGCTTCCAATTTCGGGAATTTCAGTCAGGTCACCGAATCCTTCGGGACCATGCACATGTTCGGAGGGCGAATGCGTATCGGCACCCAGGGCAACCGCAGCCCCTTCCGCGACAGGCAGATCCAGACCCAGCTTATCAAGCAGGAACCGGGCATTGCGGCTGGATTGGTGAACATGCGTGTTTCCGAACACGGTGGTCAGGCCGATCAGCTCGATCTCGGGCGCTGCGGCGGCATAGGCGATTGCCATGGCATCATCGATGCCAGGATCTGTATCGATTATCAGTTTCATCCAAGCCCGATACCGCAAACAATTAGGGATGCAAAGCGGTCACAGCACTATTTTTCGATACAGCGTTTTACTATTGGAGCATTTGCATGGGGCTGCTTTCCACTCATACCAGAGTTGAAATCGGGCGACTCAATCGCCACATGTATACTATAGTACACAAAAACAAGAGGACAGTATGACCGAAGACCAAATCATCGGATTGCTTTCGTCAAACATCATTTACCTGCTGGCTGCGGTGCTGGTAATTGTTATCATTTTCAAAGGCATCAAGATTGTGCCTCAGTCCGAAAAATACGTAGTTGAACGGTTTGGGCGCCTGCATTCCGTGCTTGGCCCCGGCATCAACTTTATTGTTCCGCTACTGGACATTGCGCGTCACAAGATCTCGATCCTGGAACGCCAGCTGCCAAACGCGACGCAGGACGCAATCACCAAGGACAACGTTCTGGTGCAGATCGATACATCGGTCTTCTACCGTATTCTCGAACCTGAAAAGACGGTCTACCGAATTCGCGACGTAGATGGCGCGATTGCCACCACTGTCGCCGGGATCGTTCGCGCCGAGATTGGTAAGATGGATCTGGATGAGGTTCAGTCGAACCGGTCCCAACTGATCACGCGTATTCAGGAAAGCGTTGAAACAGCTGTCGATGACTGGGGTATCGAAGTCACCCGCGCCGAGATTCTGGACGTAAATCTGGATCAGGCCACCCGTGACGCCATGCTGCAACAGCTGAACGCCGAACGAGCCC
This sequence comes from Ruegeria sp. N7, assembly GCF_056531345.1. Lineage (NCBI taxonomy): Bacteria > Pseudomonadati > Pseudomonadota > Alphaproteobacteria > Rhodobacterales > Roseobacteraceae > Ruegeria > Ruegeria sp. N7. The sequence goes on along the minus strand of NZ_JBQFLR010000001.1, from coordinate 190,944 downwards.
GCCGCGCACAGGTGACAGAAGCCGAGGGCAAGAAGCGCGCAGTCGAGCTGCATGCCGACGCCGAGCTTTACGCGGCTGAACAAACCGCCAAGGCGCGGCGTATTCAGGCCGAAGCCGAGGCGTTCGCCACCGGTGTTGTCGCCAAGGCCATTCAGGATAACGGCATCGAAGCTGCTCAGTATCAGGTTGCCTTGAAACAGGTTGAAGCCCTGAACGCGCTTGGAAACGGTACTGGCAAGCAAACCATTGTTGTGCCTGCCAACGCACTGGAAGCCTTCGGTGACGCGTTCAAAATGTTAAAAGGAGGAAAGTGATGGCTGACCCCTTCTGGTTGACCTGGTGGATCTGGCTGGCCGCAGCATTGGCGCTGGGTATCCTTGAGATTTTCCTGCCCGGTTTCATCTTTCTGGGCTTTGCAATCGGAGCCGCAGTCACGGGGCTTATCCTTGCCGTACCCGGAATGGCTCTGTCTTTGAATGTATTGGCGCTGATCTTTGCAGTGATGTCACTGATTGCGTGGCTTGTTTTGCGGAAACTGTTTGCGTTGCCGAACGGTCAGGTCAAAACTTTCAACCACGACATCAACGACTAAATTGCCGCGGCGCCCCAATCGGCGCCGCCGCCCTACTGGACCCTGTTGCTCCTATTCCCTATATAATCGCTCAGGCAACTGACCCGAGGCAAAGATGACTCACCCGAGCGAACAGTTTGAAGGCACACCGCTGATTGCGCCGTCAACCATTGAGCACCCCCTGTACGAGCCCGTGGTCGAGGCGTGTCGCACGGTCTACGATCCGGAAATCCCGGTGAACATCTATGACCTCGGCCTGATCTACACGATCGACATTTCCTCGGACAACGCCGTGAAGGTGATCATGACGCTGACAGCCCCCGGATGCCCGGTTGCCGGCGACATGCCCGGATGGATCATGGAAGCGATCGAGCCTGTTGCAGGCGTCAAAGAGGTTGACGTGGAACTGACCTGGGAGCCGCCCTGGGGTATGGAGATGATGTCAGACGAAGCACGTCTGGAACTGGGATTTATGTAGGCACCTGCCACAGTTTCCCGGGTACTTGTCACAAAACATTGGCGTTTTTGTTACCTGCTCGTGCTGTCCCTGTCACAATGTTGCAGGAAAAGACCTGTGGACGGCACCAATCAGTGTCGCCTCGGGCCAGACATGATTTGACCGCCCCCCCGAGTTCCGGCCCCGAAACACGGACCGTTCTTGCCCGAGAACGGTCCTTTTCTTACCCAGATAACCGAACGTCGGGTAATCAGTTCAAATTGCAGGTCTTTTTGATTTTCGCAGATCTGGCGTCAAGTTGATTGATGTAGTCCCCCGACAGCATTTGCAGCCGTTTGTGTTCCGTTCCTGTGACCAGCCCCAAAAGTGCCCCGGCAGGAGTAATGGCAGCAACACTTTCCAACTGTTGGTCCTGCGCGTGCTTTTTCTCGGCCGCGATGGCGCGCAAATCGCCCTCGGCGGTCGCGCAGTTTACTGGATGCCTCTCTCCATCATTGGTGGCCGCCGCATCATCCGGAACAAACAGAAGAACTGCAATGGTAAGCACCGCGCGCATCAAGATCGAATTAACAATCGCCTGTAACTCATTCACAATATTATCCTTTCTGATAGTATTTCAAAGCAAACCGAGTTAACGGCTGACCAACTTGAACCCATTCAGTTCCACGGTCTCACAGTTGGATATCTTCAGCGAACCCATTCTGAATGCCGGGTTGTTTCATCCGGATAAAACTCTTTATAACACACCGTCTTGAGCCTTGACCTCCTGAGCCCTAAATTAAACGCAACGCGCGACAACGGAGACTTACATGTTCGGCATTCCCGGCAAGCAGGCTGTGACCATGACGCCTAAAGCCGCAGAACAAATCATCCGCCTGATGAACTCGGGTGGCCACGCTGGCTTGCGCATTGGCGTCAAGAAAGGCGGCTGTGCAGGCATGGAATATACCATGGAATATGTCGATCAGGCTGATCCGCATGATGAAGTTGTCGAACAGGATGGAGCACGCGTCATGATCGCGCCAATGGCGCAGATGTTCCTGTTCGGGACTGAAATCGATTACGAGGTGTCGTTGCTGGAATCAGGTTTCAAGTTCAGGAACCCGAATGTTGTCGACGCCTGCGGTTGCGGTGAATCCATCAAATTCGATGAAAGCATCACGCAGCAATCCTAGTTTGCGCCGGATAATCCCGTGACACGGGCCCGCCCGAACGCCGTGTTGTCGATCAAAGCGCGTGAACCCACCCGATCCGTGGAATTGTAAGATCGCGTCGACAATGCTATCCGCATCCTAAATCATCGAATGATCAGGGAGATACGGGTATGCGGCGCAGGCTTGCGGCAGGAAACTGGAAAATGAACGGAACCGGTGCTGCGCTGAGCGAGCTTGAAGCACTGTGCAAGTCTCACCCAGACGCTTCGGTCGATATACTCATCTGCCCTCCGGCAACATTGCTCAGCCGTGCCGCAGACACCGTACGCGGGTCAGCAGTCACCGTTGGTGGGCAGGATTGTCACGCGGCAAGCGCGGGCGCGCATACAGGCGATATCAGCGCCGAGATGCTGCTGGACGCGGGCGCGACGTCAGTCATCCTGGGTCATTCCGAACGTCGCGTAGACCATGAAGAGCATGACGAGGATATACGCGCCAAGGCCCGTGCAGCGATGGACGCGGGGTTAAAAGCGATCATTTGCGTAGGCGAAAGTCTGGAGCAACGCGAGGCGGCCAATACGCTCGACATAATCGGCGGTCAGATGTCGGGGTCGATCCCGGATCAGGCAACCGGCGAGAACCTGATCATTGCATATGAGCCGATCTGGGCCATCGGCACCGGCAAGGTTCCGACGCTTGATGAGATTGGGGAAGTTCACGACTTCATCCGCGCCCGGCTAGAGCGCCGCTTTGGCGAAGGTGTGGGCCGCTCTGTCCGTCTTCTGTATGGTGGGTCGGTCAAACCCTCCAACGCGGCGGAGATCTTTGCGGTTTCAAATGTCGATGGTGCGCTTGTGGGTGGCGCCAGCCTGAAGGCCGGGGATTTCACGGGCATTATTCAGGCGCTGGAGAGCGTCTAGGATTCGCCTTTACTCGGCAATATCTTCGGCCCAAAGCTCTGGCTTTTCTTCGATGAACCGCTGCATCAGTGCGATGCAGTCAGGATCGTTGACTATCACCACCTCGACACCGCGTTCGCGCAGGAAGTCTTCGTTGCCACCAAAGTTCTGGGTATCGCCGATCACCACACGCGGGATACCAAACTGAACGATAGTGCCCGAGCACATCATGCAAGGTGACAATGACGTGTAAAGAACCGTATCCCGATAGGTTTTCTGACGTCCCGCTTTGCGCAAGGCATCCATTTCGCCATGTGCGATCGGATCCCCGCCCTGCACACGTTGATTACGCCCTTGTGAAACAATATCGCCACCCCGCGCCAGAACTGACCCGATCGGGCATCCACCTTCGCCAAACCCGGCTTTGGCCTCGTCATAAGCCACGCGTAGCAAGCGCTTGTCGGTCTCGGTCAACATTCCGGTCTCCATTTCCCGTGTTTCCTGAACCCTGCCCAAGCGCAAAGACTTGGTCAATGACGGCCTCACGACAACTTCATCACGATAAGACCTGACACGATCAGAAGGGCCGCGAGAATCCGCGCAGGGTATAGGGCTTCACCCAGAAACAGGATACCGACACAGAACGCCCCCACTGCACCAATACCCGTCCAGATGGTATAAGCTGTGCCCAACGGCAGGTCCCGCATCGCCAGCGCCAGAAGACCGAAAGACCCGATCATCGAAAGCACCATCAAGGCCGTAGGCCACAATCGGGTGAAACCAGCCGATTGCTTCATCGCTACGGCCCAGACGATTTCCAACAGGCCAGCAAATAGAAGGAATACCCAGGGCATAAGACAACCTCGTATCCGTTCGGGTCGTCCCGAATGATGTCCCGATATGGGGAGGTCGTCCTCTGAACCCGAGATATGAACCCGGTGCGCGGTTTCAAGATGCAAAAAAGCCGGACGGTCGAAACCGCCCGGCTTTGCACGTGGTCAAATTGCCTAGTTGGTCACGATTTCCGGCCCCATGAACGTGTTGGGCAGGAAGGTCGAAAGCCAAGGGATATATGTCACCATAATCAGGAAGACGAACAGGACAGCAAGGAACGGCAGCGCCGCCTTCACAACGCTCATCATCGGCATACCCGCAACGCCGGACGTTACGAACAGGTTCAGACCGACCGGAGGTGTGATCATCCCAATCTCCATATTCACAACCATGATGATGCCCAGATGGATCGGATCAATACCCAACTCGATGGCAATCGGGAACACCAGCGGCGCGACGATCACCAGCAAGCCCGACGGCTCCATGAACTGACCACCGATCAGCAGGATTACGTTGACCACGATCAGGAAGGTTACCGGTCCAAGACCCGCTGAAAGCATGGCGCTAGCAATGTGCTGCGGCACCTGTTCGTCCGTTAGAACATGTTTGAGGATCAGCGCGTTGGCGATCACGAACAACAGCGTCACCGTCAGCTTTCCTGCCTCGAACAGAGTATGCTTGGTGTCGGGATGAAAGAACGCCGTGACCAAAGCGTAGGGCTTTTTCAGCAGCGGCAGGTTCTGTGCGTCCCCTTCCGTACTCAGCGGCCCCATGTCCTTGTAGACGAAACTGGCGATGAAGAAGGCATAGACGGCAGCAACCGCGGCAGCCTCGGTTGGGGTAAAGATACCCCCATAAATGCCACCCAGAATGATAACGATCAGGAACAGGCCCCAACCGGCCTCGCGGGCCGAGGTAAAGACCTCACCCCACCCCTTCCATTCACCCTTGGGCAGGTTCTTGACCTTTGCAATGACATAAATGGTGATCATCAGCATGAAACCAGCCATCAGACCGGGAATAACGCCAGCCAGAAACATGCGCCCAACTGAAACTTCGACGGCGGCGGCATACACAACCATCACGATGGACGGTGGGATCAGGATGCCCAGCGTACCCGCGTTACAGATCACACCGGCGGCAAACTCCTTGGAATACCCAACCTGGCGCATACCTGCGATGACGATCGACCCGATAGCTACAACCGTGGCCGGGGACGATCCTGACAACGCGGCAAACAGCATACAAGCAAACACACCCGCAATCGCCAGACCGCCGGGCAGATGCCCCACGCAAGCAATCGAGAAACGGATGATCCGACGCGCCACACCGCCCGTCGTCATGAAGGACGAGGCAAGAATGAAAAACGGGATCGCCAACAGGGTGAAATGCCCCTCGAACGCCTCAAACAGCGTACCTGCGACTGAAGCCAGCGAACTGTCGGAATAGATCAGCAGGAACAGGGTCGAACTGAGGCCAAGTGCAACCGCAATCGGAACCCCGATCAGCAGTAGGCCGATGACCATCGAGAAAAGAAGGATAACGTCCATCAGTCATGCACCCCTTGTTGTGCGCGGACTTCCTCAATCTCGTCCTCGACTTCGTGGCTGGCGACAAGGCGATCGGTCTCACCACGCCAAATTTGAACGGCGACCTGCGTAAACCGGATCACCAGCAGCAGCATGGACACCGGCAGAACCAGGTAAGGTACGACCTTGGGCAGTTTTTCATACCCCTCGCCATAATTGATCAGGTCTTCCAGAAAGCGCAGCGGCGCGACCATGGGGATGTCGTCTACCTCGTAGAAACTCTGGCTGCGTGCGCCGAAATCAAACCCGGTAGGGAACCAGCGGCCCGATGTTGGCGGCAGATCTGCAAAGACGGCCCAATAATCATATGCCCCTTTGAGCATCAGCAGAGAAAACACCAGACAGCATCCAACCGAGACCAGCGCCATTAGGCGCCTCGGTGCTGGCGCCAGCATGTTCAGGATTGCATCCACGCCCAGATGAGCATGTTTCTTGACTGCGTAAGACGCGCCCAGCAGCACCAGCCAGCCAAACGTGAACACTGTCAACTCAAGTGCCCATAGGATATTTGAATTAAAGACAAACCGCGCGATCACGTTGGCAAATGTAACGACCGTCATAAGGCCCAAAAGCAACGCGATCAGGGTTTCTTCGATATGGTCGATCAGCCCGCCCTGGCCGGAGTTCGCACCAGACATCTTTCAGTCCCCGCATTTTATTGAAGAGAGAGTTGAGAATGGGGCGGGCCATTTCAGCCCGCCCGGCCTGCGCGTCGAATACTCCCCAGTCCCCTGACGCGCGGTCTTGAACGGGATCAGAATCCGGCGTTGATGGCCTGCGCCGCGTCGATCTTGTCTTGACCCACGTCACCGGCGAATTTGTCCCAAACCGGTTTCATTGCGTCGACCCAGGCCTGACGCTGTTCAGGGGTCAGTTCACGGATGACGCCGCCTGCATCGATGATCGACGCTTTGGCCGCTTCGTTCACAGCAAAGGCTTCTTTGTTCCGGGTCTCGGTAACTTCGGCCAGAATAGTCAGGAACTGGTCCCGCACCGCCGGATCAAGACTGTCCAGCCAATCCACCGATGTCACGACCAGATAGTCGATGATGCCGTGGTTGGTTTCGGTGATACCGTCCTGCACCTCAAAGAACTTCTTGCCGTAGATGTTCGACCAGGTGTTCTCTTGCCCGTCCACAACGCCCTGTTGCAACGCGCCATACACTTCCGAGAATGCCATTTTCTGCGGGCTACCACCGATGGCTTCCATCTGTGCCACCAGCACATCTGACGACTGCACGCGGAACTTCAGACCGTTTGCATCCGACGGATCAACCAAAGCCTTATTGGCCGACATCTGCTTCATGCCGTTGTGCCAGAACGCCAGCCCTTGCAGGCCACGGCGCTGCATGCTGTCTTTCATCGCCTGTCCTTCGGCCGAGGCCTGGAACGCGTCTACAGCGTCGACATTCTTGAACATGAACGGCAAGTCAAACAGGCGGAACTGTTTGGTGAACTTCTCGAACTTCGACAGCGAGGGCGCGGCCAGTTGCACGTCACCCTGCAACATCGCTTCGAGAACTTTGTCATCGTTGTAGAGCGTCGAGTTCGGGTAGACCTCAACACACATCGTGCCGTTCATTTCGTCGTTGACCCGCTGCTCCAGCAGCGATGCCGCGATTCCTTTGGGGTGTTTGTCGGTGTTCGTCACATGCGCGAACTTGACGACGATTTCACCTTCGTCGCATGCAGCCATACCAGCCGTTGCGGTTACTGTCAGAGCAAGCGCAGTTGCTGCCGTTGTCAGAAGCTTCATCTGATATCCTCCCAGAGTTCCTTGAAACTTGCAGTCGACGCCGGGTAAGCGCCGTATGGCGTGCAGTGAAGCGACTCAGGGTAAAGCACACAACTTTTGACTGCGATTGCGGAACGTGTCTGATTACCTGTTTAATACCAAAGTGTTACGTCGTTACTGGTTCAGGTTCTGCGCTTCACAGTCCCGAGCCGTGCGAAAACTCGCACATCCTCAGAGCGGCTTGTGCGGATTTCCGCACAATTTCCGAATCACTTCTTCGAATCAGATGCGCCAATCCGGTTCCTGCTTATCTGCGGTAATCCTCGGGACGAATCTGGTAGCGCGCCAGCTTGTCGTAAAAGGTCTTGCGCGGCAGCTTCAGCGCCTTGGCTGCATCTGATGCTTTTCCATTGTGGCGTCCCAAAGCTGCAATCAACAAAGATCGTTCAACCCGCGCCATCTGTTCGCTCAACCCCAGATCCGTAGCCTGCGTAACCTCCTCGGGCATTCCAAGAACAAACCGCATTGCTGCTGACATCAGCGAACGGGCGTTGCCCGGCCAGTCGCTGGCCATCAAGGCCGCCAGATGTTCGGACGAAATCTCGGGAATTGCGATGCCAGCCTGTTCGGCCGCTTGCGCCACATAGTGGCGAAAAATCACCGGAATGTCGTCGGGGCGTTCCGCCAATGAAGGAACACGCACCCGCATCACATCCAAACGATAAAACAGATCAGCGTTGAACCGCCCTTCCGAACTTAACGCGGATAGGTCGGCGGTTGTTCCTGCGATAATACGCCCCCCCGGACCGCGCTCGATGATCTCCAACGCCGCAAACTGCGTGGCTTGGGGCATGGCAGACACTTCGTCCAGAAACAGGGAACCACCCACGGCATCGCCACAGCTTTGGGCAAGGTCATCGGGGCTTAGACTTGAAGCCGGACGTTTGACAAAAGGCCCCTGACCAGCGGGCGACATCAGGTGGACCACTTCGGCTACTTTGGATATGCCGCTGCCCGGCGGGCCGGTAACAAGAACTTCGGCCCCTGTCGGTGCGACGGTCCGCACGCGATCCCGCAGCGCCTCAGCTTGCGGAGACAGGCCAAACAGCAAACGTGCGGCCGGGTCCCCCCTTTCAAGTTCGGATTTCAGGGCGCGCTGTTCCAACACTTGGGTGCGGGCTGCGAATGCGCGTTCAAGAACATCCATCAGGTCAGACGCAGCGCAGGGTTTTTCGAGAAAATCGAACGCTCCTTTTCCCATGGCTTCTACGGCCATTGGGATATCACCTTCTCCGGTCAAAAGGATCACCGGAAGCTCGGGGTCGATGTCCCGAGCATACGCCAACAAGTGGAAGCCATCCCGCCCGGGCATTCGAATGTCCGAAATAATCACACCGGGGAAATCCCGCCGAATATGATCCTTGGCCGCCACAAAAGAACCGGCTGTTGTCGGTGCGTAATCTGCAAGTTCAATGGTTTGCGCCAATGCCTCGCGAACAGCTGCGTCATCATCGACCAACAGAACCCTGCGCATCATGCAGCCTCTTCTTTTCCGTAGGGCTCCAGCTCGACGGTAAACACTGCGCCATCAGCCGTGTTTGCCCCGCGGATTTCACCCCCAAAGCTTTGAACAAGACCATATGATATAGAAAGACCAAGCCCCAGACCTTCAGATGATCCTACGCTTTTGGTCGAATAAAACGGCTCGAACACCCGGTCGGGGTCTTCAATCCCCGGGCCGGTATCCTGCACAGAAACGCGCAACCGGTCTTCTTCGTGCATCACAATCGAAATGTGCCGCTTGGGTCGCCCCAGCATCGCATCCGCCGCGTTATTGATCAGATTAACAAAGACCTGCACCAAGCGGACTTCCCCCCCCCCAAACATAAACCGCAGCCTGTCCCGGTTCCCATTCCAGCGTCACATCATCGTCACGCAAACGGGTTTCGGTCAATTCGACGGCAGTTTTCAGAACCTGCACCAGATCGACCCGACCCATCGGTTCGCTTTCATTGCGAGCGAACGCGCGCAGGTTCTTGATGATCCGGGCCATGCGGGCGGCCATTTCCGAAATACGCCCAAGGTTTTCACTGGCCCTGTCACCTTTGCCGCGTTCAAGAAAGGCCGTACCATTGTCGGCGAATTGCTGGATCGCCATCAACGGTTGGTTGAGTTCGTGGCTGATCCCCGCCGACATCTGCCCCAACGCGCTGAGCTTACCTGCCTGCACCAGCTCTGCCTGCGCTTTTTTCAGTGCTGCTTCGGCCTCCTGACGTTCTGCAACTTCGCGGCGCAATGCGGTGTTTGCTTGGGTCAAAGCACGGGTACGCTGCGCCACCCGGCTTTCCAGAACCGTGTTGGCATTCGCCAGCGTCCGTCGCCGTTCCATCGCAAGATACAGCATCGCACCAAACGCCAGACAGATCGCGGCGACCGCCGCCGCCTGCAACCCGGCAAGTCGCCGGGCCGGGGCCACGTCCACCAAAACCTCGGCGGTCATATCGATCACAGGCAACTCAAGCGTTAGGTGCAACGCATCGCGTGGCAAATACCGCCCCCAACTCAGCCGCCACAACTCATGCTGGCCGACCCGCGTCGCGGCAAAATCCACCGACGCACCCTCTGGCGGTGTCAGCCCGGACTGGCCAACCTCGCGGCTCCAGAACAGCAAGTCCGACCGGTTCGAGATGAAGACGACACCGTCAGAATCAACAAAGAAAACGGCTTCGGTACTGCCCCGCCAAGTTTGTTCAATGTCCTGGACATCGGCAACCACCATCACTGCACCTTCGACTTGCCCGGAGGCGGCAAAAGTCGGAGCGGCATAGGAATATATCCGGTCGCCACTGTCTGGAACCACTTCATGCGCGGTGCCCACCGCACCCTGCATGGCGCGCCTGAACGCTGGATGTGCGGACATGTCTCGCTGTGCCACTGGCTGTGCGGCGACCATAACCCGACCGCTGCGATCCAAGTACATCATGTTGACGGCCGCTGTCTTGTCGGCAACGTCCAGCAACATCGCTTGCGCGTCATGTATTTGTGTCGGTGTATCCAACGCGTGCAAGGCGGGATGTGTCGCCATCAGAACCGCCAGTTCCTGGTAGACCTGCATCTGGGTGCTGAGCCGATCCGCCGCCAGTTCAAGGTCTGCTTCGGCCTTGTCACTTAGCTGAGACAGCGCCTGACGATAGCCATAAGACCAAACAAAACCTGACAGCAGCCCGACAGCGGACAAAAAACCGACAATGATCCAAACTCTCTGCATAGACAGGGTCTTGCATTCAACGCGGCTCGTGGCAAGTGTGCGTCGCATGAAGTCATTCTCGCAATCCCCGACAGACCCGGGTTTCGTTCAGAACCCCTACCCTTTCTATGATCAGGCCCGCACTGCTGGTGATCTGTTCTATTGGCGCGACTACGACATGGTTGCTGCGGTGTCCCGCCGTGCCGTGCGGGCACTTCTTCGCGACCGCCGGTTTGGGCGGGAAGTTCCGCCTGAATGCGCGACACAGGGCCCTGCCCATTTGGCCCCCTGGCTGGCTATCGAAGCCCATTCGCTGCTTGAAGCTGAACCCCCGCGACATACCCGCCTGAGGGCGCTTGTTATGCGCGCTTTCACGTCGCGGGAAATTTCTGCATTGCAGCCTTCCATTGAATCGCTATGCCACAGTCTTGTCGAGGCGTTTCCGAATACACCTTTCGATCTGCTGAGTGCTTATTGCACTCAGGTCCCGGTGGTAACCATCTGCCGACTGTTGGGCGTTCCCGAAGACATGGCGCCCAACCTGTTGCAGTGGTCGCATGACATGGTCGCGATGTATCAGGCCAACCGGACACAGGCGACCGAGGATAAGGCCGCCAAGTCGTCTCAGGAGTTCACGGATTTCCTGTTGGGATACATTAACCAGCGACGCAACGATCCGCGTGACGATTTGATCACCCGGCTTATCAGCGCCGAGGAGGAAGGCGAAAAGCTGTCCATCGACGAACTGGTCGCAACATGCATCTTGCTGTTGAATGCAGGTCACGAAGCAACGGTGCATTCGCTTGCGAACGGTGTGAAAACCCTGTTGCAAACACATACCAGCCCCGACGTTCTGGCACCCGACCAGATCGACGCAACGATTGAAGAAATCCTGCGCTATGACCCGCCCCTACACATGTTCACACGGTATGCGTATGAAGACGTTGATATGTTTGGTCATTCGTTCAGGCGCGGTGATCAGGTCGCACTTTTGCTTGGCGCTGCAAACCGCGACCCTGCCGTCTGGGATGAACCCGACAGGTTTGTTCCGACTCGCGCGATTGAGGTCAACACAAGTTTTGGTGGAGGCATCCATTTTTGCGTCGGCGCACCTTTGGCAAGGTTGGAAATGCGCATAGCTCTGCCCATTCTGTTCAACAGCTGCCCGAACCTGCGGCTTGCCGATCCGCCGACCTATTCAGACAGCTATCACTTCCATGGTCTGGAACGGTTAATGGTTCAGGTCTGACCTGTATAAGGCGCGGATCGATCCGGCGCTGGCAGTACCTGCCTTCTATGCCCCTTCAACCAATGCGTTGAGGGGAAGCATCGTTGTGGACTTGATTTCTTCCATCGACAATAGCGCGGTCACATTGTGCACCCGTACCTCCGAAATCAGCGACTGGTAGAATTGATCATAGGCGCGCGCGTTCTTGACCCGAACCTTGAGAATATAATCAATGTCGCCTGCCAGCCGATGCGCCTCCTGCACTTCGGGATGTTCGCGCAATGCCTTAAGGAACTTGCGCTGCCACTCAGCCTCGTGTTCCGACGTGCGGATCAAAACAAAGAAAGTCGCCTCAAACCCTAGCGCTTCGGCATCCAGCAAAACCGTTTGCTGACCAATGATTCCCGCACTCTTGAGCTTACGAATACGATTCCAGACAGGCGTCTTTGAACTGCCGACCCGAGCCGCTATTTCGTCCAGTGACTGCCCTGCATCACGTTGCAGCTCGGCCAGAATTTTCCGATCCGTATCATCTATCCGCACCGACATTCCAATATTCCTTCCACATCGAAGCTTTCGTTCCAAAATTTTGTTTCGATGGAACGTTTGTCCTTATTTGAGCGCCCATATGGCGCTTTGGTGGGAATATTTCCTATATTGAGGGTCAAGTCAAACCACACCCGAGATGATCCGATGCAGGACGTTCGCACAACAGGCACCAAAGGGCATGTCGACTTTGTCGGCGCAGGTCCGGGCGACCCCGAGTTGCTGACACTCAAGGCGCTGACTGCGTTTGAGCAGGCTGATGTTGTGCTGCATGACCGCCTTATCAGTGAACCCGTTCTGGACATAGCCGGTCAAAGCGCCGCTTTGGTTGATGTCGGCAAAGCCGGATTCGGCCCATCCTGGAAGCAAAGTGATATCGACGCTCTTTTGGTCGAATATGCCCTGAAAGGTAACCGCGTGGTCCGCCTGAAGTCCGGCGATCCGACTGTCTTTGGTCGTCTGGATGAAGAGATTGAGGCCGTCGAGGCGGCTGGAATCACGTGGCAGATCGTTCCCGGTATCACGGCGGCCTCTGCCGCGGTGGCTGGTATCGGCCAAAGCCTGACTCAACGCGGCCGGAATTCCTCGGTGCGGTTCCTGACCGGGCATGACATGAAAGGTTTTGCCGATCATGACTGGAATGCCCTGGCACGGGCCGGTTCGGTTGCTGCGATCTATATGGGCAAGAAATCTGCCCGCTTTATCCAGGGTCGCCTGATCATGCACGGCGCCGATCGCGCTACTCCAGTCACACTGGTCGAAAACGCCTCGCGCCCGAACCAGCGGATTCTGGCCACCACACTGGATCAACTGCCCGCCGACCTGGCCACCGCCGAAATGGACGGACCAGCCCTGACATTCTATGGCCTTGCCCCGCGCGAAGCGACGCAGGCCGTAACCGAATTCAACAAGGAGCTTGCCTGATGGCCCGCGCTTTTACCCCCAAAGTCGTCACCGCAAATGATTTGCTGATAGGTGACGTCATTTACCAGACCGAAGATGACAGTTGGACGCGTGATCTGTCGCAAGCGGAACTGATCACTGACGAAGCACATGCACAGGTGCGTCTGCTGGATGCGGCGCGTCAGGCAAATAAAGTCGTGGGCGCTTATCTGGCCGATGCCGTTGCAGGCAAGAACGGCCCCGAGCCCACCCATTTTCGGGAAGATTTCCGCCGGACTGGTCCGTCCAACTATGCCCACGGCAAACAGGAAACTTCCCCGCAGCCCCGGGCCTGACCTCTGGCCATCTCTCTCCCCTTCAAGGCCCCTAGGTTCGGGGCTGCAAACAAGGACAGCTAGACATGTATCGCTACTCCGAGTTCGACACAGCATTTTTGGCAGAACGCAACGCGCAGTTCCGCGCCCAGGTGGAACGCCGCATTGACGGCTCGTTGACCGAAGACGAATTCAAGCCGCTGCGCCTGATGAATGGGCTGTATCTGCAGCTGCACGCCTACATGCTGCGCGTCGCCATTCCCTATGGCACGCTGAACAGTGCACAGATGCGCCAACTGGCCCTGCTGGCCGAGAAGTGGGACAAGGGCTATGGCCATTTCACCACCCGTCAGAACATCCAGTACAACTGGCCCAAACTGAACGACGTGCCGGATATGCTAGACGCGCTGGCCGAGGTTGGCATGCACGCCATCCAGACTTCAGGCAACACCATCCGTAACGTGACAGCCGACCACTTCGCCGGTGCTGCCGCGGATGAGGTTGCCGACCCGCGCCCCTATGCTGAACTGCTGCGCCAGTGGTCCACCGACCACCCGGAATTCCAATTCATGCCGCGTAAGTTCAAGATCGCTATCACCGGTAGCGAAAACGATCGCGCCGTGATCAAGGCGCATGACATCGGACTGCAACTGGTCGAGCGTGACGGCGTTCTTGGTGCCCGTGTTATCGTGGGTGGTGGTCTTGGCCGTACGCCGATGATCGGTAAAGAATTGTCCGAATTCGTCGCCTTTGACGATTTGCTGGCTTACCTCGAAGCCACCGTTTCCGTCTGGAACCAGATCGGCCGCCGCGACAACAAGTACAAGGCGCGCATCAAGATCACCGTGCACGAGCATGGCATCGACGCCATCCGCGCCAAGGTGAACGAGCGTTTCCTGAAAGTCCGCCCACAGTTCAAGGGCGCGGATATGAACCTGCTGGAAGAGATCAAGGGCCACTTCGCCCCGCCCACCTTCCGCGAAGGTTCGGTTGCGTCATTCGAAAGCGCCTATACCAACGATCCGGTCTTCCGCTCGTGGGTCGACACCAACATCGCGCCGCACAAGAATGCGGACCACGCGATTGTAACGATCTCGATCAAGAAGCATGGGGCAACGCCGGGCGATGCGACGGCTGAGCAGATGCGCGTTATGGCCGATCTGGCCGAAGAGTTCGCCTATGACGAGCTGCGCATCAGCCATGAGCAGAACGTGATCCTGCCGCACGTCCACAAATCGGACCTGCCTGCAATTCACGCCAAGCTGAAGGAATACGAGCTGGCAACCGCCAATATCGGTCTGATCAGCGATATCATCGCCTGCCCGGGTATGGATTATTGCGCGCTGGCGACGGCGCGTTCGATCCCGGTTGCTCAGGAAATTGCAACACGGTTCGAGGACCTGAAGCTCGAGCATGACATCGGCCACCTGAAGATCAAAATCTCAGGCTGCATCAACGCCTGCGGTCATCACCATGTTGGCCACATCGGCATTCTGGGTCTGGACCGCGCAGGCGTGGAAAACTACCAGATCACTTTGGGTGGCGATGCGACCGAAACTGCGGCAATTGGTGATCGCACCGGTCCGGGCTTTGCCTATGACGAAATCGTTCCTGCCGTGGAGCGCATTGTCGACACCTATCTGAACCAGCGTGCAAGCGCAGAGGAGACATTCCTGGAAACATATCGCCGGGTGGGCATGGCGCCGTTCAAAGACGCCCTCTACCCCGAGGCCCGCGCAAATGCCGCTTGACCTGATCCAGACGGAACTGGGCCGGGACAGACGCGAACTGACTGAACGTGTCGAAGGCTTGAATGCCCAGTTCCGGCACCACAGCGCTCATGATGTCATGCATGGAGCGATTGACGAGATCGACGAGCTTGCCTTGGTCTCGAGCTTTGGCGCGGAATCCGTCGTGCTGTTGCATATGGCGGCGGTGGTGAACAAGGCAACGCCCGTTCTTTTCGTGGACACGCAGATGCTGTTCACCGAAACGCTGGAATACCAGCAGGAGGTGAGCGAGCGTCTGGGGCTTACCAACATTCGCATCATCCGGGCCGAGGATGCAGAGGTTGAACGCGAAGACCCATACGGCGCATTGCGCCTGCGCGACACGGACGCGTGCTGCAACCTGCGCAAGACTTTCCCGCTGCAAAGGGCACTGGTGGGGTTCGATGGCTGGATAACCGGACGCAAGCGGTTTCAGGCAGGCACGCGCGCTGCGCTGGAATTCTTCGAGGTCGAGGACGGAACAGGCCGGATCAAGGTCAACCCGCTCGCCCATTGGGCGCCCGAGGATGTGCGGGCCTATATGGAAGAAAACAACCTGCCCCGGCATCCGCTGGTGGCCAAAGGATACCCTTCGATCGGCTGTGCGCCCTGCACCTCGCCTGTCAAAGAGGGCGAAGACCCCCGCGCCGGACGGTGGCGCGACCAGAACAAGGAAGAATGCGGCATCCATTTTGTCGATGGCAAGATGATGCGCATCGGAGAGAAAACATGAACGTAATCGTAACGGATGAGGGCTTTTCGCCTGATGACTGGACCGACGGCTTTGTCACTCTGGATGATGCCGCCAATGACGTGGTCGCGCTAGACGTGAGCTCGGAGACAGACCCGGACGAACTGTTTGACCGGTTGGGCGGCACGAGGCTGGTTCGGGTAGACTTCCCGTCTTTCGCAGATGGTCGCGGATTTACCATCGCTCGCACATTGCGCCTGAAGGGCTACAAAGGCCGGCTGCGCGCCAAAGGGCATGTGCTTGCCGATCAATACGCCATGGCGCGCCGCAGCGGCTTTGACGAGGTCGAGATCGACGGAGAACTGGCAGACCGCCAACCCGAGGATCAGTGGCTGGCCCGCGCGAACTGGAAAGAGAATAACTATCAGGCTCGCCTGCGCGGCTGATCCCGCGATTGCCAGCCTGTGACGCAAAGGGGGCAATCTGTCCCCTTTTCCTGACTTGGATCAAAGATTAAACGGAGATGTCGGTTTAGCAGACCGGCAGGTAAACGATGACAGAGATGAAGCCCGTGAGCGAAGCAACCGCCGTAAAAGTCCCCGTCCTGCCGGACGCGCAAACTGTAACCGATGTCAAACACTGGACCGACAGCCTGTTTTCATTCAAGGTGTCTCGCCCGGCCTCGCTGCGTTTCCGTTCGGGCGAGTTTGTGATGATTGGTCTGCTGGGTGACAACGGCAAGCCGTTGCTGCGCGCCTATTCCATCGCCTCGCCCTCGTGGGATGAAGAGCTGGAGTTTTATTCGATCAAGGTTCAGAACGGCCCGCTGACCTCGAAATTGCAACATATCAAACCGGGTGACCAGATCATCCTGCGTCCCAAACCGGTTGGCACATTGGTGCATGACGCCCTGCTGCCCGGCAAGCGCCTGTGGTTTTTTGCGACCGGCACCGGCTTTGCGCCTTTTGCCTCGCTGCTGCGTGAACCGCAGACCTATGAGGACTATGACGAGGTCATCATCACCCACACCTGCCGCGAAGTGGCAGAGCTGGAATATGGCCGTCAGCTGATCGACAGCATCCGTCAGGACGAACTGTTGGCCGAACTGATCGGTGAAGGATTTGCCGACAAGATCCGCTATTACCCGACCACCACACGGGAAGAGAGCCCAAAGATGGGTCGCATCACCACTTTGCTTCAGGACGGCACCGTGTTTTCCGACTTGGGTATTGACGGTGGCATCAAGCCCGAAGCCGACCGTGCAATGGTTTGCGGTTCGTTGGCTTTCAACCTGGATATCAAGGAAATCCTCGAAGGGTTTGGATTGCGTGAAGGTGCCAACTCGGAACCCAAGGAGTTCGTGATCGAAAAAGCCTTTGTCGGCTAAAGCAACCCTGCGTTCAGGGCTTTGCCACCCTGAACGCGAAAAACACCGGCAGAAAACAAGTTTTTTCGCATTACCCTGTATTTATGCCGCTTGAAGTGCGGCTCTGCCCGGTTTAAATTCCGGGCTCGAAATTCTGCAATCATCAAAGGAATGAACCCATAGCTCGCAGACCTCACAACGCGCCGCCACAGAGAGACACCGGCCCGCGCGTCAATGATAAGATCCGTGCCCCCGAAATTCGCCTGATTGGCGCCGAAGGTGAAAACGTCGGGGTGGTTCATCCCGCCAAAGCCATGCAGATGGCCGCAGATGCAGGTCTTGATCTGGTCGAAATCTCGCCCAATGCGAACCCACCGGTCTGCAAGATCATGGATTTCGGCAAGTACAAGTACGAAACGCAAAAACGCGAAAACGAAGCGCGCAAAAAACAAAAAGTCATCGAAGTGAAAGAGGTCAAGTTCCGACCGAACACCGATACGCATGACTATGACGTCAAAATGAAGAACGTCTTTAAGTTTCTGGAAAAGGGCGACAAGGTCAAAGTCACCCTGCGCTTTCGCGGCCGTGAAATGGCGCACCAGAACCTGGGTCGTGAATTGCTGGAACGTGTGGCCGAAGACATCAAAGAGGTCGGCAAGATCGAAAACATGCCGAAGATGGAAGGCCGTCAGATGGTCATGATGATCGGCCCGCTTCCGCATAAGTAATCTGCTTAAAAGACAGAAACGATCAAAGCCCCTTCGCTGCCGAAGGGGCTTTTTTGTTCAGGTCGCGCGTCTGCTTCGCAACCAGTTGACCGCATCTCTGAAGTCGAAAAGCAAGGAAATTGTGTCAACGATCAGAAGCACCCAAAGAAACTTGATAAAGGCAATGCTCAGGGTCGCATCGGAAAACAACAAAAGCGTTACGATGACAACCAGTGGAACCCAGCACAGAATGTGCGGCAAAGCCATCGCACCGCTCATCCCGCGCGCAACCGCCATGATGGGCATGTTCAGCGCCATACCGGTAATCGCCAGAACAGCGATGAGCATCCCCTGCGGCTGATCCAGGAAAGCAAGCGGAACCAAATTAACCGGCACCAATATTACGGCCACCCAGATCTGCACCCAAAGGGGAAGCGCGCGGAAACTGCGCCAAATATCCAGCGCCATTGATTTCGCTTTTTCAGATACTTCTCCCGCGACACTAACAAATAAGCTGCGGGCGAACAGTGCGCTCACGGTAATGTCAAAGCACGGCGGAAATGGCGCGTTCCAGTTTGCTGACGAGTTCGCCTATCTGTTCCTCTTCGATGATAAAAGGTGGTGCCAGCAGGACATGATCGCCGTTCCGGCCATCCCGCGTGCCTGCCATGGGATAGCAAATCAACCCTTCAGCCAGTGCTGCCTTTTTCACCTTACCTGCGATGCCGCGTGATGGATCAAAAGGTTCCTTGGTGTCACGGTCAACGACCAGTTCAATACCTCGGAACAACCCACGACCACGGATATCTCCCACGTTCGGGTGCTGTCCGAATGCTGCCTCAAGGGCGGATTGCAGCTTGTTGCCCATGACCCCGGCACGCGCAGGTAAATCCCGTTCGGTCAACTCACGGACCACCGCCAATGCGGCGGCTGTGGCGACCGGATGACCGACATAGGTGTGCCCATGCTGGAAAAACCCTGATCCATCGCGGATCGCGTCATAAATCTTGCCGGTGCACAGCATGGCCCCGATTGGTTGATATCCAGCCCCCAACCCCTTGGCAATACAAAGAATATCTGGTTCGATACCGTCATGATCGCAGGCAAACAGGTGACCGGTTCGGCCCATACCGCACATCACCTCATCCAAAATCAACATCACACCATAGTGGTCGCAAATCTCGCGAATACGCTTGAAGTATCCTTCAACCGCAGGAACTGCGCCAAGGGTGGCCCCGACCACTGGTTCGGCCATAAATGCCATGACCGTATCGAGACCCAGCCGCAGAATTTCAGTTTCCAATTCATTCGCCACACGCTGGCCGTAGTCAAAACTGCTCTCGTCTTCCGGTTTTTCGGCATATTCGTAGCATGCAGAGATATGGGTCATCTCGATCAGCATCGGGGCGAATTGTGCCCGTCTCCATGCGTTGCCCCCGGCGGACAAAGCCCCCAAAGTGTTGCCGTGATAGCTTTGCTTTCGCGCGATAACGTGACGGCGTTCAGGTTGTCCGATTTCAAGGAAATATTGGCGCGCCAGTTTGATTGCCGCTTCGGTCGCTTCGGACCCGCCCGAAACAAAATACACACGGTCCAGATCCCCCGGTGCATGCCGGATCAACAATTCGGCCAAAACCTCGGCCGGTTCCGATGTCATGAACCCGGTATGTGCAAAGGCGATCTGTTCCACCTGCTGCTGTACCGCTTGGATCACAGCCTGATTCGAATGACCCAGACATGATACTGCGGCATCACCGCAATCCAGGTATCGCTTGCCCTCTGTATCAATCAGATAACAGCCATCGCCGCCAACCGCGACGGGGAGGTCCGATTTCGTGTGACGTGGGAAAACATGACTCATTTCTTTGCCCTTCCAAGCAATTCAACTAATGCTGCGACCGAAGCCGCGTTATCTGCCCACGGTCTGCCATCCGGCCCGGTCAGACTGTTTTCAAACCCAACCCGCACGTCACCACCGCGTCGCGCAGCCTCGGCCAGACAGGCATGTTCTTGCGCACCAAAGGCGCACACCATCCAACGAGCCGGGCTTTTTGGAAAAGCCTCTAGATCGGCTGGCATAGATTGCTGGCCATCACCGTATCGCCCCAGAACAAGCAAACGGTCTGTCTGATCCGCCTGTACGATGCCCTGAGCGCGCCAATGGTCCAGTAGTCGTGCATCGTCAGCATCATACAGTATATGTTGAACCCGCGTGCCCTGATCCGCGCATTGTGCATAGACCCTGGGCGCAAGGTTCAGGTCGCGCGCGATTTCACGCACCGAGATTGAGGCCCATTCAGGTTGCACCTTTTGCAAACAGTCCAGTTGCGATGCTACGTCGAACTGCCCGGCTGCTTCGGTCGTGATCTGTAGCTCCATTCCTGGAACCTCGCGCTGCAATCCCGCAAGCGTTTCCCGGTACAATCCGGCGTCCAGTGAATGCAGTCCGTCTGCATCTCGAATATGCAGATGCAACCCGTCCGCACCCGCAGCATGACAATCCCGTGCTGACGTGACGATCTGATCAATCCTGAGCGGTAAGGCGGGATGATCCAACGCGCTCCGCCGGGCGCCGTTTGGCGCAACCAGAATGTAGGGCCTGTCCAAGCTGTCAGTTGTTTTTGATGTCATAGCACCACCCAAGTCTTTGCCCTCAGTTAGAGTCGCTGGATGACGTTTTCAATTTACACTAAAGAAAACATATGTTTCTTTTCTGCATGACACCCACCCTTGCAGCCTTGACCAGCCAAATTCGGCGCGAGATCGATGAGATGCCTGCGCAGATGCAAGTCGCGGCGAAGTATATCATCGACCATCCCGGTGATTTCGGCCTGAACCCGGTCCGGGTGACCGCTGACCGGATCGGCATCAGCACCAGTGTTCTTGTTCGACTGGCGCAGCGTATGGGTTTCGACAGTTTTGACGCCTTCCGCCACCCATTTCGCCTTGCCCTCACAACAGACAGCGAAGACAGGATAGGTCATGGGTGGCTAACCACATCACCCGGACAAGACCCTTTCCACGGCGCACAGGCCAGATTCGCGCGCAATGAGATGAATGTTGTGTCCCGCTCTCTGCGTCTGATGGAGCCGAATTTGGCCAAGCGTGCCGTTGAATACATGGTGTCTGCACGTCACTGTTATGTGACCGCCACAAGGTCCAGTCATGCGCTGGCCTATTATTTTCACTACGCGGGGCGCATGGCCCATCCCGGATTACAGCTGATACCTCGGCACATGGGCTCGGCCATCGATGACCTGGTCGAGGCCACGTCCGAGGATTGTTTGTTTGCCATCACGGTCCATCCCTACTCCGCAGATACGATCCAGTCGATGCGCTTTGCCCGCGACAGGGCCATAAAGATTGTACTGCTGTCGGATAGCGAGGTGATTGCCCCCGGCGTCAACCCGGATGTGGTTCTGCCCGTCAGCACCCGCACATTACATCCGTTTTCAAGCTTTTCCGGCGCGATGGCGGTTCTGGAATGCCTGCTCGGTCATCTCTTTGATGCAGGGGGCGAAGCTGCACGGGATAGGGTCGAACAGTTTCAAAAAGCGCGGGAGGACACCGGCGCGTATTGGCGGCCCGGCGTTTTGCCAAGGATGAGAAAACCCTAGAATATCAATAGTACATACGCAATATAGCGGACCTTGGCGGCGGTCAGTCGTTTCGTTTCGCTCGCGGCTGGGGTCTGGTCGGGATTTCCTTCAACAACCCGCCAACCCCCATTCCGGCAATATCTGCGCCTGTTGTTTCAATCCCGCATGCGACACGCGACAGCACCCAATCCGCCCCATTCAACGCCGGAGAGCGGGCGCATCCCGGCAAACCGATCACAGGTCGGCCTTGCAGGTCCCCCAGAAACAGCAGGTTTCCCGGATCAACCGGCATACCAAAGCGATCAATCGTCCCGCCAGCCAGCCGAACGGCCGACGGTGCGACATCGTTCGGGTCCGAGGTGGCCGAACCCGTCAATATCATCAGAAGATCACCTTTCCCCTTAGAAATCGCGCTGGTCAAAGTATCCGTTCGATGCGGAACAATCTGCACCTCCGAAAGCTCCATTCCCATTGCCTCGACCCGTCCCCGAATTGCGGCAATCCCCTTTTCGTTCGGCGGCCCACCGGGAATTTCCGTGACAACAAGACCGGCTGTCCGATGAACTGGCCGCGCCAAACGCACAGCTCCTTTTGCCAGCCCGGCGGCGCGCTGAACATCAGCCTCTGGCACGGCATATGAGATGACCTTGATGGTCGCCACCATGCCGTTCGCCCCCATTTGCTGGTACTGGGGAACGGTCGCAACGGTAATCATCGGATTGACCTGATTGAACATTTCAAGTGCGTGAACATCAAGCACGGCAACCCCGGGCCCATCGGCCAAAAGATTTACCCGCCCGGTAAAAGCCTCGGTTACCCGCAAGTTGGCTGAAGCTGGATCAGGTGCCAGCGCAGACGCCAGTTTGAGTGCCGCCTGATCTTCATGGCAATCACCGGTATCCAGCCGGGCAACAATGACCTCGCTTAAACCAGCCTTTTCCAGTTGCGCTACATGTTCCGCGCGCAATTCAAGCCCTTTGCGGAGCTTTCGCCCATCCGCTGTAACCGAATGCGCCAGAATAGCTCCTTCTGCCCGGGAGACCGGTACAGGCCCAAATTTCATGCCTTCCCTCGAAGAACTGCAGTGATCTGCGCCAGTATCGCAACCGCGATTTCCGAGGGACCGGCGGCCCCAATATCCAGGCCGATGGGCCCATGAATGCCAGAGATCTGCGCATCGGTGAAACCGGCCGCTTTCATACGCTCAATGCGCTTGGCATGGGTGCGTGTTGACCCCAATGCGCCGATATAGAACACATCGGCGTCCAATGCGGCTTGTAGCGCCGGATCATCAAGTTTTGGGTCATGTGTCAGCAGGACAATCGCGGTCCGCGCGTCCAGTCCAAGCTTCGCAACGGCTTCATCCGGCCAATCCGTCAGGATCGTTTCGCCGGGAAAACGCGCACTGGACGCGAAGGCGTCACGTGGGTCGATGATGGTTGGATCGTAGCCCGCAATCCGCGCCATCGGTACCAGAGCCTGCGCGATGTGAACCGCCCCAACAACCAGCAACCTCAGCGGTGGGTTATGTACTGCGACAAAGGTCTGGCCATCCTCTTCGAACCCTGACCGATCCATACGCAGCCTGTCGGCATAAGCGTTGCGACGCAGCGCCCTGCGCCCGGTCTCGATGTTGACTTCGTAGGCAACGGGCGTTCGAGCGGCCCGAGCGGCAACCAGTTCCGCCAACATAGATTCTGGCAGGACTTTTCCTATGGGTTCGACAAGAATGCGTATGGTCCCCCCACAGGCCAAACCAACCGCGAAGGCATCGTCGTCACTGACCCCGAATTCAAGCAAACGCGCTTCGCCTTCATCAATGGCTTCAAGCGCCTCGACGATAACAGCACCTTCGACACATCCACCAGAAACAGAGCCTTCTATCCGACCATCACCGCCAATCACCAATTGGGATCCCACCCGCCGCGGCGCACTGCCCCAGGTTTCGACAACTGTAGCGAGCGCCGCGCCGCGCCCGCTGCGGTGCCAGTCAAGCGCCGTTTCAGGACTGTTGTCGAATCGCTCCATCGGAACCTCCGGATGACCTATGACACCAACATAAGCGGGATTTGCGGGATGAAAAGCGCACCAAGCTTACCAAAAGGTCTATATTGAACCCCATAAGGCAACGCCACGGCCTGAAAGATATTCAACAAATCATAGCATTGATTGTTTGTGACCCGAGTTCTAGCCTGTACAGGCAACCGGCATCGGGTCTGGCTTGCATACCAAACAATTCATAGATCGGAGACATGCAGTTGAAACGTATTCTTGCACTGGGCGCGGCAGTTGGTCTTTTGACTTCAACCGCAGCGTGGGCTGACACATTCCAACGCTATGGAGAGGTTGAAGGCTGGAAAATCTTCATCGACAATGAAAAGAAATCCTGCCTGATCGAGGCCGTTGATGATGCGGAAAACGTCGTTCAGATGGGTCTGACCGAAGATCGCGGTGTGGGATATGTCGGCGTGTTCACCAAGGCTGAAACCGATATCAAACGTGGCGAGACGCAAGAAGTCGCCATCCTGCTGGGCGACAACATCTATCTGGGTGAAGCGACCGGCATGAAAGGTAACATCACCAAAGGCTATTCCGGTGGTTATGTCCTGTCGGACAGCCCTCAGTTCGCGGATGATCTGGCAAAGAAAAAGGTCATGATCGTGTTCCCCGAGACATCCTATGCCTTCACGGTCGATCTGACAGGCACTTACAAAGCCATGGAGATGGCCCGCAAGTGCAACGAAGAGCAGCTGTCGTAATCTGCTAATCAGAAAGCGCGGCCATCAGCCGCGCTTTCTGCCCCTGGTCGTCGGGTTCTGAAATCGCTGCGGCCAAGTCTTCGAGTGAGGCAATCGAATGCCCTGCGCGAAAACTGTCAACATGCGGCAGCATCGCGGCAACGCCTTGCGCCCTGGGTGCGAACCCGTCCCAACGCAACAAGGGATTCAGCCAGATCAGGCGTTTTGAGGAAAGGTGCAGACGCTCGATCTCTTTCCTGAGGAGCTCGGGATCACCCCGCTCGAGCCCGTCGGTGATCAGCAGAACGACCGCCCCTTGCCCCATCACCCGGCGTGACCAGTCCCGATTGAATTGATGCAGACACTCTCCGATGCGAGTGCCGCCTTCCCAATCCTGCGCCTCGGCCCCTGCGGCGGCAAGTGCCGCGTCTACATCCCGTTGGTGCAGGTGGCGCGTTATGTTGGTCAGGCGTGTGCCGAATGTGAAGGCATGGACCTTCGCCCAACCCGCTCCCTTGGTGTTCGATACCGTGTGCAGGAAATGCAGGATGATCCGACTGTACTGGCTCATCGAGCCGGAAATATCGCAAAGTGCGACAAGATTTGGCCAGCGCGGTTTGGGCTGTAGCCTGGCAATATCGCGCAACTCACCTCCTTGCCGCATGGCCGCGCGCAAGGTGCGGGCACGGTCGATGCGGTGCCCCAGATGGCTGGTCTGCCCGCGGCGTGATTCAATTGGCTTTACTGGCAGTGTCATCCGCGCCAATACGCGCTTGGCCTGCGCTATTTCGACCGTGCTCATCTGCTCGAAGTCCAGATTGCGCAGCCGCTCCTCGGACGATGCGGTCTGGGTTGCGTCGATTTCGATCTCGGTTTCGTCTTCCTCTTGTCCTGCAGCGTCCGGCAAATCACGCTCAACCCCGTCCAGCAGCGCCTCAGCTGCGCGCTTTTCAGCGGCATCGGCATTGCGTTCTTCCTGAACGCCGCGAATTGCAGGAAGCATCATAGCCATCATGTGTTCCATGTAACGCGGATCTCGCCAGTACATTCGGAAGACTTGCGCGAAAACCACGCGGTGTTCCGGGCGGTTCACGAAACAGGCGTGTAAGGTCCAATAGAAATCCTGTTTCTCGGAAAAACCTGCCGCCTGCACGGCACGAATTGCGTCGATCACACGACCGGGTCCGATTGGCAGCCCAGCCTTTCTGAGTGCGCGGGCAAAATGGGTGATGTTGTGCGCCAGCTTTGGGTTGTCCGGGATATCCAGCGAAAGTTGTTCGGCCATCAGACGTTATGGGGGCTCTGCCCCCATACCCCCGGAGTATTTGGAAAAAGATGAAACATCAGACCGGTTCGAGCGTGGCCTTGGCCTCGTCGAGGATGCGTTTGGCCTCGGACCCCTGAAGTTTTTGAATGTCGTCCTGATATTTCAGGATCGCACCCAGCGTGTCGCCGATCACCTCGGGGCTGAGGTTCAACACATCCAGCGCCAACAGGCATTTCGCCCAGTCGATGGTCTCGGCCACACCGGGTTTCTTGAACAAATCCTCGGTGCGCAAACGTTGAACGAAGGCTACAACCTCGCGACTAAGCCCTTCCGCAGCTTCAGGCGCGCGCGCATGCAGAATTTCGATCTCACGTTCGAAATCAGGATAATCAACCCAGTGATACAGGCAGCGACGCTTGAGGGCATCGTGCACTTCGCGGGTCCGGTTCGACGTGACAATTACAATCGGTGGTTCGGGTGCTACAACAGTGCCCAGTTCAGGAATCGTGACCTGAAAATCACTCAGAGCTTCCAGTAGAAAGGCTTCGAACGGTTCATCGGTCCGGTCCAGTTCGTCGATCAGAAGAACCGGCGCTCCATTTTCGTCCGGGCGCATTGCCTGCAACAAGGGGCGTTCGATCAGGTATTCGTCCGAGAACAGTTCAGTCTGCAACGCGCCCCGGTCGGCCCCACCCGCGGCCTCAGCCGTTCGGATCGCGACCATCTGCGCCGGAAAATTCCATTCGTAAACAGCTGACGACGCATCCAGCCCTTCGTAGCACTGCAACCGGATCAGGCGCCGGTTCAACCCGGATGCCAGAGCCTTGGCGATCTCGGTCTTTCCAACCCCTGCTTCGCCTTCCAGAAATAACGGGCGTCCAAGCTTCAGCGACAGGAACACAACCGTCGCAAGGGCGCGACCGCAGACATAGCCCTGACGACCCAGCATCTGCTGCACGGCATCGATGGAATCTGGCTGTGTCATGGAACCCCTCTCTGCTTTAGGGATAAACAGGTCATGCAAGTGTCTGGGCGTCAAGGCCTCAACCTTGGACAGAGCTACGACGTTCAGGTCGGTTGACAAGATTTTTTTTGTGCCTTGCGCGGACGCAGTTGGTCTTTCGCAACAGCTATGCTAGCGGAAGGCCATGACCGACACCCTTACGCTCCGCCGCCCCGACGACTGGCATCTGCATCTGCGCGATGGCGCGATGCTACAGGCCGTCCTGCCCGAAACCGCGCGCCATTTCGCCCGTGCGATCATTATGCCGAACCTGGTGCCGCCGGTTGTGCGCGGCGACCAGGCCGCTGCCTATCGAGACCGCATTCTGGCGGCCCTGCCCGACGGTATGACGTTCGAGCCGCTGATGACCCTGTATCTGACCGAGGATACAGATGCCGAAGATGTCGCTGCAGCCCATGCCAGCGGTCTGATCAAAGCCGTCAAGCTGTACCCTGCCGGGGCAACGACCAACTCTGCCTCGGGTGTGCGCGATTTCGACAAAGTGCGCCCGGTGCTTGAGAAGATGGCCGAAATCGGCTTGCCCATGTGCGTACATGGCGAGGTGACGGATCCCGAGATCGACATATTTGACCGCGAAGCCGTGTTCATCGACCGTGTTCTTGATCCAATCCGCAGATCGACACCAGGCCTGCGTGTGGTGATGGAACATATCACCACGTCAAATGGTGTGGATTATGTCAAAGCCAACGCGGTTGATCTGGGTGCAACGATCACGGCGCATCACCTGATTATCAACCGCAACCATATCCTGGTTGGTGGCATCAAACCGCATTACTATTGCCTTCCTGTTGCCAAGCGCGAAGAACACCGTCTGGCCCTGCTATCCGCCGCGACATCGGGCGATGCGCGGTTTTTTCTGGGCACGGACAGCGCCCCGCACACGGATGCCAACAAGGAAATGGCTTGCGGCTGTGCCGGTTGTTTCACAGCGACCAACACCATGTCTTTGGTCGCCGAAATGTTTGACCGGGAAGATGCATTGGACAAGCTGGAAGGCTTTGTGTCGCTCAACGGGCCAGGTTTCTATCGCTTGCCGGTGAACCAGGATATGATCACCCTGACCAAGGGTGAGCCCGTTTCGTATCCCTCAAGGATTGACACAGGCGATGGACCGGTCACTGTGTTTGACCCGGGTTTTCCGTTGCACTGGTGCGTGGCTTAACCCGCCATTCGTTCGGCCAGATCGCGGGCACGCCCCCCGGTGCGCAGCATCGACCAGATCGTGTCCGCCTCATCCGCGCCGATCAGCTTGGTCGCTTTGTCGCGCACGCGATCCTCGCGGTCAGACAGCGACATTGGGTTCAGCAGATCATGCGTTGCTTCGCGGCGAATGCCATCGCGACGCAACAGGGACAGATGCGCCTGCGTTTCTGACAGGCTGTCATCTGCCTCGACCGTGATGCAGTCGCGCAAAGACGTAATACGCGGGTCAAGGCAGACCTTGTCAGTGAAACTGCCAGGCAAAGCCGTATCATATCCCAGTGCCTGCATCGCGATCACTGTCCGATAGGAAAACTTGGCTCCCAGTCCGGTTGTCGGTGACAGCTGATTGCACACACTCATCCAGCGCGGATGCGTTTTTATCTGGATCTCGGCGACCTCGGGTTCTGCTATGTCCAACTCCCGCGCGGCTTCCAGCGCGGCGTGAAGACCGTGGCAACAGGCGTGAAACTTGTGGCTGACCGTTTCAAACAGCCATTCATCACCCACCCCATCCAGAGCAGTTTGGTCTGCCGCGCCTTGATGCGTTGCGCCAAACCCAAAAGGACCTTCCAGCGCGTCGGCGTTGGCCTGAAAACCGCGCTGCACCAGCAATGCTGTCTCGACCCCTGCCGAGGCGGCAAGTCCGGCGTTATACGGCTTGCCCATGGTTCCGAACTGCGCCTTCAGCCCTGCCGCACGCGTTGCCGTCAGACCCAGAACCATTCGCATCTGGTTTGCGTCAAAACCCAGCAAACGACCGACAGCGACAGCCGCCCCAAAGGCACCGGATGTTGCCGTCTGGTGAAATCCTGCCTGATAGTGGCCGCGCCCCAGCCACAAGCCAACTCGGATTGAGGTTTCCATACCCACCAAAGCGGCTTCGAGCATATCGACAAGAATACGATCATCCCATTCGGCCACCGCAAGGGCTGCGGGCAAAATGGCGACGGAAGGATGTCCGATATGGGCGAAATGCGTGTCATCGTAATCCAGCGCGTGAGACACCGTGCCATTGACCAACGCAGCACCACGCAGCGGCGCCGAGCCGCCGCCAAAGAGATGCGCCTGAGGGTTCCCGCCCTCGGACAGTATCATGTCACGAACCGTGATTGAGACAGGTTCGCGCGCGCCTGCCCGGCCCACAGCGACCCAGTCAAGAACAGAAAGCGACGTGACGATTCTTGCCTGAGACGACGTCGAAACCGGGCCTGCCGCAAAA
Source organism: Ruegeria sp. N7 (assembly GCF_056531345.1). NCBI lineage: Bacteria > Pseudomonadati > Pseudomonadota > Alphaproteobacteria > Rhodobacterales > Roseobacteraceae > Ruegeria > Ruegeria sp. N7. Next base: position 161,884 of record NZ_JBQFLR010000001.1, on the reverse strand, counting down.
GCGGCCAATGATGCAGTAAATTCCGTCATGCGCGTAGTCTAGCGTGCGCCTGACAAGGGTAAAGACCTAGCTGTAGAGTTGTTGCGCGCGCGCCTCAAACGCGCGCACGATCCGATGCATGGCTTCGTTGAATACCACGCCGATAATCCCTTGCAGGATGGCATTCTTGAATTCGAAGTCCACATGGAACGAGACGTTGCAACCCCCATCAGGCGCGTCCTCGAACTGCCAGTCGGATTTCATGTATTTGAAGGGGCCGTCCAGGTATTCGGTGTCGATTTTCTTTTGATCCGCAAACAGGGTTACTTTGCTGCCAAAACGTTCCCGGAAAACCTTGAACGAGATGACCAGATCGGCCTCCATCACCTCAGCCTCTTCCAGCGCATAGGTATTGCGAATGCGGGCAGCAGCGCACCACGGCAGAAATTGCGGGTACTTGGCCACGTCGGCAACCAAGTCGTACATCTGCTGGGCAGTATAAGGCAGGTGGCGGGTTTCCGAATGGATAGGCATGACGTCCGGTATTTGCAGGTGACAATGGCGCGTCATGTCGTATGTTGCGCGCCAAAGATCAAGGGGGCTGCGATGACTGACCGCGCATATGTGATAGATGAGATGATCTCGGCAAAGGCCATCGCTGCTCGAATCGAGGAGCTGTGTCGCGACATTTCGGCAGAGTTCAAAGACACCGACAAGCTGGTGGTCGTGGGTCTGCTGCGCGGCAGCTTTGTATTCATCGCCGACCTTGTGCGCGAACTTGACCTTCCGATCGAAGTGGATTTCCTTGAAGCTTCTTCTTACGGAGACGCGATGGAGAGCAGCCGGGAAGTTCGTATTCTCAAAGACTTGCGCGGCGCAATTGAAGGGCGCGACGTGCTGGTTGTCGAGGATATCGTTGACACCGGTCATACGTTGAACCATGTCACCAAGTTGCTGCAAAGCCGTAACCCCGCGCGCCTGAAATCCATTGCCCTGCTGGATAAGCCGAGCCGCCGTGAAGTGGATTTCCGATCAGACTGGATCGGGTTTGAGATTCCAGACGAATTTGTCGTGGGATATGGAATTGACTACGCCCAACGCAATCGCAACCTGCCCTATATTGGCAAAGTCCGCTTTACAGACGAATAGCTGAGCGGGCAATTTACAGATCACGTGCTCAGACCTGTTTAAAATTCTATTTTTAGAACATCATTGGACAATCATCGCCTCGTCGCTTTACCTTTCAGGAAATAGCAGGAGTATTGATAATGAAGCGGTTTTTCGCGATAGCGGGCGTCTTTTTGGCGATCGTGTCCCTTGCAGGTGCGTCTTATGCAAAAGACAACAAGGGCAAAGGGCAAGGTGCCAACAAAACCAAAGTAGAGAAATCCATTAAGTCAAACGGCAAAGCTGTTCCGCCCGGTCAAATCAAACGATACACCCGAGGTCAGAAATTGCCGAACGACCTGCGTTTTGATTATATTGACGAGCTCGACAACTGGAAGCTCAAACCGCTGAAGCCAGGGCAACGGTATATTCGGGTCGACGACGAAATAATCTCGATATCGGATGATACGAAGACTGTAATAGAAGCTGTTGGAATCGTTGGCGATCTGATGAACTGAAAGCCTCGGTCCTAGCAGTCGCGGCCTAACACAGCGTCGATGGCCTTCAAAAATATCCCGGTCCCAATCGGAATAAGCGCATCCGGGAAATCATAGTCCGGGTTGTGCAACTGGGGATGGTCGCTCCCCGACCCCAACCAGAACATGGCGGTTTTCGCGCTTTTTCCAAACTGGCCGAAATCTTCTGAAAAACGCTGTGGCTGATCGGTCAACCTGCAAGAAACGCCCTGCTCCGTGCAGGCTTTGGACAGGATCGAAACTGCTTCCGGGTGATTGGCACAAGCCTCAAACACTTCGTCATAACTGATTTCGACCGCCAGCCCGTCGGCTTTGGCCGTTTCGCGGACCAGCGACTCAGCGTCGCTGATCAGTTGCGCCATTCTCGCGTCCGTGACGGTGCGAAGCGTCACCCACAGCTCGGCCCGCCCCGGTGCTACTCCGACCGTGCGCTCACCCAACGTGGCATGTGTGACGGTCGTCAACGCGTAGCCGTCATTCAGATCCCCGCCGTCCCCTAACACGGTCAAAGCCGGCATCAGGCGTGCCAGCGCACCGGCAGGTGACACCCCATCTTGCGGAGCGGCAGCATGTGACGTCTTTCCGGTCAGAACAATCTGCATCCCGCGTGAGGCACAATTGGCAGAACCGCTGCAAATTTCGACCGCCCCCAACTCCAATCCCGGTAAGTTGTGCAAAGACAACACCAGGTCGGGCGCAACCTCGGCGTATTGGGGATCAGCTCGGAAAGCGATTGCACCATGGCCGGTCTCTTCGGCTGGCTGGAAGATCAATACGACGCGGCCCTTCTTGGGGCGTTGATGATTCAACACGTCTGCCACGCCCAGAACCATTGTCATATGCCCGTCGTGGCCGCACAAATGCCCTTTGCCCGCGACCTGTGATACATGGGAATGGTTCGCCAACTCCTGGATCGGCAGCCCATCCATTTCGCAGCGAATGCCCAGCGTGGGACCGGGTTGGCCACTTTCGAAAACAGCAGCGATCCCGTGCCGACCTATTCCGGTCATAACATGGTCAGCACCAGCGTCGCGCAGAAATTCAGCCACCCGCGCCGCGGTTTTCTTTTCTTGTCCCGAAAGTTCGGGGTGTTGATGCAGCTCGTGGCGCAGACGAGTCAGTCGCGCGATCTTATCCGGTGTCACGCTTTTTGTAGCTTTTCTAGACGCGCCGCGCGCAGTCGGGTGAAATCGTCACCAGCGTGATAAGAAGACCGGGTCAAAGGTGTCGCAGATACCATCAGAAAGCCTTTGCCGTATGCCGCCTTTTCGTATGACGCGAACTCGTCGGGTGTAACGAAACGATCAACGCCGTGGTGTTTCGGCGTTGGTTGCAGATACTGGCCAATCGTCAAAAAATCGATATCCGCCGCGCGCATATCATCCATGACCTGGCGCACCTGCTGTTCGTTTTCGCCAAGCCCAACCATGATGCCAGACTTGGTAAAGATCGACGGATCAAGTTCTTTCACCCGCTGCAAAAGACGCAGGGAATGGAAGTACCGCGCACCGGGGCGAACCTCGGGGTACAAACCCGGTACGGTTTCCAGATTGTGATTGAAGACATCCGGCTTCGCCTGAACCACAATTTCCAGAACATCCGCATCGCATTTCAGAAAATCGGGTGTCAGAATCTCGATCGTGGTTTTGGGAGAGCGGTGCCGCACCGCGCGGATGGTCTGCGCAAAATGCTCGGCTCCTCCATCGCTCAGATCATCCCGGTCGACAGAGGTGATAACCACATGGTTCAGGCCAAGTTTTTCGACTGCATGTGCCACCCGGCCGGGTTCAAAGGCGTCAAGGTCGTCTGGGCGACCGGTAGCGATATTGCAGAATGTGCAGCCACGGGTACAAATCTCGCCCATGATCATCATGGTGGCGTGACCCTGGCTCCAGCATTCGCCGACATTGGGGCATCCTGCCTCTTCGCAGACGGTGACCAGATTGTTGTCGCGCATGATCCGGCGCGTATCTGCATAACCTTTGCCGCCGGGTGCCTTGACCCTGATCCAGTTCGGTTTCTTGGGCTGCGCATTATCCGGGCGGTGCGCTTTTTCCGGATGGCGCTGTTCGGGGACCTTCAGATCTCGCACGGGCAATTTTCCTGACTTTGGGTCAATCCTGTCGCTCATAACATAGACAGATGCGCAGTGTTACACCAGCGGCGCATAGCCGCTATGCAACGCCGCCGTGCATAAGCAAGAGCACGATTGCAAATTCCCGTTTTACCGCATGTTTTCAATGCCTAATGAGAAGAGATTATTAGTTCAAAATGCGGCGTTTCGTCGATTGAAGGTAGTTTGGAACTGTTTTAAGTCACAACAAAATCACAAGTGAATCACAGGAGCTTGACCATGAAATCCGGCGCAATTCTGCCCAACGTGACCTTTCACACCCGTGTCCGTGATGACTCAATCGAAGGACCAAACCCATTCCGTTGGGAAGACAAGTCCACCGCTGACTATTTTGCAGGAAAACGCGTGATCCTGTTCTCGTTGCCCGGTGCGTTCACGCCCACCTGCTCGACATATCAACTGCCCGGCTTTGAAAACGGGTATAGCGATTTCATTGCCCGGGGCGTCGATGAAATCTACTGCATGTCTGTCAACGACAGCTTTGTGATGAACAAATGGGCGCAAGATCAGGGCCTGACCAACGTAAAGGTCATTCCGGATGGATCGGGCGAGTTCACCCGCAAAATGGGTATGCTGGTTGACAAGGATAATCTGGGCTTTGGCATGCGGTCATGGCGCTATGCGGCCATCGTAAACGACGGCGTTGTCGAAGCGTGGTTCGAAGAACCTGGCCTGATGGATAACTGCCCCGAAGATCCCTATGGCGTGTCTTCGCCCGAAAACCTGATGAAACACCTTCAGGCAACAGCAGAGCCCGAACTGGCCTGAGTATTAACAAGACGAATAAAGGCCCGTTTTGACGGGCCTTTTTTGTGCCTTCAGCCTATCATGCGGTCGCGTTCAGCCTATCATGCGGTCGCGTTCAGCCTGATCCTGATAGTGGCGCTTCAGCCGCTGTAACGCGATCCGCAGAACAATCTTTCCGGATCGTGCTGACCAGCCCATGCGTTTTTCCGCCAGTTCCAACCCTTCGAGATAGCAACAGCACCGCAGGGCAACGTCACTTAGTCCGGGGCCAAGATCAGACAAGGCCCGCGCCACGCGATCCCGCGCATCGGATGACCCCTTTCCTCCGTGGCTTTCACTGTCATAACTGCCGCGGCCACCAGCCGTTAGAAACCGCTCCCAGTTCTGTGAAACCTGAGGGCCAATCTGCGCCAACTCGAAATCTTCGCGCAAACGCTCTCCGGCGCTGACAAGCGATTCATCCAGAAATGGCTTGCCATCGCGGTCACGCCTGCGTGCAAGGGCAACCAACGGACTTTCCGTGGCGCTATAGCGAATGCGCTTGATCCGGTCAGCCGCCCCGGCCGACGTCTTAGACTGAAACAACGACTGGGCTTCGGCAAATCCAAATTCAGTCCCCACCCGCGCCTTGTTTTCCGCTTTCGCAATCAGGTGGCTCAGGGCCGTTCGGCCAGCTGCAGAAATCCGATACCGTGAAATACGACCGGGGTTATCGCAGGAAATCCAGTCCTTTAAGGCCAGAGCCTGAGCGATCTCGCAATCGACGACCGCGGTTCTGGTCGCTCCGGCGTTGCCGGTGTCGCGAACGACTACCGCTTTGTCCATTTCTTCAGCCACGGCAAGAACCGAACCGGTTTCACTCAGGCGGCGCAAAATGCGCAATGCTTCTCTTTCGAACGCTTCTTCCTGGGCAGCTTCATCCGCGATCACGACCGCGTCGCCTGCGTCATCGGACATGGAAAAATGTGTTTCTGCCAGCGATTGCAAAGCAGCATCCACCAATGGATCGTCACGGCGCATCTCGATACGCCGGATTTGCCGGAGGATGGTTGACGCATGGCAGCCTGCCGATCTCGCGATATCGCGGATCGAGCGTCCGGTTTCGGTATGAGCAAGGTATCTTTGCGCCCCCTCTGGAACCCATGCCGGAATGGTGAAAGCCATGTTGTTTTCCATGATTATTTGCCCTCGTCGACAAAACAAAATGTCACTTTTCGCCCTCGGATTGCGGGTTAACCAAATCTAACTAGAGGTCCATTCGTTACTCGTTCGTTAACCTCACAAGGCACGAACCAGATTTGATTCAAAAAGATAAACAGTCGTGAAACCATCGTTCGGAGAGGCTGTCACGCAGGCAACACCCGCTTAGGTTGTGCATTTAATGGTCCCGTAAACCTTCAGACACAGGACACATAAGATGCAGGACCTGATGACAATGATCTCAACGCTTCACCGCCCACGCATGTTGGCAAGAGCCGCAAATTTCGGAGCGAGAGAGTACAACCGGGACAGGCATCTGCAACGTATTCTGGGATACGGATCATTGCCGGGTTCAGGTCAGGCCCTGCTGCGACTGATGGAGATGGAAAAAGAGGTAAATGAACTGCGCAAAGAAGATGATGCCGCATACTCTCTGGTCCGGCATCTCGACATTCTTATCGCGCTGTTGGGTGAGGCGCGGCTGTATCAGGCCAGCCGCGCCCCGGTCCTTCAGTAATCAGGAGAACGCATCCGGCATGGAGGCCTTTTTCTCGGCGATATAGGCTTCCAGCGCTGCGGCTGTATCCGGTTCCATATGCGGTTGCTGGTAATTAGCAAGCAGGTGTTCAACCCGCGCAGAGGCCAGAGCCCGCGTATCACGTGCGCCTTCTTCCTGCCAGGTTTCATATGGCTTGTAGTCCAGCAGATCGGACTTCCAGAACGATTCCTTGAAGTTCGCCTGCGTGTGGGCACATCCTAGGTAATGCCCGCCCGGGCCAACTTCCCGGATCGCATCCATGGCCTGCGCGTTTTCGTCATAGGCCACGCCTTTGGCCAGCGAATGCAAAACACCCAACTGGTCGGCATCCATAACGAATTTCTCGAAGTCGGCCACCAGGCCGCCTTCCAGCCAGCCGCAGGCATGCAACATGAAGTTCACGCCAGCCAACAGTCCCATATTCAGCGAGTTCGCTGTTTCATAAGCCGCCTGCGCATCCGGAAGTTTCGAGCCACAGAACGATCCTGCGGACCGATAGGGCAAGTTCAGACGCCGCGCCAGTTGACCCGCGCCATAGGTGATATGCGCAGCTTCTGGTGTTCCGAAGGTCGGTGCACCTGAATTCATGTCGATCGAAGTCACGAATGCACCAAAGATCGCGGGTGCACCGGGACGGACGATCTGGCTGTACGCCACACCGGCAAGAACCTCGGCCAAAACCTGTGTCAAAGTACCGGCCACCGAGACCGGCGCCATCGCGCCGCCCACAATAAAGGGCGAGATGATGCAGGCCTGATTGTTACGTGCATAGACTTCCAGCGAGCCCATCATCACATCGTCGAATGTCATCGGCGAGTTGATGTTGGTCAGCGACGTCATCACCGTGTTTTGCTGAACGAACTCCTTGCCGAACAGGATTTCGCACATTTCGACCGAATCCTGAGCCCGGCTGGGATCGGTCACAGAACCCATGAAAGGCTTGTCCGACAGGGTCATGTGCGCCTTCAACATGTCCAGATGGCGTTTGTTCACCGGAATGTCGGTCGGCTCACACACAGTACCGCCCGAATGGTGCAACCACTTGGACATATAGGCGAGTTTCACGAACTTGTTGAAGTCGTCCATCGTCGCGTAACGACGGCCGCCCTGTGCATCGCGCACGAAAGGAGGGCCGTAAACCGGGGCCAGAACCATGTTTCGACCACCGATTACGACCGATTTCTCGGGGTTGCGGGCATGTTGGGTAAACTCGCTGGGCGCAGTTTTGATCAGCTCACGAGCCAGGCCACGCGGAATGCGCACGCGTTCACCGTCGATATCCGCGCCAGCGTCGCGCCAGCGTTCCAGAGCGGCAGGGTTATCAACAAAGTTAACACCGATCTCTTCCAACACGGTTTCCGCATTGTTTTCGATGATCTCCAGTGCCTCTTCATTGAGGATTTCGAAGTTCGGAATGTTGCGTTCGATGTATTTCGCGGTCTCGATACGAACTGCAGTCCGCTCGGCACGGCGGGCAGCGCCACCGCCACCTCTCGCCCTGCGCCGGGTGTTTGCCTCGGTCATGAGAAGATCCCGTGTTGTTGGTTAGATTGAGCGTTTGATACAGGTTTGCCGGAACGCAAGCATAGGGATTGCGGCACGTTGGGGGAAAAAGCGACATTGCCGTTCTGCAATCCCGCCAACGGGCTGCCATTGGGGATAATCGGATTTTGGAAAGTGCGGCCCAATTGTTACCGCACCTGTCTACTTCGGATCACGAACGGCGGGAAACACGAGTGCCGAAGGCCTGTGTGGCGATCTTCATCGAATCCCGCGCCGGAATCGGACCTCGCTCTTGCGAAATGTGCAGGCTTGCCCTAAGGCGCTGACATGACCCAGACATCCCACGACCGCCTTCTGATCATCGACTTCGGCAGCCAGGTTACGCAGCTTATTGCCCGCCGCCTGCGCGAACTGAATGTCTATTGCGAAATTCACCCTTACCAGAATGTCACGATGGATTTCGTGCGGGAAGTGGCCCCGCGCGCCGTGATCTTCTCGGGCGGGCCGGACAGTGTGACGCGCGAAGGGTCGCCCCGTGCTCCGCAAGAGATTTTTGACTACGGCGTGCCGATTCTGGGCATCTGTTATGGCCAGCAAGTGATGATGCACCAGCTTGGCGGCAAGGTCGAAAGTGGCCATGGCACCGCCGAGTTCGGTCGGGCTTTTGTCACGCCAAAAGACGAACTGGAAATTCTGAAGGGCTGGTTTGACGACGGGGATGAACAGGTCTGGATGAGCCACGGTGACCACGTCAGTGAAATCGCGCCGGGATTTCAGGTTTTTGGCACATCGCCTAACGCGCCCTTTGCGATCACAGCCGATCCAGCGCGCCATTTCTATGCCGTGCAGTTCCACCCCGAGGTGCACCACACGCCCAAGGGCGCGAAGCTGTACGAGAACTTCGTCAAGCTGGCCGGTTTCAAGGGCGACTGGACCATGGGGGCCTATCGCGAGGAGATGATCCGCAAGATCCGCGAGCAGGTTGGTGACAAGAAGGTCATCTGCGGTTTGTCGGGCGGCGTTGACAGCTCGGTCGCGGCGATCCTGATCCACGAGGCGATTGGAGACCAGTTGACCTGCGTCTTCGTTGACCACGGGCTGTTGCGCAAGAACGAGGCGACAGAAGTCGTCGGCATGTTCCGCGACAACTACAATATCCAACTGATCCACGCGGACGAATCCGAACTGTTCCTTGGCGAGCTTGAAGGGCAAAGCGACCCGGAGACCAAACGCAAGATCATCGGCAAACTGTTCATCGACGTGTTCCAGAAACACGCCGATACCATTGAAGGGGCCGAGTTCCTGGCCCAGGGAACGCTTTATCCGGATGTAATCGAATCGGTGTCATTCTCGGGCGGGCCTTCTGTAACCATCAAATCGCACCACAATGTCGGTGGCTTGCCGGAAAAGATGGGCCTGAAACTGGTCGAACCCCTGCGAGAGCTGTTCAAGGATGAGGTGCGCGCACTTGGCCACGAACTTGGCCTTCCGCAGAGCTTCATCGGACGCCACCCCTTCCCCGGCCCCGGTCTGGCAATCCGCTGCCCCGGTGAAATCACACGTGAAAAACTGGGTATTTTGCGGGAAGCCGATGCGATCTATATCGACCAGATCCGTAAACACGGCCTCTATGACGACATCTGGCAGGCTTTTGTCGCCATCTTGCCAGTGCGCACGGTAGGCGTCATGGGTGATGGACGCACCTATGACTACGCCTGTGCGCTGCGGGCCGTCACATCTGTCGATGGCATGACCGCAGACTACTACCCGTTCAGCCATGAGTTCCTGGGCGAAACGGCAACGCGGATCATCAATGAGGTTAAGGGCATCAACCGGTGCACCTATGACATCACATCGAAACCACCCGGCACCATCGAGTGGGAATAACCGGTGGGTGTCTGCGTAAAACTTAACTGATTGAGCTGCAAAACGTCCTTCTCGTTCAAGCCTTTGTTCGGGGCAGTCATCTATACGACCTTGAATCTGGTGCACCTTCGACGTTTGAATGGCCGGGCAAACCTAGCCTGCTTATCATAGGCTCTTGGCCTTGCGGTCTTTTGGCCGCGCGGCTACGCGACGAACCTGAGGGACGCCCGAAATGAGCCATGCGCAGAAAGACGTGTTGAAGGCCGGTCTATGGATGACAGGTGCGATCGCCTCATTCTCATCCATGGCGGTTGCAGGGCGTGAGCTGAGTTCTGCGCATGATACCTTTGAAATCATGATGTATCGCAGCATCGTGGGGTTCGTTGTTGTTGCAACAGTCCTGACTTTAACGCGCAACTGGCAGCAGGTTTCAGCCGAACGGCTGGGATTGCATGCTTTACGAAACACCTTACACTTTACAGGGCAAAATCTCTGGTTCTACGCCGTGGCAGTGGCTCCTTTGGCACAGGTTTTCGCGCTGGAGTTCACTCAACCGCTTTGGGTGATCCTGCTTTCGCCGCTGTTTCTGAACGAACGGTTGACCCCGCTCAAGTTGATTGCGGCGCTAATTGGGTTTTCAGGGGTTCTGATCGTCACACGCCCAGGCGCTGCCCCCCTGAGCCCCGGCTTAATAACAGCAGCGGCATCAGCGGTTTTCTTCGCGTTTACAACGATTACCACCAAGAATCTTACGCGATTTGCCAGTATTGGGTGTATCGTTTTCTGGCTAACTGCAATGCAAGCGGTCCTTGGGGCCACAGCCGCTGGCATCGACGGTCAGATTGTGCTTCCGACAATGCAAACCGCGCCCTACTTGATTCTGGTTGGGTTGGCGGGTTTGCTGGCGCATTTTTGCATTACCAATGCCCTGTCTATCGCCCCGGCAACCGTCGTAATTCCCTTTGATTTTGCACGCCTTCCGACAATCGCGGTGATCGGAATGATCCTCTATCACGAGCCCATCGACCATTGGGTGCTGATCGGCGCCGCTATCATCTTTGCAGGCATTTTCCTGAACATCTGGTCCGAAAATCGTAACAGTTTAGCAACAGTTCAGAACTGTAGTGGCAACAAGTAACGCACCGTCACCAGTTGACCTTAAACTAACTGAAAAGAAAGTATCGCGCATTACACACGAGTAGGCGCTGGACTCACTCAATTCTTCGCCAGGCAAATACTCGAAAAAGTTCGGGAGGACAGAATGAAAACAACACTACTCGCAACGTGCGCTTTGTGCGTTGGAGCAACGGCTGGTTTTGCAGGCGGCCTGGACCGCAGCGGTCAGGGTATCAACCTGATCTTTGAAGAAGGCTCTGCAGTTCAGTTTCGGTTGGGGTATACCGACCCAAGCGTGACCGGTACGATGCCAGACGTTTTTGGCACAAATGGTGGCCAACCCGTTGATTCAGGTGAAGTTGCGAACGACTTTTTTACACCGCACTTGGGGTACAAAACGGCGCTTACAGAAAAGCTTGATTTCGCCATCATGTATGATCAGCCCTTCGGTGCCGATATTCAGTACGCGAGCACGTATCCCCTGTCTATCAACCCAATTCCCGGCGGTCGAACCGACAGCCTGAGGGCGACAGCGGATACAGATGCCATCACAGCGCTGCTGCGCTACAAATTCGATGGCGGGTTCAGTGCGATCGGTGGTATTCGCGCGCAGCGCGTCAAGGCCTCGATAACTGTTCCTATTACCGCAGGCTATCAGGTGGATACCAGCGCTGATACCGCATTTGGGTATGTTGTTGGTGTCGCCTGGGAAAAACCCGAAATCGCAGCACGTGTATCGCTGACTTACAACTCCAAGATCAGCCACGACCTTTCGCAGACAGAATCGCTCAACCCGCCTCCTTTCCCACCAATTCCACCGGGGACTGTGGCAACGTTCAACACCACAAGTGAGATTGAAACACCGCAGTCAATCAACCTGGATTTCCAGACTGGTGTGGCGCCCAAGACATTGTTGTTCGGCTCGATCCGTTGGGTCGACTGGCCACAGCTTGTGTATAACCCGCCAAACTATCCGCCGACGACGAACCTGGTTGATTATGACGAAGCCACGTTCACCTACTCGCTGGGTTTGGGTTATCAGTTCTCGGAAGAATTTTCTGGTGCTGTGACACTGGGCTACGAATCTTCCCAAGGTACGCCGGTGTCGAACCTCGGCCCGACAGATGGGTTCTGGAGCATCGGTCTGGGTGGCACCTATTCTCTTGAGAATGCCAAAATTTCCGGTGGTGTGCGTTACACGGATATCGGAGATGCCACCGCGAATGGCGCCGGTCCGGCGGCACGTGGTACATTCACAGGCAACAGCGCCTGGAGCGTTGGTTTTCAGATCACATACGCTCTGAACTGATCTGAGTATCATATGTTCCTACAAAGCCTCGCAGTTTCTGCGGGGCTTTTTCGCATGAACCGGGTCGCCGTTGGTTAACTTCAATGAAACAGTGCCCGTATGGATGCACAAAAACGCCTCTCTCTTCGCGCCTGGGCCGAGCTTTTGTTGCTTGGACTGATCTGGGGCGCTTCCTTTGTTTCCATCCGGGTCGCTCTGGACACACTTCCCGTGATGACGTCGGTTTTGCACCGCACATTCTGGGCCATGCTGGTCTTGTGGCTGGTGACCTGGATCGGGGGGGGCAAGGTGCAAAGCGCGCCCCGAGTCTGGGGCGCTTTTTTGGTCATGGGGCTATTGAACAACGTCATCCCCTTTAGCCTGATGGCTTGGGGGCAGCTGTACATTGACACGGGTCTGACGGCGATCCTGAACGCGGCGACCGCGATCTTCGGCGTTCTGATTGCAGCACTGTTTTTTCGCGACGAACGATTGACAAAGACCCGGCTACTGGGTGTCTGCTTGGGCTTTCTTGGTGTCTCAATCGCGATCGGAGCGCAGAATTTCTTGAGTTTCAGCCTGCAAAGCACCGCTCAGATTGCAGTGTTGACCGGAACAGTTTCCTACGCATGCGCCGCGGCTTGGGCGAGGCAGACATTATCGCACCTTCCACCGGTGGTTGCCGCCGCCGGTATGCTGACGGCTTCGACAGTGTTGGTATTGCCAATAACACTAGCAGTTGATGGAGTACCCAGCTTGGCGTTACCCGCAATAACCTGGGCGGCCATCGGGTACTATGCGATCGTCGCAACGGCCGGCGCATATCTGCTTTACTATCGGGTTTTGGCAATGGCCGGCAGTGGCAATCTTATGTTGGTGACGCTTGTCATACCCCCGGTCGCTATTGTTCTGGGCGCATTGCTGCGCGAAGAGTCCCTGCCCCCAAACGCCTTTCTGGGCTTTGCCGTTCTGGCGATTGGCCTTTTGGTTCTGAATCGTTCGTCCCGGCCCAATTGACGCCGTGCGCTGCCCGATTTAGCTAGGGCAAAAAAGGACAGCGCAAAATGATCTACACCTCAGCCAATGACTGGCGCACCGCAAGCCGCAAGAAAGTGCTGTTCTTTGGCATGTCAGGATTGGGCAAGACCTACGTATCCAACATCCTCCGAGATTCCGGGAACTGGTTCCACTACTCGATCGATTACCGGATCGGAACGCGCTATATGGGCGAGTACATCACCGACAATGCCAAGGCCGAGGCTATGAAAGTTCCGTTCTTGCGTGAACTGCTGTTGTCGGATTCGATCTATATCGGTTCGAATATTTCATTCGCCAACCTGACACCTGTTGCCGCTTATCTGGGCAAGCCGGGAAACCCCGATCTGGGCGGCTTGGACATGCCGGAATACCGCCGCAGGCAGGAACAGTTTCGCTTGGCCGAAATTCATGCGCTGCTGGACACCGAATACTTCATCGACCGCGCCGAGCGTTTATATAAATATCCCCATTTTATCTGTGATACGGGTGGGTCGATCTGCGAATGGGTAGACCCCGAAGACCCAAGAGATCAGGTTTTGTCCGAACTCGCACGGCATACCCTCATGATCTGGCTAAAGGGTGACGAGGGTCACACGGTCGATCTTGTGCGCCGTTTCGACAAATCCCCGAAACCCATGTCCTATCAGGCCGATTTCCTGACCCGTTCCTGGACAGAGTATCTGGATCAACACGGCTGTGCCGAGACCGAGGTCAACCCCGATGATTTTGTCCGCTGGACCTATGCGCAAGCCCTGGCCCATCGTCAGCCCCGGTACGAGGCGATGGCAAAGAACTGGGGCGTGACGATTGATGCCAACGACATCGGCAAGATCCGAGATGCGGCTGATTTCGACGAGTTGATCGAACGCACCCTTGAGGCCAGTCGCAATAACGCCTAACTACCAGTTTTCCCTAATCTCTTCGAAGTCAGACACATGCCCATCAAAATCCCCTCAGATCTGCCCGCTTTCGACGTCCTGAACAAAGAGGGCGTTATGGTCATGTCCGAGGATCAGGCAATGCGTCAGGATATTCGCCCCCTGCGCATTGGGCTGCTGAATCTGATGCCGAAGAAGATCCAGACGGAAAACCAGTTCGCACGTCTGATCGGCGCAACTCCGTTGCAGATCGAACTGTCTTTGATCCGTATGACGGAACACCAGACAAAAACCACCGCCGCCGAGCATATGTCCGAGTTCTACCAGCCTTTTCAGGAGGTTAAGGACCAGAAATTCGACGGCCTGATCATCACTGGTGCGCCGATCGAGCATCTGGAATTCGGTGACGTCACCTATTGGGATGAAATCAGCGAAATCTTCGACTGGACCCAGACAAACGTTCATTCAACCTTTGGCGTTTGCTGGGGCGGGATGGCGATGATCAACCATTTTCATGGTGTCCGAAAACACATGCTGGATGCCAAGGCCTTTGGCTGTTTCCGTCACCGCAACCTGAACCCTGCATCACCTTTCTTACGTGGGTTCTCTGACGATTGCGTTATCCCGGTCAGCCGCTGGACGGAAATGAAACAAGTTGAGATCGACGCCGCGCAGGGTTTAACGACCCTGCTGGGCAGTGATGATGTGGGCCCATGTCTGGTCGAGGATCCCAGCCATCGCGCGCTGTATATCTTCAACCATTTTGAATATGACAGCGACACGCTGAAACAGGAGTATGACCGTGACGTCGCCAATGACACGCCCATCAACGTGCCGATCAACTACTATCCGGATGATGACCCATCCAAGACACCTCAAAACCGTTGGCGCAGCCACGCGCATCTTCTTTACGGAAACTGGATAAACGAAATCTATCAGACGACGCCTTTTGATATGAGCGAAATTGGCCGCTAAAACATTGATATCCTTTGGCCTCATCATTCTGGGCCTTGCCGTTGTGACTGCGTGGCGCAGCGCCCGGAACGAAGCACAGGCAGAAGCGGCTTTCCCACCCGAAGGCCAGATTCTTGATGTCGACGGGATCGCCGTTCATGCGGTTATCATGGGGAATGGGCCGGATGTTGTCCTTCTTCACGGCTCAAGCGGCAACACCCGCGACATGACCTTTGCGCTGGCACCCATTCTGGCGGAAAACTACCGCGTCATCGTTTTTGACCGGCCCGGCCTGGGGTTTTCAGAAAGTTTCAACCCAGACGGTGAAACGATCACGGAGCAAGCGGATATCCTGCAAAAAGCTGCTGCCCAACTTGGGGCGGAAAAGCCAATCGTTGCGGGCCAAAGCTATGGCGGTTCAGTGGCACTTGCATGGGCGGTCACAAGGCCCGAGGATCTCTCGGCGCTTGTTCTGATCGCACCTGCTGCCATTCCGTGGGAAACGCCGCTGGATGGGTTTAACCAATTGGCATCTACCACGGTCGGCAACGCGCTCGCCCTGCCCCTGATCTCTTCCTTCGTGCCCGATTGGTACGTGACACGGGCATTGGACACTGTATTTGCGCCCCAATCGGCCCCCGCTGGATATGCCCAGCATTTCGGACCCGGCCTGACCATCCGGCGCAGTTCCATGCATGCAAATGCCAAGCAACGGGCCAATCTATTGGATGAGATAACCCAATTGCAGCCAAAATACGGTGAGATTTCAGTGCCAACCGAAATCGTTCACGGCACCGCCGACGACACTGTCGGCCTCGAGTGGCATTCCCAACGACTGATCCAGCAAATCCCGCAGGCCGAACTGGTCGCGTTACCGGGGATCGGTCACATGCCGCAGGTTGTCGCAGCGCCCGAGGTTGCCGCCGCAATTGATCGTGCAGCGCGGCGTGCAGGTTTGCGTTAATCCAAGCTCTAATCCATAGTCGGATATGGGTTTTATCGCGAGGTGACATATGGCCCGGACCGAAAAAGGTTCTATCGAGAAGTATTTTCAGGAAAGCGCGCCCAAAGCTGTGCGGGACGAGATCAAGAATTCGAAGAAAGGCGAAATCCTGAACCCGACCTACCCGTATAGCGAGAAGATGAAGACCAAAGACTATGAAGAGCAGATGGAACTGCTCCAGATCGAGCTGGTCAAAATGCAATCTTGGGTCAAGGACACGGCGCAACGGATCGCCATCATCTTCGAAGGCCGCGATGCCGCCGGTAAGGGCGGAACGATCAAACGGTTTCGCGAAAACCTGAACCCACGCGGCGCGCGCAATGTGGCGCTCAGCAAACCCTCAGAGACTGAACGCAGTCAATGGTACTTTCAGCGCTACATCCCTCACCTGCCTGCCGCTGGCGAGATCGTGTTCTTTGACCGCAGCTGGTACAATCGCGGCGTGGTCGAGAACGTCTTTGGTTTCTGCACCCAGGAAGAGCGCGAGCAGTTCTTTCGTCAGGTTCTGCCGCTTGAAACGGGTCTGGTCAATGATGGCATCAAACTCTTCAAGTTCTGGCTCAATGTCGGGCGGGCTGAGCAGCTGAACCGCTTTCTGGCCCGTGAAACCGACCCATTAAAGCAATGGAAACTCAGCCCGATTGACGTGGCTGGGTTGGACAAGTGGGACGAATACACACAATCGATTTCAGAAACTCTGACCCGGTCACATTCAGACGTATCTCCTTGGACAATTGTCCGGTCGGACGACAAGAAACGCGCCCGTCTTGCAGCAATCCAAACGGTTTTGCACACGCTGGACTATGATGAGAAGGACGCAAAAAGCATTGGCGACATTGATCCCCTGATCTGCGGTGGTCCGGATGTCTGGGAAGCCTAGGTTGCGTTTTCACCCTGCCCGGCCAAGGATTTCAAGGGCAAGCGTTGGACGACCGTGTGTATTTGGTCTATCCCCTTGTCTTCCAATACCTAATCAAAGAACCTGAGGCCGGGATGTCGAAACGCGGTTATCATCACGGAAACCTAAAGCAAGCCCTGATCGAGGCAGCCTTGTCCCTGATCGAAGAAAAGGGGCCGACAGGTTTTACGTTATCTGAAGCCGCCAAAACCGCTGGCGTAACACCCGCCGCTGTCTATCGCCATTTTGAAGGGCGCGAAGACCTTATCGCCGAAGCTGCACGGCAAGGGTTCGAGATGTTCGCGGACCTGATGCAATACGCTTATGACAAGGGCCAACCCTCTGCCCTTGCCGCCTTCGAGGCAACCGGGCGGGCCTATCTGGCTTTTGCGCGGAAGAACCCCGGCCATTACATCGCCATGTTCGAAAGCGGAATATCGTTGAATCGCACCCCCGAACTATCAATGGCCGCCAATCGGGCCAAATCGGTTCTTGAAAAAGCCGCCGACGACCTGTCACAACATATTCCACCTGAAAAGCGCCCGCCCGCGTCGATGTTCAGCGCACATATCTGGGCGATGAGCCATGGCGTGGTTGAATTATACGCGCGCAATACCGGAGCGACGTCACCCTTCCCCCCGGAAGACCTGCTGGAAAGCGGCATTGGAATCTACCTGCGAGGGCTGGGCCTGATCCCGCAGGACGACTGACACCTGTCAAAAAGTTCGGCTGCTTTGCGGTAAGCTCAGCCCGGACGTTACGTTGATCAGATTCATCTCGCCCATTCCCTTTATATCAACACGTCCCAGGTCCGAGACCTGAAATTCGTCAATCAGGGCGTATTTCATCTCTTCCGGCGCAACGATTTTCATAGGATTGGCGAAAATTTGCAGTCGGGACGCGATATTTACCGCCGGACCGAAAACGTCGTAGACGTATTTCTGAATACCCACGACAGACCCGACCGCGGCCCCCATGCCCAAACCGATCCGGGCCTGCCATTTGTGCGGGTGGCTTTCGTTCCGGCGTTCGAGATAACGCAGGAAACGTACCGCGCAATGGGCCACTGCCGTCGCGTGATCGGGTGTCGGGTCAGGCATGCCTGAGACCGCAAGATATGCGTCACCAATTGTTTTGATCCTTTCACACCCGAATTGCTCAACGATCCTGTCAAACGCTGTGAAAATGTCGTTCAACTCGCTCAGGGTCACTGTCGGGTCGGTCTTGGCCGCGAAATCGGTGAAACCCACAAAGTCCAGCATGACTACAGACACCTGCTTGTAGAGCTGCGGAGTGACAACACCGAAGGTTTTGAACTCTTCATAAACGGCCCGTGGCATCAGGTTCAAAAGCAGCCGTTCAACCCGCTCTTTCTCGCGCTCCAGCTCTCGCGTGTTGCGTTCGACCATGGTGGAATAGCTGTCGATCATGCTTTCCAGCTCGCGAATGCGCGTGATGTTCTGGCATTCGACAATCAGAACCTGCTCGGACAGCCCTTTGGCCAACGAAACTGCGACTGCAAAGATCAAGGTCCGCCGCTTCGGCTTGATTTGCAATTCAACCGAATATCTCAAGCCCGATTGCTTGACGTCTTCCAATTCTTTGGGATCAAGGGCGGGAAGAATGTCCGTAAGAGTACTGCCGTTCTCGGGGGTTCCAAACCACTCCGAAAACGGCCCGTTATGAAAAACGAACTGAAGATCCGAGGCGCGCACCACGGCAATGCCGACACCGATGGCGCGTAACAGCTGTTCGTTTATTGCATGAATGCTCATGCCGCGTTTCGGGCGACGATAATTGAACGCTTCCCTTCAATTGCAGCCAGCGCGGTTTTGATATCCTGATCGGACATACCATGCACGCTCAGCGCTTCGCCAAACAGCTCAGCCATCACATCAAATTCGTCGTGTGAAATACTCAGATGCCTGTGCACGGCTTCGATCCTGTCATCACTGAATGACGCCGGTCCGCCAATCAGGGACGATACAAACTTCGTCTGATGATCAATCAACCGCGGCATATCAATATCTTCAAAATAATGGCCGATGTCATCCGAATCCAACGCCATTTCATAGAAGGTCATCACGACACGGCTAATCGTTTTGAAGCCACCGTATTTATCATAAAGCGTTTGCGCCACACGAAAACCCAAGAGTTACCGAACAAAAACACTGTAATTCTATATCAAATGGACATTTTTGTTAATGTTTATGGTATTTTTTTCGTTTTCCGGCTTAACGCGCGTTCATTTTAGGAAAAGCAAAAGTGTCCTGGATTTAAAATCCTGCGCTTTCGAAGACCCGGCGTGGTACACGAAACCACGTTGTACACAGCCGAGACGCTGGGGCGGGTTTGGGTTTCTGACTAAGGGGGTAATGGCGGAGAGACAGGGATTCGAACCCTGGAGACGGTTCCCCGCCTACACACTTTCCAGGCGTGCGCCTTCGACCACTCGGCCACCTCTCCGTGCCGGCGATGTTTGGACCAATGTCATGAGATTTGCAAGGCCCCAATTCGGTGAAATCATCGGAAAGGATCAATTAAATCCGGTAGTCTACCCAGAGCGTCAAGCGACCAGAAACGCGACCTTTCAGCTGTCGGGCTGGTCGTCAGATTTCATCGCCCGCGTCAGGGTCCAGATCAGATTCTGTCAGCTCAACTGGCTTTCCTGCCGTTGAATCGGTTGTGTTCTGTTTGGGCGCAAGGCCTGCCTCTTTAACCTTGTTCGAGGTCTGCAAAGCTTCGGGATTGCGCAACCAGATATCACGCTGTGCAAACGGCACCTCGATACCCGCTTCCAGAAAGCGCCGATTGATCTCGTGGTTCATGTCGGATTTGACGGATAAAACCCAGTTCACATCCCGTAGGATCGCTCTGATCTCGAAATCCAACGCATCCGCTCCAAATCCCTGAAACACTACACTGGGCGCCGGGTTGGCCAGAACCATCGGGTGGTTGTTTGCGACCTCGCCCAGAATGGTCTCGACCAGCCGTGTATCTGTTCCGTAGGCGACACCGACCGGTACAATCACCCTACCGATGGTATTGCCACGTGTGTAGTTGGTGACGACGCCGCTGATCAGGTCCGAGTTTGGAATGATCACATCCGTTCTGTCGAACGTCTCGATCCGGGTCGATCGGACGGAGATGTCACGCACGTAGCCCATCATCCCGTTCACATCTATCCAGTCACCCTTGGAGATCGGCCGTTCGACCAGAAGGATGATGCCGGACACGAAATTAGACACAATCGTTTGCAGGCCAAAGCCAATACCGACAGACAGTGCACCAGCGACAATTGCCAGCGACGACAGATCAAACCCCGCGACCATGATCGCTGCCAACGCAGCCAGAAAGATCCCGATATACCCAGAGCCAGCGACAATCGCATTCTGCCCGCCCGGATCGATGCTGGTTTTGGGCAACAGCGAGTTGCGCAACCCGCTTTGCAACAACCGTGTCAGCGTATATCCGATTGCGAAAACGGCGATAAATGTCAGGAAATTGCTGGGCGAGATCATGACACCGCCGATGTCAAAGCCAAGCAGCAGACGTGACCACACCTCAAGCAGGTCCGTTTCGCGCGCGCCCCAGTATATCGCCAGAACAGGCAGCGCGACGATGGCCAGTGCAAAGCCCACCAAGACTGAAAAAAGAGAGTCGCGCGCAGCGTCGCCCTGCCCTGTGATCCATCCGTATATCTGACTGACAAACCGTTGGAAAATCGCCAGAGCGGCAATCAGAACCAGCGTTTTTACCGCCGGAAACACGATCGCTTCGGCCGCATTGGTATAGCCGGCCAGTGCCAGTACGGGTGTTGCGATCCCCAGCAGGAACATGGCCTTGCGCAGGAATTCCAACAACTGGCTGAATCCGGCGGCCCGGGTAGACGCCGTCTGGTCCAGCAGGCGGTCGTTCGTTCTGATCTGCCGCACGCGGAGCAAAAGCAATGCCGTTCCAACAATCACGGGAAAGCTGATCACCGCACGAGTCGCATCCGAGACGTTTTCGATCTGCTGAAACAGAAGCGCCAGTTCGTGCAGGATCAACATCAAAGCCAACAGATCAATGTATATCCGCAATTCGGTAATCCGAGCAGCAGACAGGCGCTTGAATCCTTGTGAAGCGCCAATCACGTAAATCTGTCGGCCAATCCAGTCGTAGAAGAAGGCAATTGCCGCCCAGTAGGGGATTTTTTCCAGCAACAAACTGCCTCGCAGACCCGGAATACCCGAAAGACTGATTGCGGCGATGGCGGCAACGACACCGATCCATGGCAACAGAATCCGCAACAGAGAAATGATGAAGGACCAAACACCAGTGCCCGCTCCGCCCAGCAACCTCAGATAGTCGCCGCCCCGTTCGGACCAACGTTTGCCGAAGATCAGTAAAACCGCGGCCAGGATCACCAGAAACAAGATTCCCAAGCCACGATCACGGATACGTTCTTTCACTACGTCCGAACGCAGGTTGGTAATTGTTTCATTTGTCAGGCTCTGAAGCGCCTCTTTTACGTCTTGCCAAGCAGGTCCCCAATATACGGGGTTGATCGGTGACGGCCCGCGCTCAAAGAATTGTTTTGTCTGCCGCGTCCGGATGATCCGATCGATTTCACTGATCAATCCATTTGCGCGGGTATAAGCTTCTTCGGAAATGATGCGCGGCACCCGCAAACTGTTGAGCTGATCATTAAGATGAGTTCGCAGTTTGGCGATGTCTTCAGGTTCGGTCGCGTCCCCTTCGGGTTTCGGACCAAGCGCCTTGATCTGGCTTTCCAGCGTTGCGATACGATCCGTGTTGGCGCTGCGCGCCTTGTTAAAGTCCTCTCGGTAACCGTTTATTTCAGAACGCAAATTCTCGAACGCAGCGTTTGACGCACGGTTCGCTTCGATCACCGACTCGGCACGGTCCGCAGTTTTTATCCAGCCCCGGTAATACTCACTTTGCCTGTCGGTCAGCTGCGCAACAGCGCCGCCTGCGACCCCGACAAGACACAGGAAAACCAGTGTCAGAAACAGGCGAACCTGCTTGGGCATCACACGTCCTCAAAAACGCCAGGAATGCTGCGCGGTGCTTCGGTCATCCAATTCGGTACCGGCAGGTCTTTTTCGCGCAGGAAATCCGGGTTGAACAGCTTGGACTGATACCGTGTGCCATAGTCGCAAAGGACAGTCACAATCGTGTGGCCCGGCCCCATTTCCTTGGCCAGACGCACGGCGCCCGCCATGTTGATCGCGGTCGACCCGCCCATAACCAGCCCCTCTTCGCGGAGCAGGTCAAAGATATACGGCAACGCCTCGGTGTCAGTGATCTGATAGGAATGATCCGGCGTGAACCCTTCCAGGTTCTTTGTTATCCGCACCTGTCCGATACCTTCGGCAATCGATCCGCCCTCCATCGCGATTTCACCGGTGGTGTAATATGAATAGAGACCCGCACCCATAGGATCGGCCAGACCGATTTTCACACCCTTGGGCTGCAACGCTTCGGCAACCCCGGCCAACGTACCGCCCGACCCGACAGCACAGATAAACCCGTCGACCTTACCGTCTGTTTGTTCCCAGATTTCGGGTCCAGTGGTTTCAACATGGGCCTGACGGTTCGCCACGTTGTCAAACTGGTTGGCCCAGATTGCCCCATTGGGTTCCGTCTGCGCCAATTCCTCGGCCAAACGCCGGGAATAATGCACGAAATTGTTGGGATTGCGATAAGGTGCAGCCGGAACTTGAACCAGTTGTGCACCGGCCAGCCGCAGCATGTCTTTCTTTTCTTCCGACTGGGTTTCCGGGATCACAATCACGGTCTTGAACCCCATTGACGCCCCCACCAGCGCCAGACCAATACCGGTATTGCCGGCGGTGCCTTCCACAATGGTGCCACCGGGCTTCAAATCGCCCCGCGCAATGGCATCACGGATAATATAGAGTGCAGCACGGTCCTTGACGGATTGACCGGGGTTCATGAATTCGGCTTTGCCGAGAATTTCGCAACCAGTTTCTTCACTGATGCGGCGCAGCCGGATCAGCGGTGTTTTTCCTACTGCGTCAGCAAGATCTCGTGCAATGCGCATGATGGCCCCTTGTCGTTTTGTACCATCGAAGATTTACAGCCGCACCGCCGCGACCACAAGCGGGATAGTCACCCGCGCAATCTGTCCCGGTGGCGGGCCAGCCAATAAGCCAGAGACACCAATTGTAGATCCTTGAAAACATGGCGATCCGTCATGTCTATGAATTCGTCGAACGGCAGGATTTGACTGCGGATGTCTTCACCTTCTGTGTCCAGGCCACCGGTGATTGTGGTGTGCGTCAACTCACCCAGACCAACATAAAGATACATGAACCCGGTGGAAGATCCGCTCGAGGTGTAGGCACCGCCAGCATATTCCAGCCTGTCAAAACGAATACCCGCCTCCTCCATCGCCTCTCGATGCGCGGCCTGTTCGGGTGTCTCACCCGGATCAATCATCCCGGCCACCGCTTCCCAAAGCCAGGGTTCCGGATCGTTGTTCAGGAAAACCGGTGGTCTGAACTGTTCCACGATCAAAACGGTATCGCGGACCGGATCATAGGGCAGAACGCCGACCGCACTACCCTGCAACAAGCTTCCACGGCGCAGTACCGGCCCCATGCTGCCGTCATGCCGCCGATGTTGCAGATCGATTTCCTCCATCCCGAAATAATCAAGATACACCCGGTCATGGCGATGCACGATCACGTCTTTTGCAATGTCCCGCGGATCACCGGTTCTCCGCTGCCCGGCCATAATCTTTGACCAGGCACGCGTTTGAGTGGCGCGAATACTGCGGGCCAAGATCCGGGGATCAACCTTCCCGAAATAGGCCATCTCTTCCTCAGCGGCGAGCGTTGTAAGTTCGCCCAATCTGTCCGCCCAGTCCTGAAGCGACCACAAATCACCCGGTCTCCAGGCATCGGGGGCAGGAAAAAAGACCTGCGCTTCGGCCTCGGTCCCGTCTTCCAATTCGACCTTCAACGGCTTCAGATCATAGTCGAATGACCCTTCGTAATAATCAAGCCTGGCCAGATCCACAGACGACAATTCCTGCACCAGTACACCTTCGGCACTGGCACCTTCCATTTCCAGGATCATTGGGAAATCCTGCCCCTGAACAGAATGGACAGCATGGCCTCGAAGTTGGGCGGGCCGCGCTTTGGTTTTGCTCAGAGGATGACCAAGAACGCGTTCCAACAACGGCAAGTGTCGCAGCGTTCCATAAAAAAACAAATCAGACAAAGTCGATCTCTCTTGTCGGGAAACGGATCAGCGCCATGATCGGGCGGCCTGTTCTGTGGCCAGTCCCGATACAACAGCCCCAATTAGGAATGCAATCAGGATTTCCGGGTAAATCAACAGCTTACCGTACTCAATCCCGATCTTGAAAATGGCCAGAATGGCCTCAAATGGGCCACCGTAACGATTGCGCATGGCAAGCCGGAACATTTCGTAACAGCCCTGCACGAACAACGCCCAGAAAATCAGCGAGGCGACACCAGTCAGACCGTTATTGATCCCAGCAGTCCAGCCGCGCCCTGCACGCTTGCCCATGATTCCCCACCCGCATACCGCGCCAAGGCCCATGTTAACCAGGGTAAAGTACCCGTAATCCTTACCTTCTTCACCGTTTTCGATAATCATGCCAGAGACAATGAATGCCAGCACGATGAGACAAACGGCGGCTACAAGACGCGAGGCAGTGGGCATGTTACGGTCCGTCAGTTAACTTGCTTTGATACGGTGATCTGTGTCACATCGCAATTGCGCGTGTCAAAGGCTGCGCCACAGGCAGTCAAATAATAATTCCACATGCGGCGAAAACGCTCATCAAAGCCGAGGTCTGCGATCTGTTCCCATTTTGCATTGAACGTCTCATACCACCGCCGCAGCGTCAGGTCGTAACTTTTGCCGAATTCTTTCGACTTCACCACATTCAAACCCGCCTGATTGATCTGCTGCCGTAGGATCGTGGGCGACGGAAGCATTCCACCCGGAAATATGTATTTCTGAATGAAATCAACACCGTTCTTGTAATAATCCCAGCGGTGGTCACTTACGGTTATGATTTGCAAGGTCGCTTGCGCCCCTGGCTTCAGCCTCTCACGAACGGTTTCAAAATAAACCGGCCAGTATTTTTGACCCACCGCCTCGAACATCTCGATTGAGGCTATGCCATCATATTGTCCACGCTCGTCGCGATAGTCCTGCAACTTGAATGTCACTTGATCTGAAAGCCCTGCTTTTTCAATACGTTCATTAGCAAACTTGAACTGTTCCTCACTAATCGTAAGGCCGGTTACATGCAAACCCCGCTCTTTCGCGGCATATTCGGCAAAACCGCCCCAACCGCATCCGATTTCCAGAATGTGGTCACCGGGTTTGGCCCCCATTTCATCGACAAGGCTGGCATATTTGGCAGTTTGCGCCTTCTCAAGACTTTCTTGCCCGGTCTCAAAAATGGCGCTGGAATAAGTCATCGTGTCATCCAGCCACAAACCGTAGAAGTCGTTACCCAGATCATAGTGGTACGAGATATTCTTTTTCGCCTGCGTCCGGCTATTGCGATGAAGCCAGAACCGCAGCCGTTCATAGGCCTGGACAAGGAACTTTCCAGTAAACCCGTCATAGACGGTTTCGGACCCCAGATGGACAAGATCCATGAATGAGCGCAGATCAGGCGTGCTCCAATGTCCTTCAAGGTAGGCATCAGAAAACCCCAGCTCGCCTTCGCGGATCAGACGGGCAAAAACATCTCCGTCGTGGATATCGATCTGAGCAACAGG
The DNA here is from genome assembly GCF_056531345.1 of Ruegeria sp. N7. Lineage (NCBI taxonomy): Bacteria > Pseudomonadati > Pseudomonadota > Alphaproteobacteria > Rhodobacterales > Roseobacteraceae > Ruegeria > Ruegeria sp. N7. The sequence goes on along the minus strand of NZ_JBQFLR010000001.1, from coordinate 136,301 downwards.
CCCTGCCTTTGGCCCCTCTGCGCGAAAGATGCGGCCATCAGGCAATGTTATGTCTAGTCGCCCCGACTCCATTCGGGCCAGCATCTTGAACACCTGGGCGAAATACCTGGGCAGATCCGACTGCCCCTCTATCGTCGTCAGCACCATCCGCTCTCCCCTCTGCGGCACAGGTATCAGGCTAGGCCGCGATTTTGTTTCTGGCAAGTTTTCAGTTCCTTAGTGGGATTTTCGGCTTTCATACGCACGCAAGGCGCGGTTTCGTCCATCCGCCAGTTTCACGACAGGTTCGGGATAATCCGCCTGCGGACACAGGTTCCATGAACCGGGAAGCGCAGCGAAATAGGAAAGTGCAACGTCACTGGGTTTCGTCTGGCCTTCGGCGATCCAGCGCCGCATGTAAGCCCCCTGCGGATCAAACTTTTCCGCCTGCGTTTCGGGGTTGAATATACGAAAGAAGGGCGACGCATCGGGGCCTGATCCCGCAACCCACTGCCAGCCCATGGCGTTACAGGCTGGGTCCCAGTCAATCAGGCAATCCTCGAACCAGTTTATCCCGATTTTCCAGTGTGTCATCAGATGTTTGGTCAGGTAACTGGCAACAATCATCCGGGCCCGGTTATGCATACGGCCTGTCACATACATCTGCCGCAGGCCAGCATCGACGACAGGAATTCCGGTTCGGGCCTGCCTCCAGGCGGCAACTTCAGGGTGATCTGGATCGATATTCCACGGGAAATCATCCCATTCCGCTTTCCAGTTATCAGTCATCAGATGCGGTGAGTGAAACATCAGGTGATAGGCAAACTCACGCCAGACCAACTGCCGCAGAAATGCCTCGGCGCCGGGGGTTCCCGTCATCGCAGCCTGTTGAACCCTGTGCCAGACCGTGCGTGGCCCGATCTCGCCCAATGAAAGGTATTCTGACAGGTTTGATGTTCCGTCCAGATCCAACCGGTCACGGTCATTGGAATAACGGGGGACTTGGTCGAGAAAGTGCTCAAGTCGATCGCGGGCGGCCTTCTCGCCGGGTTGGACATAGGGGCGCACGATTGCAGCGCCTCGGTACATGTCCGCACCCATATGCCAGGTGCTCAGTTTATCACTGGAAGGCCAGGTTGCAGGCCCCGCCAAGCGTGACACCAACGCATCCGGCGCTGGCACGTCCCGCCGCTGAACCGCGCGCCACATAGGGGTGTAGACACGAAACGGCTGGCCCTGCTTTGTTGCTACTGTCCAGGGCTCAAAAAGCAAATGACCAGGAAACGACTTTGCGCTTACACCCAGTTCGGACAGCGCCGTTTTGATCTGTGTATCGCGTCTGATCGACGCTGGATCATAGGCCCGCGACCAATAGACAGCCTTTGCGCCCGTCTCTTTGACAAGTGTCCGCAATTGCTCAAGCGCATCGCCACGCCGCAGGATCAGACGGCTACCAAGCCTCGTCAGAGCGTCGCAAAAGACCTCCAGACCCAACCCCAACCGCCATTTCGGGGCCGCGCCAAGGTGTTGCACAAGAGGGTCATGAACAAAGACTGGTATGATCGGACGACCGCTTGCAACAGCAGCAGTCAATGCCGAATGGTCCGACAGGCGCAGATCCCGTCGGAACCATAAGATGATCGGAGACGGCTCGTTTTCCATATCCACCCTGAGGTTTTCTTCGTTCTACGAAGCCCCAAGCAGAGTGGATCACAAAACGCGTTCAAGCGCCTCCAAAAGCTGATCAATCTCCTGCTGCGAGGTATAATGCGTAAAGCTGACCCGCAAAACGCCCTGTGCCGGATCTACTCCCATCGCTTGCAATGGGCGCACAGCATAAAAGTCGCCGCCACCAGCCATAACACCGTATTGCGCCAGTTCCGCTGCAACCGGTTCAGCCGGGCAGTTCAACGACAGCGCAACAGTCGGCGCGCGCCGGGTGGCGTCTGATGTGCCGATCAGACGCACCGCATTGCGATCCTTTACCGCATCCAGAACCGGTTGCAATAAGGACACCTCATGCGCGCGCATTAGATCATGGGCAAAGGCACCCTGCTCTGCCGCGCCCATGTCAGGCCCGCCGTGATGAGCACACAAGAGCTCGACGTAATCGGCCATACCTGCACTTGCAGCAATCTGTGCATGATCCGGGCCCGCCGGGGTAAAGCGTTTATACAGAACGTCAGCGTTGAAATAATGCGCTTGGTTGGGCAGTAACTCTCCCAGTGTGCGGCGAATGACCATGCAGCCTTGATGCGGGCCGTAAGTTTTATAGGCTGAAAACAGATAGATATCCGGCCCCAGATCGCCAACATTCGGAAACCCATGCGGGGCGTAAGATACGCCGTCCACGCAGACAAATGCACCAGCCGCGTGGGCAATCGCAGTGATCTCGGTGACCGGGTTAATCTCGCCCACGACATTGGAACAATGCGGGAAACAGACCAGACGCACTTTTTCGTCCAACATGTTTTCCAGATCCTGTGGGTTCAGTGATCCGGTTTCCGGATCGATCTGCCACTCCCTCACCTCAATCCCTGCCTCGGCCAGACGACGCCATGGGCCCGAATTTGCCTCGTGATCCTGATTGGTCACGACAATCGCCTCACCGGGTTTCATCCACTGCCGGAATGCCTGCGCCAAAACATAGGTATTCTGTGTTGTCGAAGGGCCAAAGCTCAACTCATCAGTTTCAACACCCAGGATGGCGGCCATGCGCGCACGTGCCTCATCCATCTCGGCACCTGCAAGACGGCTTGCTTCATACGGGGCGTAGGGCTGAACCTTTCGTTGCGTATAGAACCGCGTCAACCGGTCGATCACCGGCTTGCAAGTATAAGACCCGCCAGCGTTCTCAAAAAAAGCCTGTCCTTCCAGGCTGGGTTCGGAAAAAGCCGGAAACTGTGCCCGAACGAAATCGATATCCAGAGAGCTCATGCCTCATTGCTCCTTAGTTGTGCTGTCATATCAACAAGATGCCCGCTCATGTTTCCGGACATCTCAGAAATCATGGCAGGTCTTCCAGCCCAGCCTGTGCTTGCGCCATGAGCTGACGAAACACCGGGCAGCCCTTCTCTTCGGAAGGACAACGCTACTTAGACAGCACCATCCGCGACCGTCAAGCTGAAGCAAAAGAAAAAGCCCGGCGGGGTTGCCGGGGCTGAATTTCCAACACTCTGGGGCGGGTCTCGTTCGGGCCTCAACCCTGAACTTTGGTATATGTCCCCTCGCCTGCAAGAATTCCACGGAAACCGCCGGGCTCATCCAGACCAAAGACGATCAGAGGCAGGTTGTTGTCACGCGCCAGCGCGATGGCTGACGCATCCATGACCCGCAACCGCTTGGCTAGAACGTCGTCATAGGTGACCGTGTCATAACGCACCGCGTCGGCATGTTGTTTGGGATCCTTGTCGTAAACGCCGTCGACACCGTTCTTGCCCATGAAAATCGCCTCACACGCCATTTCATTGGCGCGCAAGGTCGCCGCGGTGTCGGTGGTGAAATACGGGTTGCCGGTGCCGGCCGCAAAGATGCAAACCCTTTTCTTTTCAAGGTGTCGTACGGCGCGGCGGCGGATATACGGCTCGCACACTTCATCCATGCGAATGGCCGAAATGACCCTGGTGAACACCCCAATCTCTTCCAGGGCAGATTGCATACCCAGTGCGTTCATCACCGTGGCCAACATCCCCATATAGTCTGCTGTCGTCCGCTCCATACCCTGAGCAGATCCACTCAGGCCCCGGAAAATGTTTCCGCCACCGATAACCATGCAGATCTCAACGCCCAGATCGTGAACCGATTTCACCTCTTGCGCGATGCGTTGAACTGTCGGCGGGTGCAGGCCAAAGCCCTGATCCCCCATCAATGCCTCTCCTGAAATTTTCAACATGACACGTTTGTATGTGGTTTTCGGGGTTTCGGCAGTTTCAGAAGACGGGGAAAGGCTCATGTTGCGCTCCGGGCTGGCACGGGGTTAATTTCCGGCGCAAAATGAAGCAAAAGCTCCGCAGGTTCAATGCGGTTGGTGAGGATTGAGGCAACCGCATATGACCCGGCGATCAACAGACGCGATATTTCAGCAATTACCCCCTATTCCCGACGACAAACCTGTCCTGATTGCAGGGCCGACGGCATCCGGGAAATCAGCACTGGCGCTGGAGATCGCCGAACGGCATGGCGGGGTCGTCGTCAATGCAGACGCAAGTCAGGTCTATGACTGCTGGCGAGTGATCTCGGCCCGACCATCTGTCGAAGAAGAAACACGCGTGCCGCATCTGCTCTATGGTCACATCGCCTATGATCAGGACTATTCTGCCGGTCACTGGCTGCGAGAAGTGGTGCCACTGCTAACCGGGGGCCAGCGGCCAATCATTGTCGGCGGGACAGGATTGTATTTCTCGGCCCTGACCGAAGGCATGGCCGAAATTCCTGCGACCCCAGCGCAGGTGCGGGCCGAAGCAGACTTGCTGACCGTTGCCGAGCTGGTCGCCGGGGTCGACGAACAGACACTGTCTGGCCTGGATATGCAGAACCGCGCGCGCGTGCAGCGCGCTTGGGAAGTGCAGCGCGCCACTGGTCGCAGCCTGTTATCTTGGCAGGCCGATACGCCACCGCCAATTTTACGGCTGGATGATGCGGTTCCTATCGTTTTTGACGTCGACAAAACGTGGCTTCTGGATCGGATTGAACGCCGTTTTGATCAGATGCTGGAGCTGGGCGCAATCGACGAAGTACGCGCCATGCGGGATCGTTTCGACCCCGCTCTTCCCGCCTGCAAAGCCATTGGTGTGCCAGAGCTTATGGCCTATCTGGATGGAACACTGACTTTGGATCAGGCCCGTGAACGGGCCACAATCTCGACCCGGCAATTTGCCAAACGTCAACGCACGTGGTTTCGGGCAAGAATGAAAACATGGAATCACGTCGATTTCTCAAAGTGATATCTGGTGTTGTTCATTCCGCTGGATTTGATAGCGAAAGCAATTTGATCAACAGATAAAGAAGAAGTTTCTCGTCTTTTATCAGTAATTTGACATCGAAATTCCGCAAGAGGCTCCCCCTGCGGTGTGTCATATAGGTATATCCCTATCGAAATATCAACAATGCGGTAACGTCGTTTTTGTGCATTTTATGTCGATTCCGAACGTTGACGTTGAGTGATTTCTGGTGCCGAATGGCGGCATGGGGATGCACAGAGTCCAAAAACCGGAATCCTTCTTTCTTTCGACCGGACAAGCCCGCGTCGCTTAGAACAAGAACAAATCAACAAAATCAATGTCACAGGGAGACATTTATGACCAATACGGCAATCACCAACGACAAGGTGCACTGGGCGGCCGAGATGCACGCGCAGGAATACCGTGACGGCAAGCTTAGCCGCCGGGAATTTCTGGTCCGCGCGACGGCGCTGGGTGTCGCTGTACCGACGGCCTATGGTTTGATCGGTCTGCAATCGCCTGCGGCGGCACAAGAGCCGCAGCGCGGTGGTACCATCCGCTACCAGATGGAAGTGCGCGCGCTCAAAGATCCGCGAACCTATGACTGGACGCAAATTGCCACTTTCACAGCAGGCTGGCTGGAGTACCTCGTTGAATACAACAACGACGGCTCGTTCAAGCCAATGCTGCTGGAAAGCTGGGAAGCCAACGCCGACGCCACCGAATACACATTGAACGTTCGCAAGGGCGTAAAGTGGAACAATGGCGATGACTTCACAGCCGAAGACGTGGCCCGCAACATAGAAGGATGGTGTGACGCTGGTCTGGAAGGCAACTCGATGGCATCGCGTATGGCGTCGCTTATCGACGAAAGCACTCAGAAAGCTGCGGACGGCGCAATCACCGTTGTCGACTCCCATACTGTCAAACTGAAGTGCAACGCGCCTGACATCACGATCATCCCGGGCATGGCGGACTATCCCGCCGCAATCGTTCATAGCAGCTTCGATGCGAACGACATGCTTTCAAACCCGGTCGGCACAGGTTTCATGCTGCCTGACAGCCACGAAGTTGGCGTTAAAGGCGTGCTGGTGCGCAACGAAGGCTTCGACTGGTGGGGATATGAGGCCGGAAAAGGCGGCTATATCGACCGCATCGAGTTCATCGACTACGGCACTGACCCGGCTGCATTCCTTGCGGCTTATGAGGCCGAAGAGATCGACATGAACTGGGAATCTGTTGGCGAATTCGTCGACATCTTCGACGGAATTGGGCTTGTGCGCTCGGAAATCCCGTCGGGCTTCACCATCGTTATCCGCCCGAACCAGTTGGCCGAAGACGAAAACGGCAACAAGATCTACGGCGACAAGCGCGTTCGTCAGGCTTTGGCCATGGCGGTGGACAACGAAGTGTGCCTGGAGCTGGGCATGTCAGGCTACGGCATTCCAGCAGACAACTGCCACGTCGGGCCGATGCACCCTGAACATGACTCGGCCGTGACTCGTATCCCGTATGATCCTGCCGGGGCGAAAGCCCTGATGGACGAAGCGGGTATGGGTGATTTTGAGCACGAAGTGCAATCAATCGACGATGACTGGCGCCGTAACACCACGGCCGCGGTTGTAGCGCAGCTGAACGACGCGGGCATCAAGGCCAAGCATACAGTTCTGCCGGGGTCGACCTTCTGGAACGACTGGACGAAATACGCCTTCTCGTCGACGAACTGGAACCACCGCCCATTGGGCACTCAGGTTCTGGCACTGGCCTATAAATCGGGAGTCGCGTGGAACGAATCCGGTTTTGCCAATGCAGAGTTTGATGCGTTGCTGGCCGAGGCGAACTCGATCGCAGATGTCGACAAACGTCGTGAAGTGATGGCCAAACTGCAGGGGATCATGATCGACGAAGGTGTCACGATCCAGCCTTATTGGCGGACAGCGATGCGCCATCACCGCGACAATTTGGTGGGTGTCGAAAAGCATATCGCAGACCTGCCGCAGCTTTATAAGTTCGGCTTTACGTCCTGAGCCAAAACGCAAAAGGCCGCGCCACCCTGGCACGGCCTCTTCGTCCTGAATGCGACGAACAAATAATAACAGCTAAGCGTGGCGTTCCATGAAACCCGCGCTAGCCGACCCACAGGGGCAAATATGGGACTTTTCATTCTAAGGCGCGTTGGCATCATGCTGTTGACGGCATTGTGTCTGACATTCCTGGTTTTCTTCTTGACCAACCTCTATCCGAATCTCGAGAAGCTGGCGAAAACGCAGGGCAACTTTCGGATGTCGGATGAACAGGTTGAGAGCTACCTGAGCAAAAATGGTTACCTCCAATCCACTCCGATAAAATACGGCGAATGGCTGGGTGTCCTACCATCTTATCGGTACACGAATGAAGACGGAACCGTTCAGGGAAGATGCATCCTGCCGGGCAAAACCGCCGAAGAATCTCCGAATTTTTGCGGAATCCTGCAAGGGTATTGGGGCTATTCGACTGTCTTCAAAGAAGAGGTTTCGACCGTTGTTGGCAACAGATTGGCTCTGACTGGCCGTCTGATGCTCTGGGTCATGCTGCTGATGGTTCCGTCTGCGTTGATCCTTGGTGTTTTGGCAGGAATGAAAGAAGGATCTGCCACCGACAGGACGCTGTCGACCTTCGCCATCACAACGACGGCGACACCGGAATACGTCTCGGGCGTGATCTTTATCGCCATCTTCACCTCTTCTGCAGTTGGATTGAAGTGGTTCAAGGGTACGGCCACGCAAGCGATGGAGAACCCGACCTTTGAAAACTTCTTCCTGCCGGTCCTGACCATTGCGCTTTATGGGATGGGCTATATTGCACGGATGACCCGCGCCTCGATGACCGAAGTGATGACGGCGCAATATATCCGCACCGCGCGCCTGAAGGGTGTTTCGTTCCCGAATATCGTCATGAAGCATGCGTTGCGTAACGCGCTGATCGCACCGTTCACCGTCATCATGCTGCAGTTCCCCTGGCTGCTGAATGGTGTAGTGATCGTCGAGACCCTGTTCAACTACAAGGGCTTCGGCTGGGCGCTGGTTCAGGCCGCAGGCAATAACGACATTCAGCTGTTGCTGGCGATTTCGGTCGTGTCGGTCTTTGTGGTGCTGGTGACCCAGCTGATTTCGGATATCGGCTATGTCTACCTCAACCCGCGCATCCGCATTTCTTAAGGAGGGTTAGATCATGGAACCACTTACCTGGACCGGCTCTATCGCCTTCCTGAACCCGCTTTTTGCCCTTGGCCTTGCGCTAATGGTCTTGTCAATTGCCGTCTGGATGCTGGCCAGCATCGTGCTGCCCGAAGACCAGATGACGGTGAACCCGGACGGTACGTTGAGCTCAAGCTCGGGCCTGCGGACACTGATACAACTTGCACTGCGCTACAGTTTCTTGGCCAGTGTCGGAATCGCGCTCGCCTATATCGTACTGGGCGTACTAATGGGCACAAGCGCCGGGATTATTGGCGCCATGTCCCAGCAGTTTTTGCCCGTATGGGTGTCGTTGATCATCCTTTATGCCATGTCGATCGCTTTCAAACGCAAGCTTGGCCTCTACGGCAAACTGTTTGACAGTCCCATCGGCATGATCGGCTTTGGCCTTGTAATGTTCTGGGTTTTCACCGGAGTATTCGGCGCGATGGATTTGATCGTCACGCATGACCCGCTGTCGCAGGTTTCGGGCATGAAGAACAAAGTGCCAGGTACGCCACTTTCCAATCTAGAGGACGGTCAATACGCCTGGTATCTGCTGGGTGGCGACAATCTGGCGCGCGATGTGTTCAGCCGCATGGTCAAAGGGGCATGGATTGTTGTTCAGATCGCCCCGCTTGCCACGATGTTTGCCTTCATGGTTGGCATCACGCTGGGTCTTCCGGCAGGCTATTATGGTGGTCGGCTGGATACTTTGCTGTCGTTCCTTGCGAACCTGATCCTGGCCTTCCCGGTGATCCTGCTGTTCTATCTGCTGGTCACGCCCGAGATCGTTGCGACCGGTGTACCGAACTATATGGCGGCCGTTTTGTTCGTATTCCCGATCATATTCCTCGGCGTGCTGCTGAACTCACGCTACTATACCAGACCAAACTTCCGAACACCGCTGCTGATCGGAGTTTTAGGGGTAGCGGGTTGGTTCTACCTGTCTCTGATTTCGACTGGTGGCTACATCATCAATACCGACGCCTATCGTATCTGGGGGCTGCCGACCTATCTGGATCTGTTCGATATTCCAGGCGGTATTCTGGTGGTCTTTGTCTCGGTGGTCTTTGTGAATTCGCCGACCGTGTTCCGCATCGTGCGCGGACTGGCGCTGGACATCAAAACACGGGACTACGTGGCGGCAGCACAAACCCGTGGCGAAGGTCCGTGGTACATCATGTTGTGGGAAATCCTACCCAACGCGCGCGGCCCGCTGATCGTCGATTTCTGTCTGCGTATTGGCTATACCACCATCCTACTGGGAACCTTAGGTTTCTTTGGTCTGGGCCTGCCACCTGAAAGCCCTGACTGGGGGTCGACGATCAACGAGGGGCGCAAGCTTTTGTCGATCTACCTGCACCCTGCTCTGCCACCCGCGCTGGCCTTGTTGACGCTGGTTCTGGGTCTGAACCTGCTGGCCGACGGGTTGCGCGAAGAAAGTCTGAAAGACTGATGTGAAAGCGACCGGGGGGCCAGCCCCCCGGACCCCCCGAGATATTTTTAGCCAGATGAAGAGGATCCCCTCGATCTGGCGAGGAGATACAAGATGAGCAAGATGGCGGATTATGACGGCCCGATCCTTGAGATCGACAAGCTGTCGATTTCCTTCTTTACCCGCCTGCGGGAAATTCCGGCCGTGATGGATTTCTCTGTCAGTGTGCAACCCGGTGAAGCTGTTGGTCTGGTCGGTGAATCCGGTTGCGGCAAATCCACGGTGGCGCTGGGTGTCATGCAGGACCTTGGCAAAAATGGTCGCATCGTTGGTGGTACGATCAAGTTCAAGGGTCGTGATCTGGCGGAAATGAGTTCAGACGAATTGCGCGACATACGCGGCAATGAGATCGCGATGATCTATCAGGAGCCGATGGCCTCACTGAACCCGGCAATGAAGATCGGTAAGCAGCTGATGGAAGTGCCCATGATTCACGAGGGCGTCAGCGCGGAAGAAGCGTATTCGCGCGCGCTGGAAGTTGTCACCGATGTGCGCTTGCCGGACCCCGAGCGAATGCTCAACTCGTTCCCGCACCAGCTGTCAGGCGGTCAACAGCAGCGCATCGTGATCGCGATGGCCTTGATGTCGAAACCGGCGCTGCTGATCCTTGACGAACCAACAACGGCACTTGACGTGACGGTTGAGGCTGCCGTGGTCGAGCTGGTGAAGGATCTGGGCAAGAAATACGGCACCTCGATGCTGTTCATTTCGCACAACCTCGGGCTGGTTCTTGAAACCTGTGACCGGCTTTGCGTGATGTATTCGGGTGAGGCGGTCGAGCGCGGCTCGATCAAGGATGTGTTTGACGAGATGCAGCATCCTTACACGCAGGCCCTGTTCCGGTCGATCCCGCTGCCGGGGGCCGACAAGAATTCGCGTCCGCTGGTGGCTATACCGGGGAACTTTCCCCTACCCCATGAGCGGCCCCCTGGTTGTAACTTCGGTCCGCGCTGCGACTATTTCGAAGAAGGTCGCTGTGACGCCAAGGACATCCTGATGGAGGCGGTGCCCGGAAATGACCGGCACCATACCCGTTGCCTTAAATTCAAAGAGATTGACTGGAACGCACCAATCACGGTGGGTGAACAGAAAGAGAAAGGTGAGATCGGCAGGGTCGTTCTGAAGATGGACAACCTCAAGAAATACTATGAGGTTGCAGCAAATGCCCTGTTCGGCGGTGGCGAAAAGAAGGTTGTGAAGGCAAACGAAACGCTCAGTTTCGAGGCGCATGAATCCGAGACGTTGGCCATTGTGGGCGAATCCGGTTGCGGCAAGTCCACCTTTGCCAAAGTTCTCATGGGTCTTGAGACGGCCACGGACGGGCAGATTCTTCTGGACAACCGCAATATCGAACAGGTGCCCATAGAAGAGCGCGACGCAAAGACCGTTGGTGAAGTTCAGATGGTGTTTCAGAACCCGTTCGACACGCTGAACCCGTCGATGACCGTTGGGCGCCAGATCATCCGGGCATTGGAAATCTTCGGTGTTGGCAATTCCGAGGCCGAGCGCAAGAAGCGGATGCTGGAGCTGCTGGATCTGGTAAAACTGCCGCGCGCCTTTGCCGACAGAATGCCGCGTCAGCTGTCGGGTGGCCAGAAGCAGCGCGTAGGTATCGCGCGCGCCTTTGCCGGCGATGCGCGCATTGTGGTAGCCGACGAGCCCGTATCGGCACTGGACGTTTCGGTGCAAGCTGCGGTGACCGACCTGCTGATGGAAATTCAGCGCGAGCACAAAACCACGTTGCTGTTCATCAGCCATGACCTTTCCATCGTGCGATACCTCAGCGACCGAGTGATGGTGATGTATCTGGGCCACGTGGTCGAGCTGGGCACAACTGATCAGGTTTTTGCCCCCCCCTACCACCCTTATACCGAAGCGCTTCTGAGTGCTGTTCCCATCGCCGATACATCGGTCGAAAAGCAGCACATCGTACTGGAAGGTGATATTCCTTCAGCCATGAACCCGCCACCGGGATGCCCGTTCCAGACACGGTGTCGCTGGAAATCCGAAGTGCCTGACGGCCGCTGCGAGTCACATGTGCCACCGGTGCAGACATTGGCCGAGGGTCATCAGGTGAAGTGCCACTTGTCCGAAGAGGTGCTGGCACGGATGCAACCCGTGATCAAAGTCGCGGCCGAGTAGGTTTGCGGATCTTCACTGGAAAGGGCCGGTCGTTGACCGGCCCTTTCTGTGAGCGCCGCGTTTCACGAGGAAACTGGCGGCGCCTGTGAGTGGTGGTTCCCTGTAAGACTCTCAGCCGGTCATGACATTGTTGCCGAAATGCATGAACTCCTGGTTCATACCAGCAATCTCTCCGGCCTCCAGTTTCAGGCTGGCACTGTCAAGCATCTGATAGCTTTGCTGTCCCTTTACCCACTCGTCTGCTGATTGCAGCGTGGTCAGCGTATAAGACGTGACTTCGTTCAGGTAATGAGTTGGGATAATGATCTTGGGCTTTAGCTTGGCCACGATGTCATTACCCTGATCGAAACTCAGGATATGTTGCGACCCGTCTACCGGAAGGGTCAGAACATCGACCTGTCCGACGGCGTCCCAAAACTCCTGAGGCGGATTGTGGCGATTATCACCCCAGATCAGCGTACGAATGCCGCCTGTTTCCACCAGATAGACCACCATATCCATATGACCCACATTGTTCGGTGGGCAGGCTTCGACCCCAAACTCGGCCAGTGCATTGGTCCAGTTGTACCACCCCGGCGCCACGCAGGCATGTTTATCTGCAAAACCGGTGATCTTGATATCGGCGAACTCGAAATTGCCCACCATCCTGTCCAGCACCATGGTCGAGCTTGGTCGTTCGATCGCGTCGTGATCGAAATGCGCATGTGTCGACAAGGTAATGTCCACCGGGATCTGGGGGAATTCATTGCGGAACCAAAGCCCCCACGCGCCCGACGGGTCATCACGCCAGGGGTCGAACAGGACCGTTGCGCCGTTGGGCGAGGTGATCTTTATGGCGCAATGGCCATAATAGTCGATACCGACAACTCCGGCACTGGCCTGACCCGTCGATCCCTGCAGGTCGATCACGTGGTTATTGTTTCCTGGCTGCAACCAGGCTTGCGATTGCGCCTCGGCCGGTTTTGCCCCCAGCACTGAAGCTGTCGCGCCAACACCGGCAGCACCTGCCGCCATGAAAAATGACCGCCGAGACAGCCCCGGTGCCAGATGATCCCTGTCCCCTTTCAGGATGGTCGGTTTCAGATCCTTGCGATCCATATCTTTGTACCTCTCTGTTGGACGTGCGCCGTTTTTCCGCACCTCAACCCAGAGGGTAACAAGCCAAAGCACATCGGCTCAGACCGAAAAAATGGGGGTGAAATATGGGGGCAATCCCCATATTCGGCATTCACGAAATCGAGAGCAAATGACTGCGCAGGTTTTGATCCCGTCCCTCAAGTCCTAGTTTTCGACGAATGTTGTTGCGGTGAAAATCGATTGTCGACGTCTCTCGGGACAGGGCCTTGGCAATGTCCTTTGTGGTTTTCCCAAACATGACCATCTGCGCAATTTCCATTTCGGTCGGGGTCATTGCCGCGAAGGCATCCGTCAACTTGTCAGACAGCGAAGATGTGATCTCGTTCAGGTTCTTTTCGGCCAGCTCAAGATAGACAAATTGCGCCTCGTCGCCGGAAAGCTGCGCCCGAACCTTTTCAAGATACGGCAAAACTCTGCTTCGAACCTGCTCGACGATTTCGTGATCCCGGTTCTTGCGGTCATCGTCGAGACTTGAGAGCAATACGCGCAACGCTGTGTTCGTCTCCTGCAACTCTCGGGTTCGATCCGAAACACGCGTTTCAAGCTGGGCAAGTGTTTCGTTCAGTTTCTCCTCCAACGCGCGTCTCAGATAAACCTCTTGCAACAAAGCCAAATCCGACTCGACCATGCGCGCGAACTGCGCCAGCCCCTCTCGGAACAACAAGGCCCGCCGGTTCTGTTTACGGTCCAGAACACAGATTGTGCCAAACACCGAGCCATCGGGCCATTTCAGCGGTAAGCCGATGTAAAAGGTCATTCCGTGTTCCAGGTCGTCGTTGTCCGCCCAAACCGGATCACATTTGGCGTCCTCGACCACCAATTCTCCGTCACGCTCCAGAACACCCTGGCAATATAGCTTGGGGTTCAACTGGAAACTCAGACCGACCGGATATGGATTCTCGGGGTGATCGGATGTGATCAAAACCGCATGATCCGGCGCGTCGGTTTTCATGATCAGGCTTGCGGGCACGTCGGCCAGTTCTGCGACCAGATCAACAAGTTGCTGCCAGTTTGCCAGCGTTTCTTTGGGAATCTGCGGGTGATCAGCAGGCATAAGGGGCCTCACCAGTTATTGGGCGATACCCTGTCAGGTTAGTTGGAGGCGTTACACTGAATCAAGAATACGACACTCTGCGGCGCAGCATCGGTTTCAGCCGCCCCAGATAATCTTTACGTAGTTCTGGGTTTCCTTGTACGGCGGGATACCACCATGCTTTTCAACCGCATCAGGCCCCGCGTTATAGGCCGCCAGCGCTAAAGGCCACGATTTGAACTTGCGGTACTGCCAGGACAGATATCTAGCACCGCCTTCGAGGTTCTGCTTGGGATCATGCGGGTTTACGCCCAAAAGCTCGGCCGTTTGTGGCATAAGTTGCGCCAATCCCAACGCACCTTTATGTGACTTCGCCTGAGGGTTCCATCCACTTTCCTGCTGCACGAGACGCAAAAACAGATCTTCAGGAATGTTGTGAAGGCGGGCAACACGCCGCGCGATTTCCAGATATTCTCCGCGATATTTTCCTGAATATCGTTTGCTGACCTGATCGCGCGTTGTTTTGGGTTTCAGCCGGGCCGAGTCGCGGTACTGGGTTGCCGCACGAGAATCCAGAACCTTCGCCTGTTTCAGGAAAATATCCTTGCGGCTTTTGCTGGACAATGTTTGTGCCTGCACCGGCGCAACGGCCAATACAAGGCAGGCAACGGAAAACCCAGCAACCCAAGAACGCATCTTTGCTTATCCTGCTCGATCAAAACCAGTGGGAGTATAGGTATTCCCGCAAAAAATGAAAGCTTGGTAAATAGTACAGTAAGACTCTTGTTCGACAGTGTTGTATCAACTGTTTTCAACCATGATGCAGGCCGTATAGGGTCTCACGAAACTCATTGCGCCAGATTCGGCGCATTTACGCAGAACAGAACGAGGATTTACATGGCGGGTTCAGTCAACAAGGTCATTCTGGTGGGAAATCTTGGCCGCGACCCCGAAGTCCGGTCGTTCCAGAACGGTGGCAAAGTGTGCAACCTGCGCATTGCCACCTCGGAAAACTGGAAAGACCGCAACACGGGTGAACGTCGTGAACGGACAGAATGGCATTCGGTTGCTATCTTCTCGGAACCGCTGGCCCGCATCGCCGAGCAATATCTGCGCAAGGGCAGCAAGGTTTATATCGAAGGCCAGCTGGAAACCCGCAAATGGCAGGATCAGTCCGGTCAGGATCGGTACACGACCGAGGTTGTCCTGCGCCCTTATCGCGGGGAACTGACCCTGCTGGACGGTCGTGGCGAAGGCGGTGGCGGCAGCGGCGGCGGTTATGGTGGCGGCCAGGCCGGTGGCGGTTACGGTGACCCCTATGGCGGTCCATCCAGCTCTCCGGCGCCTGCATCGGGCGGAATCGACGACGACGAGATTCCGTTCTAAGTAGAACGGAGAAACAACATGACATGGTCCTTCTCTCTCGGCCGATTGCTCGGGTCCGAATTGAGGGTCCATGTCACCTTTTTTCTGCTGCTCGCTTGGGTCGGTTTTGCCGCTTTCTCAGCCGGTGGAATGCCAGCCGCGATTGAGAACCTTCTCTTTGTTCTGGCGCTGTTTGCCTGCGTTGTCGCGCATGAGTTCGGTCACGCCCTTATGGCGCGGCGCTATGGCATCAAAACCCCCGACATCACCCTTCTGCCCATCGGCGGCCTGGCCCGGCTTGAGAGAATGCCGGAAAAACCGATGCAAGAGGTTCTGGTGGCGCTTGCGGGTCCGGCAGTGAATATCGCTATCTTTATTGGCCTTGCCGCGCTTGGCGCAGGTATGCCGCTTGAGACCCTCGCGCAATTGGAGTCACCAAATGTGAGGATTGTGGACAAGCTGGCCTATATCAATCTGCTTTTGGCCATCTTCAACTTGATCCCGGCCTTCCCAATGGACGGAGGCCGCGTCTTTCGCGCCCTACTGTGTTTACGCATGAATCGTGTCAAAGCCACCCGAATTGCAGCCGTTGGTGGCCAGGTTGTCGCCATCGGGTTTGGATTTCTAGGGCTGAGCTCTGGCAATCCAATTCTGGTATTGATCGCCGTATTCGTGTTCTTTGCAGCCAATGCAGAAAGCCAGGAAGTCGCTTTGCGATCTGCGGTTCGTCGTGTTCTGGCCCGTGACGCGATGATCACCGAGTTTCACGCACTTTCTCCCAGTGATACGCTGAGCACAGCTGCACAAGCCGTCATTCACACCACGCAGCACGAATTTCCGATACTGGACCCAAATCACACGTTGCTGGGCTTTGTGACACGCGATCGCCTGTTCACCGCCCTTGCAAGCGACCAGCCCAGAACCGCACCCGCGACCTCGATCATGGATACAAACGTCCCCACAGTCCTGCTGACAACCGGCCTTGAGGACGTGCTGGAACACCTGCACAATGGGGCGCCGGCCATTGCAGTTCTGACCCATGGCGGTCGCATGATCGGTTACATAACCCGCGAAAACATCGGCGAGCTGATGGTCATTCAGGGTCGTTAACCCCTTGCGTCACACCGGGGCGAGAGCGTCCGACAGAACCGACAAGACCGCATCCTTCGGCACATCCGAAGTCACATATGCCTGACCAATTCCGTGGGCCAGGATAAACCGCAGTTGGCCGTCCACGACTTTTTTGTCCTGCCCCATCAGATCCACCAGCACCTCGGCACTTGGCAATTCGCCCGGAATATCAGCCAGATCCGTTTTCATGCCCATCGCCCGCAGATGTGCGCGTACCCGGCTTGGGTCCTCTTGTGAACACAGGCCAAGGCGGGACGAAAGCTCGAACGCAAGTGCACAGCCGATGGCCACGCCCTCGCCATGCAAAAGACGGTCGGAATACCCTGTGGCGGCCTCCAAGGCATGGCAGAAGGTGTGCCCCAGATTCAGCAGGGCGCGGTCACCTTGTTCGGTTTCATCCCGGGCCACGATATCGGCTTTCATCTGAACCGAGCGGGTTACCGCACGCACACGTGCGGCCATGTCGCCTGAAGACACACTTCGCCCGTTCGCCTCAAGCCATTCAAAGAAATCAGCATCCCCAAGCAAGCCGTATTTCACCACTTCGCCATACCCTGAAAGAAAGTCCCTCTGGGACATGGTCTGCAACACAGATGTATCGGCCAGAACCAGCGATGGCTGATGAAAAGCGCCGATCAGGTTCTTCCCCTGAGGGGCGTTGATCCCTGTTTTCCCCCCGACAGAGCTGTCGACCTGCGCCAGCAAAGACGTGGGGATTTGTACGAACCGAACACCTCGGCGCAGAACGGCTGCGGCAAAGCCGGCAAGATCACCAATTACCCCACCACCAAGGGCCACAACAACGTCGCTGCGTTCAACCTTTTCAGTCAACAGCCACTCAACCGCGCGTTCGAAATGTGGCCAGCTTTTTGTTGCCTCTCCGGCGGGTAAGGCCAGCGCGGACATTTCGATCCCGGTGGTTTTCAGACCCGCACGCAGCGTTTCCAGATGCAGATCAGCGACATTTTCATCTGTCAGGACGGCCACCTTAGGACGCGCCAATAGCGGTGCAATCCAATCGCCCGCGCGCGCCAGAAGATCCGGACCGATCTCAACGTTATATGACCTGTCGCCAAGTTCAACGTGTACTGTTTGATGCATTATCTGATTTCCAAAACATCAGGGCGCGCCAACAAGGCGTCGACAACCCGGTCCACCATATTCTCGATCGAAGTTTCGCCATCTGAATCCACGATCAGATCCGCCTCGGCGTAAACCGGAACACGCGCCTCGTAGAGGGCTTTCAAAGTCGCAAAAGGATCAGCGGTACGAAGCAGCGGGCGCGTGTCCTTGTGGCGAACTCGGCTCCACAAAACTTTCAGGTCTGCCCGCAACCAGACAGACGCCCCACGCAAGGTGATCAAACGCCGGTTGTCAGGCTGAAGAAACGCCCCGCCACCCGTTGAAAGGATGCCTTTTTTTTCGTCCAGCAGGCGGCTGATGACCTGTGTTTCCTTGGTGCGAAAAAACGGCTCCCCGTCCCGCTCAAAGATTTCGGGGATGGTCATGTTGGCGGCTGATTCGATTTCAGCATCACTATCCAGAAAGGGAACACCCAGACGCGCGGCCAAAGCGCGGCCCACGGCCGTCTTACCGGCCCCCATCATGCCCACCAGAACCACGGTTTTGTGCAGATCAAATCGGGTCTGCGCGTCCGCTGAATGCGTGTTATGCTTAATTTCGCTCATTTCACCGTGAATGACGTGATCTTGGGAAAAATGCCAGTTATAACTTGGTCAAAATCAAAAATTGAGGCAGCGTGACGCCATGAGCCGTCTGATCAAGTTCCTGATATATGTTCTGTGCCTGACATTCATCGGGCTGGTTGCCTATGCCTATGTCGGTCCATTCTTTGGTGTGGATTTCTCTGCGCCTCAAAGTGAAATTCGCGAGCCGGTTGTACTGGATGTCAACTAAGCAACTGCTTTTGGCAATCACACTGGCCGGGTCGGCACATGCGCAGGAACCCTTATCCGCCATCGAATGGCTGACAGACCCGCCGGAAAACCTGCCGGGAACCGTTCTGCTGGAACCACCGGTTACGCAAGATGGCGCATTGCCGGAAATTGAGGTGACTTCGCTTGAGGCACTATCGCAGCCGCTGGGCCTTGTTTCGTCCTCTGTCACCGGTCTGCCCGTCGACCTTTGGCAGGGCAGCGAGGCGGATCGCCTGGCCGAACTGATCGCCGACGTCCACGTGCGTGACAACCCGGCCATGCAGCGTTTGTTGTTCACGTTGCTCTTGTCTGAAACCCGCGCGCCGTCGGGACCTCTGGCCGAAGAAACCCTTTTGCTGGCCCGGCTGGATCGGTTGATGCAACTGGGTGCCGCTGATCCGGCACAATCGCTTGTTCAACTGGCCGGACCCACTGACACGCAGGACCGGTTCAAGCGCTGGTTCGATGCGACGCTCTTGACCGGGGACGAGGATCGCAGTTGTACCGCCCTTATTGCCGAACCGTATCTTTCGCGGGACTATGCGGCTCAGATCTTCTGCAAGGCCCGCCGCGGGGATTGGGCTTCGGCTGCGCTGACGCTTGAGGCGGCACATGCGCTTGAAATCCTTCCACCCGAGGATCTGGCGGTTCTGGACCGTTTCCTCAGCCCGGAACTGTATGAAGGCGCAGCTTACCTGCCGCAGCCGGAAAACCCTGATCCCCTGACGTTCCGTTTGTTTGAGGCAATTGGCGAACGGCTTCCTTCCGCTCCGCTGCCGCGGGCGTTTGCCAATGCGGATCTGCGCGATGTCGCGGGTTGGAAGGCACAGATCGAAGCAGCGGAACGGCTTACCCGTATTGGCGCATTAACCCCCAATCAGCTGCTGGGCCTTTATACCGAGCGTGATCCGGCAGCCTCAGGTGCTGTCTGGGATCGGGTGGCCGCCGTTCAGCGTTTTGAAAGCGCGTTAGACACCGGGAACGCGGAAGCGATCGGAAAGACTTTGCAACCGGTCTGGCAACAGATGCGCGGTGTCGGGCTTGAGGTTCCGTTTGCCGAACTGTTCGCCGAGCGCTTGTCGTCTGTCACATTGCCGGTTGCCACCACCGAAATCCTGCGCTGGCGTATTCTGATGCTGTCGGGGCTTTACGAACAGGCCGCCTTGGCAGCGCCCGACACATCCAACGAAACCCGATTTCTTGCCGCTTTGGCACAAGGTGACCCCGGGCGCGCGGTGTCCCCGTCCCCTTTGGCTGATGCTGTCGCTCAGGGGTTTGAATGGGCAGCGCCTGTGCCGGGCGACATTGATGCGCTGCTGGCCAACGGTCAATTGGGCGAAGCCATTATTGAAGCCATGCAACTGTTTGCACATGGCGCACGGGGCAATCTGGTGGACCTGACAGCGGCGATTGCAACATTCCGGCGCGTTGGGTTGGAAGACACCGCGCGACGTGCGGCCCTGTCCCTTTTGATCCTGCAAAAGCGTTGATCATGGGCTCTCCGGCATCAGACGCCCTGTGGATTTCAACGTTCTTGCAGGCGCAGGCGGCAGAGCTTGGCGCGGCTACCAATACGCTGCTGGCCTATGGGCGCGACCTGAAAGATTTTGCCGAATGGCTGGACCGCAAGAAATCCGGATTTGATCAGGCAGATCGCGACCTGATCGAAGCCTACCTGATCGACTGCGATGCACAGGGCTTGTCACGTTCGACCCGCGCACGGCGTTTGTCTGCTATCAAGCAGCTGTACCGGTTTGCCTTCGAGGAAGGCTGGCGCGCGACCAATCCTGCCATTCAGATCAAAGGTCCCGGCCGGCAGAAACGGCTGCCCAAGACGCTGGATGTGCCCGAAGTTGATCGTTTGCTGGAGGCTGCTCGAAAAACCGGGCGAACCGAATCTGACAGGCTAAGAAACACCTGCCTGATGGAAGTTTTGTACGCCACAGGAATGCGGGTGACTGAGCTTGTCTCCCTGCCCGTCTCTTCGGCCCGTGGCGATCCCCGGATGCTGCTGGTGCTGGGGAAAGGGGGTAAAGAGCGAATGGTCCCCCTGTCGCCCCCGGCCCGGGATGCTTTGGCCGCGTGGCTGACCGCGCGGGACGAGGCCGAGGACTTGGCCGCGGAAAAAGGCGCTCAGCGCTCGCGCTTTCTGTTCCCATCACGCGGAAAGTCCGGTCATCTGACACGGCACAGGTTCTTTTTGCTGGTGAAAGAGCTGGCTGTACGGGGTGGTGTTTCTTCTGAAAAAGTCACACCACACACGCTGCGCCATGCATTCGCCACGCATCTGCTGGCCAACGGCGCTGATCTGAGATCGATCCAGACGTTATTGGGCCATGCAGACGTAGCGACGACAGAAATCTATACGCATGTTCTGGATGAACGTCTGGCGGAACTGGTGTTGCAACATCACCCGCTGAGCAAGGACCGCAATGAGGACAAGGGCTAAGACCTTGATTCAGCGGGGCGACGTCCCCATAACGGATGCAGTACACAAATCTATCAAGGACCAATGGAACCCTCACCTTCTATGTTCGACGGCGCATTCTGGGTTACGACCGGCGCTATCCTGTTCCTGCTTATCCTGTCCGGATTTTTCTCGGGCTCGGAAACGGCGCTGACCGCCTCGTCAAGGGGGAAACTACGCGTTCAGGCCGACAAGGGATCGCGCGGGGCTAAAAAGGCGCTGGAAATAACCGACGACAACGAACGTCTGATCGGGTCGGTTCTGCTGGGCAACAACCTCGTCAACATTCTGGCCGCGTCACTGGCGACGGCGTTGTTCACACGTCTTTTCGGTGAAAGCGGCGTGGCATTGGCAACGCTGGTCATGACCTTTCTGGTGTTGATCTTTGCCGAAGTGCTGCCCAAGACATACGCCATCACCAATTCCGAAAAGGCCGCTGCGGCCGTTGCGCCGATCATTAGCGTGGTCGTGACAGTGTTTTCGCCTGTTGTCGCGGCCGTACGTTTGTTAGTGCGTGGCGTATTGCGCCTGTTCGGAGTTCAGATCGATCCTGACAGCAACATTCTGGCCGTGCGCGAAGAAATCGCAGGCGCCCTGCAACTGGGCCATTCGGAAGGGGTTGTCGAAAAAGAAGATCGCGACCGCATCCTCGGCGCACTGGATCTGGGCGACCGCACGGTGGAAGAGATCATGCTCCACCGTTCCAACATCGAAATGATCGATGCGAACGCCCCACCCGAAGCTATCCTAAGGCAATGCCTTGAAAGCCCTCACACTCGTCTGCCTGTTTTCAGGGACGAGCAGGAGAACATAGTTGGCGTTGTTCACGCCAAGGACTTGTTCCGCGCGATGTATGCACAGGCTGGCAGCAGCGATGGCGGCACCGACCGGCTGGCCAGCTTCGACATCGGCAAGGTCGCAAATGCCCCCTATTTCGTTCCGGAGACCACAACTCTGGATGACCAGATGCGCGAGTTTCTGCGAATGCACGGTCACTTTGCGCTGGTGGTGGACGAATACGGCTCATTGCGTGGACTGATCACGCTTGAGGATATTCTGGAAGAAATCGTGGGCGAAATCGCCGATGAGTTCGATATCGCCGAAGAGGTGCCGGTCGTGCGGACGGATGATGGCCAATTCCTTGTCGAAGGTGCTATGACCATTCGCGATGTCAATCGTGCGCTGGACTGGTCGCTACCGGATGAAGAAGCCAACACTCTTGCTGGTCTGGTCATCCACGAAGCCCAGATGATCCCGGTTGTTGGGCAAGTGTTCTCGTTCCATGGCTTCCGGTTCGAGGTTACAGCACGCGAAGGCAATCGTATCACAGCCCTGAAAGTGCGGCCCTTATAGGGTTTGGACGCTAGACAAAAACGACGCGCTCTGTCGCTCGTTTGACAGAATGCTTTGCCATTGATCTGCACCGTCCTACCAGAAAAGGAGGAGCGGATGAAAAACACATGCCAGGTGGTCGTCATTGGTGGCGGTGTGGTCGGATGTTCGGTTCTTTATCACCTGACCAAGCTCGGGTGGTCGGACGTCATGTTGCTGGAACGGTCCGAACTGACCAGCGGATCGACCTGGCATGCGGCAGGCGGGTTTCACACCCTCAACGGCGACACCAACATGGCGGCGCTACAGGGATACACGATCAGGCTGTATAAAGAACTGGAACAGATCACCGGCATGTCCTGTGGCCTGCACCACGTGGGCGGTGTGACACTTGCCGACAATCAGGACCGGTTTGATATGCTGCTGGCGGAACGCGCCAAGCATCGGTTCATGGGGCTTGAAACAGAAATCGTCGGCCCGGAAGAAATCAAAAAGATCGCGCCCATTACAAATATCGACGGAATTATCGGCGCTCTTTACGATCCGCTGGATGGTCATTTGGACCCGTCAGGCACCACCCATGCCTATGCCAAGGCCGCGCGAATGGGCGGCGCCACGATCGAAACCCATTGCATGGTGCGTGAAACCAACCAGCGCCCCGATGGAAGCTGGGATGTCGTCACTGACAAAGGCACAATCCATGCCGAACACATTGTTAACGCAGGCGGGCTTTGGGCGCGTGAAGTTGGTGCCATGGCGGGTGTCTATTTCCCCCTGCACCCGATGGAACATCAATACCTTGTCACCGACTCGATCCCACAGATTGAAGCGATTATCGATGCGGGTGGCGAGCATCCGCATGTCATGGATCCGGCAGGTGAAAGCTATTTGAGGCAGGAAGGGCGCGGCCTGTGCATCGGGTTCTACGAACAGCCCTGCAAGCCCTGGGCAGTAGACGGCACACCGTGGGATTTCGGGCACGAGTTACTGCCCGATGATTATGACAAGATCACCGACAGTATCGAATTCGCGTATCGCCGCTTTCCTGTGCTGGCTGAGGCTGGAATAAAATCGGTGATCCATGGGCCGTTTACCTTTGCCCCTGATGGCAACCCGCTGGTCGGCCCTGTACCCGGACTGCGCAACTACTGGTCGGCCTGCGGTGTTATGGCCGGGTTCAGTCAGGGTGGCGGCGTTGGCCTGACGCTGGCGCAGTGGATGATCGAAGGCGAGCCCGAGCGCGATGTGTTTGCCATGGATGTTGCCCGCTTCGGCGACTGGATCAGCCCAGGTTATACCCGCCCCAAAGTCATCGAGAATTATCAGAAACGCTTCAGCGTAGCCTATCCGAACGAAGAACTGCCCGCTGCACGCCCCAACCGCACGACACCAATGTATGACATCTTCAGCGATCTTGGCGCGGTCTGGGGGCAGCAATACGGCCTTGAGGTGCCAAACTATTTTGCGCAGGAAGATGAGCCGGGATTTGAAACTCCATCCTTCCGCCGCTCGAACGCGTTCGCGGCGACTGGGCGCGAAGTGCGGGCAGTGCGTGAAGCTGTGGGTATCAACGAAGTCCACAATTTCGGCAAATACCGCATCACCGGACCCGATGCTCGGAACTGGCTGGACCGGATCATGGCTGGCCGCGTTCCGAAACCCGGTCGGCTGTCTTTGGCCCCGATGCTGTCGCACAAGGGCAAGCTAATCGGTGATTTCACCGTTTCCTGCCTGACTGACACTGAGTTCCAGCTTACAGCGTCTTATGGCAGTCAGGCCTTCCACATGCGGTGGTTCCAGCAAAACGCTCAGGACGGCGTGAGGATTGAAAACGTCAGCGACCGGTTGAACGGCTTCCAGATTGCCGGCCCGAAGGCAACGCAGGTTCTGGCGGCCTGCACCCGAGACGACTTGGCCGATTTCAACTTCCTGAACGTGCGCCGGATGACTGTCGGCATGACCGACTGTATCGTTCAGCGTGTCAGCTATACGGGTGACCTTGGTTATGAAATCTATTGCGACCCCTTAGCGCAGCGTCAGCTTTGGTGGACGCTGTGGGAGGCCGGACAACCCCACGGCATTGTTCCGTTCGGAATGCGCGCAATGATGAGCCTGCGGCTAGACAAGTTCTTTGGCTCATGGATGCGGGAATATTCGCCAGATTACACCGCCGCAGAAACGGGGTTGGACCGGTTCATTGCTTTCAACAAAAGCACCCGTTTCATCGGCCGCGATACAGCGGAATCAGAACGGGCCAACGGAACCACCCGCCAGCTGGCAGCCTTCGAGGTTGAAACAGACGATGCAGACGTCAACGCCTATGAACCGATCTGGCTGGATGGTTCGGTTGTCGGTTTTTGTACCTCCGGCGGCTATTCTCATTTTGCGCAAAAATCCGTCGCCATGGGCTTTCTGCCGTCCGGGCGCATAGAAGATGGTCTGGAGGTTGAAATCGAGATTCTGGGGCAGATGCGCAAAGCGAAGGTTATCTCGACACCTTTGTTTGACTCAGATGGCACACGCATGAGGGGATGACAGCACACATGACTGACGGCAGTGAGGCACAATGACCGAAATCCCAATCATCCTGCTTGCCGCCGGTCAATCCAGTCGTATGGGCGGGTTGGACAAGCTTTTGCAGCAAATCGACGGCATTCCACTGCTGACCCGTACGGCGACCCTTGCGCGTGGTGTGGCGCCTGTCCTTGTCGCCCTGCCACCGCGTCCACACCCAAGATATGATGCACTTGCGGGACTGGATGTTCAGACCGTTCCGGTCCCGGACGCGGCAGAGGGAATGAACGCCAGTTTGCGCACCGCCATAGAATACCTTCCTGTAGACGCACCCGCAGTCATGGTTTTGCTGGCCGACTTACCTGACCTGACCCAAGCTGATCTGAGAACGATCTTGAATGCACGTCAATTACATCCCGACAATGTAATCTGGCGCGGAACAACCGCAGATGGAAAGCCCGGGCACCCGGTGATCTTCGATCGGACGCTTTTCAGTCAGCTCTTGGCATTGCACGGCGATCACGGCGCGCAGACGGTGGTTCGGTCACAACAGGGTGGCGTATTCCTGCAACCCCTTCCCGGTCAAAACGCGGTTATGGATTTGGATACGCCGGAAGATTGGGATGCTTGGTGCAAGAAGCGTACTTCTTGAATAAACACGGCCCGGTCGATATCGACCGGGCCGGTGCCCAATACAGGACTACCACTTTCCACAATTCCAAAAGTTTGACCAATAGGTCTTAAAGACACTCTGGTTCCCTAGCAGCTAAACCTAAACAAGACCCCCTCGTTAACACGCCGCTAAAACTTCCGGTAACTGAGTTAGCCGCCAGCGCCCCCTAGCGCTTTTGGCTTCCCCTCACTTGGGCAATTTCATCCTCACTTATCCGATCCTTAGAAACAACGTAAAATTGGAAGAATAGGTTAATTTCGCGCACCTCGATTTGGCTTTTAGGCAACATAGCCCCAGGGCTTGCTCAACCTATAGGCGATCCAAGTCCGGTGCGCATATCAACGATTCGGGATTAAGCGCAAACTTATGCACCCATTCAGCTGCCTGTCAGCAAAGTTACAGCGTCAAGTCCGATGACTCCCGGACTCGCCCACAACCATTGGAAGAGCAGCATTTTTCCCCACTGTTCAGTGAAAGCATTGTCAACAAAACAATGAAAATTCAACTTTTTTGAAAGTTTGACGTCTGTTTTGGCAACAATCCTCCGATTCGCCTTCGACCTACCCGGTTAAATCAGCGAATCCTGATCAACGTCCTTCGCCACAAAACATCTGCTTTGTGGCAAAATTAAGATTTATTAATTGATCAGTCAGGAAACCCCAATCCTGCCAGTGCATCTCATGTCTCAACGCGCAACGGAAATTGCGTGATCAAACCAGGAGACAGAAATGAGCATCCGAAAATCTTCGCTTTTACTTCCCCGCACATCCAACTGGATGGGGGTCAGCGCATTGGGCACAGCCATGCTGGCCACAACCGCTTTACCTTCGATGGCGGATGAGGCGCTTGCCGATCTTGTCGAATCCGTTTCCCCTTCGGTTGTAACCATCATTGCCGAACAAAAGGCCGCCTCAAGCCCCGCACAGGGGCAGAATTTTGATTTCGACGGTCATCCGTTTGGGGAATTCTTCAAGCGCTTTGGTGGGCCTGAAGGGTTCAACATGCCTCAACGCGGGCCGGCACAAGGGCTCGGGTCAGGGTTTGTACTGGATGAAGCCGGTTATATCGTCACCAATCACCATGTGGTGGACAATGCAGCGACTGTAACCGTTCGCCTAAGTGATGACCGGACATTTGAGGCCGAGGTGGTTGGCACCGACCCGCTGACCGACATCGCGGTGTTGAAGATTGATGCAGGCCCGGGCCTGCAAGCTGTCGAACTGGGTGACAGCGACGCAATCCGCGTTGGCGAAGATGTCGTTGCGATCGGCAACCCGTTTGGTTTGAGCTCGACAGTCACTACCGGCATTGTATCGGCGAAAGGTCGCAATATCTCGGACGGGCCTTATGCCGAGTTCATTCAAACGGACGCCGCCATCAACAAGGGCAACTCTGGTGGCCCGCTTTTCAACATGGCCGGCGAAGTGATTGGTGTAAACTCGGCCATATATTCCCCCAGTGGCGGATCTGTCGGGCTGGGATTTGCCGTAACCTCGAACATCGTTGAACATATTGCAGCCGATCTGCAGGATGATGGGCAGGTCAGCCGTGGTTGGCTGGGTGTTTCGATCCAGAATATCAGCCCGCAGCTTGCTGCGGCGCTGGGAATTGATGCCTCCTCGGGTGCACTGGTGGCAGATGTTGTCGCCGACAGCCCCGCAGACGGAGTTCTGGAACAAGGCGATGTTATCCTGTCCTTCAACGGCGAAGCCGTAGACTCCAGTGGTGACCTGCCCATTCTGGTGGGCACAACCAAGGTCGGCACCGCCAGTAATTTGACCATTCTGCGCGATGGCAAACAGGAAACGGTCACTTTGACCGTTGGCCAGCATCAGGTAGCGGCGGCCCAGTCCGACACCCCTGTCGAATCCGAGGCGGCAGGCACGTCGCTTGGTGTCACCGTGGCCCCCCTGACCGAAACGGTGCGGGCCGAGGCAGGTATCGCTAAAGCCGTCGAAGGTGTGGTCGTCACAGACCTGCAACCGGACAGCCCTGCGGCTCGGGCGGGTCTGCAACGTGGTGACGTGATCGTCAAACTGGGCAACCAAGACACGTTCACACCCGAAGCGCTGAAGGCGGCACTGGACAGCGAAAAGACGGACCCGGCACTGGTATTGATCAATCGGGCCGGCAGCCAGATCTTCGTTGCCGTCGAATTGGTCTGACCAACACTATGCGCGCGTCGCTTGATGGGGAGATCCGGCGCGCGCCTCACCCGGCGGACCTGAGTTGTCCGCTGTCCGTCGGGCTTGCCGGGTGCGTGCCCAGCACCCGGCAAGATATTCTGCATTCCATGGGCTTTGTTTGGATAATGTGTTTAAATCCCAAGGGAAAAGGAGCCAGATCATGAGCCGCCGTCTGTTGATCGTCGAAGATGACGCTGACACTAGGGATTTCATTGCCAAAGGGTTTGGCGAAGAAGGCTATGTTGTCGAAACGGCTGCTGATGGCCGCGAGGGATTGTACCACGCAACGGATGGCGGGTTTGACGCCATTGTGCTGGACAGGATGCTTCCCGGTCTGGACGGGCTGTCCCTGATCAAATCCCTGCGTGCAGCAGGGCTGAAAACACCGGTCTTGATGTTGACGGCCATGAGTGCAGTGGACGAGCGCGTCAAAGGATTGCGATCAGGCGCCGACGATTATCTGGTCAAGCCCTTCTCGTTTCAGGAACTTCATGCACGGATCGAAGCCCTGTTGCGACGTCCGCAGGAATCCGAGGAAACGCCGACTCTGACCTGCAAGGATCTTGAAATGGATCTTCTGACCCGCAAGGTTACGCGGGACGGCCATGAGATCACGCTCACGCCCCGTGAATTCCAGATCCTTGAATTCTTTCTGCGCCGCAAGAACCGTGTCGTGTCGCGTACCATGCTGCTTGAGGGCGTCTGGGATTATCATTTCGACCCGAACACCAACGTTGTGGATGTTCACATCTCAAAGCTGCGCCGCCAGTTGGATGAAGGCGGAGACACACCTTTGATTGAAACTGTTCGCGGAGCAGGTTACATGATGTCCGATGGATAACCTTCGGCTTTCCCTTAATAATTCACGAACAAGACTTGTCGCCACCAGCATGGTGCTAAGCACGTTCCTGACCGCGTCCGTGCTGGCATTGGTCTATGTGACGGCCAACAGAAGCATCGAATCCGAGACCCGATCAGTCGTGTCCGCCGAACTGACCGGGCTTGCAGATGAATATGAACGGCGCGGGCTGATCGGGCTGATCACAGCGATCGAGCGTCGCCTTCCAAGCGCGCCCGACCGAGACGCGCTGTATCTTCTGGCGGATCGGCAAGGCGTTAAGCTTGTGGGTAACCTGAAAACCTGGCCGGTCAATGTGACCGCCGGAAGCGGTTGGGTCGACCTTGAGTTGCGCAGGGCTGACAATGACCAACTGGTGCCTATCTCGGCGGCATCGATCCGCCTGCCCGGTGGCGAACGCCTTCTTGTGGGACGGGATGCGGCGGCCCGTCAACAATTCGACCGTGTATTGTTCCGATCTCTGGCACTGGCGCTAGGGATAGCATTTGTTCTGAGCGTGATCACCGGCTGGCTGTTCACACGCCTGGTATTTTCACGCCTGTCAGACATCGCAAGCACAGCCGAAAACATCGTTTCTGGCGATCTTTCCAAAAGGATGCCCCTACGCGGAACCGGGGACGAGTTAGATCAGGTCTCTGGCACGTTGAACAACATGCTCGACAGGATCGAAGAGCTGGTCAGTAATCTGCGCACCACCTCGAACTCTATCGCACATGATTTGCGCTCTCCTCTGTCCCGCCTTCGCCAACGGGTCGAATCCCTTTCCGAGCCCGGCAAAAGCGATCTGGATCGCGAGATCGACATTGCGCGGGCAACGGGAGAAATCGACCATGTTTTGCGGGTCTTGGGGCAGCTTACCGAGATATCGCGGGCCGAGGCCGGTCTGGGGCGCGAGCAATTCGAAGACATTGACTTGCAGCAACTGGTTGGCGATGTCGTGGAGCTTTATGATCCGGTGGCCGCGGATCAGGACGTCCGTCTTGAGGTTATAGGCTCTGCCCCCGCAATTCAGGGGCACCGGCCCCTCCTCTCGCAGGCTCTTTCCAATCTGCTGGAAAACGCTATGCGCTACGCACCGGCAAATACCACAATCACGATCTCAATCGGTACCGAGGACGGATTTGCCCAATTGCAGGTTCGGGACCGTGGTCCGGGTGTTCCGCCCGGAGAGTTGGATCGCCTTCAGCTTCCGTTCGTCACGCTTGATCCGGCGCGCACGGAACGCAATGCGGGATTGGGGCTCGCGCTGGTTGCCGCGATTTCTCATATGCATGGCGGGACATTCGCAGCCCGAAACTGCAACCCAGGTTTGGAAACCACGATCAATCTGGCAATTCAGAGTTAACCCGGCAGTCCGTTTACCGCCAATATCATGTTTTTATAACGTTTATCCTCGGTGACATCCGCACCGAACCAATCCGGTGGGACATAGGCATTTGCGGCTTCACTGGTATGGAATTCAACTTCAACCAAACACAGGGGTTCCAGGCCGCCTGAGAAAACATCCAGCTCGAACTGGTGGCCGTCCGGCATTTGATCCGTGTAACGTACCTTCTCGACCCGGCGTCCTCGAGTTTCCGGCCAGAAGGTTTCAAACTGGTCCCGGGTTATCTCTGTCTCACGCTCAACACGTACAAGATCACCGCCTCCTTTTAAGGTCAGGAAAAACACATCGTTCTTTTGCCGCAGACGCAATTCGGTCGAGTCCTCCGGCGCGGTGAGGTACCCCTGACGCACCACTGCTTTTTCTGCACGGCTCAAGTCCGGTAAATTTGCCACCAGAAACTTGCGCTCTATTTCTGTGCTCATCGGAGCGCCCCCACTCAATCTTCCAGCTTATCAAACAGCACCCGATATGCCGTACCAGCCGCGCCGCGATCTGCGTAAGTACTGGCAAAGGCCCGATGCTGCGCCATTGAAAAGAACGCCCGCAGCTTATCTGATGCATATTGTGTTTGTCGAAAATGCTAACCGGTTGACCAAATAACCGCTCGGTCAAGGTTGTGCGACTGACGGGAACAACGATCTCATCGGCGGCTCGAAAACAGACCCCAGACGCACCCCCAGAATCGCGATTGCACAGCAAAACCTGCCGACCGGTTTGCACACAGACATAGGCAAGGTTCACGGAAGTCTCGGTTTGTCCAACACCGCCCTTATTGCAGTAAAAGGCAATGATTTTCATTCCTTACTCCTTTTTGTGGTGAAACAGACTGCGGAACATGTGCCGGATTTCTTGCCCGTCAAACTGATGGAAACTTGCGACAACGCGCTTTCTTTCCGTCTTTTGGTGTTGATCAAGCACAGCGATTAGGCCGCCCACGGACAAACCGATCTGCGCGTCCACGCGGCCTTGCGTATCGGCGCGAGACGCTACAAAGGTCATCAACGCATCTTGCTGAACAGAATAGTCGTTGAACAAACCAAGACTATCCTGAAGTTTTTTCAATGGCTTAAGGATCATTTTCAAACCATTCCAATCGAATAATGGGGCAAACAATTCCATCAGATATCTTAGTTTTTTGCATTCGATACGAAGGTCATGCACCGTCCTGTCTGGTTTATCGTCGCTTATGCCGCGCGCCAGTTTGCACACCTTGCGATAGCGCTTCCAGATCAGCGCGCAGGCATAGTCATACGCACCGAGATGCGCGTTTGGCCCAAGGTCCAAGTGATCTGAACCTGCGAACATTGCGGTCAGGTCGGTCATGGACGTCGTGTAGTCGGCGCTGCGCAACCAGCGTGACAGGCGCAGTTGCTCTTGTGTACGATCCGTTTGAAACTGATCAAACATCTCGGACAGTCCTGAGTGAAGGTTCGGCGGGATAAGATTGAAATACTTGTCTTTTTCCAGAAGGTAGACATCCAAATCACGCAGAGGTCCAGTACGGGTCATGAGGTCGGAAAAGACCCGCTTCAGCTCGGCCGTCTGGGCCTCGGACAACACACCCTTGAACAGGCTGATCACTGACCTGATCTTGCGCAACGATACTCGGTAATCGTGCAAAAACTCAGTGTCGATATCAGCGATCACGCCCTCTTCGTTTTGCCGCGCAACCCGCAGATATGTTTGAATGATTTTTGCAGCGACTTCGCAGGAAGGTTCTGCTTGACCAATCTTCAATTCAGGCTTGGCCTGATAGGGAACCATGTCTGGAACCAGGCTGGAATAGAGCGTTTCAATATCATGAACACCGCCCGTAATGCTGGCGATAGAGGAACAGACCGACTGATAAGCCTTCTTGTACCCGCGCAACTTCTGAATTCGTACAATAGTCGCCTGCCCTGATGGCGTCGACATGTACGTTAAAGTTCCCCTGACTTTTGTCTTTTGCAGATCATCTAGTACGGCAAAGGTCTGAACCTTGATCTCCCCAACACCGATCTGCGTCAGCGCCCGCAGTTCAGGAAAGTCGTTCAGCGCCTTCTGAACCGGCCCTTCTGGCAAGTCCCGCGCAAACCGCAGATACCCCGAGTATTGCTGAGACAAAGGGCCATGATCCTTCCGCAGCAGGTGCAACATCCCGCCAGTATGGATCAAAGCACGACCGGAGGCGCGCAATGACTGATCGTGACAATCGAGCAATGCGAAAGCTGCGACGGAACTATCGGGTGAAGCTTTTGGGGAAAACCCGGCAATGGCATGTGCCAGTGCCGTTTCGTCAATCTTCGCTGGGAAAATGAACTGATCGCCTGACGATCTGGTCATGATAGGCCTTTCCAGTTCAAACTCAGAAACCCCTTTACAGGTTTCTCAACGGTCATTTGCGCGCCCGCCCCTTTGTTTGGTGGGCTGCCCCAACGCCATTCTGGGTTTTCTTGTTCAGTCTCGGCGGAACCCGAAGGGACATCAAGGCATTATGACTGCGACCGAGTGTATTCACGGGGTGACAGGCCCCGGGCGCCGAAGTAAGACACCGCTATGAGCGAACCAGTATCTTCAATCCGAAACCTTGGCCCCGCCTTTGAACAGGCCTGCGCCCGTGCTGGTATTCATTCGGCCGAGGCGCTGCGTGAACTGGGGCCGGACGAAGCCTATGCTCGCCTGTTGCGCGCCGGCACCAGGGCGCATTTCATCGGATATTACGTTCTGGTGATGGGATTGCAGGGCCGGCCGTGGAACGACTGCAAGGGCGACGAGAAAAAAGCCCTGCGCGAAAGGTTCGACGCAATCAAAGCCGGTAACGCGGCTGCCCCCGAAAACCAGATGATTGCAGATCTGGACGCTATCGGAGTTCGTGTTGCACAAAAGGACCTAAAGCAGGTCTGAACGAACAAGGCCGCACCCAACCAAGGATGCGGCCCCAATCTGTCAGCAATGGCTGTGGCTTAGCCGACCAGCTCAATGCCCGAGAAGAAATATGCGATTTCAACCGCTGCGGTTTCCGGAGCGTCCGAACCGTGGACCGAGTTTTCACCGACCGATTCCGCGAACTCGGCGCGGATGGTGCCGGGTGCTGCGTCTGCAGGGTTGGTTGCGCCCATGACTTCACGGTTCTTTGCAATGGCGCCTTCGCCTTCCAGAACCTGAACAACAACCGGAGCCGACGACATGAATTCGCACAGTTCGTCATAGAACGGACGTTCGGCATGAACGTCATAGAACTTGCCAGCCTGAGCTTTGGTCATGTGAATGCGCTTTTGCGCCACAATGCGCAGGCCAGCTTCTTCGAACTTGGCGTTGATTTTGCCGGTCAGGTTGCGGCGGGTTGCATCGGGTTTGATGATCGAGAATGTGCGTTCCAGTGCCATGTCGGCCTCTCCTTATAATGTGACGCGGGACCCGCGCCGAAATCCATCGCGCGCCGGGTATCATGGTCTTTGGCCTATGAAAAGTGTAATGATGCCTTGCCCGTGGCTTTGCAGTTCAGATTGTGTCTGGCAAAGGGTCGACGCGGTCCAGTCGACGGACGTAAAGCACCGCCAGCAAGCCAGCAAAGCTACAGGCCCACATCATGCCCAGTACCAGATACGGCCCATTTTCGGGGCTAACGAACGCGCCGGTCATTGAGGTCAGAACAGCGCCCAAAGCCACGATCATTGCCCCCGACAGCCCTGCCGCGCTTCCTGCCAGTCCGGGGCGTACCGACATGACACCGGCCGCGGCATTGGCATTGGTCAAACCGTTGCCAAAGCCGACACAGATTGCCGAGCCGAAGAAGACCCAGACCGATCCCAGATCAGCGAGGAACAGCAACAATCCGCAAAACGGCCCGGTCGAGGCCACGATCCGCCCCGACAAGATCATCGTCGTCAGCCGCGTCCGGGCCGCAATCCGACCGGTGACAAAATTGCCAACCATGAACCCGCCGGTGATGATGCCAATCCCCAGCCCCAGCGTTGCTGGGCTCAGGTCGAACCACGCTACGGCAACCAGCGGCGCACCGGTGATAAAGCTGTAGAACCCCCCAATCGAAAACGCCGCGCATAAGGCATACCCCC
The DNA here is from genome assembly GCF_056531345.1 of Ruegeria sp. N7. Lineage (NCBI taxonomy): Bacteria > Pseudomonadati > Pseudomonadota > Alphaproteobacteria > Rhodobacterales > Roseobacteraceae > Ruegeria > Ruegeria sp. N7. The sequence continues at coordinate 102,451 of NZ_JBQFLR010000001.1, read as the reverse complement.
AGAACCTGCGGGCACGGAACAGGTGCGGATACTCGCGCAGTTGGGCACCAAATGTGGACGAGCGGTTGGTGTTGGTCTCGCCCATGTCGAACCAAAGCAGCACCAGCAACCCTGCCCCGAGCAACGAGTACAGGACAAACCCCGAGCGCCAACCGAAAAGCATATCCAGCGCCCCACCCAACATCGGCCCAAGCATCGGGGCCAAAGCCATGGCCATTGCGACGTAACCGAGTTTGCTTGCCGCCTCATTCGGTGCGTAACGGTCTCTGATCGACGCGCTGGACAGGACCGAGCCGGCGACAACAGCAGCCTGAAGCAGGCGGAAGCCAAGAAAAACCCAGATCGATCCGGCCAGTGTGCATCCGATCGACGCAAGGACAAATATTGATATACAAATCAAAAGGATAGGTCTGCGCCCAAAGCGATCCGATAACGGGCCCATGATCAGTTGCAACACTGCCGAAACCGCCAGATACCCCGCGACCGACAGGTTCATCAGGCCGTAATCCACCGTGAAGTCTTCACTCATATGCGCCAGCGACGGCAGGAACATGTTGAGCGTCAGCACAGACAGCGCCGTAGCAAAGATCAATGTGATCAGGGATGGAGGCGTCCGGGCCGCGCGCATGTGAAAAACCGCTTCAAAAAGCAAACGAGACAGCGCTAACACATTGCTTGATGCTTGAAAATGCCAAGCCGCTGGCTGCGGCATCACACCTCTGCTAAGAGCGCCTCATGTTACGGATCGAAGACATCACCTATGCCGTTGAAGGCCGCCCATTGTTTGATGGCGCCAGCGCAACCATACCAGACGGTCACAAGGTTGGCCTTGTGGGCCGGAATGGCACGGGAAAGACCACGCTTTTTCGCCTGATCCGCGGGGAACTGGCGCTGGAATCGGGGAATATCGCGGTCCCCAAGCGCGCCCGCATTGGCGGGGTCGCGCAGGAGGTCCCATCATCCAACGTTTCGCTGATCGACACTGTTCTGGCCGCTGATACCGAACGCAGCGCCCTGATGGCCGAGGCTGGCGACGCAACGGATCCCACGCGAATTGCCGAAATTCAGACCCGGCTAGCCGATATCGACGCCTGGTCAGCCGAGGCGCGCGCAGCCTCGATCCTCAAGGGGTTGGGGTTTGACGACGCAGACCAATTGCGCCCCTGCTCGGATTTTTCCGGTGGCTGGCGGATGCGCGTGGCCTTGGCGGCGGTTTTGTTCTCGCAACCGGATTTGTTGCTGTTGGACGAACCGACCAACTATCTGGATCTTGAAGGCGCGCTATGGCTGGAAAGCTATCTGGCGAAATATCCGCACACGGTCATTATCATCAGCCATGACCGGGGCCTGTTGAACCGTGCCGTAGGGTCGATCCTGCATCTGGAGGATCGTAAACTCACCTATTACGCGGTGCCTTACGACAAGTTCGCGGAACGGCGGGCGGAACGTCTGGCGCAGGCGGAATCGGAAAACGCCAAGGCCAAGGCCCGCATCGCACACCTGCAAAGCTTTGTGGATCGCTTCCGCTACAAGGCGTCGAAAGCCGTACAGGCCCAATCGCGCCTGAAGATGATCGAACGCATCCAGTTGGTCTTAACCCCGCAAGAGGCCGCGCTGCGCGCGTTTTCCTTCCCCGAACCCGAGGAGCTGTCGCCGCCGATCATCCAGATTGAAGGCGGCGTGACCGGCTATGGCGAGATCGAAGTACTGCGCCGTCTGAACCTGCGCATCGATCAGGATGACCGTATCGCGCTGTTGGGTAAGAACGGTCAGGGCAAATCCACCCTGTCCAAACTGCTGTCAGACCGCCTGCCCCTGATGGCGGGCAAGATGACCCGCAGCAACAAGCTGCGCATCGGGTATTTCGCACAGCACCAGGTGGACGAGCTTTATGTAACCGAAACGCCACTGGACCACCTGCGCCGCCTGCGCCCGGACGAGGTACCAGGCAAGTGGCGCTCGCGTTTGGCGGGGTTCGGCCTGAACGCGGCTCAGGCGGAAACCGAGGTTGGCCGCCTGTCGGGTGGGCAAAAAGCGCGCCTGTCGCTGCTGCTGGCCACCATCGACGCGCCACATATGCTGATCCTCGACGAGCCTACGAACCATCTGGATATCGAAAGCCGCGAGGCGCTGGTCGAGGCGCTGACGGCCTATTCCGGCGCTGTCGTGCTGGTCAGCCACGACATGCACCTTCTGTCGCTTGTTGCCGATCGGTTGTGGCTGGTCTCGGAGGGTACGGTCAAATCTTATGACGGTGACCTTGAATCCTATCGTGCCCTTTTGCTGGCGCGTGACAAACCGGTGAAGGAAAAGCCGCAAACAGAGAAGCCCAAACGCGCCTCGCGCGATACCATGCTGGCATTGCGCGCGGACCTGCGCAAATGCGAGGACCGGGTCGAGAAACTGACAGAGATGCACGACAAGCTCGCGGCAAAACTGGCCGACCCGGAGCTATACGAGGACGACAAGATCAACGATCTGGAAACCTGGAACCGCAAATTCGCCGAAGTGGTCGAGGCCATGCAAAAAGCAGAAGCGCTTTGGATCGCCGCTGCTGAGCGACTGGAACAGGCGGAAACGGTATGAGCGATCCCGTTGTTGAAACCAAAGCGATGATCGCGGGAATGCGCCCCGAAATTCAACCCTGCGAATTCGCATTTGTTGTCTGGCCCGAAGATATGGACTGGCCCGACGGGACACGCGCCAGTTATGTCGAGGCCGAAGGGCTGTCTTTAATCGTTCCGATTAATTGTGCACCAAAAGAGGCGGTCGCTATGCGCTGTATCACGCTTCAGGTACACTCCTCGCTGGAAGGCGTGGGTCTGACCGCTGCGGTCTCGGGGGCGTTGGCACAGGCCGGAATTCCGGCGAACATGGTTGCGGGCTATCACCACGATCATGTCTATGTTCCGTCAGGATTGGCCGAAGACGCCCTGAAAATTTTGAAACATCTGCAACAGAGTAGCAAAGAGTGATTGACACCGCATTTCTGATCACCGCGTTCACAACGCTTTTCGTGGTTCTTGATCCACCAGCGCAAACGCCGATTTTTGTGGCCCTGACCCAGAACATGGATTGGCACACGCGCCGCTCTGTCGCGATACGCGCGTGCCTGACTGCTGGCGGCATTCTGGCGATGTTCGCGGCCTTCGGCGAAGCGCTGCTGGGATTTGTCGGCATCTCGATGGAGGCGTTTCGCGTTGCGGGGGGTGTTTTGCTGTTTCTGACCGCGCTCGACATGCTGTTTGAACGCCGGACCAAACGTCGTGAAAACAGCGCCGAAGAGGAAGAACATCCGGACCCGTCGGTGTTTCCACTGGGTATCCCACTGATTGCAGGGCCTGGTGCGATTGCCACCATGATTCTACTGGCCGGTCAACATCCCGGCATTCAGGGTCTGGCCGTGGTCATCGGCGTTATGCTGGTCGTACTGGCAATGGTTTTTGTGATGTATCTTTCATCTGGGGCCGTGGCACGGCTTTTGGGGAAAACCGGGTTGAACGTGTTGACCCGGCTTCTTGGGATGCTGCTGGCTGCATTGTCTGTTCAGTTTATTCTTGATGGCCTCAAGGCCTTTGGATTCGCATCTTAAACCCCCATATTCACAAGGTTAAGGGGATTTCCGGGAACCGCATGGACAGTTTCGATATTGGACGCCTGATCTATCTGGCCCTGCTTGGGGCGGCGCTGCTGATGTGGTTTGTCACCCACAATCGGCAGTCGCTCGGCAAGACGTTGCAGCAGGTGATGGCATGGGTGTTCATTTTCGTCGGGGTCATCGCACTGGTCGGTCTGTGGGAGGATATTCGCTCCTCGGTCGGTCCCGCACCGCAGATGAGTGTCACCGGAAACTCGGTTGAGGTTCCCCGTGCCTATGATGGCCATTATTACCTTCCGGTTCTGGTGAATGGTGAGCTGATCACCTTTCTTGTCGACACCGGCGCCAGCCAGATCGTGCTGAACGCTCAGGACGCCAAAAGGGCAGGCATTGATCCCGATCAGCTGAACTATTTCGGGCGCGCCTTGACTGCAAACGGTGAGGTGCGTACTGCGCCGGTGCGGCTTGAGACCCTGACGGTAGGACCCATTACGGATCAGAATGTTTCGGCCTGGGTCAACGAGGGCGAACTGGATAAGTCTCTTTTGGGGATGGAGTACCTGCACCGTTTTTCAAGCATCCAGTTTGCGGATGGCAAGCTGATCCTGTCCCGTTAATGCCTCTCACCTCTTGAGAACAAAAGTGGAACATGATAACTTGTGGGCATGTCTGCTCAGCTTCTTGGCCACAAACCTGCGCGTCAGGTACCGGGGGTAAATCTCCATTCCCAGATCACCCTGCAACCGGGTCGCGTGCACGAGGCTTGCGGCCCCGCCCGGCGCAGCTTTGCCATCTGGCTGGCCGGTCAGACACAGGGCCCCGTGCTGTGGATTTCCCCCGCGTGGGAGCCCGCCCAACTGAACCCCGACGGAATTATGGCCTTTGCTGATCCGGCACGTTTTCTGTTCGTTCACCCCACCCGTGCCGAAGATCTTCTATGGTGTATTGAAGAGGCGCTGCGCAGCGGGGCCATCCCGCTGATCATAGGCGACCTGCCCGGCGCGCCGGGGCTGACGCCGGTGCGGCGGATGCATCTGGCCGCAGAACAAGGCGGTACGATGGGCCAAGCCCCGCTTGGCTTGCTGCTGACGCCCGGTGATGGCGGCGCACAAGGGGTTGAGACACGCTGGCACATGGCCGCCGCCCATCAGGGAGATACCAGACACTGGACCCTGACCCGCCGCCGCGCCCGCGCCCTGCCCCCGGTCAGCTGGCAGGCCACTCAGACTGCTGCCCGCACCGGTCTGCACCTGAAACGCATTGAAACAGAGGACATTCTGACGTGAAGCCGCAAGGATCACGCAAGATGTGACTCGCCAAACTCCGGATCGCACCCTAGCGTCGCCGCATGAGCCATCCGATCCATGACAGCCGCTATTCCTGGATTCGCCTTCTGATCACGCTCGCCATCGCAACTGTGGCGAATGTAGGGATGTGGGCGGTCATCGTGGTCATGCCTACTGTCGAAGCAGAATTCGGCGCCAGTCGCGCCGAAGCCTCGATGCCATATACGCTTACGATGATCGGATTTGCGCTGGGCAATATGTGGCTAGGACAACTGGTGGACCGGCTGGGCGTGACACGCGCCCTGATCGGCGCCGCTGTATTAAGCGCCTTCAGCTATCTATTGGCAACGCTGGCCCCGAATATAACACTACTATCTGCGGCGCATCTGCTGGTCGGGCTGGGAACATCGATCGGGTTTGGCCCCTTGATCGCCGATATCTCGCACTGGTTCATGAAGCGGCGTGGGTTCGCCGTCGCATTGGTGGCCAGCGGAAACTATATCTCTGGCGCAATCTGGCCCACCCTGCTGTCCGGCATTCTGTTACGGGATGGCTGGCAACAGGTCTACCTGACATTGGCGCTATTGACGCTGCTGATTGTCATCCCCCTGTCCTTGCTGTTGCGTCGTCAGGTCCCGGTCGAAGCACACAGCACAGCCGCGGCCACAGCCCAGATCAACGCGCGCACTGTCGGCGTTTCACCACGCGTGTTACAGTACATCCTTGGCCTGGCTGGTATTGGATGCTGCGTAGCGATGTCCATGCCACAGGTCCATATCGTGTCGTATTGCGTCGGGCTGGGATACGGCCCCGCAGTGGGGGCCGAAATGCTATCGCTGATGCTGCTAGGTGGCGTCGCCAGCCGTATTCTCTCGGGCCTGTTGGCCGACCGTCTGGGCGGCGTCATGACGCTCTTGATCGGCTCAGTCTTGCAGTGCATCGCCCTGTTCCTGTTCCTGCCATATGACGGGATGGTCTCACTTTATGTGATCAGCTTGCTGTTCGGTCTGGCGCAGGGTGGCATCGTGCCCAGCTACGCTTTGGTTGTCCGTGAATACATGCCGCCGCAGGACGCCGGGGCGCGGGTCGGATTCGTCTTGATGATGACCATCCTTGGCATGGCGCTTGGCGGCTGGATGTCAGGCTGGATTTACGATGTCACCGGAAGTTACCACCTGGCCTTCGTCAACGGAATTCTTTGGAACGGTTTGAACATTGCCATCGTTCTGATGTTGATCAAAAGATCCCGCCCCAGACGGGACACGGTCATGGCGTGACACACCTGACCCGCCGCTTGGTGCTTGCAGGGATGGTGGCTCTGCCTTTGGCCCGTACGGTGCAAGCCGCGTTGCAGCCATACATTTTGTCAACGAAAGCCACCGTGGTTGGTTTTACCTTTGATCTGTCAGGTATCCCTCAGACCGGATCAATGCCGATCCGGCAGGCGAACGTACAGATTGACATGCACCGCCTGCAAAACAGCCGGGTCACGGTGGTGCTGGATGTCAACAAGGCCAGAACACGCTTGCCCTTTGCCCGCATGCCGATGCTCGGCCCCGGTGTTTTGGGCGCCGAAACCTACCCGACAATTCAATTCGTATCGACTGACATTCAATTGGGGGCCGATGGGCGCATATCGAATGGTGCTCGTGTCACGGGGGAACTGAGTATCCGAGATGTGACGCACCCCATAACTTTGGATGCCAACCTATACCGCCAGCCCGGAACAGCCGCGAACGACCTCAACCGCCTGTCCATAGGTTTGACCGGGACATTGAACCGGCACGATTTCGGTGCCTCGGGTTATCCCGATCTGGTAGGACAAAACGTCGGACTGGACATACGTGCCGAGATCATTCGTGCAACCTAATCGACAAAAAGCAAAAAACGACTGGATAAAGTCGAATAGTTGCGCGCATTGTCCGGTGACGCCGCCTATCTGAGAAAACCATGCGCACGATCATTTCATTTGCCGCCCTGTTTCTTTCGGTCATTCTGCTTCAGCTTTCAACGGGCGGCGTCGGGCCACTTGATGCCATTTCCGGGATCACCTTAAGCTTTTCGACCGAACAGATCGGTATGCTGGGTTCAGCGCATTTCCTTGGCTTTTTCATAGGTTGCTGGTGGGCGCCGCGACTGATGGGCAGTGTCGGGCATTCCCGCGCATTTGCCGTATGCACAGCGCTGGGCGCGATGGGGTTGATCGGGCACACCCTGACAGACAATCCTTATGTATGGGCGGCGTTGCGCATCGCCTCGGGCACATGTGTGGCAGGTAGTTACACTGTCATCGAAGCGTGGCTGAATGCAAAAGTGACCAATGAGACACGTGGACGAGCCATGGGCACCTATCGCATCGTCGATATGGGTGCCTCGCTGAGTGCTCAGTTGATCATCGCCGTCCTGCCACCCGCCTCGTATGTTTCCTATAACCTCTTGGCGATCCTTTGCTGCGCCTCATTGCTGCCGCTGACACTGACACGCGCAAGTCAGCCGAAGACGCCCGACGCCCCCCGCCTGCGCCCGAAACTGGCATGGCACAGTTCGCCGTTGGCCGTCGCGGGCGTCATTGTTTCGGCACTCAGTTCAGCATCTTTCCGAATGGTCGGGCCCGTCTACGGTCAGGAAGTCGGGTTGGGAGTGGATCAAATCGCCTTCTTCCTCGCCTCTTTCGTTCTGGGCGGGGCGCTGGCGCAGTATCCGATGGGATGGCTCGCGGACAAATACGACCGGCGCTGGGTCTTGATCTGGCTTTCGGTCGCGGCGGTACTAAGCTGCGGGGTCACAATGGCGGCAAGCGACACGGGAACCGTCGGTGTCATGCTTGCAGCGGCGCTTTTTGGGTTCACGACATTCCCAATCTTTTCGGTGTCATCCGCACATGCCAACGATTTTGCGACAACCGAACAAAGGGTCGAGTTGTCTGCCGCCTTGATGTTCTGGTACGCGCTGGGGGCTATTGCGTCACCCTATATCACGTCAACACTGATCCAGGATTTCGGCCCCAGCGCGCTGTTTGCATTTGTTGCGGTCGGCCACGTATTCCTGATCGGTTTCGGCCTGGCCCGGATGCGGTCGCGTCCAACACCCGCGGAGAGAACCAATTACGTCTACGCACCGCGTACATCCTTTACGGTCGGAAGGTTGCTGAAACGCGCCCGCGAGGAATGAAAAGCGGACCCGCAGCCCTGCATTGCGCAGAGTCTGCGTATTGGCTGACCACAATCTGACCGGTTTACAACGGCCATCGGCGGCTGGGTCGCCCTATCAGGCGCGCGTTACAAATCAGAGTTATTCCAGTCACCTACGAAACCGGGCTTTTGCTGAGCGGTGACTTAGGTTAGACGAACGCGCAGTTAGATATGCGGAAACGGAATATGGCTCGGATTCTCATCACCTCGGCGATCCCTTACATCAATGGGATCAAGCATCTCGGCAATCTGATCGGCTCGCAACTGCCTGCCGACTTGTATGCACGCTACCAGCGTGGCCGGGGGAACGAGGTCATGTTCCTGTGTGCCACCGACGAACACGGCACCCCGGCCGAACTGGCCGCTGCCAAAGCTGGAAAGCCGGTGGCCGAGTATTGCGCGGACATGTACGAAATTCAGGCCGACATCGCCAAGCGTTTTGGGATGAGCTTTGACCACTTTGGCCGCTCATCCAGCGATCAGAACAAAAAGCTGACCCAACATTTCGCCGGAAAACTGGATGCGGCCGGGTTGATCCGTGAGGTCACGGAAAAGCAAATCTATTCCAACGCGGATGGTCGCTTTCTTCCCGACCGCTATATCGAGGGCACCTGCCCCAATTGCGGGTATGAGAACGCACGTGGCGACCAGTGTGAAAACTGCACCAAGCAGTTGGATCCGACCGACCTGATTGAACCGCGCTCGGCCATTTCGGGCTCGACCGATCTGGAAGTGCGTGAGACCAAGCACCTCTATCTGCGCCAGTCGGGAATGAAGGATCAGCTGGATGCCTGGATCGACAGCAAAACTGACTGGCCGATCCTGACCACATCCATTGCCAAGAAATGGCTGCATGATGGCGACGGGCTGCAAGACCGGGGGATCACCCGCGATCTGGACTGGGGCGTTCCGGTCAAGAAAGGCGATCAGGACTGGCCCGGTATGGAAGGAAAGGTCTTCTATGTCTGGTTCGATGCGCCGATTGAATACATCGCCTGTGCCAAGGAATGGGCGGATTCGACCGGGAAACCCGATTCCGAGTGGGAACGCTGGTGGCGCACCGATAAGGGTGCGGACGATGTGCGATATGTCCAGTTCATGGGCAAGGACAACGTGCCATTTCACACGCTTTCTTTCCCCGCCACTATTCTGGGGTCGGGCGAGCCGTGGAAAATGGTCGACCACCTGAAATCCTTCAACTACCTGAATTACGACGGCGGCCAGTTCTCGACCTCGCAGGGGCGTGGCGTCTTTATGGATCAGGCGCTCGAGATTCTGCCAGCCGACTACTGGCGGTGGTGGCTGCTGAGCCATGCGCCAGAAAGCAGCGACAGCGAGTTCACGTGGGAGAACTTCCAACAATCCGTGAACAAGGATCTGGCCGATGTTCTGGGCAACTTCGTCAGCCGCATCACCAAGTTCTGCCGCTCGAAATTTGGTGAGGTGGTGCCCGAAGGCGGTGAGTTTGGCGAGCGTGAGAACGCTCTGATCGACGAACTCACCAAACGCGTCCGCGCTTACGAGGCGCATATGGAAGCAATGGACGTCCGCAAGTCGGCTCAGGAACTGCGTGCCATCTGGGTGGCTGGCAACGAATACCTGCAAGCAGCGGCACCGTGGTCAACCTTCAAGGAAGACCCCAAACAGGCCGCTGCACAAGTACGCCTGGGCCTGAACCTGATCCGGTTCTATGCCGTGCTCAGCGCGCCGTTCATCCCTGATACCTCGGCCAAGATGCTAAGCGCCATGAACACGCTCGACACCAGCTGGCCGGAAGACGTGGCCGCAGCGTTGAACGCGCTACCCGCGGGTCACGACTTTACCGTGCCAGACGTTCTGTTCGCCAAGATCACAGACGAACAGCGCGAAGAATGGCAGGCAAAATTCGCCGGTAAACGCGGCTGACCGCCCTGATATTCGAAAGCTCGAACGGGGGCCGTTGGCCCCTGTTTTCGTTCGGCACCTCGGAACGGGCCGACACCTAAACCAGCTTAGTTGCTGTAATTTTTGGCGTCATCGCAAACCACCTCGGGATTCATCGCGCTTGAGAAATCGTGGCAAACAAGCCATCCTGCAAACAAGTTTTGTCGACTCGCGCGTTTGTGACCGCCGGGATGGACACCAATTGTTTCTGAAATGCACGAGGCTTTCGCCATGTCCCAAGTTTTCCCTTTTCTAACTCAGGTCCGCAATCCAATCGCCACCGCATTATTGCTGATTTCCCTGGGACTGGCCCAACCTGCAACTGCACAGGACGAAGGGGCGGCACCGAAAGTTACGATTGCGGCCGCCTACACCGAGGAAATCACCGACGAGGCTTCCTTCATAGGGCGCGCTCAGGCGATCAATAAGGTCGATATCGTGGCCCGCGTGAACGGTTTTCTCAACAGCCGGAATGTCGAGGATGGGGCTACGGTCAAGGAAGGCGACCTGTTGTTCACCATCGAACCTGACCTTTACGAGGCGACATTGGAGGCCCGAAAAGCCGATCTGAACCGGGCCGAGGCAAATCTTGAGTTGGCCAAGGTGGACCTGGCGCGTAAGGAAGAGCTTTACAAGCGCGACGCGACACCTGAATCCGAACGCGACATCGCGCGGGCCAACGAACTGGTCGCCGAGGCTCAGGTCAAGGCCGCAAATGCAGCGATCCAGCAGGCCGAACTGGACCTCAGCTATACACAGATCCACGCGCCTTTTGATGGACGTATAGGCAGCATCACCACCAGTGTCGGTGATGTGGTCGGCCCGACCAACCCGCCGCTGGTGAACATTGTAAGCGAGACGCCGATCTATGTGAATTTCTCGCTCAACGAAAAACTCTTTACTTCGGTTCTTCAGACCGTTGGCGCAAATTCCGCTTCTCTTGCGGACAGCCCGCAAAGCCCCAATGTGCATATCACGCTGCCAAATGGAACAAAGCTGGATGAAACGGGCAGGATCGTATTTGTTGACAATCGTATCGACCCGTTGACCGGCGCGATCACAATGCGCGCCCAGTTCGAAAATGCCGACCGTTTGATCCTGGACGGTGCATTCGTGAATGTGCAGATCGAAGCGTTGCAACCGACCTTGCAAGTTCTGGTGCCGCAAGCTGCGCTGCAACGCGATCAGCGTGGTGATTTTGTTCTGGTTGTAAACGACAAGCAGATGGTGGAGCAGCGATACATCACCACAGGCAACACGGAAGGTACCGCCATCATCGTTACCGAAGGTTTGCGTGAAGGCGAAAGCGTGATTGTCGAGGGCCTGCAACGGGTCCGCCCCGGCGTGGCTGTTGACGCGGTCGTCGCCTCTGAACAGCCGGGAGAGTAATCGATGTTCTCAGCCCTGTTCATCAGCCGGCCAAAGCTGGCGTTTGTCATCTCGCTGGTGCTGACCATCATGGGTGGCATCGGCTATCTGGTGCTGCCGGTCGCGCAGTTCCCGGACATTACCCCGCCCGTGGTCAACGTCTCCACCAAATACACCGGCGCAAATGCGGAAACAGTGGAGAACACCGTTGCCGCACCGATCGAGGCGCAGGTCAACGGTGTGGACGACATGATCTACATGACATCCAGATCGTCTGACAACGGCTCGTATTCGTTGGACGTAACCTTCGAAGTTGGCACCGACCCCGATATCGCCTCGGTCAACGTGCAGAACCGGGTGGCGCAGGCAATGTCGTCGTTGCCCGCCGAAGTGACATCTTCGGGCGTTGTCACACAAAAATCGTCGACCAATATGCTGATGCTGGTCACGCTGACCTCGCCCAATGGCACCTATGACAGCGTGTTTCTTTCCAACTATGCCTCAATCAACCTGCGCGATGCGCTGGCGCGTGTGCAAGGCGTGGGTAAGGCTGATGTTCTGACCAACCTTGAATACGCCATGCGGGTCTGGATGGACCCTGACAAGATGGCAGCCCTGTCCATCACACCAGGCGATGTAATCAACGCGATCCGCGAACAGAATATCGAAGTGTCTGCCGGGTCGATCGGTGCACCGCCTGTGCCCGAAGGGCAGACCTTTCAATACACGATCAAATCCAAAGGTCGACTGACGTCAGCCGAAGAATTTGGCGACATCGTGATCCGTACCGGAGATGCCGGCGCAATTGTCCGCGTAAGGGACATCGCCCGGGTTGAGCTTGGCGCACAGTTCTACTCGGCGTCCGGTTATTTTCAGTCCGTGCCGGCCACCGTGATCGGCATCTATCAAGCCCCCGGCGCAAACGCCCTCGCCGTTTCAGAGCGCGTGCAGGCGGAACTGGAGCGGCTGTCCCGCGCATTCCCGTCGGATGTCGAATATGATGTCCCCTTCAACACGACCGACTTTGTCGAAGCCTCGTTGAATGACGTTGTTTCCACACTGATCCTGACCTTCACACTTGTGATCTCGGTCGTTTTTGTGTTCCTCGGCAGTTGGCGTGCCACGATCATTCCGGCGGTTGCCATCCCGGTCTCACTGATTGGCACGTTTGCTTTCTTGCTGGCCTTCGGCATGTCTTTGAACACGATCTCGCTGTTCGCACTGGTTTTGGCCATCGGCATCGTGGTTGATGACGCCATTGTCGTGGTTGAAAACGTCGAGCGCATCATCGCTGATGAGGGGCTGCCCCCGGCAGAAGCCACCCGTAAGGCAATGGGGCAGATCACAGGCCCGGTCATCGCGACCACGCTGGTTCTGTTGGCGGTTTTCGTGCCGGTGACATTCATGCCGGGCATCTCAGGGCGGTTGTACTCTCAGTTCGCTGTCACGATCTCGACCGCTGTTGTGATCTCGTCCATCAACGCGCTGACACTGTCACCTGCCCTGTGCGGGCTGGTCCTTAAGGCCCGCTCAGGGCCGCCCAAAGGGCTACTTGCGCTGTTCGAAAACTTCATTGGTGGCGTTCGCAACGGCTATGTCGCTATTGTGCGCAAACTGCTTGTCTTTCCAGCTATCGCGCTGGCCATCGTGGTTGGTCTCGGCATGGGAACAGGGGCAATCATGTCGAACACCTCAGCCGGGTTTATCCCGCTGGAAGACAATGGTTATCTCTTTGTTGACGTGCAACTGCCTGACGCCGCGACGCTGGAACGGACCGAGGCCGTGACAAAGCGCCTCGATGACCAGATACGCGAGATCCCGGGTGTGTCCAGCACCGTTCTGATCAATGGCTTTTCATTGCTGAACGGCACAATCACCAACGGCGCTGCGATCTTCGTGAACCTCGACAACTGGGCCGAACGGCAGGAGGAGGACCTGAGCGCCAAGGCCATTCTGGCCAAGGTGCTGGCCATCGCGAATAACGAAACCGCAGCCTCGACCGTTGCCTTCAACCCGCCACCAATTCAGGGTCTTGGCATGTCTGCCGGGGTTGAGATGGAGGTGCAGCAAACCGGAGGCGGCTCGCCGCAGGATCTGGCTTCGGCTGTGGGGTCGTTTGTCTATTCGGCCAACCAGCGCCCCGAGATCGGGCAGGCCTATACGACATTCCGCGCCAACGTTCCGCAGCTGTTCGTGGATCTGGACCGCGAGAAAGCCAAAACACTGGACGTCTCGGTGGCTGAGATTTTCCAGACCATGCAGGCCCAGCTGGGGTCGTATTATGTCAACGACTTCAACCTGTTTGGTCGCGTCTATCGCGTAATGATCCAGGCGGAAGGCAGCTATCGCGACAATGTCGATGACATTGCCAGCCTCTATGTGCGCTCTCAGAAGGGCGACATGGTGCCACTGGGCACCCTGATCGACGTAGAAAACGTGTTGGGGCCGGTTCTGCTGAAACGGCATAACCTGTTCCGGTCGGCAACGGTTACGGCGGTGCCTGCACCGGGCCTTTCCAGCGGCGATGCGATCACCGCGATGACAGAGGTCTCTGCTTCAGCCCTGCCGCCGGGATACTCGTTCGAATGGACGGGGACGGCACAACAACAGTTGGCGTCAGGCAGCCTGGTGATCATTATTCTGGGGCTGGCCATCCTATTCGGTTACCTGTTCCTTGTGGGACAGTATGAAAGCTGGACTATGCCGGTCTCGATCCTGCTGTCAGTGGTCGTGGCCCTGTTCGGGGCGGTGGCCGCGGTTGCCATCGTTGGCAGTGATATTAACCTTTATACACAGATCGGTATGATCATGCTGGTGGGTCTGGCTTCGAAGAACGGCATTCTGATCGTCGAGTTTGCAATGGAACAGCGCGCCAAGGGTCTTTCGATCAAGGAAGCTGCCGTCGAGGCCGCTCATCAGCGGTTCCGCGCTGTTATGATGACTGCCCTGTCTTTCCTGCTGGGCGTCGTACCGCTGCTGGCCGCCAATGGTGCAGGTGCGGCCAGCCAGAAAGCCATCGGTGTCGCCGTGTTCGGTGGCATGTTGGCCGCGACGCTGGTTGGCGTGATCGTGGTGCCTGTCCTCTACGCCCTGATGCAAAGCATGCGTGAGTGGCTGAAAGGCAGCAAAAACGATCCCGGCCCTTCAGAAGAAGCGGCCTGATCCGATCAAAGCCCCGCCCATCAGCGGGGCTTTTTTCTGGCGTCAGTCTGGTCTTCCCCGCCGACGTTCAGAGAGTTCGCGGATCACCACCTTTGCCTCTGGTGTCGGTGCCTGCTCGACCCGGCGATAATCCGATCCATCCCGGTTCCGTGTCAGCAGCCCACATGAAATCATGGTCCGGCGCAGGGTTGCAGGGTCATCAAAACAATGTTCGGCATTGAGGCACGTGTTGACCTCACCCTCTTGCAGCACCGCGGCTGCCGGTACCGCAGACCAGAGCCCCCACAAGGACAAAGTCTGCACCGATCGTTTTGACGGCCATTGCCGAAGTCTGCCCTGCCCGTCGAACAGGTGCAGTGTGCGCTCAACCGTGCGCATGTCAGCAGCCGGCTGTTTCAGGCGGGTCTCGATCCGCCGGGCAGCGGCACTGGTGGCGCGCATATGTTGCACGTTCTGAAACCCGGCGGCACGAGCGACCATGTTCATCAGGTTCAGGTGCGACGGGCTGGAGTCGCCAAGTTGTTGGGACAGGATACGCACGAATCCGGTCAGATCATCGGCGTGCAAGGGTACAGGAGTTTTGCTCATCACAAATCCATATCGGGCGTTTTGCGCGATCGTTGGTCGTTGACTTGACGAAACAACGCCCTGATGGTTGCGATAGTTTCACATACACTGGCAGGTTTAGCACTCTGGGTAAGAGCAGCGACGCCTCGGTGTCTGCCGACCGTATCCAACGGCTAGCACAACACTCATCACCCGCCAAGAGGATAGAAAGATGGATCAGGTCGAGCCGGGGGCCAGCCGTTCAGCCATCCAGCCGTCGATCCGCGCGATCTGCTCGGCATTCAGTCGCAGGCCCAGCTTGTTGCGCCGCCAGACGACATCTTCGGCGGTCCGTGCATATTCCTTGTCGATCAGCCACGCGACTTCCCGCGCGGTCAGGGTTGCGCCAAAATCCTCGCCCAGATCAGACAGCTGTTGCGCATCCCCAAGGACATCTGTTGCTTCGGTTCCATAGGCCCTGATCAGGCGTGCAGCCCAGGCGGCACCCAGAAACGGATACGCGGCTTGAAGCTGATCAGTCAGGGCTTCAACTGCGTCAACCGGAAAGTCACCGCCCGGCAGCGCCACACCAGCGGTCCAGGGGCCCGGCATATTTGGAAAGAATTCACCAACCTTCTCCAGAGCACTTTCCGCGAGCCTGCGATAGGTGGTGATCTTGCCGCCAAACACGTTCAAAACAGGCGCCCCACCCTGCGCATCGACTTTCAGCGTGTAATCTCGCGTTGCTGCGGTGGCACTGCTGGCACCGTCGTCATAAAGCGGCCGCACACCAGAATAGGTCCACACAACATCTTCGCGGGTCACAGCGCGCCTGAAATACTTCGATGCGAAGGCGCACAGATACTCCTGTTCGACCTCGGTACAGACGGGTTTCGTGTCAGGGTCCGGGTGATCCTGATCCGTTGTGCCGATCAAGGTAAAGTCCTGTTCATACGGAATGGCGAAAATGATGCGGCCGTCTTCGCCCTGAAAGAAATAACACTTGTCGTGGTCATAGAGCCGGGGTGTCACAATATGGCTGCCCCGAACAAGCCGAACACCCTCGCGTGAGTTCACACGGATCTTGGTCTGGATGATGTCCCCGACCCAAGGGCCACCCGCATTGATCAGCATTCTGGCCCGAACAAGACGGGTTTCGCCGCTGCTGCGATCACGAATCGATACCTGCCAAAGGTCGTCCACCCGCTCGGCCGAAATCACCTCGGTTCGCACCATGATCTGCGCACCGCGCGCCTCGGCGTCGCGGGCATTCAGAACCACCAACCGTGAATCTTCGATCCAGCAATCAGAATATTCGTATGCCGTTTCGAACTTGTCCTGTAGCGGGACGCCTTCCGGTGCCGATCGCAAGTTCAGCGACGTGGTGCCCGGCAGAATTTTGCGACCACCCAGATTGTCATACATGAACAAACCCAACCGGATCAGCCAGGCCGGACGCCGCCCGCGCATCCACGGCATGACCGTGCTGAGCAGCCGGGAGGTCGGCGTTTCCGAGTCAAATCGCATGTCCTTGTGGTATGGCAGTACAAAGCGCATCGGCCAGCTGATATGCGGCATCGCGCGCAACAGGGTTTCACGCTCGATCAGGGCCTCGCGTACCAGACGGATTTCGAAATACTCCAGATAGCGCAAACCGCCATGAAACAATTTCGTCGAGGCTGATGACGTGGCCGAGGCCAGATCATTCATCTCTGCCAAAGCAACTGACAGCCCGCGACCAGCAGCATCCCGAGCGATGCCGCAACCATTGATCCCACCACCGATGATAAAAAGGTCCGTTGTCTGAACGTCCGCTGACTGCATGCCAATGATTCCTTGTCAGGATGGATGATAGGCATTTGCCAGAACATCCTTCGTATGGTCAATGTTTATGTTCGAATTTTTTCGCTTTGCAACACTAACCTGAAATTTTCTAACACCTTCCTTGCTAAATCGGCCAAAAAGAACAAAAACGAAAGAAACACTTCAAGTTTGGAAACACCATGTCCCTGTCTTTTCGCCAATCTGACATTCTGGACATTGCCGGGGCCGAAGGCCGCGTCACCGTTGACGGGTTGGCCGAAAGATTTGGTGTCACGGTCCAGACGATCCGGCGCGACCTGACCGAGTTGGCCGAGGCAGGTAAACTGGATCGGGTGCATGGCGGCGCGGTGCTGCGCTCGGGCGTGTCAAACATCGGATATGAAGACCGCCGTGCCCTGAACGCCGACGCCAAGACCCGTATTGCACAGGCTTGCGCCATCGATATCCCCGACGGCGCATCGATCTTCATGAACATCGGAACCTCGACCGAGGCCGTGGCGCGGCAATTGCTGAACCACAAGAATCTGATGGTTGTGACCAACAACATGAATGTCGCAAACATTCTGATTGAGAACCCGGATTGTGAGGTCGTCATGGCCGGTGGCGTTCTGCGGCGCACCGACGGCGGGTTGATCGGAAATCTGACCGTATCGACCATTCGGCAATTCAAATTTGACCTTGCCGTAATCGGCTGTTCAGCTTTGGACACTGACGGAGATCTTCTGGACTTCGACTTTCAGGAGGTACAAGTCAGCCAGACCATCATTGCGCAGGCACGCCGCACATTTCTGGTTGCCGACCATTCAAAGTTTTACCGCTCGGCCCCGGCGCGCATCGCTTCTTTGGCTGAAATCGATGCGATTTACACGGATGCGCCGTTACCTGGCGATCTGCACCTGCGCGGTCAGGAATGGCAAACGGACATCGTCCTGTGTAACTAGCGGACATTAAGAATAGTCCCCAAATTACCGCGCCGCTTGCCAGATGCCACCCGGCCTGACACTATCGTTTGCATAAAGATATGTGCACGGGAGGGGAGCACCGGGCCATGATTGCGCTTTTATTTGCGTTACTTACTGCCACGATGGGGCTCAACTATTTCAACATGACGAAGGCAGGCAATGCGCTGTTCTTCCTTACGATAGCCCTGAGTATCTACTGGTTGAAATTCCACGCCACCAGTCAGCTGACAATTCAGCTTTGAGGGCCTCATCATGACACCCGAACTGTCACGTACACTAAACGCGATCGGAATGCTGGCCGTCAGTCTCGTTCTGGCGCTGGCGTTCTTCTATCAACTTGTCCTTTACGAACTGCCCTGCCCGCTTTGCCTGTTGCAGCGTGTCGGCTTTGTAGCCGTCGGCGTCGGGCTGGGCCTGAACCTGCTTTATGGCGCGCGACCGCAGCACTATGCCATCATGCTGATTGCAGCTTTGTATGGCGGCAGTGTTTCGATCCGGCAAATCCTGTTGCACATTGTGCCTGGAACCGGCCACTACGGATCGCCCGTTCTGGGGCTGCACTATTACACTTGGGCGGGCATCGCCTTTTTCCTTGTCCTGCTGGGTACTTCGTTCATGCTGCTGTTTGATCGCCAATATGACTCGGGCGCGGCCAGCGAGGTACGTTTTGGGGGAAACAAGCTGGCCAAAACCGCCTTCTTTGTCATGCTGGCACTTGCCGTACTGAACGCCGGTTCAACTCTGCTGGAATGCGGACCGGGCGTTTGTGATGACCCGCCCACGGATTACAAGTTGATTGACGAACTGAAAACGAATGATTGAGGATACCCTAACCTTCCCCTGATGGAGGCACACAAATGGGACTATTGGGCCAGCCGCTGGGCTATTATGACTATCTGACATTGGTCGCGCTGATCCTGCTGCTTGCAGCAGTTATGGCGCTGTTCCTGTTCATTATGGGCCTTCCGGGGCGGATCGCGATCAAACGTAATCATCCCCATGCCGAAGCCGTAAAGATCATGGGATGGATGGGGTTTTTGGCTGTCGTGCCTTGGGTTCACGCCTTCATGTGGGCTTTCCACGATGGCGTCACGGTCGATATTCGCCGCGGCCCGGACGAGGAAAAAGATGCCATCCGCGATGAAATCAAACGCCTGGGCGGTAGGGTCAAACCCGAATACCAGGATCGTCTGGACACAGATGACACACAACCCAGTTAAGACCGAAGGACCCTAATTCCTATGTTCGTCGCCCTCGGCATCACGCTGTTCTACATCATTTTCGTCTGGCTCATTTTTTTCAAGCTGGAATGGCTGAAGTTCAACATTGCCTGGGGCATTGTTTCGTTCTGGGTGGGTGCACACCTGCTGTTGATCTTCCTTGTGGCATTGCGCTTCTTTCAGCCGTTTTCAGCAGACAGCCACGTGGTACGTTCGACCATACAGATCATCCCCAAGCTGACACAGCCGACGATTCTGTCCGAGGTTCTTGTTGAACCGAATACACCGGTCGCAAAGGGCGATCCGCTGTATCGGTTCGATGATACGGTGTTTTCGCTGGCGGTCGATAATGCGCAGGCCCAGTTGGTGGCGGCACAGCAGAATGCCAAAATCCTTGAACAGGATGTCATTGCGTCGACCGAAGCTGTCGAACGGGCCAATGCGCAATTGGCCTATGCGCAAACCCAACAGGCGCGGTATGAGAATCTTGTTCCGGCCGGAGGCGCCCGTCAGGACGATCTGGATCGATGGAACGAACAGGTGACGGAAGATCAGGCCGCCGTCAAACAGGCTGGGGCCAACCTGACCAAGGCTCAACTGGCGCTGGAATCGCAGATTGACGGCGTGAACACGGGCATCCTTCAGGCGCAGGCGCAATTGGCCGAAGCCGAGTATTTTCTGGAAAACACAACAATCTATGCGCCTGAAAATGGCATGATCGTCTCACAGCAGGCCCGCCCCGGATTGGTAGTCGGTGACGTCCGGTTGGGTGCGATTGCCAGCTTCGTGACTGATGAAAGCCCTTATATCCTTGCCACATTCCGCCAGCAGAACCTGAAATTTGTCGAACCGGGACAAGAGGTCGAAGTCGCGCTTGATCTTTATCCCGGTGAAATCCTGACGGGCAAGGTCGAAGCGATCTGGTGGGCCACCCGTCAAGGGCAACTCATCCCGTCGGGCCGCCTGCCCGGTTTCGAGCTGCCCAAACTGCCCGGTCGGATTGCGGTTCAGATCACCGTCGATGTGCCGGAAGACCACATCTTCCCAGCGGGCGGCCATGCCGCTGTGGCAATCTATACAGGCCAGGGCAAAAGTTTTGAGTTTCTGAGGCGCATCAACATCCGCCTTTATTCCTTCGCCAACTTCATCCGACCCCTGGATATCTGAGGATGCGCGCCATGACACTCCGCAGGTTGTTGGGAACCGCCATTTGCGCCGCCACTCTCGCGGCTTGCACACCCGTTGGACCGGATTTTGTGCGCCCCAATTCACCTGTCGTAAAACAATGGATTGAGGTCAACAACCCCAGCGCCGGTCAAAGCGGGCTGACCTCGCGCAGTGCGCCTGTCGTGAAATGGTGGCAGACATTCAATGATCCGACCCTTAACAAACTGATTGCCGAGGCCTACGCCCAGAACCTGACACTTCAGGTCGCTGGTGCGCGGGTTTTGCAGGCGCGCGCGCAACTGGGTATCGCCTTTGGCGAGCTTTACCCGCAGTCGCAGGCCATAGGCGGCTCGCTTGAACGGCGCCAGATCAGCGACAATCTGGGGCCAATTTCGGATGTCAATCGCGTCATCCCGCTGGATACCGAATTCTCGACCTCGCAAGTCGGCTTCGATGCCCAGTGGGAGCTGGACGTCTGGGGTGCCCAGCGGCGCGGTGTTCAGGCGGCGCGATCCAACCTGGCCCTGCAAGTGGCGAATTACGACGACGCGTTGGTTACGCTGACCGGGGACGTCGCCGCGCTTTACGTCAATATCCGGGCGTTGCAGGAGACGCTGGCAATTGCGCGCGAGAACATCAAATTGCAGCAGGACTCGGCAGACCTGACTCAGCTGCGGTTCAACAATGGCGTCACCACGGAACTGGATGTGCAAGAATCCACCGCCCTACTGAACAACACTAAAGCGCTGGTACCGGAACTGGAAAGCGACCTGCAACAGACCAAGAACGCGCTTGCGGTGTTGTTGGGCACGACACCTTCACGCATGACCGGTCTGTTGGGCAATACCGGACGCATTCCATCGGCCCGAGCAAATGTGGCTGTGGGCGTTCCCGCTGAATTGCTGCGCCGCCGCCCGGATGTGCGCGCGGCTGAACTGGCGGCAGCCACGCAGTCGGCGCAGGTGGGCATCGCGATGGCGGACCTGTATCCCCAATTCATCCTGTCAGGCGCAATCGGTCTGCAGGCATCTGGCGGGCGCGATCTGTTCGGCGGTGGCAGCACAACCGGACTGGCCAGTGCCGGTGTGGTCTGGAATGTGCTGAACTATGGCCGCATCAAGAACAATGTTCGCGCGCAGGACGCCGCTTACCAGGCGCTGATTGCGAATTATCAGAACACTGTGCTGACCGCTTATTCCGAAGTTGAAAGTGCCATGGTCGCTTATGCGCAGGCACGTAAGCAGGTCGGGTTCTATCAGCAAAGTGTCGAAGCCTCACGCAAAGCTGCCGAAATCGCCGTCAGCCAATATACAGATGGCATTGCCGATTATTCGCGCGTGCTGAACACCCAGACCGCACTATTGCGGTCGCAGGCCAATCTGATCGAGGCGCGGCAGCAGGTATCCAGCAACCTGGTGGCGGTTTACAAGGGTCTGGGCGGCGGATGGCAAATCCGTCAAAATCAGGAGTTCCTACCTGAAACTGTCCTGGCCGAGATGGCCTATCGCACGGATTGGGGCGATCTGCTGCAGAAAACCCCAACCCGCGCAAGCCTGAATTAGGTGCTACTTGGTTAACCCGCGCAACCCGCCCGAGATCAGGATATTAACCTCATAGAGGATGCGGGACGCGGCCAGCCCGCCGGGGCTGGCCAGATAGTTCGGGCTCCATTCCGGATCGAACTTCTGCTTGAACGCACGGAGACCCTCAAAATGGTAGAACTGTTCGCCATGTTCGTAAACGAACCCACCGATGCGGTTCCAAAGCGAAGCAAGCTGACGGTTTTCGATCCCTGAAAACGGTGCGGCACCCAGTGAAAACCAGTGAAACCCCTGCTGCGCACCCCAATCCATCATGTCGGCGAAAAGAGCGTCCATGACGAAACTTGGGCTATCGGGTTCATAACGCATGAGGTCCAGTGACAGCTCGGACTTGTTCCCTCCTTGGAACAGATTGGCAAAGGCCATGATCTTGCCGGTGTTGCCATCACGCAGGATCGCATGATCGAAATAGGACAGGTATTGATCATCAAATCCCCCCAGTGCAAAGCCTTTTTCTGCACCGGCCTTTTGCGCAAGCCAGCGGTCTGAAATCCCACGCAAATCTGACAACAGAGGCCTCAGTTCTTCCTTCGGAATGATCTCGAACACATATCCTTCGCGTTCAGCACGGTTCTTGGCCTGCCGGAATCGCTTGCGCGACTTTCCGTCCAGCGAGAAGTCGTGCAATGACACCCGCGCAACCTCGCCAATCTTCAGGATCGACAGTCCAAGATCCAGAAAAGTCGGCAGATATTTGGTCGAGACACTGTAGAACGCACAGAGTTTACCTTCGCGATCCGCCATTTCCCGAAGCTGCCAAATCAGTTGCTGCCCGGCCCTCTCGTCACCAACCGGTTCTCCTTTTGAAATCAGCGCATTGCCCGTGTCTGCATACGCTAAGAATGCGGTCTCATCCGGTGAGATCAGGAATTGCTTGTCACCGGTGAGCGAGATTTGCGACTCCGTATCCTCACTCTCCATCACCAGCCGCTCGACAACCTCTGGGATTTCAACCCGCTGTGGTGTCGGAATCTCACGCCCGAACAGAGAGTTCACGGCAACAATGCCCACGATCACGGCTACAACAAGGCTGGACCGCAGAAAGCGCGAGGCGTCACCGTTCCAGGCAAACTGCCACCACAGATCGTTTTGGTATTCGACATGCGAATATGCAAACAGCCCGATCCAGAATATCACCGCCAACAGAACCACGACACTGATCAGCCATGGGATGTTCAGCCGAAATATCGACGCACCACTGACCCGGTAGAACGCGCCACGAAACATAGCCAGCAGCCCAATCGTTCCCAGCATCGAAAACGCCTCGTGGATGTCGAGCCCCTTTGCAAGCGACGCAAAGAACCCCACCCCCATCAACACCATCGCAACGACCCATGCCCGGTAGAGCTTGCGGAACAACCCGCGCGACACCAGCAATAGCAACACCCCAACGACACTGCCTGCAAGATGCGAAGCCTCGACAAACGAAAGCGGCAGCATATCTTTCAGTGTGCTGAGCTTTTGCGCCCCCGCTGGCAGCGCGCCCGACACCAGCAAGATTACCCCGGCCACCGCGGCAACCCCGGCCGCGACCATCGGAACCATGGGACGGATCACGCGATAGACCCAGATGGCGGCACCGCCGATCATGTGTCTTTGGGTCAAGGCAGATGCAACGGCAATGGAAAGGCTGGTGACTGCAAATGGCAGAAAAGTGTAAACCACCCGATAAAGCAGCAACGCAGCAATCACATCCGAACGGCCTGACGCCCCCAGACCGGCAATCAATGTCGCCTCAAACACGCCAATCCCACCCGGCGCATGGCTCAGGATTCCAACGGCAATGGCGGCGATATAGATCGTGAAGAAATACGGGTACCCGACACCCAGATCATCCGGCATCAGTACGTAAAGCACCATGGATGCGCCAAACAGGTCCCCAATGGCAGCCAACGTCAGCAGGCCCGCCAGTTTACCTCCGGGCAAATCGAAACCGACGCCCGCAACAGCCAACCGCCGGCCACCGCTGGACAGCCAAATGAACATCGCAACAAATGCAGCCAGCAAGCACAACCCTATGGTGGTTTCGACCGTTTCGCTGACGGGCATCACCTTGGATATTCCATCCGGGTGCAGGGTCAGCAATAAGCCCAAAATCAGGATCAGACCCATCCAGAACGCCACCCACGAGGTCGCGATTACGCCAGCCACCCGGCCAAGGTCCAAGCCAAGCGACGCGTATATCCGATACCGGATCGCGGTTCCCGTGATGTAGGAAAACCCAAGGCAGTTCGACACCGCGTATCCGCTGGCTCCGGCCATCCCCGCCACAGGTAACGGCACCTTGCCATCTGCCACGCTCTGTACCGCGAACACATCATAGAGCGACAGCGACAAAAAGCTGAACGCTGTCCAGCACATCGCAAAAACCATCAATTTCCATGATGTCGCCGAAATATCGGTCTGGACATCCGACCATTTCACATGGGCCGACAGATCGTGCAAAACCGAAAGGGCAATCCCGGTAATAACGACCGGTATCGCGATGCGCAGCCAGGGTTTTTCCAGCAGACCAGCAAGTCGTTCGGCCCACTGTCCGGCCAAAGGTTCGTCACCATTTTCAGATGTGGTCATGCCGCAAGCCTTCCGGAAATACTGAACCCTTAGTCAGCAAGCGGCCTACCTAAGGGTAAGTCGCACCCTGTCTACTCACAAACTCTGGCACAAGTCGCATTCATCTCAAAGCACTAGAGCCGCCCCTTGCGTGTTGACAGCAGCAGGTTCGTTTCCGAACGTGTAACGCCGTCGATCCTGCGAATATGAAACAGAACCTCGTCCAGTTCGGCCAGAGTTTCAGTACTGATTTCGGCAATCAAATCCCAACTGCCGTTGGTCGAATGGACCGCCGTGACCTGCCGCATGGCTCCGATCCGGGACATCACGCGCTCGGTGCCACGCCCCTCGATTTCCAGCATCATCAGCCCACGTACCGGGCTTTGCGCCAGATCCCGACGCGTCAACACGGTAAAACCAACGATCTCTCCGGATTGCTTGAGCCGTTGCAAACGGCTGCGCACCGTAGTGCGGGTCACACCAAGTGTTTCTGACAGCTCTGACAGGCTGGCGCGCGCGTCACGTTGCAAGGCGCCCAGCAGACGACTATCCAATTCGTCCATATTACCTTCTCATTAAGGAGCTTCCTGATCCATTTTGAGCATTTTGTGCTCTTCACGCAAGACACAGTGACGGCCTAAATGGACCACATGGAACGCAAAAACATCATTTTAGTCGGCGCGCCGATGGACGCCGGGAAACGGCGTCAGGGTTGCCGAATGGGTCCTGACGCATATCGCGTGGCCGGGCTGGATCAGGCCTTGGCCGATCTTGGTCACTCCGTTTGCGATTGGGGCGACGTGCAACCTGAAAAAACGGACCTGCCCGAGCATCCGCACCTGTTCGCGCTGCCCGAATGCGTCGGATGGACGCAAGCGCTGAGCAAGACCGCACT
The DNA here is from genome assembly GCF_056531345.1 of Ruegeria sp. N7. Classification (NCBI taxonomy): domain Bacteria; kingdom Pseudomonadati; phylum Pseudomonadota; class Alphaproteobacteria; order Rhodobacterales; family Roseobacteraceae; genus Ruegeria; species Ruegeria sp. N7. The sequence continues at coordinate 77,155 of NZ_JBQFLR010000001.1, read as the reverse complement.
GACAGCAGCTAAACAGGGCATTCCAATCTTCATGGGCGGCGATCACGCATTGTCCATGGGAACCGTGACCGGGATGGCCGCCTATGCTGCTAAGGTCGACCGCCCACTGTTCGTTCTGTGGCTGGATGCCCATAGTGACTTTCACACCCCCGACAGCTCAGACAGCGGCAACCTGCATGGCACACCCGTCGCCTATTTCACAGGAAGGTCGGGATTCGAGGCGCTTCCGCCCTTACCCGCTGTCGTGCCAACGGACCGAGTCGGCATGATTGGCCTGCGCTCTGTCGACCCGGCGGAACGTTTGGCGCTGGAACAGGACCGCGCCATGCTGGCCGACATGCGCAGCATTGACGAACATGGGATCAAGGCGCCGTTGCTGGCGTTCCTGGATCGCGTGAAAGCCGAAAACGCTCTTCTCCACGTCTCGTTGGATGTTGATTTCCTGGATCCGGCCATTGCCCCTGCCGTCGGCACCACTGTTCCCGGCGGTGCGACCGAACGCGAGGCTCATCTGGTCATGGAACTGCTGCATGAAAGCGGACTGGTCAGTTCTCTGGATCTTGTCGAACTGAACCCGTTCCTGGATGAACGTGGCCGCACCGCAAAACTGATGGTCGATCTGGCCGCCTCACTTATGGGCCGTCGCATCTTTGACCGCCCCACCCGGAGTTTCTGATGACCCAACCTTCTGAAAAGGCGCTCGTGCCTTTCGTGTCCGTCGACAACATGATGCGGCTGATTCACCACATAGGTGTCGAACAGATGATCGTACAGATCGCCGATCAGATCGAATCCGATTTCAAACGGTGGGAAAGCTTTGACAAGACCCCGCGCATTCCGGCGCATTCACCCCACGGAGTGATTGAACTGATGCCCACCTCGGATGGGGAGGCATATGGGTTCAAATACGTGAACGGACATCCCAAAAACACCTCCGAGGGTCTGCAAACTGTGACCGCATTCGGATTGCTGGCGGATGTTTACACCGGGTATCCCACTCTGCTGACCGAAATGACGATGCTGACTGCATTGCGCACGGCGGCGACGTCCGCTCTGGTCGGGCGCTATCTTGCCCCAAAGAATGCCACGACCATGGCCATGATCGGCAATGGGGCGCAGTCCGAATTCCAATGCCTCGCTTTCAAGGCAATGTGCGGGATCGACACTGTCCGGCTTTACGATACCGATCCCGGTGCAACAGCGAAATGCACCGCAAACCTGCAAGGCAAAGGCCTGACGGTCATCCCATGCAAGACGCCGGAAGACGCTATTGAAGGTGCTCAGATCATCACCACTTGCACGGCCGACAAGAAATACGCCACCATCCTCACCGACAACATGGTCGGCCCCGGCGTCCACATCAACGCCATCGGTGGCGATTGTCCCGGCAAGACTGAATTGCATCGCGATATCCTGCTGCGCTCAGACATCTTTGTCGAATACCCCGAGCAAACCCGGATCGAGGGCGAGATTCAGGCGCTGGATGCCGATCATCCTGTGACCGAGATGTGGCAGGTTATGTCCGGTGCCGCCAAAGGGCGCACCGACGACCGCCAAATCACCCTGTTCGACAGCGTTGGGTTCGCGATCGAAGATTTCTCAGCCCTGCGCTATGTCAAGCAGGTGATCGAAGGCACCGCGTTCTTTGAGCCTCTGGACATGTTGGCCGACCCGGACGATCCGCGCGACCTGTTCGGAATGCTGATGCGGGCCGGTTAGGCGCGCCTAAGGGGGCTCTGCCCCCGCCGCCCGTGCCGGGCGCCTCCCCCGGGATATTTGTTGGCCAGATGAAGCAGGGGATCCCTTCTTCATCTGGCTTTAAATATCCCGGAGCGCGAGGCAGAGCCTCGCATCCTACCTACCCCGCAAGCGATGGCAGGTAGAGTACAATACCAGGGAAAGCCACGAGCATTGCTATGGTCAGCGCGTCGGCCACGAAAAAGGGTGTCACACCCCTGAAAACATCCTGAACACTCAAATCCGGTCGCACCCCGGCGACGACAAAACAGTTGAGTCCGATGGGCGGTGTGATCAGGCAGAATTCGGCCATTTTGACTACCAGAATTCCGAACCAGATCGCGCACATAGGGCCGGACATGCCAAACGCACTGTCTGCGGCACTGACAGATTCACCACCGTTCAGCGCCATGACCGCCGGATAAACAACAGGTAAGGTCAAGAGCAGCATTCCAATCGCATCCATGAACATGCCCAACACGGCGTAGGCAAGAAGAATACAGATCAGGATCAACATGGGCGACATCTCGAGCCCGGTTATCCAGTCAGAAAAGGCGCCCGGAAGATCTGCGAACCCTAGAAACCGCACATAGATCAGAACGCCCCAGATGATCGAAAAGATCATCGCAGTAAGCTTGGCCGTCTCTAGCAACGCGGATTTGAACTCGCTCCAACGCATGCCGTGAAACAGCGCGAAGCAGAAGACAATGAAGGCGCCGATTGCGCCGCCTTCCGTCGGCGTGCCCCACGCTTTTTCACCAAATGGGTTATAGACAAAGCAGATGATGATCAGGATGACGGCGACAATAGGAATGGCTCCGGGAAGGGCCGAAAAGCGCTGTTTCCATGTAAAGCCTGTGACCGGAGGACCGACGGATTTAAATATCACAGCGATCCCGACAATCAGCACGGCATAGATGATCGCTGAAAACGCGCCCGGAATGAACCCCGCCAACAGCAGCTTCCCGACATCCTGCTCGACGATGATCGCGTAGATCACCAGAATAGCCGATGGTGGAATCAGTGATGCCAGCGTTCCTCCGGCGGCCACCACACCAGCAGCAAAGCGTTTGTTGTAGCCTACCTTCAGCATTTCCGGGATCGCGATGCGGGCGAAGACGGCAGAGGTGGCAACCGAGGCACCCGACACCGCGGCGAAACCAGCAGTGGCGAATACGGTTGAAACCGCCAACCCTCCGGGAACCCATGCGACCCAGCGTTTTGCAGCTTCAAACAACGCCCGCGTGAGACCTGCGTAATAAGCCAGATACCCGATCAGGATAAAGGTCGGGATCAGGCTAAGAGTATGAGAGGCAACTTTGGAATGCGGCACTTGCCCGGCGGTTTTGACCGCAACAGTCAGCGCTTTACCGAACCGCGCCGGATCATACCCAAACTTGGCCCAAAAAATCCAAACAAGTCCAATTAGCCCGGCCAAGCCCGCAGCAAAGGCCACGCGCATGCCGACCACGACAAAGATCAGAAGCCCGCCCGTGACCCAGAGGCCAATTTCAATCGTGTCCATAAATCAGTCCTGCCCTTCGAACTGTTCGGCCTCAGCCGCTGCTTGTGCTGCCGCGTCCTGTATCAACGGAACGGCGACCGGAGCTTCCAATCCCAGCCATAGTGCGCGGCCATATCCCCAGACCTGCAAGGCAAGCCGCAGGCACAGAACGGAAAACGCGATGGGGGCCAGTAGTTTCGCGGGCCACAACGGAATTCCGATATCAATGGAACTGTCCCGGCTCCAAAATGGTGCGCCCAAATCAAAGGATCGGTCGAAGTGAGACCAGCTGCCCCAAACTAGCGCAAGCATCAGAAGCAGGATCAAAACCACCGAGACCAGTTCGAACAACCACAACCCTCTGCCGTGAAGGCGCGACAGAACGATGTCCATGCGGATGTGGCCACCGTCGCGTTGAACATAAGAAATGCCAAGAAATGCGATCAATGGCATCGCCTGTTCGATCCAGTCAACATATCCTGGCAATGGGGCATTCAGGGCATTGCGCCCACTGACCGAGATAACGGCCAGGACCATCAGGCCAAATACTGCCAAACCACTGATGAGCGCGAGAAAACGCTCCAGTTTCAACAACTGCTGATCCAGCTGGCTCAGACGACTTCCGTCCACCAGCACTGTGGCCTGTCCTGCCATTCCAGTTTTCCCCAATATTGGTGTACCGGGTGCCTGGCAGGCACCCGGGTTCAGGATCAGTTGCCGCCGCGCTGTTGCGTCAGCGTCATCTGCACGAGATCAAAAAGATCCTGCGCTGGCAGCCCCTGTTCCGTCATTTCCGCGATCCACTTTTCACGGATCGGGTCGGCTGCTTTGGTGCGGAATTCTGCAATCACGGCATCATCAATCATGACTTTCTGGACACCCTTTTCTTGCAGAACACTGTCCCATTGCTCGAGCAATCCGTCGTAATTTGTCAGGTAGTGGTCAATCGCCTCATCAATCGAGCTATCCAGCGCCTCGCGATGCGCAGCCGGCAGAGCCTCGTAAGCGTCAATGTTGACCACGACCGGGCAGTTTACCGTTCCCGGGTTCAGGTTAGCCGTCCACCAGTCGGCTTCGTTGATCGTCCCGAAAGACAGATGTGCGTGCTGGGCAAAGGCCACGGTATCGACCACACCGGATTCCATTGCATTGAACGCTTCGGTTGCGGGAACTGATGTCGGAACGCCTCCGACTGCCTCGAAGGCTTGCCCCAAACCACCAGTGGCCCGGACCCGCATTCCTTCAAAATCAGCCAGTTTATCGCGCGGCTCGCCGGTGCCGACCAGATTATACTGTGGCATAGGTGAGGTCATGATGATGCGGGCGTTCCATTGGGCCATCTCATCCTTGACTGCGGGGTGGTCATATACCGCATGGCTTACCGCCACCTCCTCCTGCAAGTTGTTCACGCCGAGAAAAGGCAACTCCAGAACGGTAATCGCGCGGTTTTTGTCGCGGTGGTAACCCGCACAGAACTGAGCCATCTCGAATGCGCCGATTTCAATACCGTCCAGATTTTCACGCGGCTTGGACAAACCGCCATAGCTGACATTGATGGTGAATTCGCCACCGGTTTTTTCACTGACAAGCTCGGCCAGTTTTTCAACATGTTCGGTGAAGGCTCGACGCTTGCCCCAGACCGATGCGTTCCATTCAGTAGCAAAAGCTTCGCCGACAAAGGCAAAGCTCAGGGCGGCGACGGCGGCGCCGCTCAACATGTTTTTCATCATTTGATCTCCCATTGATGCGCCTCCTCCCGAGGCGCTTGAGGATCAAGCTAGCGCCAACATTCTAATGTGCCAACCCTGCGCTGGTAATCCGCCGGCCTCGGAAGGAGTTCCCGCTTGGATTGCGCACGAAGAAAAACCAGATGTTCACGGACCGACACCCGCTTATGCCAAGCATCGCAGGCAGGAAATGTGTTACACATATCCATTTATTTTAAATGCGTTTTTACGGAATTTTCGAACTTTCTTTACTACGTGCGACCATAGTTAGAAATTTCTTTACAAATAAATTCAGGGATTCCGGCAATTTATTTATTTATTTTCAGAACTCGGTAATATTCGACCTCGGGGAGGAACGGGATCGACATTGCCGGACCAAGTGGCAAAAAATATCCCAACGAAATCCAGTCCAGAGGGAGGAGCCTCAAAAATGACCACCGCTGCCCAGGCAGATGCCAAGACCTATCCGCCATCCGCAGAAACCGTCGCACGTGCGCATGTTGATGCCGAAAAATATGCCGACATGTACGCCGCTTCGATCAGTGACCCCGACGCATTCTGGGGCGAGCAAGGCAAGCGCGTTGACTGGATCAAACCCTTCACCCAGGTCAAAGACGTTAACTACGATTTCGGTTCGGTTAAGATAAACTGGTATGCCGATGGCACCTTGAATGTTTCGGCCAACTGTCTGGATCGCCACCTGAAAACCCGCGGTGATCAAACGGCAATCATCTGGGAGCCGGACGATCCAAATGATCCGGCTCAGCATATCTCTTACGCGGAGTTGCACCGCCGCACTTGCCGCATGGCAAATGTCCTTGAATCTTTGGGTGTGCGCAAAGGCGACCGCGTTGTCATTTATCTACCGATGATCCCCGAGGCGGCATATGCCATGCTGGCCTGTGCGCGGATCGGCGCAATTCACTCTATCGTTTTTGCAGGCTTCTCGCCGGACGCGTTGGCGGCCCGGATCAATGGCTGTGACGCCAAGGTCGTCATAACTGCGGACGAGGCTCCGCGCGGTGGTCGTAAAACGCCCCTGAAATCCAATGCCGACGCGGCGCTGCTGCACTGCAAGGATACCGTCAAGTGCCTTGTCGTAAAACGCACCGGTGGTCAGACCACCTGGATCGACGGTCGTGACTTTGATTACAACGAAATGGCCCTTGAGGCGGACGACTACTGCGCACCAGCCGAAATGAGCGCCGAAGATCCGCTGTTCATCCTATACACCTCTGGCTCGACCGGTCAGCCAAAAGGCGTTGTTCACACAACCGGCGGCTATCTGGTTTACGCCGCAATGACGCACGAGATCACCTTCGATTATCACGAAGGCGACGTGTATTGGTGTACGGCGGATGTGGGCTGGGTCACCGGCCACAGCTATATCGTCTATGGCCCGCTGGCCAACGGTGCGACCACGCTGATGTTTGAAGGTGTACCAACCTTCCCAGACGCCTCGCGTTTCTGGCAGGTCTGCGAAAAGCACAAGGTGAACCAATTCTACACCGCGCCTACAGCGATCCGCGCCCTGATGGGTCAGGGCAAAGAGTTTGTCGAGAAATGCGACCTCAGCGATCTGCGCACTTTGGGAACCGTGGGCGAGCCGATCAACCCGGAGGCCTGGAACTGGTACAACGATGTCGTCGGCAAGGGCAAATGTCCCATCGTGGATACATGGTGGCAAACTGAAACCGGCGGTCACCTAATGACCCCCCTGCCCGGCGCCCATGCAATGAAGCCCGGATCGGCAATGAAACCGTTCTTTGGCATCGAACCTGTGGTGTTGGACCCTCAGTCCGGCGTTGAGATCGAAGGTAATGGTGTCGAGGGTGTGCTCTGCATCAAAGACAGCTGGCCCGGCCAGATGCGCACCGTCTGGGGCGATCATGAGCGGTTCGAAAAGACCTATTTCTCGGATTACAAAGGCTACTACTTCACTGGTGATGGCTGCCGCCGCGATGAAGATGGCGACTACTGGATCACCGGCCGCGTGGACGATGTGATCAACGTGTCGGGCCACCGCATGGGAACGGCCGAGGTGGAAAGCGCACTGGTTGCGCACGCCGCCGTGGCAGAAGCTGCTGTTGTCGGATATCCTCATGAAATCAAGGGGCAAGGCATCTATTGCTATGTCACTTTGATGAATGACCGTGAACCAAGCGAAGAGCTCCGCAAGGAGTTGCGCACCTGGGTCCGGACCGAGATCGGACCGATCGCCAGCCCCGATGTGATCCAGTGGGCCCCGGGCCTGCCCAAAACACGCTCGGGCAAGATCATGCGTCGCATCCTGCGCAAGATTGCCGAAAACGATTTCGGTTCGCTGGGTGACACTTCGACACTGGCCGACCCGTCGGTGGTCGAAGACCTGATCGAAAACCGCGCGGGCAAGTGAGGATGTGATGGACGCTGCTACGATCACCACACCCGCAGTACTTATCCTTCTCGGCCCTCCGGGCGCCGGGAAGGGCACGCAGGCCCGGATGCTGGAAGAGAAATTCGGACTTGTTCAACTCAGCACGGGTGACCTGCTGCGCGAAGCCGTTGCCGCAGGCACCGACGCAGGCAAAGCCGCCAAAGCCGTGATGGAAGCCGGTGATCTGGTCAGTGACGAGATCGTCATTGCGATCCTGCGCGACCGTATGGCGCAACCAGATTGCGCCAAGGGTGTCATTCTGGATGGGTTCCCACGCACAACGGTTCAGGCCGAGGCGCTTGATGGTTTGCTTGCGTCCAATGACCAAAAGATCAACGCAGCAATCAGCCTGGAAGTGGAAGATGCCGAAATGGTGATCCGCATCTCGGGCCGCTATACCTGCGCGGGCTGCGGTGAAGGGTACCACGACCAGTTTAAGAAGCCTGCCGAAGACGGTAAGTGCGACAAGTGCGGCAGCACCGAATTCAAGCGCCGCGCGGATGACAACGCTGAAACCGTGGCTTCGCGCCTGGCGGCTTATCACGCACAGACCGCGCCGTTGATCACCTACTACGACAGTCACGGTGTTCTGAAACGCATCAATGCTATGGGCAGGATCGAAGATATCGCAGGCGATCTCGAAGGGATCGTCGGCGACGTAATGAGTTAAGGGGAGGAGAAAAGCCACAAGGCTTTGATCCTAAAAAGAATACTTCAAAAGACCGCCTTGGCGGACTGGTGGAGTTTTGCCTGTCACCACACGGTGTTGGGCATTGTCGAGAAGCGGACCGACGCACTGGAGGAGTTGGGCACCGGGCCGCCAAACGAGGAAGCGAAGGAGGAACCCGCAATGGCGGATCAATCTACAAACTCCGCGCAGGCAGCCGAAGCCGACAAGGGCTATTGGCAGGCCAACCTGCGCCTCATCTACATCAGCCTCGTGATCTGGGCGCTGGTGTCATTTGGATTCGGCATCCTGCTGCGTCCGCTGCTGTCGGGCATCGCCGTCGGTGGTACTGATCTGGGCTTTTGGTTCGCTCAGCAAGGATCGATCCTGGTCTTTCTGGTGCTGATCTTCAACTACGCCTGGCGCATGAACAAGCTGGACGCCGAACACGGCGTGGATGAAGAGTAAGGGAGAGCGGGGATAATGGATCAGTTTACCATCAACCTGCTGTTTGTCGGCGCATCCTTTGCGCTGTACATCGGCATCGCGATCTGGGCCCGCGCGGGTTCCACATCAGAGTTCTACGCCGCCGGTCGCGGCGTACACCCGGTCACCAACGGTATGGCGACAGCGGCAGACTGGATGTCTGCGGCCTCGTTCATCTCGATGGCGGGCCTGATTGCCTTTACCGGCTATGACAACTCGACCTTCCTGATGGGGTGGACGGGTGGCTACGTGCTGTTGGCCCTGCTGCTTGCGCCTTACCTGCGGAAGTTCGGCAAGTTCACCGTATCGGAGTTCATCGGCGACCGCTTTTACAGCCAGACAGCACGCATCGTTGCGGTGATCTGTCTGATTGTTGCATCGGTGACCTACGTTATCGGTCAGATGACCGGTGTTGGGGTTGCCTTTGGCCGCTTCTTGGAAGTGTCGAACACCACCGGGCTGTTGATCGGTGCAGGCGTTGTGTTTGCCTACGCGGTGTTCGGAGGGATGAAGGGCGTGACCTATACACAGGTCGCTCAGTACTGCGTGCTGATCACCGCCTACACCATCCCTGCCATCTTTATCTCGCTTCAGCTGACCGGCACTCCGATTCCGGCGCTGGGTCTGTTTGGCGACACTGCAAGCGGTGTACCGCTGCTGACCAAGCTGGACGGCATCGTGACAGAGCTGGGCTTCAACGAATACACGGCCCATCACTCGAACACGCTGAACATGGTGCTGTTCACCCTGTCGCTGATGATCGGTACCGCCGGTCTGCCGCACGTTATCATGCGCTTCTTCACCGTTCCCAAAGTTGCTGATGCACGCTGGTCGGCTGGTTGGGCATTGGTCTTCATCGCGCTGCTGTATCTGACCGCTCCGGCTGTTGGCGCAATGGCCCGTCTGAACATCACCGACATGATGTGGCCCAATGGTGGCATCGAAGGTGGTGCCGTTACAGTCGAACAGATCGACAATGATGCTCGGTACGACTGGATGGCCACATGGCAGAAAACCGGTCTGCTGGATTGGGAAGACAAGAACGGCGACGGCAAGATTCAGTACTACAATGACAAGTCTGAATCGATGCAGGCGATTGCGGAACAAAAAGGCTGGGTCGGAAATGAGCTGACCAAGTTCAACCGCGACATCCTGGTTCTGGCCAACCCCGAGATTGCCAACCTGCCCGGTTGGGTGATCGGTCTGGTCGCTGCTGGTGGTCTTGCGGCTGCTCTGTCGACTGCTGCCGGCCTGCTGCTGGCGATTTCGTCAGCCGTGTCTCACGACCTGATCAAGGGCGCAATCAACCCGCAGATCTCGGAAAAAGGCGAGCTTCTGTCGGCACGGATTGCGATGGCTGTGGCGATTGCTGTAGCGACCTGGCTGGGTCTGAATCCTCCGGGCTTTGCGGCACAGACTGTTGCTCTGGCCTTTGGTCTGGCGGCAGCCTCGATCTTCCCGGCACTGATGATGGGGATCTTCTCGACCCGCATCAACAACACCGGTGCTGTTGCAGGTATGCTGGCAGGTCTGGTCGTTACACTGGTCTACATCTTCCTGCACAAGGGATGGCTGTTCATTCCCGACACCAACTCGTTCACCGATGCCGATCCGTTGCTGGGTCCGATCCAGTCGACCTCGTTCGGCGCTGTCGGTGCCATGGTCAACTTCGCTGTCGCCTATGTTGTGGCTGGCATGACCAAGGAAACTCCGCAGGAGATCAAGGAACTGGTCGAAAGCGTTCGCATTCCCCGTGGTGCGGGTGCAGCTCAGAACAAGTGAGCATGATGCGGTCGTTGGCACTTGCCTTCGACCGCATCTTTCGATCCACTACTCCCGCCCGGCATACCACTGGGCGGGATTTTTTCACCAAAACATCGGAGACATCAGATGCCCCTGTCCCACGATGAAATCGCCCGGTTTCTGAAATCCGTTCATCCCTATGACGCGTTACCGGCTGATGCCCTGGATCAGATCGTAAAACAGATCGAGGTCTGGGAAGTCGAGGAAGACACCTCGGTCTATGAACTGGGTCATGCGCTTCCCGGTGTGTTCGTGATCTATGAAGGACAGGTTGAAATCACCGATGAGAATGGTGCCGTTGTCTCTCAACTGGGTTTGCGCAATTCTTTTGGAGAGCGCGGACTGCTGAAAGACGGTAAGGCAGCCACCAAGGCGCGTGCGCACACTCCGTCGGTCCTGATTGTTTTGCCACCGGATCTGGTGCGCGAGTTGATCGACGGTCACGATGTGGTCGCCAGGTTCTTCAACCGCACACGCGGCGACAGAAGTGGCCCGCAAAGCCTTGCGACCAGTTCCATTGATATTCTGATGGCACATAACCCGGCCACCTGCCCCGCGGATACGCCAGTTCAGAAAGCGGCGCAGATCATGCGCGATAAACACATCTCGTCGCTGTGCATCACAGACGGCGACACGTTGCAGGGCATCGCGACGCTGCGGGATATCTCGGGCAAATACGTTGCGGACGGCCTGCCTCCTTCCACGCCAATTTCCGAGATCATGACCGCGAACCCCGTCACCCTGTCACCCGGCGACATTGGTTCAGACGTGTTGCACATCATGATGGAACGCGGCATCGGCCACGTCCCGATTTCCGAGGGCGGTCGACTGGTCGGTATCGTCACACAAACCGACCTGACACATTACCAGGCCGTGAACTCGGCCGAACTGGTGCGACGCATCGCACAGGCAAATACCGCCGAAGATATGGCGCGAGTAACGGCGGAAATCCCACAGCTGCTGGTGCAACTGGTTGCAGGCGGGAACCGGCACGAAATAGTCACGCGCCTGATCACCGACATTGCCGACACGGTTACCCGGCGCCTTCTGGCCCTTGCTGAACAGAAACTGGGCCCGCCCCCTGTGCCGTATCTGTGGCTGGCCTGCGGCTCGCAAGGGCGGCAAGAGCAGACAGGCGTGTCGGATCAGGACAACTGCCTGATGCTGGATGACAGAGTGACCGATGCGGATATGGAATACTTTACAAAGCTGGCCAGGTTCGTGTCGGACGGGCTGGATACCTGTGGTTATTTCTATTGTCCCGGCGACATGATGGCGACCAATCCGCGCTGGTGTCAGCCGGTGCGTGTCTGGCGCGACTATTTCAAGGGATGGATCGCCAAACCAAACCCCGAAGCGCAGATGCTGGCATCAGTCATGTTTGACTTGCGCCCGATTGGCGGCGCGTTCGACCTGTTCGCCGACCTGCAGGCCGACACATTGGCCGCAGCTCGGGCCAATTCGATCTTCGTTGCGCATATGATCTCGAACTCGTTGAAACACACGCCGCCGCTGGGTTTGCTGCGTGGTTTTGCGACCATCCGGTCGGGCGAACATCGCAATACGCTGGACCTGAAACACAATGGTGTTGTTCCGGTCGTGGATCTGGCGCGGATCTACGCCTTGCAAGGCGAACTGCCCGAGGCCAATACCCGAGCCCGCCTTAAAGCGGCTGAGGCCAATGGCGTTCTCAGCGCGTCGGGCGCACGCGATTTACTGGACGCCTATGATCTGATCGCTGAAACCCGGCTTGAACACCAGGTCCAGCTGGTTAAATCGGGCAAGAAACCAGACAATTATTTGCCACCTTCCGATCTTTCGGACTTTGAGCGAAGTCATCTTCGTGATGCCTTTGTTGTGGTAAAAACGATGCAATCGGCGGTCGGCCACGGCAAGGGACTACTGGGCTGACATGCATCTGAAGAACGGAGTGACACGATGTTTCTGGAATTGATCGGCACTGTTTTTGCGGGCTTCGCTTTTGCGGGTATCGTTCTTGTGCTGAACAAGCTGACCGGAGGGCGGTTGCCGAAATGGGTTACTCCGGTCGCGGCGGGTTTGGGGATGATCGCTGTGACAATTTCCAGCGAGTATTCCTGGTATGACCGCACGCGCGAACAGCTTCCCGAGGAAATGGCAATCGTACAAGAGGTTGAAAGCCGCGCCCTCTACCGCCCGTGGACCTACGCCATGCCCTTCGTCGACCGCTTTGCCGCCATCGACACCGTGTCGGTGCGCACAAACGAAAACGTGCCCGACCAGCGGCTTGTCGATCTTTACTTCTTCGGCCGCTGGGCCCCGGTTTCAAAACTGCCCGTAGCCGTAAACTGTGCCGAGAATCGTCGCGCCAATCTTGCGGACGGTGCTGAGTTTTCCGATGACGGACGTCTGCTGAATGCAGACTGGATATCTGCCGGGCCTGCCGACCCCATCATCGACGCCACCTGCGGGGTTTGACCATGCTCACAGGGTTAAGCCTGAGGTTCAGGATATTTCTGTTTTTCTGTCTGCTCGCGCTCGGCGGGATATCAATCAGTTCCGCCGCCCTGTGGATCACCTATGCCCGGGCAGCGCAACCTGACCTGTTTGATGACTTCATCTTTGCCGAGGTTCTGATCGGGTTTGGATTACTGGCTTTGATCGCCGGTATCTGGCTGTTGTTTGACGACAATGTCGCCAAACCGATCGAACGGCTTTCAGCACAACTGCGGGCCCGCGCTCATGCCGGTGTCAGCACCGATCTGGACATGCAAGCCGCGCGATACCTGGGCGATCTGGCCCCAGCAGCGGCTGGCCTGGCCGAGCAACTTGCCGCAAATGCCATGCACACAGCCGAGGCGGTGGCCGCCGAAACCGCTCATCTGGCGGCGGAAAAACAGCGCCTTACTGCCCTTCTGACCGAAATCCCGGTCGCCATGTTGCTGGCCAGTCCGAAACACCAGATCGTTTTGTATGATGGTCAGGCAGCCGAGGTGCTGGCCCAGATCGCGCATCCCCGCCTGAACGCCTCGCTCTTCGAATACATCGAATCGACGGGGCTGACGGACGCGTATGGAAAGTTGTGCAAATCAGGTAAGGATGTTTTCTGCACCCTGACCAGCGTGGACGGCCGACAAACCTATTCGGCCCGAATGAAGCCACTGGGGGACGCACCCGGTTACATGCTGGTGTTCGAAGACAGCGTTGCCCGTATGTCGCCAGATGAGGCACGCCCACTGGTCTATGATTTCGAGTTGCTGGACACGCCGGGTGACGGTGCGTTCGAAAACCGCTCTTTGGTGGATTTGTGTTTTGTGGTCTTTGACACGGAAACAACCGGTTTGCTGCCGCACAAGGATGAGATCGTTCAAATCGGCGCGGTCCGCGTTGTGAAAGGCAAGATCGTTGCGGGCGAGCATCTGGACATGCTTGTTGATCCGGGCATTCCGATCCCTGCTGCCTCGACCCGCGTGCACAAGATCAGTGATCGCATGGTTCAGGGCGCGCCGGATATCGTCAAAGCCGGGCGTGTGTTTCACCAATTCTCACGCGATGCGGTGATCGTAGCCCATAACGCCCCGTTCGACATGGCGTTCCTGCGCCGCCATGCCAAGCGTATGGAAGTCGAATGGGATCATCCGATACTCGACACTGTGCTGCTGTCGGCTGTTTTGTTCGGCGCAAGCGATACACATACACTGGACGCAGTGTGCGAACGGCTGGACATCACTATCCCCGAGGCGCTGCGCCATACGGCATTGGGCGACGCGGTGGCAACGGCCGAGGCGCTGGTCAAGATGCTGCCCATTCTGCAGGCGCGCGGGCTGAACACCTTTGGCGAAGTCATCGTCCAGACCCGCAAACACGGACGTCTTCTGGAAGACCTGAATTAACACCGAAATTTGCAAATACCGTTCAGCTTTTCGTGGACAATCCGGGCCACGCATGGCACCTGATGCGCGGCCAAGGAACACGCGCGCGATATGACGGAAAAGATTTTCACACCGACCCCGGATCAAAGCCACGCCTTTCGTGAGGCGCTGGGATGTTTCGGAACAGGCGTCACCGTGATCACTGCGCAAACCGAAGACGGCCCACGTGCAATCACCGTAAACTCGTTCGCGTCAGTGTCCCTGAATCCGCCGCTGGTGTTGTGGTGCCTGGCCAGAGAGTCAAACCGCTTCGACACTTTCAGCACCTGCACGCATTACTCGATCCACGTGATGGCTCAGGATCAACAGGACCAGGCGCTTAGATTTGCCCGCGACGGTGTGGATTTCACCCATGCCGAATGGACGGCGGACGAGGCTGATCGCCCACAGCTGGCCAATTGTCTGGCACGGTTTGACTGCCGGTTGCATGCCCGGCACGAAGCCGGAGATCATCTGATCATTGTCGGTCATGTGGATCAGGTCATGTACCGCACCGGCAAGGGTCTGATCTTCAAGCGTGGTCAGTTCGGCGGGTTTGTCGACCCTTTCTAGTCGTCCAGCGACCCATGCACCGCCAGAACCTCTAGCTGTGCGTCTTGCGGAGTGATCACACGAAAGGCTTCGTGCACTCCTGTCTCAGACAATTCTCTGGCGACGGTCAGCAGCGTGTTGGCGGCATGGTCTTCACACAGCTCTGACATGTGATCGATTTCGTTCTGTGCCACGATCAATGCCGCTTCGACCGAGGGCGCTCCGTAATACTGCACGAAATGTTCTGCCAGATTGCGGGTGATCTGATCCCTTTCAGCCGCTTCGATCTGGGTTACCGCCACAAACGTCACTCGGCCAAAGGTTTCCAGCCCCAGCCAGCCATTCGCAAAAGCCTGACGCGCCTTACCTTCCAGATCCGCGCCGTTCCAGTTCGAAAACTCGAACCCGCCCGAAACGCACCATTCGCCCGTACGTGCCGGAGAATGGAACACGTTCATGTCGCTATCATCGAAATGGATCGCGCGGGCCAGTTTCATCGTCCGTTCTCCAATAGTTCCGTCAGCGGGCGCAGGCGGGTGTTGACCCCGTCGCGGATCAGCATTCCAAACCTCTCATCCGTGCCAAGGAATACACCGCCATCAACCAGTGGCTCACCTACGCCACGCAGCAGGCCCATCCATTCGGCATGCAGGGGCGCGTTGCCATCCTCCTGCCAGCGGTTGAGCCAGGTCAGCATATGGCGTGACCAGCTTTCGACCAGTTGCGTGGCCGAAACCTCGGCACAACCTTCATCATAAAGGGCTGTGACATCCGGCGTTTCGCCGGGCGCGGTGCTGGTTTGCATCAATGCGAGCTCCCAGCCGACAATCAGCCAATCCGGTTCTTCTTCCGCGTTTTCCCCGGAGGCCGAAACGCGGAACACACCGCATTTCGCACCATTCACACAAATCAGACCATCCCACCCCAGATGCACCGCCACTTCGGGTGGGGCCAGAGCGCCCAGCGCATTCTGAAACCCAACGGCACAAAGCGGCAGCATCGCCATCGCGTCCCGAAGCGGCACCTCGGGCGCGAAAACGATCGCGACACGCAGGTAATCGGCCTGAATGTTATAAACAACCGCCCCCGCATCGCAGCCCAAAGCCGCCATAGCCTGGGCGCGTTCAAACGGGTCTTCCCCACCCTGAACCGGGTGACCCGTCAACAAAGGGGGAAAGACCGGTTGGCTCATGCGGTACCTTTGGCGATCATGTCGCGGGCGATCTTGCGGAAAGCCTCGGCCTGAGGGCTGTCTGGTTTGCTGACCACAATAGGCGCACCCCCGTCTGCGGCGATACGAATGTCCAGATGCAACGGGATTTCACCCAGCAGCGGCACGCCCATCGCCTCGGCCTCGGACTTGACACCACCATGACCAAAGACGTGTTCTTCATGCCCACAGTTCGAACAGATATGCGTGGACATGTTTTCGATCATCCCAACGATAGGCGTCTTGAGCTGATTGAACATGTCGATTCCCTTGCGGGCATCAATCAGCGCCACGTCCTGCGGCGTCGAGACGACAATAGCGCCGTCCACCTTGAATTTCTGGCTCAGCGTCAGTTGCACGTCGCCGGTACCGGGCGGCAGGTCGACGATCAGCACGTCCAGGGCACCCCATTGCACCTGGCTCATCATCTGTTGCAGCGCCCCCATCAGCATCGGCCCGCGCCAGACAACGGCCTGCCCTTCATTGGTCATCAACCCCATCGACATCATGGTGACGCCGTGGTTGCGCAGAGGCAGGATGGTCTTGCCATCGGGGCTGGCCGGACGGCCCGAGACACCCAACATCCGAGGCTGCGACGGCCCGTAAACATCCGCGTCCAGCAAACCCACGCGCCGCCCTTCTGCGGCCAGCGCACAGGCCAGATTGGCCGACACGGTGGATTTGCCCACACCCCCTTTGCCAGAAGCAACCGCAATGATCCGGTCGACACCGGGAACGGCCTGCGGTCCAGTTTGCGAGGGCTTGGGTTTCGGCTTCAGGTCCGGCGGCGCCTTATCGGAATGCGCAGTCATCAGGGCCGAAACATTTACGACGCCCTCAACCATCTGTGCGGCCTTTTCAGCTGTTGCGCGCACAGGTTCCATCTTTTCGGCATGCTTCGGGTCGATCTCAAGGACAAAGCGAACCGTATCGCCCTCGACATTCAGCGCACGCACGATGCCCGCACTGACAATGTCCTGACCTGAAACCGGATCGGTGATCTTTTTCAGGTTCGCCAGAACCGCGTCACGAACACTCACGCTGTTCTCTCCTTGGTATGCCCCGCCGACAGGGGCGTGCGTGTCGACATGTATTGGTCGCCGCTCATTGCATGTGTCTCCGTCTCTTTCTGTTCATTTGACGCGTAACAGCCTTCATAGTTAGGCTAAACCATGCGCCTTGTCTTGTTGTGCCTGAGCCTGACGCTCACCGCCACCCCCTCCTTGTCGCAGGAGGCGATTGGCCTTGCGGCTCCGGCAGAGGTTAACGACTCCGGTCTGTTGCAACATATCCTTCCTCGCTTCTCTCTCAAGACCGGGATACGCGTTGTCGCAGATGATGCCGGTGCCATGGCGCTGGTAACCGAACCACCCGGCGATCCTGTCTTTGCCCGTGGTGGCGTGGTTTATCACCTGCGGATCGAAGGCGATGACCGTCAAATCCGGTTTCGCGACTGGCTGCAATCAGAGATCGGCAAGCGCACTGTCGAAGGTTTTCTTCCTGTAGTGGGTGAACCGTTCAGCGCCAGCTTTGATCCCAAGGTCACCCAGTTGGACGATACCCTGGACGGCAACACCGTGTTGGGCGAAGAACTGTCGATGACCCATTGTGGTCGATGTCATGTGATTGGCCCCCGCAATCGGATGAACGGGCTTGGCTCGACCCCCTCTTTCGCCGTCCTGCGCGCGATGCCGGATTGGTCGGAACGGTTCGAAGCTTTCTTTGCCCTCAATCCCCACCCCGCATTCACGCAGATCGACGGGTTGACACCGCCCTTTGATCCCGAGCGCCCATCCCCAATTCACCCGGTCAAGATGACGTTGGACGATCTTGAAGCCATCCTGGCTTTTGTTTCGCGCATAGACGCCGCTGATCTGGGCGCGCCGCTAGAGCTTCAGTGATCCTTTCTATCCGAATAGTAATCCTCGGTGGTAACGACCCGAGGCTTGGGTTTTGACTGGAACGGATTGTCCTGCTGCTGGAAATGAGCATTCACCCGGCAATTGTCGCACATCTGGATCATCCGTGCCTGATCCGATGTGGCAAACATCGGGTGCGTGCCCGAAAGCTTTTCCATGATCCGTTCAACGGTTGATTTCACCCCGAACAGAGCCCCGCATTCGATGCAGGCAAACGGTTCCTCCTCGTTCAGGACCTGCTGAGACAGGGCAGCGTCGCTCAGATCCAGTTGCGGCACCAAGGTGATCGCGTCTTCGGGGCAGATCGTCTTGCACATTCCGCATTGCAGGCACGCATCCTGCTGAAAGTTCAACTGGGGCTTGTCAGGGTTATCCATCAAAGCCCCGGACGGGCACAGCGACACGCAACTAAGACAGAGCGTGCAACTGTCTGTATTCACAGCAACGGCACCGTAAGGCGCACCTTCAGGCAATGGCAGCGGGGCTTTGGCCTGCGGGTTCAGGGCCTGTGCTGCCAGCCGCGCGATTTGTCGGCGGTTGCCAAGTGGCAAGACCGGATTTGCCAACGGTTCGGGGACATTTTGCGCATACAGCAAGTCTGCCATCGCATCAGGGTCCACCTCCTCGATCAGCCCGATCGCATCCGAACTGGTTATGGCACGTGCCAGTTCAATTTCGCGATCCAGCGCATCCCGTTCGGTCTTCGGGGCCAGCAACACATCCACACGCGCAAATCCATGTGCCAGCGCGGCCAGCATTTCCGAATGGCCGAACCCGGATATCACTTTCAATTCCAGCGGGATAACATCCGCAGGCAATCCCCGGCCGAACCTTGCTGTAAGCCTTATCATTTCGGCACCGTAGGCGTCGTGCACAAGCAACCGGGGTGCGATTCCGCCTGCCCTTCGGTACGTGCGTTCCAGAATATGCATCCGTGACAGCAAGGCCGAAACAGGTGGATCTTCATAGGTTATCGCCGATGACGGGCAGACCGCCGCGCATTCGCCACACCCGGCGCAGACCATCGGATCAATCGCCACATGCTCGCCCGAGGGTGTGATTGCACCGGTTGGGCAGATATCCAGACAGTTTGAGCATCCGACCTGTTCCGCCCGCGAATGGGCGCAAAGTGTTTCCTCCAGTCGCACGTACAGAGGTTTTTCGAATGTTCCGACCAGTTGGGCGGCGTCAAAAGCCAGACGTTCTACAGAAACCGCATCCTTGGGATCAGCCCGCAAATACCCTTCGCGCTTGGCCGGAGCCTGCACAAAGGGCGTGCCCCCCGTCAGGTCAACAATGATATCGCAGGCCGATTGCGCCCCATCTCTTGGTTCCGTCCAATTGAAAGCACCTCTGCCTGCGGGAACCACTTGCTGCACATTGTCCAGACGCAAGGAAAACCCACCCAGAGCACCCGAAACAGACCGCAATTGTCCCCGAATGACATCGAAGGCCCGAGAGTCTGGCTCAGCCTGATCCGTGACCAGAACGGTTACCGCCAGTGTTCGGGCCAACCTTTCCGCCAGTCCAAAGGCAACGGTACCAGGACCAATGATAAAACACGTGCCTTCGCTGATAACATCAACGCTGGGCGTCACCGGTTGCGGCAGGAACGCTTCGGCAGCTAAGGCAGCCATTTTGGCCGTCGCATCCGCGCCCTGATCGGACCAACCGGCGCGATCCCGCAGGTCGACAAAGCCGGGAATTTCGACATTCATATCTTCGGCAAGCGACCGGAACACCTCTTGTTCCTGCAGACAGGCGATGACGGTATCGCCCTCTTGCATCAAGGATGCAGCAGATTGCAGTTCTTTTGTGCAAAGCGCGGTATGCACCTTTGAACAGGTAATCCCGCAGGCGCTTTCGATCCTGTCCGGATCCAGCGCCTGAGTTCCCGCGCAATCGCAGAGCAAAAGTTTCGTGCCCATGTCCCCTCCCTCGGGAAGCAGTCCCGATCCTTTGCACTTTAGGCTGCATTCCCGCCTTTGCACTTTAGGCTGCATTCCCGATGAAGCAACTTCAACCCTGCGAAGTGCACAGCGCGCCCGGCAGAGTTTCGCGGCAAAATCCCATAAAACAAAAGCCTTCTCAGGCTTTGATCACGAAGACGCTACCGGGAATACGACCAAAGTATTAAAGCGCAGGCTTGGCACGTGGCTATTTTGTGTACCATAGTGGACATGGAAAGGCAGGGGAGAGCCTTTCGGGGAGGATCCAGTGGCCAAGGCCGCAAGCCAGATCGACATGCCGGTTGGCGTCATTGTGCGCAAAACACCCGGGGTCACACGTTGGGCCCGCTGGAACTGGCGCGCGGTCGCCGTGTTGCCCGGTGCAGGGCCAGCCGATTGGCAGGAACTGCGCCGCGAAGGCGAGGCGGTCGAATACCACGCTGCCACCCTTCCCCTGACCCTCTGGGCGGACGAGACTGAAGCCTACCTGGTCAACCTGTCGGACGGGCAACCCTCGATCTATCTTGTACTGCGGAATGAGCTGAAGGGCGACACGCCCCTGAATGCAGTTCTGATCACCGCTTCTCCGTTCCAGGGGCAGGATTACGCGGACACCGGCGAAGAGATTGTCGAGAAAATCCCAATGACCGAAGGGTTGATCGCCTGGGTACGGGATTTCACCCTGAAACATCACCAGCACGAAGTGTTCGTCAAGCGCCGTCGCGACAGAAAGCGAACCGATTTGGTGGAGGATGGTAAGGGCGACGCGCGTATCCGGCAGGCATCGGATGTTTTCCGCGCCCCGAGACGGGTGCTGCAATGACAGAGCGGCGTGATTTCTGGTCGCGCCGAAAGGCTGCCGTTCAGGCCGAAGCTGAAGCCGAGGCGCTGGCCCTTGAAGAACAAGTGATCGCAGCCCATCACGCTGAACTTGAAGAAAAGAGTGACGTTGAGATTTTGGCCGAATTCAACCTTCCCGATCCCGATACCCTCGGACCCTGCGATGATGTTTCGGGCTTTATGTCCAAGGCAGTGCCTGATCGCCTTCGGCGCCGCGCCCTGCGGCGGTTGTGGCGGCTGAACCCTGTTCTGGCAAATGTCGACGGGCTGGTTGATTACGGCGAGGACTACACCGATGCCGCCTGCGTGATCGAAAACATCCAAACCGCCTATCAGGTTGGAAAAGGCATGCTGGCGCATGTCGAGGCACTGGCCGCCGACGCGCAAGAAACGGAAGAAAACGAAATCGAGGCTGATACGCTCTCTGAACCTGAGGTCGTGCCGGTTGACCCTGATCCCGTGCCACAGCCGGTTTCAGTTGCTCAGGTAGAAGAGCCGGAAGAACTCGAGCGTCCCCCGTCGCCACGTCGAATGACATTTGAATTTGAAGGATGACCGAATGACCGCAAGTGACGCGCACACTCTGGATGTTTCAGCCGAGGATCGACTGCGCGCGGATTTCTATAACTTTCTGGGTCTGTTACTGGCAGGTCCTCCGGATCAGATGTTGCTGGACCAAATGGCTGGTCTGGTCGGAGATGACACGGATCTCGGCAAGGCCGTTCAATCCATGGCACGGGTTGCTAAGGTCACCAAGCCAGCCGCTGCCGAACGGGAATTCAATGCGTTGTTCATCGGATTGGGCCGGGGTGAGTTGCTGCCATATGCCAGCTTCTACCTGACGGGCTTTTTGAACGAGAAACCCTTGGCTCAGCTGCGCAATGACATGGCGGTTCGCGGGATCACACGTGCCCAAAACGTGTTCGAGCCCGAAGATAACATCGCCTCATTGATGGAGATGATGGCCGGAATGATCGTCGGGCGTTTTGGCGGCCCGGCTTCCCTGGATGACCAAAAGGCATTCTGGAGCAAGCACATCGGCCCCTGGGCCACGCATTTCTATTCGGATTTGGAAGCAGCCGAGAACTCGGTTCTTTATGCATCCGTCGGCACTGCCGGTCGGGTGTTCATGGAGATCGAGCGCGAAGCGTTCCGGATGACGGCGGGGTAACCCGCACATCGCCGGTGTCCTATGGGCGCCAAACCGCAATTGGGAAAGGAGGTTCCCATGAGCAAGACCAAGGAAGAAGGCGCCACCCGCCGTGACTTCCTCAAACTGGCCGGAACCGCAGCACCCGCTGCCGTTGCCGCCGCCAGCCTGACCGGGAAGGCCGAAGCCGCCGCGCTGCCGACCGACGAAACCCGCATTCAGGATACTGCGCATACACGCGCATACATCGAGAGCACCCGGTTCTAGGACTGGACGCTTTCACACCCGACAGACGGTTGCGATTGGCCCTGACGTCGGCTTCAGCAGTACCAAGCCAGCCGTGGCTTACACGGCGCGCAAGGGAGGAAAGACATGCTTAGGAAAAAGACCAACGGGGTTGCGAGACGCCCCCAGCGGACAAGTATCCTGTCCCAGGTCGGCGAGAAAACCGTCGATCGCCGCGCATTCCTGCGTGGCTCGGGCCTGACGATCGGCGGCCTTGCCGCGATCAGCGCCACAGGTGGAACCGTGACGCCAGCCAGTGCCCAGACGGCGGCCAAACAGGCCGTTGAAAACATCAAATCCGTATGCACCCACTGTTCGGTCGGCTGTACCGTCGTTGCCGAAGTACAGAACGGTGTCTGGGTCGGGCAGGAACCCGGCTGGGATAGCCCGTTCAACCTGGGTGCACACTGTGCCAAGGGGGCTTCGGTTCGCGAGCACGCCCATGGCGAGCGCCGCCTGAAATATCCGATGAAAAAGGAAGGCGGCGAGTGGAAGCGCATCAGCTGGGAAGAGGCGATCAACGAGATCGGCGACGGCATGATGTCGATCCGCGAAGAATCCGGGCCCGACAGCGTGTATTGGCTGGGCTCAGCAAAACACAATAACGAACAGGCCTATCTGTTCCGCAAATTCGCTGCCTACTGGGGCACGAACAACGTGGATCATCAGGCCCGTATCTGTCACTCGACCACTGTTGCGGGTGTTGCGAATACATGGGGCTACGGCGCCATGACCAATTCGTATAACGACATCCACAACTCGCGCGCCATCTTCATCATCGGCGGCAACCCGGCCGAGGCGCACCCTGTCTCTCTGCTGCACGTTCTGCGCGCGAAAGAGCAGAACAACGCACCGCTGATCGTCTGCGACCCGCGATTTACGCGCACCGCGGCCCATGCGGATGAATATGTCCGTTTCCGCCCGGGTACAGACGTTGCGCTGATCTGGGGTATCCTGTGGCACATCTTCGACAACGGTTGGGAGGATAAAGAGTTCATCCGCACCCGTGTCTGGGGTATGGACCAGATTCAGGATGAGGTGGCCAAATGGACGCCTGAAGAAACAGAACGCGTCACTGGCGTGCCTGGCTCGCAACTGAAACGTGTTGCCCGAACAATGGCCAACAACCGCCCCGGCACGGTCATCTGGTGCATGGGCGGCACGCAGCACACCAACGGCAACAACAACACCCGCGCCTATTGCGTGCTTCAGCTTGCGCTGGGCAACATGGGTACCTCGGGTGGTGGCACCAATATCTTCCGCGGCCACGACAACGTGCAGGGCGCGACAGACCTTGGTGTGTTGTCCCACACCCTGCCCGGCTATTACGGCCTGTCTGCGGGCGCATGGGGTCACTGGAGCCGCGTCTGGGGTGAAGACCTGGATTGGCTGAAGGGCCAGTTCGCCACGATCAAGGGCAAAGACGGCAAGGACAAACCGCTGATGAATGAAAGCGGTATCCCGGTCTCTCGCTGGATCGACGGTGTTCTGGAAGATCCTGCGAACATGGATCAGGACAACAATGTCCGTGCCATGGTTCTGTGGGGTCACGCGCCGAACTCGCAAACACGGGGTCCGGAAATGAAAACGGCAATGGAAAAGCTGGACATGCTGGTCGTGATTGACCCGTATCCCACTGTCTCGGCCGTTCTGCATGACCGCACCGATGGCGTCTACCTTTTGCCCGCCTGTACGCAGTTCGAAACCCGTGGCTCGGTCACCGCGTCAAACCGCTCGTTGCAGTGGCGTGACAAGGTCGTTGATCCGCTGTTCGAAAGCCTGCCGGACGAGGTCATCATGGCCAAGTTCGCCAACAAGTTCGGCTGGGCGGATCGCCTGTTCCGCAATATCGAGATGGAAGACCCCGAGACCCCGAATGTTGAAAGCATCACGCGTGAATTCAACTCGGGCCTCTGGACCATCGGATATACCGGGCAGTCGCCAGAGCGTTTGAAAAGCCATATGGCCAATCAGCACACGTTCGACCGAACCACGCTGCAAGCCATTGGTGGACCAAACGACGGCGAATATTATGGTCTGCCCTGGCCGTGCTGGGGAACCGCTGAGATGGGTCATACGGGGACCCCGAACCTCTATGACATGTCCAAACCGGTGGCCGAAGGCGGCCTGACCTTCCGCGCCAGGTTCGGAGTGGAACGCGATGGCGACAACCTGCTGGCCGAAGGGGTCTATAGCGTTGGATCAGAAATTCAGGACGGATACCCTGAATTCACGATGCAGATGCTGATGGACCTTGGCTGGGACGGCGACCTGACGGCTGAAGAACGCGCTGCAATCGATGCCGTTGCAGGCCCCGAGACCAACTGGAAAACCGACCTTTCGGGCGGTATCCAGCGGGTGGCGATCAAGCATGGCTGTGCGCCCTTCGGGAACGCCAAGGCCCGCGCGGTCGTCTGGACCTTCCCGGATCCGATCCCACTGCATCGCGAGCCGCTTTATACGAACCGGCGTGATCTGGTGGTGGACTATCCAACCTACGAGGACCGGCACGCCTATCGCCTGCCCACCCTTTATGCTTCGATCCAAAAGAACGACTTTTCAAAGGATTACCCGATAATCCTGACGTCAGGTCGTCTGGTCGAATATGAAGGCGGCGGCGATGAAAGCCGATCTAACCCATGGCTTGCTGAACTTCAGCAGGACATGTTCGTCGAGATCAACCCGCGCGATGCCAACAACCTTGGCATTCGGGACGGGCAACAGGTCTGGGTAGAAGGTCCGGAAGGCGGTAAGGTCAAGGTGATGGCAATGCTGACCAATCGGGTTGGTGCCGGTGTCGCCTTCATGCCTTTCCACTTTGGCGGCCATTTCCAGGGCGAGGACTTGCGGCACAAATACCCCGCCGGTGCTGACCCCTATGTTCTGGGCGAAAGTTCCAACACCGCCCAGACTTATGGCTATGATTCAGTGACCCAGATGCAGGAGACCAAGTGTACTCTCTGCAAGATCTCGGCAGCGTAAGGAGGACGATTAATGGCTAGAGCAAAGTTTCTCTGCGACGCTGAACGCTGCATCGAATGCAACGCCTGCGTAACCGCGTGCAAGAACGAGCATGAGGTACCCTGGGGTATCAACCGCCGCAGGGTGGTGACGATCAATGACGGCAACCCGGGCGAACGCTCGATCTCGGTGGCCTGTATGCATTGTTCGGATGCGCCCTGCATGGCGGTGTGCCCGGTCGACTGCTTCTATCAGAACGAAGAAGGTGTTGTCCTGCACTCCAAGGACCTGTGCATCGGTTGCGGTTATTGCTTTTACGCGTGCCCGTTTGGCGCGCCGCAATACCCGCAGGCAGGCAATTTCGGTTCACGCGGCAAGATGGACAAATGCACCTTCTGCGCCGGTGGTCCCGAAGAAAACCACTCGACCGCAGAGTTCGCCAAATACGGTCGCAACCGGATCGCCGAGGGCAAACTGCCCATCTGCGCCGAGATGTGCTCCACCAAGGCCCTGCTTGCCGGTGACGGCGACGTGGTGTCGGCTGTTTACCGTGAACGCGTCGTGGCGCGCGGTTTCGGCTCGGGCGCCTGGGGTTGGGGTACTGCCTACGACCAGAAAGACGGCTAAGCCGCTGTCTGCACAAAGCAATGGACAACCCGCTCGGCGCGGGTTGTCCGATCTTGGAATTTGACCGAGGTTCAGATGCTCCGCTTTCTCATCGCTTTTCTGTTCACCCTTGGGCTGACCTTTTCGGCAGCCGCCCAAACGACCGATGACAGCAACGCCACGCCTGAAAGGGCGGGAACCGGCGGAGCGACGACCCTTGAAGATATTCTCGCCCGGCAACGTGGTGAGCAGGTGGATAACGGATATCGCTCCGGCAATACCGGCCAGAGCAATGTCGAGGGTCTGATGGGTCAGCTTGGCACCCGTGGTGTCGCGTCGGACAGTGATGTATATCGTGCGTTGCGCTATGGCTCGGCCAATGTGACCGTATCGTCAAACGGCCCCGCTGCAAGCGTGTTGATACAGGATGGCGGCATGTGGTGGCTGAACTTCCGCAGCGGACCGCTGCGCGAATATGGCACTTACATCATCGCCGGGATGCTGGGCATCATTCTGCTGTTCTTCCTGATCCGTGGGAAAATCCGCATCGATGGAGAGAAAACAGGCCGAACGGTCACCCGTTTCAACGGGATTGAACGTTTTGGCCATTGGCTGTTTGCTGGATCGTTCCTGATCCTCGGCATTACTGGTTTGCTTACGCTCTATGGTCGCGACTTCCTGATCCCGATCTTCGGCAAGGAAGGTTTCGCCACCATCGCACAGGGCTGCAAGTGGCTGCATAATAATCTGGCCTGGGCTTTCATGCTGGGTCTGATCATCGTCACGGTGAACTGGATTGCTCATAACATCCCCAACCGCACTGACCTGAAATGGCTGGCCGCTGGCGGGGGCCTGTTCACCAAGGGCAACCACCCGCCCGCCCGGAAATTTAATGCGGGGCAAAAGATCATCTTCTGGGCCTGCATCCTGCTGGGCGTGTCGATCAGCCTGTCCGGCTTGTCACTGCTGTTCCCGTTCGAGATGCCCCTGTTCGCCAAGACCTTCTCGGTCGCAAACGCCACGGGTATTCCGCAGGCGCTGGGTCTGACCTTGCCGGTGCAGATGTCACCGCAGGAAGAGATGCAATTCGCCCAAGTCTGGCATGTCATGATTGCCTATGTGTTCATCGCGATCATCGTCGCGCATATCTATCTCGGCTCGGTCGGGATGGAGGGCGCGTTTGACGCCATGGGAACCGGAGAGGTCGAAGAACAATGGGCGCGCGAGCATCACTCGCTCTGGCTGGAAGAGGTGCAGGAAAAAGAGGCTGGCAAAGCAGCCGCCTCACCCGCTGAATAGATGCGTGGGCTGGTTCTGGCGCTGGCGCTGGTGCCCCTGCCCGCCGTGGCAGAATTCTTCACGCTGAAAGGGCATGGCGGCCCCATCATGGGCATCGCCACCGCGCCAGACGGTCGCATCGCAACAGCCAGTTTCGATAACTCTGTGGGTCTTTGGACCGGGCAAACGCCAAATTGGTTCGAAGGGCACGAGGCCGCCGTGAACGCAGTCGCGTTCAACGGCTCCGCTTTCTTTTCTGCCGGAGACGATTTCACCCTGCGCAAATGGCCAAGCGGTGAAATCATTGGCCGACACAAGGGGAAGATTGTTGGCCTTGCCGCGTCAGAAACCCTTATTGCCACGGCCAGCTGGGATGGAACAATCGGCCTGTGGCCTGTCGATGGCACAGAACCCGCGCGGCTTGGACCGACCGGCAGTGGCGTAAACGCGGTCGCATTCTCACCTGACGGCACGCAGCTTTTTTCGGCGGGCGTCGACGGCGCTTTGCGCTTATGGGATGTGTCCAGCGGGCAAGAAACAAGGCGTCTGGTCGAGCACGGGTTCGGCATCAATGAACTGGCGCTGAATGCACAGGACAACTGGCTCGCTTATGGTGCGGTAGACGGTGTCACACGTATCCTTGACCTTTCCAACGGTGAAGAGCGCGATTTCACTCTGGACCGCCGCCCGATCCTTGCCCTTGCGCTCAGCCCGGATCGGAAACTTTTGGCCGTAGGCGATGGCGAAGGGTATATTATGGTCATCGACACCGTCGATTGGCGCATTGCACAGGATTTTCGCGCCACGTTGCGCGGTCCGGTCTGGGCTTTGGCATTTTCCAAAGACGGTAAAAACATCCATGCGGGCGGACTTGACGAGGCGATGTACAGCTGGCCTGTGGACGCTCTGTCCGACCAACACCAGATGGCCTCGACAGAACCGAGTTTCCTGAAAAATCCTGATGAGATGGACAACGGGGAACGCCAGTTTGCGCGCAAATGTTCGATCTGTCACAGCCTGTCATCCGATAACGCGCGACGTGCAGGCCCAACCCTGCACGGTGTATTTGGACGTCAGGCCGGCACGGTTCGTGGATATTTGTACTCGGATACATTACAAGGCTCTGATATCATTTGGAATGACGAGACAATAAATGCCCTTTTCGACGAGGGGCCAGACCACTACATTCCGGGGTCGAAAATGCCGATGCAGCGAATTGCCAAAGCACAGGATCGCCAGGATCTTATCGCTTTTCTGCGTCGCGCAACAACTGACCGGAACTGAACCGGAGGAGCCCATGAAAGCCTTTCTTGCCGCCGTCGCCACGATGGTCGTTATTGCAGGCGCAGCCCCGTTTGTGCTGGAACAGATCGGGTTCAGCACCGCTGACACTACGTCCGGCATCGCCGTGCGCCTCGACTGAATGGCGCAATATCTGACCACCCGTGAACTGGCCGATCTGCTGCGCATTGGCGAGCGGAAGGCTTATGACCTTGCCTCGTCAGGCGAGGTGCCGTGTGTGCGCGCCATGGGCAAGCTGTTATTTCCGCGGGCCGAGATCATTGCCTGGCTCAACGCGTCGCGATCCGGCCCTCAGGTCGCAGAACCGCCCCTGCCCCCGATCATAGCAGGCAGCCACGATCCCTTGCTGGACTGGGCGCTGCGTGAAAGTGGGTCGGGGCTGGCCACCTATTACGACGGTTCTTTTGATGGCCTGATCAGGCTCAGTGAACGCAGCGCGCAGGGCGCTGTGTTACACATCCACGAAAATGGCGGATTCAACAAGGAATCCCTGCAAGACACTTTGGGCGAAGCCCCGGTGATCCTATACGAAGTCGCCCGACGTGAGCGTGGATTGCTTCTTGCCCCGGGCATATCCGACATCAATTCTTTTGACGACCTCAAGTCACGCACCGTCATACTGCGTCAGGACAGTGCGGCAAGCCAGCGCCTGTTTGACGCCCAACTGGACGCCCACGGCCTGCGCCGGGATGATCTGGACATTCGACCCGGCTGCGCACGTACAGAAGAAGAGCTTGCGATCGCCCTACATGACCGGAAGGCCGAGGCCGGTTTTGGGCTTGGCGCCCTAGCCGGTCTCTACAACTTGGGTTTTGTCCCCACTCATTCCGAGCGGCTGGATCTTGCCATCTGGCGTCGGGCCTTTTTCGATCCGCCGATACAGAAACTGCTAACCCTGTTGCGCTCGGGTCAGTTCGCCCAGCGGGCGCGCGAGTTCGGCGGCTATGACCTGTCTGGTCTTGGCACGATCCACCACAATGGGGCCAGCGGGTGAAAATCCACCCGCGCCTTCATCTTTTCAAAAATACTCGCCCCGCAGGGGCTGGCCGCAGGCCAGCTTAATGCGCATTGGGGAAAAACACCTGCTGACCGTCCAGCCGGAAAGAGGCGATCGCCTGCTGCCCGTCGGGCCCGGTCAACCAGTCGATGAAACGCTGACCAGCGGCCGCCCGTACATGCGGATGCTTTTCAGGATTCACGAGGATCACACCATATTGGTTGAACAGACGCGGGTCGCCTTCGACCAGGATCTCAAGATTGCCTCTGTTACCAAAGGACAGCCAGGTCGCCCGATCTGTCAGAGTATACGCATCCATGCCGCTGGCCACGTTCAGAGTCGCACCCATACCTGAACCGGTTTCCCGATACCAACTGCCGGACGCGCCGGTTGGGTCCAGCCCCGCAGCCGACCAATGCCGCAGCTCGGCCTTGTGCGTTCCGCTGTCATCACCGCGCGACGCAAACGGGGCTTCAGCCTTTGCAATCGCTGTAAGAGCGCTCAGAATGTCGGCACCACCGCGAATTCCGGCGGGATCTGCCTTGGGGCCCACCAATACAAAATCGTTATACATCAGGTCCTTCCGCTCCACGCCATATCCATCAGCGACGAATTTCTCTTCGGCGGATTTGGCGTGAACCAGCAGGACGTCCCCGTCACCATTGACCGCATTGCGGATTGCCTGACCGGTTCCTACGGCCACAACCCGCACGTCAATGCCCGACTCGGCCTCGAACCACGGCAGTATATAGTCCAACAACCCCGAGTTCTGGGTGGATGTCGTAGACTGCACGACAATGAACGGTGTCTCTGCCAAGGCCGCATTTGCCGACAGACCAAGGGCCATCACTGCCGCCCGAAGTATTGCGCGGAACATCATTTTCTCCGTTTTATCTTTTAGGTAACCAATCCACCCGCGAGATAGCGACGCGATGCTTCACTTTCGGGGGTATCCAAAACCTGTTTTGCGGGGCCGTGTTCAACCACATGACCGCCCTGCATCATGACCACATCCGAGGCCAAACGACGGGCCTGCCCAATATCATGTGTCACCATCACGATCCGTACACCCCGCGCCGAGGCGCGCAGAACCATACGTTCGATCATCTGTGTTGCGCCGGGATCAAGGGCGCTGGTCGGTTCGTCCAGAAACAGTGTTTCGGGCTCCAGCGCCAAGGCACGCAAAATGGCCAGCCTCTGGGCCTCGCCCCCCGAAAGCGACCGGGCAGATTGCCAGGCCTTCCCCTCCAGCCCGCCTTCGGCCAGCAACTCGATGATACGTGCCTTTCTCGCCGCTCGCCCCATGCCCTGACGCTTGAGGACAAAGCCCAGGTTTGCAGCAACAGAGCGTCGCAACAGAACCGGTCTCTGAAATACCATGGCTTGGCGCGCTTTCTGCGCAGCGCCCAGAGGGTTTCCATCCTGCACCACCCGCCCGCGATCCGGCGAAATCAGGCCATGCAAGCACCGCAGCAACAGGCTTTTGCCCGCACCGTTAGGGCCAAGAAGCAACGTCGGCCCCGGACCATCCAGAACCAATGAAGGAACATCCAGCAAAACCTTGCCGTTGCTGCGAATTTGCACGTTTTCAACCGTCAGACAGTTCGACATGTCACAGATCACGTCACGCATGGCGCAACCCCTCCTGTTCGGCCCGCAAACTGACCGCGCTGACCATCGCGTTTACGGCAATTGCAATCCCGATCAGGATCGCCCCCAACGCCAGTGCCAGCGACAGATTTCCCTTCGACGTTTCAAGCGCAATGGTTGTGGTCATCACGCGGGTCACATGATTGATGTTTCCGCCAACGATGATAACCGCGCCCACCTCGGCGATGGCGCGTCCGAAACCGGCAAGCAGGGCCGTGACAAGTGCCAGTCGCGCATCCCACAACAAAACCGGAACCGAGGCCAGCCGTGACACGCCCAAGGACCGCAGCTGTTCTGAATATTCCTCAGCCAACATTTCAACAACCTGTCGCGTCAGAGCCGCGACAATGGGGGTGACCAAAACGACCTGCGCAATGATCATGGCGGTCGGAGTGTACAAAAGCTCAAGCACTCCCAAAGGACCCGAACGGGACAGCATCAGATAGACCAGCAGGCCTACGACAACCGGCGGAAACCCCATCAGTGCATTCATCAGGACGATCAGCATCCGGCGGCCGGGGAACCGTGCGACGGCCAATGCAGCCCCCACGGGCATTCCAATCAGAGCAGAAACCAGAACCGCAAACACGGACACTTTCAGAGACAACAGCACAATTGCCCACAGCTCAGAATCTCCCCCAAGGATCAAGGCAATCGCAGCGCTGAATTCTGATGAAAATTCCTGCATTTCCTTCCCAAATACCTACAATTCGTACAAAACACGTTAGATTACATGGAAATACTACTTCATATCGGTGCCAAGTACAGACACAATTCCGACACCACGAATGCGAAACGCGGCCCCGATTGGGACCGCGTTCTTTATCACTCAGAAAAACGGTTGGCGTCAGTTAAGAGCAGCGTCCGTAATCTGGTGCGTCCAGGCCCCTTCGGGTGTCTTGGTGATCACCGGGTCAGAACCTCCGGCCAGCAGGGTACCAACGGTGCGATCGAAATCCGCCGGGTCCAGCGCGCCGTTCGAACCTGCGGTCAACTTGGCGATCTCACCCATCATGCGTTTCTGATGTTCTTCCGTCTGCGCACCCGTTGCATCGTTCTCCAGCACGATATCTGCCGCTTCGTCGGGGTTCTCCTCGGCGTATTTCCAACCTTTCATCGAGGCGCGAACAAACCGCTGCATCTTGTCGGTGAAGGCCGTATCGCTGAGATTTTCTTCCAGAACGTAAAGACCATCTTCCAGCGTCGCGACACCCTGGTCTTCGTATTTGAAGGTCACCAGTTCATCCGGGCTGACACCGGCATCGATGACCTGCCAGTATTCATTGTAGGTCATGGTGCTGATACAATCCGCCTGACGTTGCAGCAGCGGATCGACGTTGAAGCCCTGTTTCAGAACTTCCACACCGTTGTCGCCTTTCCCATCAGTGCTGATGCCCAACTGGCTCATCCAGCTCATGAACGGAAATTCATTGCCAAAGAACCAGACACCCAGCGTGCGATTCTTCAGGTCCTCAGGCGACGAAATACCGGCATCTTTCCAACAGGTCAGCATCATGCCCGAGCTTTTGAACGGCTGGGCGATGTTCACCAACGGCAACCCTTTTTCACGTGCGGCCAGAGCGGCAGGCATCCATTCAACGGTCACATCAGCACCGCCGCCCGCAATCACCTGTGTCGGAGCGATGTCAGGCCCGCCGGGCAGAATGGTAACGTCCAGCCCTTCTTCCTCGTAAAAGCCCTTATCCTTGGCAACGTAGTAGCCCGCGAATTGTGCTTGCGTGACCCATTTCAGTTGCAGTGTCACTTCATCCGCCGCCAGCGCCGTACTGGCTGCCAGACCAAAGGCGGCAACCGCCCCGCTGAATAGCTTATTCATCTTCATTTCTCCTAGTTGCTTGTTGCGCCCCGATTTTCAGGGTCTGTTGATTTTCTTCGTCTTATCCGCGTTGTGAGGGGTGCCAGAACGTCACCACTTTTTCGATTCCCGCCACCAGGCCATAAAAAGCCGTACCCGCGATAGCGGCAACAACGATTTCGGCCCAGACCATATCCAACGACAATTGACCGACGCTGGTGGATATCCGAAATCCCATGCCCAGTGTCGGCGATCCGAAGAATTCAGCCACGATGGCGCCAATCAAAGCCAAAGTTGTTGAAATCTTCAACCCGTTGAAAATGAAAGGCATCGCCGCAGGCAGCCGCAGCTTCAGAAAGCTCTGCCAATAGCTTGCTGCATAGGTTTCCATCAAGTCACGCTGCATCGCGGTGGCCTCGCGCAGTCCGGCCACGGTGTTGACCAGCATCGGAAAGAACACCATCACAACGACCACCGCCGCTTTGGAATGCCAATCAAACCCGAACCACATGACCAGAATGGGTGCCGTCCCCACGATGGGCAAAGCCGCGACGAAATTCCCGACTGGCAATAACCCCAAACGCAGGAAATCCCACCGATCGACGGCAATCGCCATAAGGAAGGCCGATCCACAGCCGATGACATATCCGCTGAGCGCTCCTTTCAGGATCGTCTGAACAAAGTCGGCCCAAAGAATGTCAAGGCTGCCTGCAAATCGCACCGCTATGGCAGACGGTGCCGGCAGAATGACCAGCGGCACTTCAAGCCCACGGACCACCAGCTCCCAAGCTCCAACAATGGTCAGACCAAAAATCACCGGTGCCAGAAAGCGTACCATCTGGCTGTCGGCTTGCGGGCCACTGGCCAATCGGCTGTTCAACCACCAGCCGAAAGCCCACAGCAGCAAAGCAAAGACAACCAACATCATTGCGCCATCCCCATCCGCTTCAGAACCGACCGTTCAATCAATCCCAACAAACCGACCAGGCAGGCAGCCAGAATGGCCGCAGCAAACAGCGCTGACCATATCTGCACGGTTTGACCATAGTAACTGCCTGCCAGCAACCGAGCACCCAATCCTGCGACAGCGCCTGTCGGCAGCTCACCCACGATTGCGCCGACTAACGACGCCGCAATACCGATCTTCAACGAGGTGAACAGGTATGGCATCGACGCGGGCAGGCGCAGTTTCCAGAACCCCTGCGATTGGCTGGCATTATAAGTCCGCAACAGGTCAAGTTGCATCGCGTCAGGGCTGCGCAATCCTTTGACCATGCCGACGACAACCGGGAAAAAGCTCAGGTACGCTGATATGATCGCCTTGGGAATGATCCCCTGAACCCCGACCGAGTAAAGGACCACGATAATCATCGGTGCCAAGGCGATAATCGGGATCGTCTGGCTCACGATAGCCCATGGCATGACCGACAAATCCATCACGCGGCTATGCACGATCCCAACGGCCAACAAGACACCCAGCCCGGTCCCGATGACAAAGCCCAGCATCGTGGCGCTGAGTGTCACCCATCCATGAAAGACCAGCGATCTTTTCGAGTTGATTTTCTTCAGGACGGTTGTATCCCACAGTTCAATCGCCACCTGATGAGGGGATGGCAAACGGGGCTTGCCCTGCTCCCAAGCAGCTGGAATTGCGAACGAATTATCCAGAACCAGACCGAATTCTCCCAGATCCCGACGCGCGCTTGCGGTGGGTGGCTGAACCTCGGCACCGCCACGTTCAAGTTCGGTCAAAACCCCTTTGATGTTCATCGGAACGCAAGCGACATACCAGAACAGAACGATCACGGCGACGACTGTGAAAACGGCGATGATCTGCTTCATGCGTGCCACTCCATACGATAGACGGGCACTGTATCCGGCGGTGCAGGTAGTTCTTCGGCAGTTACCTCGAACCCTTCACGGCGGTAAAACCTCTGCGCCGCCTGATTGGGTTTGTGTGTTGTCAGCCAAAGATGGGTCCGACCCTGCTTCGCCTTGTCAACGAAACGCTTGCCAATTCCCTGCCCCGTCCGGCTGCAATACAACGCACCGATCTTACTCTGCGCCGGATCTATGGACATGTAGCAATCAACCGGATCACCCGCGACCCAGATCTCGCGACTGTCGAACGCTTCGTGGATCAGGGTCGCCAATTCCTCCACCGGCAATTCATCAGGCATCCAGTCCGTCTGCCAGGCCCAGTTGTAAGTCACGCGGGCACAAGCCGGCACGTCACCTACCACGGCCCGTCTGATGGTTTCTGTCCCCGGATCAGTCGTCATAAGAATGCCCCGCCCGCAACCCGTCGCGAACACGATGGGCCACTTCGATGAATTCCGGAGTGTCACGAATGTCCAACGGCCGTTCCTTTGGCAGCGGGCTGTCGATCACATCCGTAATCCGCCCCGGCCGCGGGCTCATCACGACAATTTTGGTGCTCAGATATACGGCTTCGGGAATCGAATGCGTCACGAAGCCGATGGTCTTTTCTGTTCTGGCCCAAAGCGCCAGAAGCTGCTCGTTCAAGTGGTCTCGCACAATCTCATCCAAAGCGCCGAACGGCTCATCCATCAACAAGATATCAGCATCAAAGGCCAAAGCCCGGGCGATGCTGGCGCGCTGCTGCATCCCACCGGATAACTGCCAGGGAAACTTTCCTCCAAATCCTTCAAGATCAACCAGTTCCAGGACTTTTCTCACCCTTTCCTCCTGCTCGGATGCGGAATAGCCCATGATCTCAAGCGGCAACTTGATGTTCTTTGCTATGGTGCGCCAGGGATAAAGGCCCGCTGCCTGAAAGACATACCCATAGGCCCTGTTCCGCCGTGCTTCGTCCGCTGTCATTCCGTTGACAGTCAGCGACCCGCCGGTCGGTGTCTCCAAGGCCGCAATACAGCGCAGGAAAGTGGTTTTCCCACAGCCCGAGGGGCCAATGAAACTAACAAATTCACCCTTGTCGATCGTCAGGTTCACGTCTTTCAACGCGTGAACAGGCCCGTCATTGGTTTGAAAGGTGAGGTCAAGCTGCCTTGCTTCGATGACGTGCTGGGTCGTGCTTTCAGTGGTCATTCTACTGCCTTGAAAAGAGTGGTGCCGGGGCCGCCCAGACAGCGGCCCAACGGATCAAACCCCCGTCGCCGGGATACCTGTCCGCTCAACTGGCCGAGGGGCGGTTAGTTCTTTCCACGCGCTCAAAGCCTTGTTGACGGTCGTATTTGCCTCGCGCGCAACGAACTCGCCATGGCCTTCCTGCGTGCGGATTTCACCATCATGTACCGCAACCTGTCCGCGGGTCAGCGTAAAGCGCGGCAGGCCTTTGACCTCTTTGCCCTCAAACACGTTATAGTCAATCGAAGATTGCTGCGTACTGGCTCTGATCGTTTTCGTTTTTTCAGGATCCCACACGACGATATCTGCATCCGCTCCAACAAGGATCGCGCCTTTTTTCGGATAGCAATTCAGTATCTTGGCGATGTTTGTTGAAGTCACCGCAACAAATTCATTGGGCGTCAGGCGTCCGGTATTCACACCATGTGTCCACAGCATCGGCATCCGATCCTCCAGACCGCCGGTCCCGTTCGGGATCTTGGTGAAATCCCCAACTCCAAAGCGTTTCTGTTCGGTCGTAAAGGCGCAATGGTCGGTTGCCACAACACTCAGCGATCCTGATTGCAGGCCATTCCACAGGCTGTCCTGGTGCTGCTTATTGCGGAACGGAGGGCTCATTACCCGCCGCGCGGCGTGATCCCAATCCTGATTGAAATATTCACTTTCATCCAGGGTAAGATGCTGAATCAGCGGTTCGCCCCACACTCTCTTGCCCTGCATTCGGGCCCGGCGAATGGCCTCATGAGACTCTTCGCAGGATGTATGAACAACATAAAGCGGCACGCCCGCCATATCTGCGATCATAATGGCCCGGTTTGTGGCCTCACCCTCTACTTGCGGCGGTCGGGAATAAGCGTGCGCTTCCGGGCCAGAGTTCCCCTCGGCCAGAAGCTTGGCACTCAGTTCGGCAACGACGTCTCCGTTCTCGGCATGCACCATTGCGATGCCGCCCAGTTCGGCCAAACGCCTGAACGAAGCATAAAGCTCATCGTCATTCACCATCAACGCGCCTTTATAGGCCATGAAATGCTTGAACGTGTTGATGCCGCGCGTCTCGATCACGGTCTTGAGGTCGTCAAATACCTGTTCCCCCCACCATGTCACCGCCATGTGGAACGAGTAGTCGCAATTCGCCCGTGTCGATTTGTTGTCCCAACGCTTCAGGGCATCCAGCAGGCTTTCGCCCGGATTGGGCAGCGCGAAGTCAACAACCATCGTCGTGCCCCCGGCCAGGGCGGCCCGCGTACCGCTTTCGAAATCATCGCTGGAATAGGTGCCCATGAACGGCATTTCCAGATGGGTATGCGGATCAATCCCACCGGGCATCACATAACAGCCGGTCGCGTCCAGCTCGTTATCACCTTTCAGACCCATCCCGATCCCGGTGATGACGCTGCCTTCGACCAATACATCCGCCTTGTATGACAAATCCGCGGTGACAACGGTTCCGTTTTTTATAACAGTACTCATTTTGAACTCCCTGATGCGGTCTGCGCCGCTTGCTTCATCTGGCCAAAAATATCCCGGGGGAGTCGCCCTTGGGCGACGGGGGCAGCGCCCCCTATTCCACGATTTCGGCAGTCTCGACCACGGCATGCAGCAGGACATCTGCCCCGGCTGCCGCCCAATCCTTGCTGATCTCTTCAGCCTCATTATGGCTCAGCCCGTCCACACAGGGGCACATGACCATGGCGGTCGGGGCAACACGGTTGATCCAGCAGGCATCATGCCCCGCGCCCGAGATGATGTTGGTATGCGAATAGCCCAGCCTTTCAGCCGCATCGCGCACGGCAGACACGCAATCGTCGTCGAACTTCACCGGATCGAAACCGCCGACTTTCTCGAATTCGACCTGCAGGCCCATTTCTTCGACAATATCTTCCGCCGCCACCCGCAGGCGATTTTCCATGTCGGTGATCACCTCCAGCTCGGGCGAGCGGAAATCGACCGTGAACACCACCTTGCCCGGGATTACGTTGCGAGAATTCGGGAAAACGTCGATATGCCCCGCGGCACCGACCGCATGCGGTGCGTGAGACCAGGCGATTTCGTCCACTTTCTCAAGAATGCGCGCCATCGCAAGCCCGGCATTCTTGCGCATCGGCATCGGGGTTGAACCGGTATGAGCATCCTTGCCGGTCACCGTGACCTGTGTCCAGCTCAGACCCTGACCGTGGGTGACGACGCCGATATCCTTTCCTTCGGCTTCAAGGATCGGGCCTTGTTCGATATGCAACTCAAAGAAAGCGCGCATCTTGCGCGCGCCAACTTTTTCTTCACCGCGCCAACCGATCCGGTTCAGTTCATCCCCGAATTTCTTACCATCGGCATCTTCACGGTCATACGCCCAGTCCTGCGTGTGCATTCCCGCAAAGACACCAGACGACAGCATGGCAGGCGCATATCGCGTCCCTTCCTCGTTGGTCCAGTTGGTCGCCACGATGGGATGTCTTGTCTTGATCCCGAGATCATTGAGTGTGCGGATGATCTCCAGCCCGCCCAGAACGCCCAGAACGCCGTCATATTTTCCGCCAGTCGGCTGCGTATCCAGATGCGATCCCACATAGACCGGCAAAGCGTCCGGGTCGGTGCCCTCACGATGCGCAAACATGTTGCCCATCTGGTCCAGCCCCATGGTGCATCCAGCCTCTTCACACCATTTCTGGAACAAGGCGCGGCCTTCGGCGTCCTCGTCAGTCAGAGTTTGCCTGTTATTCCCCCCCGCGACACCGGGACCGATCTTGGCCATCTCCATCAGGCTGTCCCACAACCTGTCGCCATTGATCCTGAGATTCTGCGCCGGAGCTGCCATTGTCTTATTCCCTGTTTGCTTGCGATTTTGCTCGCTATTGGTGTCTTGATTTGACCAACTGGTCAAACTCACGCTATCACGGGTTCGGTATCAGTCAAGAAATTGCGCGGCAAAGCCTGATATTTCAGTGTAATCCGCGCCTATCCGACGAAAAAAGAGACACACTGAAATCATGCCGAATGACCGCGCACCGACTCGAATCCAGAAGAAGAACCGAGCCGCGATTCTCGAGGCTGCCCTGAATGTGTTTTCTGCACACGGGTTTCGTGGGGCAACCGTCGATCAGATTGCTGCCGAGGCGGGGTTGAGCAAACCCAATCTCCTCTACTATTTCGCGTCGAAAGAGGCGATCCACACCGAATTGCTTTCGGGCTTGCTGGAAACCTGGCTGGCGCCCCTGCACGATCTGGATGAGACCGGTGATCCGATGGAGGAAATGCTGGCCTATATTCGCCGGAAACTGCAAATGAGTCAGGTGCTACCACGGGAAAGCCGCCTTTTTGCCAATGAGCTTGTGCAAGGCGCGCCCCGCATTCACGACGCTTTGTCCCATGATCTCAAACAACTGGTTGACGAAAAGGTCACCATTCTCACCAATTGGATGGATCAAGGCAAAATCGCGCGGTTGCACCCTTATCATTTGATGTTTTCGATCTGGGCGCTGACACAGCATTATGCCGATTTCGACGTTCAGGTGCGGGCTATTCTGGGTGACGAAAACCCGTTTGAAGGTGCGGAACCCTTTGTAGAGACGTTGTACCGAAAGCTCCTGACGCCATGAATGCAGGGGCCGCGTCAGCGGCCCCTCGGGGATATTCCCTGTCTCGATCATTCCGCTGCTTTGGCCATCGGATTGTTCGGGTGCGTGGTCCAGTTCGCGTAGGTCGGCTGAACCTCTTTCCCGGTGCGCGGATCGATTTCACCTGCCGCCATCGGCACCATCGAAATACAGCCTTCCACCGGGCAGACATCAACGCAGAGGTTACAGGCGACGCATTCGTCATCCATCACCTCGAACACACGCTCATCCGACATTGAAATCGCCTGATGGCTGGTATCTTCACAGGCGGCATAGCATCGGCCGCATTTGATGCACTGGTCCTGATCAATCTTGGCTTTGGCGATGTAGTTCAGGTTCAGGTATTGCCAATCGGTGACATTGGGCACCGCGCGTCCGATCACCTCATCAATGCTGGTATACCCCTTTTCATCCATCCATTCCGACAGACCTGCAGTCAATTCATCAATGATCTTGAACCCATAGGTCATCGCAGCGGTACAGACCTGCACCGTGCCACATCCCAGAGAGATAAACTCGGCCGCATCACGCCATGTGGTGACACCCCCGATGCCCGAGATTGGCATGCCATGCGTCGCCTCGGCCCGAGCGATTTCGGACACCATCGACAGGGCGATCGGCTTCACGGCAGGGCCGCAATATCCTCCGTGGCTGCCCTTGCCATCAATCGAGGGTTCCGGGCTGAACGTGTCCAGATTTACGCTGGTGATCGAATTGATCGTGTTGATAAGCGACACCGCATCCGCGCCACCATTTCTGGCCGCCGCCGCAGGTTTCCGGATATCGGTGATATTCGGTGTCAGTTTCACGATGACCGGACGGTCATAGTATTGCTTGCACCAACGGGTGACCATTTCGATATATTCCGGAACCTGCCCTACGGCGGACCCCATACCGCGCTCGCTCATCCCGTGCGGGCAACCGAAGTTCAGTTCGATTCCGTCCGCGCCGGTTTCAGCCACGCGCGGCAGAATGGCTTTCCAGGCCTCTTCTTCGCAGGGCACCATGATCGAAGCGATCAGGGCGCGATCCGGATAGTCGGACTTGACCCGCGCCATTTCCTCGAGGTTCACCTCAAGCGGGCGGTCGGTGATCAGTTCGATATTGTTCAGTCCCAGCAAACGGCGGTCGGCACCGTAGATCGCGCCATACCGCGGGCCGTTCACATTTACGACCGGCGGTCCCTCGGACCCCAGTGTCTTCCACACAACACCGCCCCAACCGGCCTCAAACGCACGACGAACATTGTATTCCTTGTCCGTCGGCGGCGCAGAGGCCAGCCAGTAAGGGTTGGGGCTGGAAATGCCCAGAAAGTTAGTCGTCAGATCGGCCATGGCTTCTCCCTTCCCGGCTCAGCCGGATTTTTTGAATATCATTTCGGTCGGACGTATGCGCCCGGCCTTGAGGTTTTTGACATAGTTCTGGAACTTTTCGGGTGCCGTCTCGCCCATCATCAGATGAATGCCCATCGGTGCCGGGCCGGATTCGGCAATCTTTGCAAAGACGTCCTCGAAGAACTGTATCGCGAATTCGGTGCGATCCGTTTCTTTCACCAGTTCAAAACCCGCGGCGCTTGCCGCAGACTTGTAAACATCCGGCGCATCCACGAACGAGGTTTCGGCAACAGTGGACCACGGCAGAGGGAAAGCCAGCGGCTCGTCCACGTCTCCGGCCATCACATCGAACAGGGCAAAAGTACCGCCCTTGGCCAGCGCCCGCGACACTTCGGCGAACAGCCCGGCCTTGTCCTTTATGTTCATGCCCACATGCATCATGACGGCCAGGTCGAACCCAGCATCCGGCACCGGCATGTCCAATGCGCTGCCCACATGAAAGCTGGTTTTCGAGGAATGCCCGACCATATCGCTGAGCACCTTGGCGGTTTCAACGAATTCCGGTGTCAGATCGACGCCTGTTACTGTCGAGTCATAGCGATCCACGACATAGCGAGAGGTCCCGCCGATACCGCATCCGACATCCAGAACACGGGTCGCATGGGTCGGCGACAACTGCGCAAACAGGTTGTTGGTCGCCAGAACGCCACCCGTGTGGAACTCGTCCCCTGCTTTCAGGTCTGCGACCGTGGCCGCATCCGGATCGATACCGCTGGCCTCAAGCGCCGCGCGGACGCGGTCGGTCAGTGCTCCGGTGGTGTAATGTTGCGCTACGGCTTGTTCGATCTGGGACATAGGAATACCTCAGCAGCGAAAGGAATGGGGTGAATACCCCATCCTATCACGAAACCAGCGTCGCGTGGATGTCCATCGCTGCATCCCGGCCTTCGGCAACAGCCGTTACGGTCAGGTCCTCGCCCCCCGCCGCGCAATCTCCGCCTGCCCAGACTCCGGCCACAGAAGTGCGTCCCGCACCGCTGACAGCGATCTTGTTGCCGTCCAGCTTCAGCCCTTCCGGCGCACCTTCCAGCGTCTGACCGATGGCTTTGAGAACCTGGTCCGCCCGCAGCCGGACCGTCTCACCGGTTCCGGTGAGTTGGCCGTTCTGGCTTGAGGTATACTCCAGCTCAATCTCGGTGGCGGCTCCATTGCCGTGTACTGCCACCGGCTGCACGTTGGTCAGAATCTGAACCCCGTGCGAGGCTGCCAGATCCTGTTCGTACCGGCTGGCACCCATGGCGTCGCGGCCCCGGCGATAGGCAATGGTGACATTCTCGGCACCTAACAATTTGGACTTTACCGCCGCATCCACGGCAGTCATGCCTCCGCCAATAACGACGACGTTCCGCCCGACAGGAAGCTGTGCAAGATCACCAGCTTGCCGGACGTCCGAGATGAAATCGACGGCATCCCACACCCCGTCCTTGTCAACACCATCCGCGCGCAGGGCATTGACCCCGGCAAGTCCGATGGACAGGAACACCGCGTCGTAGTTTTCGACCAGACCATCCAGTGAGATGCTTTCACCCAGAACCGACCCGGTTTCAATCGAGATACCACCGATTTTCAGCAGCCAGTCGATCTCGGCCTGCGCAAAGTTGTTGGTCGATTTATAGGCGGCAATCCCGTATTCATTCAGACCGCCCGGTTTGGGTTTGCCTTCGTGGATCACCACGTCATGGCCCAGCATGGCAAGGCGATGCGCGCAGGCCAGACCAGCAGGCCCTGCCCCCACGACAGCAACCGTCTTCCCAGTTAATGCCGCACGTTCAAACGGATGCGCGCCCGCAGACATAAGATCATCCGTCGCAAAGCGCTGTAGCCGTCCGATCTCGACCGGCTTACCTTCGGCCGCCTCACGAACACAGGCCTCTTCGCACAGTGTTTCCGTCGGACAGACACGGGCGCACATTCCACCCAAAATGTTCTGCTGAAAAATCGTTCGCCCGGCTGCCTGCGGCTGTCCGGCCTGAATCTGACGGATGAATAGCGGAATATCGATGTCTGTCGGACACGCTGTCACGCAAGGTGCGTCATAGCAGAAATAACAACGGTCTGCTGCAACTGCGGCCTCATGCGGGGCCAATGGCGGATGCAGATCGGTGAAATTCGAGGTCAGCTGATCGCTTGAAAGCCGCCCGGCGACGATGCCGGGTGCCATCTGGCCCTGTGCCATCACTCTACTCCCTGTAGATATGTTTGTTATGACCTCAGCTTGCCACAAATAAATTTTTTATCAATTGGTAAAATTTGCCAAATGGTCAAAAAATTGAAAATCCGGGCCGTAGAACCCGGATTCATTGGCATTTTGGTTAATTTCAGGGCCGAAAAGCTTTCAGACCATTTCGCCAAGATGGTGGGACTTGGTCCAAACCCGGGCGCCGTCAGGCCCTGCAACGGCCCGCGAGTGCGTTCCGGGCGGCAAGCGCAACCAGTCCCATGTCGAAAATTCCTCCCCCGATTCAGAGAAACTGCCGCTTATGACAAACACTTCCAGTCCGTCGCGCGCGTCCAGTTCGACCACGTCCCCCGCCGCCCATGTCCGCACAAAAACGTCCTCATGATCATCTTTGAACAGTTGTACGTCAGAATCGCCATTTATCGAGCGGCGCACCTCGGTACGGTCTTGCGGGTCAAACTGGTGCAGCTTGACCAGAATGGTCGCGCCTTCCGCTGCAGACGGAGTGTGCGAGGACGTCGGTGGATTGCGCACATAGCTGCCGACGGGAAAATCTCCGGTCTCGTCCTGAAATACACCGTCCAGCACCAGATATTCCTCGCCGCCGTCATGGGTATGGGCGGAAAAGGTGCTGCCGGGCGCAAAGCGGACAATGGTTGTTGCGCGGGCCACCTCATCACCAATCCGGTCCAGCATTTTGCGCTCGACCCCTGCTGCGGGAGAAGCGACCCATTCACTTTCGTCAAAGTGTACTGCGACCCGTTTGGTGAAATCCGCATTGATCCGCATGTGTATCCCTTTCTGAAGCGACCCCTGAAAGAAATGGGATCGCGTGATGAAATTTCAAATTATCCGCTTTTGACGCCTTGGGCCGCTTGCTGTAATCCGAACTTCAAGGTGCACGGTCAAACACCTGTCGGGAAACGGGCATAGATGCAGGCAACGTCACAGAAATTCAACATCGCGGTCGTCGGTCAAAACAACCGCCTGCAATACGAAGCCCTGTTGTTTGCGGCTTCACTGCGCCATTCTTCACCGCAATTCGAGGGCAAACTGTTTGTC
This sequence comes from Ruegeria sp. N7, assembly GCF_056531345.1. Taxonomy (NCBI): domain Bacteria; kingdom Pseudomonadati; phylum Pseudomonadota; class Alphaproteobacteria; order Rhodobacterales; family Roseobacteraceae; genus Ruegeria; species Ruegeria sp. N7. The sequence continues at coordinate 33,056 of NZ_JBQFLR010000001.1, read as the reverse complement.
GCCACGCCCAATCCGGGGCCACGCTGGAAACAGGACCCACGCATTCAGGACGAAGAAGTTCTGAAAGCCCTGAAACAACTGGATGCCGAAATTCTGCCCTTCGACTCGCATGTATTCGGTGAAAGCTATCCCTACGGCAACAAGATCGAAGCGCTGATGGCTCTGCCGGAAGATGAGCCCTTTGTGTTCTTTGACACCGACACGCTGATCACTGGCGAGATCACATCTGTACCTTTTGACTTCGACCGCCCCAGCGCATCACTGAAGGTTGAAGGGACATGGCCCAAACCAACGCTGTATGGCCCCGGCTTTGACGGTATCTGGCGCGCGCTTTACGCCCGGTTCGGGTTGGATTTCGAAAGCTCGCTGGACACCGATCAACCCCATGACCACTGGCGGCGGTACCTGTATTTCAATGCAGGCTATTACTTCTACAAATGCCCGCGGAAGTTTGGTGAGCGTTTTCTGGACTACGCCAGAACAATCCGCGACGAAAACATTCCGGAGTTGACGGGCCAAAGCCTTGACCCCTGGCTGGACCAGGCCGCCCTGCCCCTTGTCATTCACTCGTTCGGCGGTGGTCGTGATGTTTTGCCCCCCGGTTTGCTGGACGGGTCCGTCAGTTGCCACTATCGCCTGTTTCCCTTGCTGTACGCCCGTGAAAGCAACCATGTGATTGAGGTCTTGGAAACCGTCGTCGCTCCAAACAAGGTCAAGAAGGTTCTCAAGCAATATGAGCCACTGAAAAAGATGGTTCTGCAGGGGAAAGGCGCAAAAGTCCGCGCCCTGTTTGACCGGGATCATCTGCCACGACGCGAACAGGCCATCCGCAACACGATCAAAAGCAAGGGCCTCTGGCTGCGCTGACAGGATCGTTGTGCGCAGGCGGGCAATGGCCTACAGATTTCGCAAGACAAATTCCAACAGGAGATTTCAAGATGTCTGACGGCCCCACCTACGGTTTCGACACGTTGCAAATTCACGCGGGCGCCCGCCCCGACCCGGCGACCGGAGCGCGCCAGACACCCATTTATCAAACCACAGCCTATGTGTTTCGCGATGCAGATCACGCAGCGGCCCTGTTCAACCTGCAAGAGGTAGGCTTTATCTATTCCCGCCTGACCAATCCAACTGTGGCCGTTCTTCAGGAACGCGTGGCGACACTTGAAGGTGGCGTTGGTGCTGTTTGCTGCTCGTCCGGGCACGCGGCCCAGATCATGGCGCTGTTCCCGCTGATGGGTCCGGGTTGCAACGTGGTCGCCTCGACCCGTCTGTATGGCGGCACGGTCACGCAGTTCAGCCAGACGATCAAACGTTTTGGCTGGTCCGCCAAGTTTGTCGACACCGATGATCTGGACGCGGTGAAGGGCGCAATCGATGAGAATACCCGTGCGATTTTCTGCGAGTCCATCGCCAATCCCGGCGGCTATGTGACGGATATCCGCGCGCTGGCGGACGCGGCTGATGCAGCGGGCATTCCGCTGATCGTCGACAACACCTCGGCCACGCCCTACCTGTGCCGCCCGATCGATCACGGCGCGACCCTGGTCGTGCATTCAACCACCAAGTACCTGACCGGCAACGGTACGGTCACCGGCGGTTGCATCGTGGATTCGGGCAAGTTCGACTGGTCGGCAAATGACAAGTTCCCCTCGCTCAGCCAACCCGAACCGGCCTATCATGGACTGAAGTTCCACGAGACCTTTGGCCCGCTGGCCTTCACCTTCCATGGCATCGCCATCGGTCTGCGTGATCTGGGCATGACCATGAACCCGCAAGCAGCCCACTACACGCTGATGGGGATCGAAACCCTATCGCTGCGGATGGAGCGTCATGTTGAAAACGCGCAAAAAATCGCGGCCTGGCTGGAAGCGGATGATCGCGTGGACTACGTCACCTATGCCGGGTTGCCCTCTTCACCCTATCAGGATCGGGTGAAGGCTCAGTATCCACGTGGTGCAGGCGCATTGTTCACCTTTGCAGTGAAGGGCGGCTATGACGCCTGTATCAAGCTGGTCAATGCGCTGGAAATCTTCAGCCACGTAGCCAATCTGGGCGACGCGCGCTCGCTGATCATTCACTCGGCATCCACCACGCACCGTCAGTTGACCCCGGAACAGCAGGAAGCCGCAGGCGCAGGTCCGGGCGTTGTGCGCGTGTCTATCGGGATCGAGGACGTGAACGACCTGATTGCCGACCTTGATCAGGCCCTGGCCAAAGCAACCGCCTGACCATGACCCAGCACGACACAAACAACCTTGGCCAGCCTATCGGTTTACCGGTTTCGGGTGACTTTCCACGCCCGACGCCACCCTATACGCCGATGGTGGGCCGGTATTGTTCTGTTGTGCCCCTTGATGTGAACAGACATGCGCCCGGATTGTTCCGGGCGTTTGTAAAGGACACGGATGGCCACAACTGGACCTACCTGCCCTACGGCCCGTTTGCTGGCGAGTCTGAGTTCGAAGACTGGGCGCGCGCCAACTGCATGGATGCGGACCCGATGTTCCATACTGTTCTGGACGGTGATGACATACCATTGGGCATGGCTTCATACCTCAGGATAGCACCCGCCGCCGGAGCGATTGAGGTCGGGCATATCCACTTTTCACCCCTGCTTCAGCGCAAACCACAATCAACCGAAGTCATGTATCTGATGATGCGGCGCGTGTTCGATGAACTGGGTTACCGGCGTTACGAATGGAAATGCGACGCGCTGAATGGTCCGTCGCGCAGTGCGGCAGAGCGGCTTGGGTTTACCTTCGAAGGCGTGTTTCGCCAAGCAACCCACTACAAAGGGCGCAACCGCGACACTGCCTGGTATTCAATCATAGATACCGAATGGCCACGCATCCGTGATGCTTTCGAGGCCTGGTTGTCACCCGACAATTTCGACGCTTCGGGCCAGCAACGAAAACCGCTGACGGCCCGCGCGACAGGTTGAACTCATTCCGAGATCTCGAACACCATCGAGACGCTGACAGACACCGAAACCTCACCACCTGCGACAGGAACACCCCCTGCGTCAGCCATGCTCATCATGCGCATCTCGGGCATCGGGCGCACGCCCCCCGTTTGTTCCGAAATCGTTTGCACCGCGCCAAGGGTTACACCCGCGGCCTGCGCCAACTGCTCGGCCTTGGCCATAGCTTCGCCGACAGCTTGCGCGCGCGCTTGGGCTTCGATTGGTTTGGTATCCTGCACCCCAAAGCTCAATCCACCAAAATCGTTGGCGCCATCCTGAATGACCGCATCCATGATGCTTCCAAGCTTGGACAGATCACGCACACGCACAAACACGCGGTTCGAGGCTGCGAACCCCGAAATTTCCGGTGTTTCCCCATTCTGCCCGTGCCGCCCGGACCAAACAGGGGAAAGCGACAGATCGCGGGTCTGAATATCGCGGTCTTCAATCCCCATCCCGGTCAGGCGCGCAAGAACCTTCGCAACTGCGTCCGAGGTGGCCTGCATCGCTGCCGAAGCCTCGGCATTTTCATTTGTCACACCCAATGTGATCGTCGCCATATCGGGGGCAACATCGATGGTTCCGGTTGCGTCAACGGTGATGCGACGTTCTTCCGCATGGGCAAGTCCAGCGGTCGTTGCGGCCATCATTGCGGCCAGAAAAGCGAATGTCTTCAATGTTATCACTCCGATTTGCTTGGGTTAAAGATGGGTCGGCGATGCATTGCCATACAAGAGGAGAGTTTGCCTTTTTCTTTCCCTCGGCAAGTTCCTGCTTTAATGTCGGTCTGCGAACGCCAAGGTGTTTGCATTGACGTTGATAATTATGGTTCCTGCGGATTATGAAACCTGCCTTTGCGCTGTCTTTTTCTGCGACCAGAATATCACTGTATCATCACTCGGATGACGAATGGTTCGTTATCGGCTCGATTCCCTTGGATTCGCCGGACCTGTCCGGTCAGATGCAGGTTTTGCGGGAAAACGCTTTTGCGTTGGAAAACGACCTGAGCTGCAAGCTTGTTTTGCCTTCCGAACAGGTTCGATACCTTCAGGTTGCAACCGATGACTTACCCCCCGAAGACACGGTCGAACGTATCGAGAGCGCACTTGCTGACGCAACGCCTTACGCTTTGTCCGAACTCAGTTACGACTATCAGACCGAAGGCGGCACCACCTATGTTGCAGCTGTTGCGCAGGAAACGCTGAGCGAGGCTCGGGCCTTTGCCTCGGACCATGGTTTCGTGCCGGTTTTATTTTGCGCCGAAGAAGACGCAGACGCATTCCCCCGAGAAGCATTGTTCGCAGAGCGTTCGGGCGCATCGGAAACCCGACCAGCAGAGCCACCGCTGTCGGCAAAAAACACAGACCAGCCCGAACCGGCAAAATCCGCCGGGAAACCAGCGCATCCCATTGCAGGCACAGCCGCACCAAACGTGTTTCTGACCCCCGAAACACCTGACAATAAGTTTGCGAATACGAAAGCGCAGGCACCGCGCATTGCGATCCCGGCATTTGCCGCGGCGGTTCTTCTTGGCGGCGTTTTCGGCGTTTGGCTGGCCTTGGACAGCGGTGGAGAAACAGATCAGGTCGCACTGAGCCCAACTCCAACCGAGATAGGTGTTTCCGAGCCGGATATCGACGCCCTGCCACCGATAGTGCCCGAAGTTGCGGCAATCACCCCCCCTGAAAATTTGCCGCCTGAGGCTCCACTGGACAGGGATGTGCCCCCCACGCCAGAACCTGCCGAGGCCGAGGCCGAAGCCGTAGAACAACCAGAGCTCACCCCTACCGACGCGGCAATCCTTGAGGCGCTCAAGGTGGCCCCTACTCTGGTTGACCCCATCGCTCAGGACCCCGAGGCAGACGAGGATATCAGCGCCGCCTCCGGTGTGAATGTAACGCCCCCGGCCGCTTTGGACGTGCCGGAAGCCCCGGAGCCGGACGAGTTGTATCTGACATCGATCGACAAATCCGACCTGTCCAGCGATGCGGTTGCCCTGCCCCCGGCTTCCAGTTTCGATACCGACGAACCCTTCGTTCGGGACGTGCAACATGGCATAGCAGGAGCGCGGTTCAATCTGGATGATCGCGGGCTTGTGGCACCTACACCGGAAGGAACGCTGAACCCGGATGGGATCGTCGTTTATCAAGGCCGACCGTCAAAGGTTCCGCCAGCAACGCCAGTGCGTTTCGAAGATGAACCCGTACTTGACGAGGTCGACGAAAGGCTGGCCGGTCTACGACCCAAACCTCGCCCTTCAGATCTGGTCGAGAGTTTCGAACGCGGGCAGTTGGGGGGGCGGTCGCTGGCAGAGCTTTCGGCCAAGCGACCAAAAGCACGCCCGGACAGTCTGCAAGCGCGCACAGAAATCGACGAGACGCCAACCGCGTTGGCCGTTGTCCGTGTCCCGCGCCCTAGGGTGCGCCCGGCGGGTCTGGACACTGCAAAGGCACCCGCTTCTGGTAACTCCAATCTTGGATCAACGGCCGCGCTGGACCAGAGCCCTGACGAATCCGGATCGTTTCAGGCGAAATCGGTCGCCCCCAAGATTCCCACAACTGCGTCTGTTGCCCGGCAGGCCACGCTCGATAACGCGATCAATTTGCGTCGCCTGAATCTGATCGGTGTTTACGGCACACCCGCCAACCGGCGCGCCTTGGTCCGGCTTCCCAGTGGACGTTACAAGAAACTGAAAGTTGGGGACAGTATTGACGGCGGCAAGGTCATTGCTATCAGTGACGGTGAGCTGCGTTATCAAAAGAAAGGTCGCAACGTGACGCTGGCGATGCCGCGTGGCTGATTTCGGCACTCAAGGCCTTGACCCATTAACTGTAAATAGGCGCGTCGGAGGCGGCAGAACCGCCTCCGACATGTTCGTTTACTTTGATCAAGCTGCCGAAATCTCGCCGCTTTCGATCTGTTCGCGCTCGATGGATTCAAACAGCGCCTGGAAGTTCCCTTCGCCGAAGCCATCATCACCCTTGCGCTGAATGAACTCGAAGAAGATCGGGCCGATCACCGTTTTCGAGAAGATCTGCAACAGAATGCGCGTCTCGCCCCCGTCAACGACACCTTCACCGTCGATCAGGATGCCGTGTTTCATCATCCGGTCCAGCGGCTCTTCATGACCGACCACGCGGGTCCTGGACATCTCGTAATACGCTTCATTCGGACCCGGCATGAACTTCAGGCCGTTTTCAGCAATGGCATCGGTCGAGGCATAGATGTCATCGCTACCGACCGCGATATGCTGAATGCCTTCACCTTTGTATTTCTTCAGGTAAGACACGATCTGCCCGGTCTCACCGCGGTCCTCGTTGATCGGAATACGGATGCGCCCGCAGGGTGATGTCAGCGCACGGCTGTAAAGGCCGGTGAATTTTCCCTGAATGTCAAAGAAACGAATTTCACGGAAGTTGAACAGGTCGCCATAGAACTTGAACCACTTGTCCATGTTGCCCTTGTAGACATTGTGCGTCAGGTGATCGAGATAGAAGAACCCCTCGCCCCGAGGTTTGGATTCCTTGATCCAGTTGAATTCCTGATTATAGGGCGATGTGTCGTAGTACTGATCAATGAAATAGATCAGCGACCCGCCAATACCCTTGATCGCAGGCACATTCATGGTTTTGTCAGCGTGGTCGTAAGGTTCCGCACCTTTTGACACGGCATGCTCAAACGCTTTTTGCGCGTCCACGACCCGCCAGCCCATCGACGGCGCACAGGGCCCATGTTCGGCCACGAACTTAGCCGCAAAACTGTCCGGGTCAGCATTCAGGATATACGTCACATCCCCTTGCTGCCATAGCTCGACAGAGGGTTTTTCCTTGTGGCGGGCCACCAGATCAAACCCCATCTTTGCGAACAGGTCACGCAGCTCCTGCGGTTCTGGATGGGCGAATTCGACGAATTCAAACCCATCTGTACCGGCAGGGTTTTCTTCGCTGATCACGGATTTCGGGGCATTGTGCGGGAAAGGACCCATGGCGCGTCTCCTACGAAAACAGGAATTTCTTTGCTGATTCAAAAATACGACTTTTCTGACGCTGTTTCTGCGCATTGTTTTCGTATAAACTGCGAGATGACGCGCAAAACGCGCATATAAGTTAATAAAACCAGGATTTTTCCGCACATGCTGGATGCAACCGACAAGCGACTGCTTTCCGCGCTGCAAAAAGACGCGCATCTGACGGCCCATCAACTGGGTGAAATGCTGAACCTGTCGCCCAGTCAAGCGGGACGTCGCCGACAGCGGCTTGAAGTCGAAGGGTACATCACCGGGTACGCTGCCCGGCTGGACCCGCTGAAACTGGGCCTGCAGGTGCAGGGGTTCGTTCAGGTGCATCTGGGCACCCATGGCCCCGAGCAATCCGCAAGCTTTGCCCGCATGGTCGACACCCGCTCCGAGATTACCAGCGCATGGACGATGACGGGTGAGGCAGACTATCTGCTGCACATCTACTGTGACGACCTGTCCGCCCTCAACAGCTTGCTACATCAGGTGATCCTGCCGCATCCTGCCGTTGCACGAGTACAGAGCCAGATTGTAATGGATCAACTTAAACGCGACGCCCCCCTTCCCACCTGAAAAGGTTCCGAGGACACACATGGACGACTTTCTATACCAGGCTTCGATCTATCTGGCAGCGGCAGTCATTGCCGTTCCCCTGTCTGCCAGACTGGGGTTGGGATCTGTGCTGGGCTATCTTGCAGCCGGGATCATAATCGGACCCGTACTGGGGTTAGTCGGAGCGGAAACCGAAAATCTTCAGCATGTGGCCGAATTTGGCGTGGTGATGATGCTGTTTCTCATTGGTCTGGAATTGGAGCCACGCGCCTTATGGGATATGCGCGACAAGCTATTGGGTCTGGGCGGTTTGCAGGTGTTGCTGTCAACAGTCGCGATTGCTGCCGTGGCCATGTACGCCAACCATCCATGGTCGGTTGCTCTGGCGGTGGGGTTGACCCTTTCGCTTTCATCGACCGCGATCGTTCTTCAAACCCTGTCAGAAAAAGGCCTGATGCAGACAAACGGCGGCCGCGCGACATTTTCGGTTCTGTTGACGCAGGACATCGCGGTGATCCCAATTCTGGCTTTGTTGCCACTGCTGGCGCTACCCGCCATGCCGCGTTTCCAAGCAGATGGATCGATTGACCGGGGGGCTGGAGGATCACATGGCGCAGGCGATCACAGTTTGTCGCTGGTTGAAGGGCTGCCGGGCTGGGCCGTTACCCTTGTCACAATCGGCGCGGTGGTGTTTGTCATTCTGGCCGGTGTCTACCTGACAAGACCGTTGTTTCGTTTCATCCACGCAACCCGTCTGCGCGAGATGTACACTGCACTGGCGCTGATGATCGTCGTGGGCATTTCGTTTCTGATGACACTGGTCGGCCTGTCACCTGCCTTGGGCGCGTTTCTGGCAGGCGTTGTTCTGGCCAGTTCTGAATTCAGACATGAAATGGAAAGCGACCTTGAGCCGTTCAAAGGATTGTTTCTGGGGCTGTTTTTCATCACGGTCGGTGCCGGAATAGACTTCGGTTATTTTTTCAACGACCCGCTGGACCTGATTGGACTGGCGCTGCTTGTGATACTTGCCAAGGGGATCATCCTATTTCTGGTGGGCAAGGCCTTCAAACTGCGGGGACGTGATCACTGGTTGTTCACCCTTGGGTTGGCGCAGGCTGGTGAGTTCGGTTTTGTCCTGCTGGCATTTTCGACGAAACAGAATGTCATTCCGCCCGACCTGTCGCAGAAACTGCTGATGATCGTTGCTCTGACGATGTTGATCACGCCGCTTCTTTTCATCGTCTACGATGCGTTGTCGCGGAAGATTGGCGATTCCGCGGCCAGCCCCGAACCTGACGTGATTGACGAAAAGGGCCCGGTCATCATCGCCGGCATTGGTCGCTTTGGTCAGATCGTCAACCGGCTGGTGCGGGCCAGCGGTTTCAAGACAGTCGTTCTGGACCACAATATTGAAACGATTCAGCTGATGCGCCGATTTGGCGTCAAAGGCTTTCTGGGCGATCCCACTCGGCCGGAACTGTTGCGCGCGGCGGGATTGGACAAAGCATCCGTTCTTGTCGCCGTTATGGATGATCACAAGCAAGTCACACGGCTTGTCAGCTATGCCCGACGGCAGCGTCCTGACCTTCACATCATCGCCCGCGCCCGCGACCGGACCCATGTATACGAGTTGTATCAGGCGGGTGCCAATGACATCGTGCGGGAAATGTTCGACAGTTCGCTGCGCGCAGGTCGCTATGTTCTGGAGAATATCGGACTGAGTGAATACGAAGCAGCCCAGGCTGAACAGACGTTTTACCACCATGACAGGAAGGCAGTGCGCGATCTGGCCGAGCTTTGGGTCCCCGGAATGCCAATCGCCGAAAACAAGAAATACATCGAGCGTTCGCAGGCGCTGGAAAAGGATCTGGAAACCGCGCTGCTGGAACTGGCTGAAGAGCACGCCAAGAAATCGGCCTGACCCAGGCCTTTGCCCGGGTCAGGTGCGGGTTTAGCCGTCAGAAACCCCAGCTTCGGCAAAGGTTGCCATGCCGGAATGACAGGCGACCGCGCTTTTCAGAATGTTGATCGCCAACGCCCCGCCAGACCCTTCGCCTAACCGCAGGCCAAGGCTCAGCAAAGGCTCTTTACCCAATTTTGCCAGCACGGCACCATGGGCTGCTTCGGCGCTTTGGTGGCCTGCCACAGCATGATCCAGCGCGCCATCGGACAACTTCCACAAGCAGGCTGCGGCGGCCGAACAGATGAACCCGTCCAGGATCACCGGGATGCGCAACACCCGCGCAGCAGCAATTGCACCCGCCATTGCGACTATCTCGCGTCCACCCAGACAGCGCAGGATGTCCAGACCATCATCTGACGCGTGTTTGGCGACACCCTCGGCCACGACACGGGTTTTGTTGACCAGACCTGCGTCATCCACACCAGTTCCGCGACCTGTCCAATCGGACGCGTCGCCACCAAACAGAGCACAGGCAATAGCCGCAGCCGGGGTGGTGTTGCCAATACCCATTTCGCCGACCACCAAAAGATCAGATTGCGGATCAACGGCCTGCCAGCCAGTGCGCAACGCGGCTAGCAATTCATCCTCTGTCATGGCTGGGGCTTGGGTGAAATCCGCGGTCGGCTTGTCCAGATCCAGCGCGTGTACATCCATCTTCGCGCCTGCGGCCCTGGCCAACTGATTTATCGCCGCCCCGCCATGTTCGAAATTCATCACCATCTGCACGGTCACTTCCGGTGGAAAGGCCGAAACACCCTGCGCGGTAACACCGTGATTTCCGGCAAACACAATGACCTGAGGCGCGCTGATCTGTGGACGGGCGTCCCCTCGCCATCCTGCATACCAGACCGCAAGATCCTCAAGCCGACCAAGCGCGCCGGGGGGTTTGGTCAATTGTCCGTTTCGCTCGGCCGCGCCCTGCACCGCAGCAGCATCCGGGCCCGGCGCCCCCGCCAGGACAGCACGGAACGTGTTCAAATCATTCAGTTCAGGCAGCATGAAAGCCTCATTGCATCAGAGTGGTCCTGCGTGTTTAACCGAAGGATCGAAACCAACAAGACCCCGAAAGGCACGGGCGTGCATAAAAACGACACCAAACCGTTTTCCCTGTGGGATGTTCCGCTGGCCCTGGTGCTGTTGACCCGCCTGCCCCTGCCCCGTTTGCCCAAAGCCGTGTTTGCCCGGCAGGCACAATCGGTATGGGCATTTCCACTGGTTGGGCTGGTCGTTGGCGGACTGGCATGCCTGACCGGTTGGCTGTCGATGAGGCTTCAACTGCCCCCGTTTGTGGCAGCCTCGTTGCTGGTCGCGGTACTGATCCTGTTGACGGGCGCTATGCACGAGGATGGTTTGGCCGACACGTTCGACGGGCTTTGGGGCGGTTTCACCCCTGAACGTCGGCTGGAGATCATGAAGGACAGCCAGATTGGAACGTACGGCGTGCTTGCCTTGATGATCTCGCAGATTTTACGAATATCCGCGATTTCCACCATGCTGGCTGTTGGTCCGATCTGGATGGTTGTTGCAGCTTGCGTATTTTCCCGCGCCCTGATGCCAGCACTAATGGTTCTTCTTCCAAACGCCAGAAAGTCGGGCCTGAGCCATTCAGTTGGCACCCCCGGCGCAGGTTCAGCCTGTATCGCCGTGGGCATCGCGATTCTGGTCGCTTTCAGCTTGTGCGGAAGTCTGGCGCTTAACGCGATAGTCTGCGCGGCTTTGGTCGTCGCGGTATTGGGGCTCGTCGCGAAAGCCAAGATCGGCGGTCAAACCGGAGATATTCTGGGCGCGTCACAGCAATTGGCGGAGATCACGTTTCTGCTTGCCCTCAGCGCCCAGATCTAAGACGCGCCCCCAGTTTCAATTCGCAACGTATCGCCGCAATGTTTGCAATGCACGGCGTCCGGGTCGTGCCGGTACAACCCACAGCTGGGGCATTTGTGACGGACCTTCTGTGGCGCGAAAATTGCCTGCGCCAGCCGGACGAACAAGGCCACGCCAACGACCATAATGAAGACGGAAAACATTTTGCCGCCCGGTGTGACCAAAGTGATGTCGCCAAACCCGGTCGTAGTGAGCGTCGCCATGGTAAAATACAGCGCGTCTATGTAGGGCGTTTGCGCGTCTTCGGGGATAAAAAACACCAAAACGGCCGTCGAGGTGGCAAAGACAAAGACCAGCAGGTTGATCGCCGCGATAACAGCGTCCTCATGCGTGCGGAAAAAACGGCTGTCGCGCCGCAGATCCCAGAGCAGATGATATGAATGGATCAGACGCAGGGCGCGTAATATCCGCAGGAAAGCCAGGTTTCCTGTCAAAAACGGATCAAGCACCAGCGAGAGGACGACCACGATATCCGCCACTGTGTAGATCTGGCGCAAAAATCTCCAGCGGTCTTTTGAAATCCAGAGACGCGCAGCGAAATCCAGAAAAATCAGCACACCGACCAGTTGGCTTGCAACGGTTAAGCCCGGCCCATGCGGGATGTGCGCCGTCCCGACAAAGAAAATGATTGTCGCAACATCGAACAGGATCAGTGCATACCTAAACCAGACCGAAACAGGGTCGTGTCCGATGTACAGGTATTTCACAGTCTGCTTCATGTGCGTCCGGTAATCTGCTGCATACACAGTGAAATTAGCGCCACTTGAACAATTCACCAAGCCACGAAAAAGGCCGCCCCAAATTTGGAGCGGCCCGTATTGTCAATGTACCTTCGATCAGGCAGCGCGTGAGGTCAGAACCTCGTCAACCTGTTTGGCGGCTGACACCTCGCCAGCGCCTGAAACAGCCGCGACCTCACGGGTCAGACGCTCCAAGGCAGCTTCATACAGCTGGCGCTCGGAATAGCTCTGCTCGCGCTGATCATCGGTGCGGTGCAGGTCACGGACCACTTCGGCGATCGAGATCAGATCACCCGAGTTGATCTTCTGTTCATATTCTTGTGCGCGACGGGACCACATGGCGCGTTTCACCTTGGCCTTGCCTTTCAGCGTTTTCATCGCCTGGCTGATCACATCGGGCGAGCTGAGCGACCGCAGACCGGACTCGGTTACCTTGTTGGTCGGAACGCGCAACGTCATCTTGTCTTTCTCAAATGAGATGACGAACAGCTCAAGCGAGAATCCCGCGACATCCTGTTCCTCGATCGAGATAATCTGGCCCACGCCATGGGCGGGGTAGACAACATAGTCGTTCGGGCGGAACTCGAGCTTTTTCGACTTTGTCATTCAGTTTTTTCCTTGCTAGCGGACGGGACACGGACAACAAAAGCACCACATGCGGGGACTGTCTCAGCCCCGTCAGGCGGCGATATTGTCACAAATTCAGAACTCCAAAGTGAGCATACTTACGGAGCGCATCCCAATCTCGGTCATCATGTAGATATAGTATATCACAAATTTACGACGCCCGAAAGTTTACCTTACGGGAATTTATCATATTCAACCTGCATTCAACAGGTTGTGCCGCGGTCTTTATGCCAAAACAGGCCGCTTGGAACGAATCACTCAGCCGCCTTCGCCGGGCGCTTCCGAGAAATACTTCTCCATCTTGCCCTCTTCACCGTCACGCTCCTCCGCATCTGGCAGTGGGTCTTTCTTGGTGACGATCACCGGCCATTGTTCGGAATACTTGCGATTGAACTCGACCCACTCCTCCATGCCCGGCTCGGTATCGGGGCGGATCGCGTCGGCGGGGCACTCGGGCTCGCACACGCCGCAGTCAATGCATTCGTCAGGATGGATGACCAGCGTATTTTCACCTTCGTAGAAACAGTCCACCGGGCACACTTCGACACAGTCGGTGTATTTGCAGGCGATACAGTTTTCGGTGACTACATAGGTCATGGTCGGATTCCTGTTTGCGGTTTGAGCGACTAGCTAATTCAGTCTGGCCCGCTCTTCAAGACAGGATCAGTGATCTTCCGGGCGAGAAAGATCAATAGCACGTCGATCTTTCTTGGTTGGCCGACCTTTTCCCTCGAAACCCGGATTTACAAGAGGCGCTTCCTGCTTTTCGGTCATATCAAAGTACAGCGTTTGCGCCTCGGGCGCCGGACCGCGGCGTTCCCCCAGTTTTTCCACACGTATGACGCGGACAATGCGGCCCTGCGAGAAGGTCAAAACATCACCGGGGGCCACGGCTTGGGCCGGTTTCAGCACCCGGTTTCCATTCAGCCGGACATGGCCGCCACTGACCTGTTTGGCGGCAAGGCTGCGGGTCTTGAAGAACCGCGCCTGCCACAACCATTTGTCAATTCGCAGTTTGGCCTCGGCCATCTTGCGTCAATTGCCGTCCTTCAGACCCATAAGCGCTGCGGCGAACGGGTTGTCGGGATCAATGGCCTTTTCCTTTTTCGGTGGCCGTGACGAGAAGGTCTTGGCCCCCTGCGGCTTGCCGCCCTTCTTGCCGTGCGGTTTGCCACGGCCGTCCTGCGGTTTGCCCCGTGGTTTCCCCTTGCCCTGCCCCGGCTCGCGGCGCGGGCCACGGTTCGGCTGGCGCTGACGACCCCAGGTGAAGGTGTAGAACACTTCAACCTCGGGTTCATCCGACGCAGGTTCCGCAACCTGACCTTCTGCGACGACCTCTGCTGCCGCCTCAGTGCTTTCGGTGGCCTCGGCTGGCGCGGCGACCTCTTCTGAGGCCGTGTCAGGTGCTGGCGTCTCATCGATAACGGCTTGTTCAGCCGCCTCTGTCTCAGGCTGCTCTACCGGGGCCGGTTTGACCTTGTCACGCTCGCCGCGCTCGGCTTTGTAGCCGAGCCCCTGCATCAGGTCTGCAAACTGTTCAAGCGTCATGCCAGTGATCGACAGCATATCCGGCTTGGCTTCGAACCCGCCACGGCTATCTTCCGAACGAAGCATGTCCGCCAGACGTTCCAGCATATCGATACGGATCGATCGGTCGCCCGCATCGCGGTAGCCGCACATGGTATCGTAACCCTGCGGTGCATCCTTGGCGACCGGCACTGTTACCAACCCCGGAGGCGGTGCTTCGGGGAATTCCTGCAAACCGCCATACAGCGCCCACAACACCAGGCGCAGACGCGTCGGTGCGGGCTTCAGCAAGAGCGGCATGAAGATGGTGAACTGGCCAAACCGGATACCGTGCTTGCGCAAGGCGCCGCGGGCGTCCTGATCCAGATCCTTGACCTCTTGCGCGACACCGGCGCGCGGAAGAACACCCAGCGCCTCGACCATGCGGAAGGCAAATCCTTTGGCCAGCCCGTTGAGTTCCTCATCGCGCGACAGATTTAGCAATGGCTCGAACAGCGCAGCGATCTTGCGGTCGATGAAGTGCTGCAACCGGCGCCGCACCTTCTGTTCAACATCCGGACCGGCGGCCTCATCCACAAAAACCTCGACCACGGGCTTGAGAGGTTCGGCCCCGGCAACCAATTTGCCAACGGCATATTCGCCCCACATCAGGCCACCCTGATCGGTGAAATCAATTTCGGTATCGGGCGCATTGTAGAAGCGATCGGCACGCAGATGGAATTGCGGCGCGAGTGCTTGCAGGGATGCCGATTTGAGCGCTTTCGCCTCGGTTCCTTGCGCGCTTTTGTCCGGGCTGAACCGGAACCCTTCCAGACGACCGACGAATTCGCCTTCGACGGTCACTTCACCCTTGTCATTTACTTCGGCCAAAAGGGCCTCCTTCTGCTTGAGCCGCCGCAACAAAACCGATGTACGCCGGTCCACAAATCTTTGAGTCAGTCGCTCATGTAGTGCGTCAGACAGCCTGTCTTCTACAGTGCGCGTTTCGTCACGCCAATGTGATTCGTCACGCACCCAACCGTTTCGTTGCGCAACATATGTCCAGGTGCGAATATATGCCAACCTTTTGGATAACGCATCGATATCCCCATGGGTTTGGTCAATCCGCCGTATCTGCCGGGCCATGAAATCATCGGGAATACTGCCGCGTTCGTGCAGGTGGCCATAGATCACTTCCAGCAGGCTGGCGTGCTCTGCATGGCTGATGCCGCGAAAATCAGGGATTCTGCACACATCCCACAGCAATCGGATGGATGGACCGTCACTTGCGCGGGCGGCAATCTCGGCCTGTTGTGACAGCGATTTCAACACATTCAGGTCATCAGCAGGGCGGGCTTTGATCAGGTGTTCGTCACTCGGGCTGACCTCAAGCGAGCTGATCAGCGCATCAATCGAACCGAACCGGAGAGCGGCATTCCGCCAGTTCAGCTTTTTCATCGGCGTAAACCGGCTGTCCATGATTGCTTGCGCGACACCTTCGTCCAGCGGCGGTGCCTCTCCGGTCACGCCAAAGGTGCCGTCCGACATCCCGCGCCCGGCCCGGCCTGCGATCTGGGCCAGCTCATTCGGGGCCAGCGGGCGCATCCGCCGCCCGTCGAATTTGGTCAGGGATGAAAATGCAACGTGGTTTACATCCAGGTTCAAGCCCATACCGATGGCATCTGTGGCGACCAGGTAATCGACCTCGCCATTCTGATAAAGCTCCACCTGAGCATTCCGCGTCCGCGGGCTGAGGGCACCCATGACCACCGCCGCGCCACCTTTCAGACGGCGCAGAAGCTCCGCGATGGCATACACATTCTCAACCGAAAACCCGACAATAGCGCTGCGGGCCGGCATCCGGCTGAGTTTCTTCGAACCGGAATAGACCAGCTGCGACATCCGCTCGCGTCGGACAAACTGCGCCTCGGGCACCAGCGCCGCAATCGGGCCGCGCATCGTGTCAGAACCAAGAAAAAGCGTCTCGTTTGTTCCGCGCGACCGAAGCAGGCGATCTGTAAAGACATGGCCGCGCTCGGGATCGGCACACAGCTGGATTTCATCAATCGCCACGAAATCCGCACCCATACCTTCGGGCATCGCCTCGACCGTGCAGACCCAATACTGAGTCCGGGGCGGCACGATCCTCTCTTCGCCGGTAACCAAAGCAACAACCGATGGCCCGCGGATGGCGACGATCTTGTCATAGACCTCACGCGCAAGCAGACGCAGCGGCAGACCGATGACACCTGTGCGGTATCCCAGCATCCGTTCGATTGCGTAATGGGTTTTACCTGTGTTCGTAGGGCCCAATACGGCCACTATTCGGGATGACCCGCTCACCTTTGCCCCCTGCCCGGACCTTACAGCGCTGCGCCGTCGATCTGCGGCTTCAGTCGATTCACCGCATTGGTTACTTCTTCGTGGTGGGGATGTATAGCCAATGCCCGTGAATAGGCGTCGTAGGCTTTGTCGGGTTGTCCGATAATCTCAAAGATCAGGCCCAGACCATAGATTGCCTCGTAATTGTTGGGGTTCAGGGTCAGGGCATGTTCCAGATCGGCAGCGGCCATGCCAAACCGTTCGATCCCGAAAAAGGCCGAAGCGCGCAGGTGCCAGCCTTCAGCAAAATCGGGCGCATGGTCCGTCAGGGCGGTCAGATGTTCCAGTGCCGCACCTACGTCACCGTCATCCAACGCTTCGCGGCCACGTTCCAGTAGCAGATCGGCCGATGCTGAACCGGACTGGGCCCACAGAACTTGCAACTGCCGATCCAGGGCAATGGCCTGCTCGGGCGTCGATTGGGCAAGTTGTTGCAGCAATTCGCCCTCGTCCCGTGAATCCGCCTGTTGCGCAAGGCAAGTGGAGGAAATCGTGACTAGGACAAAAAGTGCCGCGACGGTACCTTTGAGATTGTGGATTGCAATGCTCATAACAATAGTCAGTGTAGCGTTGCGACCGGGGATGTCCATTCACGGCGCACTAACAATATGAGGAAAAACATGAGCGAGACACTTGAAAAGGCAGCCGCCGCTTTGAATGAAAAACTGGAAGGCGGCGCGTTTGATGCCTCGGCCAAGTTTGATATCGCCGATCTGGGTGCCATTGTCCTGGATTCCAACGGCGCGCGGGTCAGCGACGATGATGCTGATGTCACCCTAAGCGCGGATGCCGACACGTTCGAACAAATCCTCAGCGGTGAATTGAACCCGACAGGTGCGTTCATGTCCGGCAAGCTGAGCATTGATGGCGACATGGGTGTTGCCATGAAGCTGGCATCGGTACTGGCCTGATGGAGTTCTCGCCGGCCCCTTTGTTTGAAGACGTGGCCGGCGGCCCCGCCGGTGGTAAGGCCCACTGGTTGACGACGTCGGATCAAAAACGCATCCGCGTTGCTCACTGGCTTCCGGACGGAAAGGCACATGGCACTGTCATGATGTTTCCGGGACGCACGGAATACATTGAAAAATACGGCAATACTGCCAGCGAATTCGTAGAGCGTGGGTTCGCCATGCTGGCCGTCGACTGGCGCGGTCAGGGTCTTGCAGATCGGTTGCTGGACGATGCTCGGGTCGGACATGTCGATCAGTTCACCGATTACCAGCAGGACGTTCAGGTCACCCTGAAACTTGCAGGCGCGCTGGACCTGCCGAAACCGTGGTACGTGGTTGGGCATTCGATGGGCGGTGCAATCGGGTTGCGTGCCGTCATCGAGAATGGCTGCTTTGCCGCATGTGCCTTCACGGGCCCTATGTGGGGAATTTTCTTCACTCCGGTCATGAAACCCCTAAGCCGCGTGACAGCCTATTGGGGCACAGCACTTGGCCTGGGCGAGCGCACACCCCCCACCACAACGCTCAAAAGCTATGTTCTGTCGCAACCTTTCGAGGGAAATATGCTGACCCGTGACCCGGACATGTACCGGATGATGCAGGATCAGTTGAACGCACATCCTGAACTCGCGCTGGGTGCCCCTTCAAACCTGTGGCTGCGCGAGTCGCTGGACGAATGTGCATGGTTGATGGAACAGCCCGCCCCGAAAACTCCGTGCCTGACATTTTTGGGCAGCCATGAGCAAATTGTGGACCGCAAGGCAATTCGTGCGCGCATGGCCAATTGGCCCAACGGAACGCTGATCGAAATTCCGGATGGTGAACACGAGGTGCTGATGGAAGCACCCGAGGTTCGAGGGCCTGTTCTGGACCAGATCGCGGCGCATTTTCTGGCCAACCAGGCCAATGGCGCTTCCAAGCTGGTTTCCTCGTAAACCTTTTCACCTTTGGGATTGGCCGCTTGTGATCCGGGCGCGCCAGCCCTAGATGTTTGCAAAAGCAGTCTACTAAAGGTGACCCATGCGCAACCTTCCCTTCCCTGTCCGTGACGCGAACGCAACCGGTGGTTCCGGCAATCTGGGCAATCTTCCGGAATGGGATCTGAGCGATCTCTATACCTCGGAAGACGCACCCGAATTAGCGCGCGATCTGGATTGGCTGGAAGGTGAATGTGCCGCGTTTGCTGCTGATTACGAAGGCAAGCTGGCCGGTCTGGAGGCCGCAGACCTGCTGACCTGTGTGCATCGCAACGAAAAGATTAACGCCATCGCCGGGCGTATCATGTCCTTTGCCGGTCTGCGCTATTATCAACTGACCACAGATGCAGAGCGCGCCAAATTCCTGTCGGACATGCAGGAAAAGATCACGATCTTCACCACTCCGCTTGTGTTCTTCACGCTCGAGATCAACCGGATCGAAGACGTTGTTCTGAAAGCGCATTTTGCGGCGAACACGGATCTCGCCCGCTACGAACCTGTGTTCCGTCGCATCCGCGCAATGAAGCCCTATCAGCTGTCTGATGAACTGGAAAAGTTCCTTCATGATCTGGGGGTTGTCGGCGACGCGTGGGAACGTCTGTTCGACGAAACGATTGCCGGACTGGCCTTCCATGTCGACGGTGAAGAACTGAACATCGAAGGCACCCTGAATCTGCTGACGGAACAGGACCGCGCGAAACGTGAGGCCGCGGCGCGTGAACTGGCTTCGGTCTTTCAGGACAATATCAAAACCTTTGCCCGCGTTCACAACACGCAGGCCAAAGAGAAAGAAATCGTCGACCGCTGGCGCAAGATGCCGACCGCTCAGACCGGGCGTCACCTGTCGAATGATGTCGAGCCCGAGGTGGTCGAGGCCCTGCGCGAGGCGGTCGTGGCCGCCTACCCCAAGCTGAGCCATCGCTATTATGAGCTGAAGCGCAAGTGGCTTGGACTGGACGTCATGCAGGTCTGGGACCGCAACGCGCCCCTGCCCATGGAAGACACGCGTATCGTGAATTGGGAAGAGGCCCAAAAGACGGTGATGAACGCGTATAATGCCTTTGACCCCCGGATGGGTGAAATCGCGGCGCCTTTCTTCTCAAAAGGATGGATCGACGCGGCGGTGAAACCGGGCAAAGCGCCGGGGGCCTTCGCCCATCCGACGGTCACCGATGTCCACCCCTATGTGATGCTCAACTATCTGGGCAAACCGCGCGATGTGATGACGCTTGCCCATGAACTGGGTCACGGCGTCCATCAGGTGCTGGCCGCCGGTCAGGGCGAGATGCTGTCATCCACCCCGCTGACACTGGCGGAAACCGCCTCAGTCTTTGGTGAGATGCTGACATTCCGCAAGATGCTGGACCAGGCCGAAACCCCGGAACAGCGCAAGGTACTGCTGGCCGGCAAGGTCGAAGATATGATCAACACGGTGGTCCGCCAGATTGCCTTCTACGACTTTGAATGCAAGCTGCACACCGCCCGGCGCGAGGGCGAGCTGACCCCGGATGACATCAACGCCCTGTGGATGAGCGTTCAGGCCGAAAGCCTTGGCCCCGCATTTGAATTCATGGACGGGTACGAGACTTTCTGGGCTTACATCCCGCACTTCGTCCACTCGCCCTTCTACGTCTATGCCTACGCCTTCGGCGACGGGTTGGTGAACGCGCTCTATTCCGTTTACGAAAGCGGCGCGGATGGGTTTGAGGACAAGTATTTCGACATGCTGCGCGCTGGTGGTTCAATGCACCACAAGGAATTGCTGGCCCCGTTCGGCCTGGACGCCAGCGATCCCAAGTTCTGGGATAAAGGCCTGTCGATGATCTCTGGCTTCATTGACGAGCTGGAGGCGATGGAGGGCTGAGACGCCCTCGACAGAGGGTGGCGGCATCTGCCTTGCTGAAATAACCTGCCATGCCTGGCAATGTCACGCCCAAGGGGCTCCTGAATGCCCGCTAAGCGGACAAAGCCTCGTTTCTCTGCGATCGCACCAATGGCGGCTCAGGGTTGGCAGGGCAGAAACGTATGTTTTTTTGACCAAGCTTCTCGGTGATTTAAGGCTGCTCGGCCCAAACCTTGTAGTCGAACAGGGCGCCGTCTTCTTTGGCAAACTGAACAGTTTCGCGAACATATGCGGCGGAACGTTGGGGATCGAAATGATTGAGCCAGTGTTCGGGGTCGTCGCCGATTGGGGCAGGCAAGATGCCGTAGCCGAAATTTCGCTTGACGGTCCCACCGGCTGCCTGTGCGACCTCCATTCTTGAAATGCCAAAGCCGCGTGTGGCAAGATATTCGTTGAAGTCCAGAAGCTCGGCTTCGGAAATCCATTCAGTGCCTGCCCCTGTTTGTGCCTGCTCTATCAGGTCTTCAAACCGTGTATTCATTGCTCCTCCAGAGGACGGATGATGTCGTCCGGTTGGTTCTCTTTGTGCCCAAGCGGCAGATTACGATTGCTTACAGCGAAGACGTTACCATCGGGGTCAAGAAGCACCCAATGGCCATCCTGGCCTGTCAACAGGGTCATATCCTGCCCTTTGTATCTGCCGCGCCCTTCAACGATACCGCTCAGATCTGGACGAGGATTGGCGATGATCTCGTCAATTTGCTCAACATCGTGGCCTTTGAGGCCAATATATTCTCGCCCGCCCCCTTTGCCACCGTGGGGCAGAATTCTGTTGCCGCTAGGTGTCGTTGTGGCCCCAGGTCGGGCTTCGACAATATTCGGCCCCGCCTCTTCCGGGATCGGCGTTGAGACAATGTTGTCGGTCGGATCATCAGGAATTGGCGATCCGGTGTGGTTCGGCAGGCCAAGCTCTTCAATCGGATAGGTTTCAAGCCATTGCTCGACCCGTTCCGGAGTGAAACCCGGCAGTTGCCCCAAGCGGCGTTCATCCTCCGCAAGCTCAGGAAAGACTTCGACCCAGCCTTGCGCCAGTTCCCCATCCTGAAGCCGCAGTTCACCGCGCGCGAACGCTGCCCCGGCGGCTGCGATGAAATCCTGCAAAGCGCGCTGTTTCGCGGGATCACCGCCAACGCCTGTATCAAGAATGGTGCCGGGATTTAGCAACTCATAAAGCGCTGCCGCTTCGGCCCCTATTCGTGCGAATTCGGGGGTCTTGGGCAGGACCGGATACTCGCCGGTGCTAATCCCTTCCTGCACGAGGGCATAGGCTGTCGCCGCCAGGCGACCTTCGACAGTTGTTACATCGACCCCCAGTCGCGCGCCAGCATCGTCCACGCGCCTATCACGCATGGCTTGCGTCCAGTTTTGCAGCGCATCAGACGCAAGAAGCGCCGCGCCGACGCCCGTCAGAGCGCGCAAGCCACGCATCGCCTCCGTCAGATCGAGAGCGGGGACACCATTTGCCGTGGGTGCAAAGTCAGCGAGTACCACATTGCTCTGAACGCCCGGCAGCACTGGCTCGGCATAGCACCTGCAATTGTGTGCCTCGCCGGGATGCCCGCCCTCCGGTGGATTGTTCCAGCGGAAAACGCGGTCGTCATAGGCCGCATGGCTGTCGCGCACCTTGGCATCATCTCGCGAGCGCCAGATGTATTGCTGAATCCCCAAGCTTTCCTGCCGAAGCCGATTTATTACTCCCGCAAAAGCCCGAACGAGACGTTCTTCCATGTCTGTGCGCAGTGGCCGCAACCGTTGCGGATGGTTTTGGTATTCGCCGAATATTCTCTCAAGACGCGCGTCCCAGGCGTCGAGCGCTTCTGACTTTGCATCTGACACATCCCGCAATTCAGCTTCGGAGACAATTGGCACTGTGTCAGGCGGGGTCAGCGCGTTCAGAAGCATCCGAGTGTTTTCGGAGATCACCTGGTCGAGGCGTTCGCTGAAATCGGCCCGTAGAGCTGTGTAGTTAGGAAATGTCGACTTGAGCGATAATCCTACGCGGCGGCCAATCAGATGACCGTGTCGCTGCGCGATCTCGTACTTGCCGTCACCGCTGTGCCTTAAGAAGTGGCTGAAACTGTGTTGCATGGAATCTCCGAAAACGTGCCGGAAATGTTCTATTCACAATTGGTAAACAAAGCCCAAGACTACCGTTCGCAACTTTTTTGCGGAGAGCAACGCATCCTGCTTGCATTGGAGCCAGACATTCATGCACGACGCAGCATCCGACAAAATAGGCTCAAAGCAGCCGCACCTGAGATCACTTCAACTGGCTGTCCTTCGACCCCCGCCGATTGACGCCGCCACGTGCCTTGAACGCACCATCGCGTTCCTGCTGGCACTCAAGGCACAGCTTCACGCCCGGCAAAGCAACGCGGCGTTTTTCAGGGATCGGCTCTTCGCATTCGGCGCAATGGGTCAGGCTTTCACCAACAGGCCTCTTTTGCGCCTGCATCCGCGCCAGTTCATCCGAAATCGACGCTTCGATCTGTTCGCTCACTGCGCCGTCGCGCGCCCAGCCTCCGGCCATGGGTCATCTCCTGCTAAACGTAAGCAAAAGGATAGCCGAGCCCGCGCGCAAAGGGCAAGTTACAGCGAAACTGCGCCGTCGAACACGCGGTCAATCACCTCTTGCGTCCCCCGAGAAAACTCCAGCGGACAGGGATACTCTACCCCTTCCCTGACCGAGCGGCAGAAGGCCTCGACCTGAAGCTTGTAATGGTCTGCTCCAGGGAACCGGGTGACCAGCACCTCAAGCCCCGGGCGGTGCAACTCGACCCGGGCTTCACCAAACACACGCGCATTAAACGGTGTAGTCAGGCGGATCAGGCCATTTTCCCCGTGAAACACCATTTCCTGATGGGGATGCATCCGAATGGACACGTAGCTTGAGTAGGTAAAACCGGGGAACTGCGCGCGAATTTCGGTGAAGATGTCGATATCATCCTGCCAACGGATGGCTGACTGTATCGCCACCGGTTCCCGCCCCGTTGCAAACCGGGCTCCGCCAATTACGTAAACACCGATGTCTCGCAATCCGCCGCCGCCCGTTTCAGCGCGGTTACGAATATTCTGGGTATCTGCCCGATTGTCGAAACTGAACGCTCCGGTTACGTGCACCAGATTGCCGATTGCACCATCCGCAATCAGTTTGCGCGCCAATTGCCATTGGGGGTGATGCACGATCATATACGCCTCGGCGGCAAGCAAGCCGCTTTCGTCGCGCTTTTGGATCAATGCGTCAAACTCGTCCACCTTCATTGTCATCGGCTTTTCGCACAGCACATGCTTGCCGGCATCCAGCGCTTTCAGGCTCCATTCCACATGAAGATGGTTGGGCAGTGGTATGTAGACCGCATCAATACCAGGGTCCGCCAACAGCGCATCATAGCTTTCGAACACTTTCAGATCGGGACAGAAAGACGAAAAAGGTTCAGCCTTTGCCGCATCTGATGTCGCCAGTGCAGCCAGTCGCGCCCCGTTGGCGGCATGTATCGCCGGTGCCATGTATTCACGCGCGAATTTCGCGGCACCTAACACGCCAAACTGAACCGGTTTTTGCATAACGCTCTCCATAGATGTTTGAACCCCAAAGGGTTCGTGACCCTGCGAGATCCGCAGGATCGACCTGTCACACCTTCATCGAAATGAAACGCGTCCTTGCAGTACCATAGCTTTGGCCCTGCGGCCATTCTTTTGGCTTCACAGTCCGGATAGCGGTCATACGCGTTCAGCAGGAAATGATCTGTCAGGACGCGCCGGGCATGTGCGCGAAGAGGCGGTTTCTTCGCACAGATGAAATACCAGCCCGCAGCTATTGCAGGCTGGCATTGTGGTCAGCTGACACCCAGCATCCCTTTTTCACGTGCCAGATCCCGCATTTTCTTTTGCAGCTTCTCGAACGCGCGAACTTCGATCTGACGGATCCGCTCGCGGCTGACATTGTATTGGGCGCTGAGGTCCTCCAGCGTAACCGGTTGATCCAGCAACCGGCGCTGGGTCAGGATGTCCTTTTCACGGTCGTTCAACACGTCCAGCGCCGCAGCAAGCAACTCGCGACGCGCTTCCAGCTCATCGCGCGCCTCATAATCTCCGGCCTGGTCGGCGTCTTCATCCTCAAGCCAGTCCTGCCATTGCATCGTGCCTTCACCTTCAGACCCGACCGTGGCGTTCAGAGACGCGTCCCCGCCGGACATGCGGCGGTTCATGCTGATGACTTCCTCTTCGGTCACGCCTAGATCATTGGCAATTTGCGCGACGTTTTCGGGGCGCAAGTCGCCCTCTTCCAGTGCACCGATGCGCGCCTTGGCTTTGCGCAGGTTGAAGAACAGTTTTTTCTGCGCCGAAGTTGTGCCCAGTTTCACCAGCGACCATGACCGCAGAATATATTCCTGAATCGAGGCGCGAATCCACCACATGGCATAGGTGGCCAGACGGAAACCCTTTTCAGGGTCAAAACGTTTGACCGCCTGCATCAGGCCCACATTGGCTTCGGAAATCACTTCGGCTTGCGGCAGACCGTAGCCGCGATATCCCATGGCAATCTTGGCCGCCAGCCGCAGGTGCGATGTCACCATCTTATGCGCGGCTTCTGTGTCCTGCTCTTCAACCCAGCGCTTGGCCAGCATGTATTCTTCTTCTGGCTCAAGCAGGGGAAACTTGCGAATCTCCTGCATATAGCGGTTCAGGCCGCCCTCGGGCGTCGGCGCGGGGAGATTTGCGTAATTTGCCATTATGATGTCCCTCCGACAAATGTTTAAGTCTTTAACATAGGATATGGGTAAAGAACCCATCCTGTTCAAGAGGTGCTGCTAACAGTCTGAAATTAATCTTTCATGAAGGAAAGATAAGAAACTCTTACTCACAGGACTTTGCTTATTATGTCAGCGGTGCACGAAGCGCGGCAATCAGGTTCTCCATGTCTTGCGGCAGTTCGGCTTCAAACCGCAGGTTTTCGCCGGTCACCGGGTGCTCGAACCCCAATACGGCGGCGTGAAGCGCCTGCCGGGGAAAGCCGGACACGCATTCGGCGGCGGCAGGCGCAAACGCCTTGGTCGCCAGTTTCCGCTTTCCACCATAGACCGGATCCCCGACAAGCCCATGCCCGGCATGGGCCATATGAACGCGGATCTGGTGCGTTCGCCCGGTCTCGAGCCAGCATTCGATCAAAGCCAGACCAGCAGGCGCACCAAATGTTTCAACAACCCGCGCGCGTGTCACAGCGTGGCGCCCGCCATGAAACAACACCGCCTGCCTTTGACGGTCGGTCTTGTGCCGCGCAAGCTGGGTCGTCACACGCATGATGTTTCCCGGCTCAAAGCTGACACCTTTGACGCCGCGCAGACGAGGATCACTTGCATCCGGAACCCCGTAACACACAGCACGGTAATAGCGCTCGACGCTATGTGCTGCGAATTGCTCGGCCAGCCCGTGATGCGCGGCGTCCGTTTTGGCGACCACCAGAAGACCGCTGGTTTCCTTATCGATCCGGTGAACGATACCGGGGCGTTTCACCCCCCCAACACCTGACAAAGCGTCACCGCAATGGTGCAGCAAGGCGTTGACCAGCGTACCCCCGGGCGAGCCCGGCGCGGGGTGCACCACCATGCCTGCTGGCTTGTTGACGACGATCACGTCTGCGTCTTCGAAAACAACCTCAAGCGGGATGTCTTCAGCACCGATATGGCTGTCTTCCGCCTCGGCTACAGTTATGGCGACCTGCGCCCCTTCGGACACTTTGGCCTTTGGGTCCTGAGTCCGGGTCCCGTCGATCCGAACCGCGCCATCCTCGATCAGGCGCGCCAACCGCGTGCGCGACAGGTTTTCACCGTCTGGCACATCCCGCGAAAGCGCCTTATCAAGGCGAGGCGGCGGATCGGCCGCGATCTGAAACTCAATCTGGCGGGTGCCCATGACTGTCCCTTCCGAACCCCAAGAACCGCAGGAAACCCCGCAGCTACGATTACTGCGGCGGATGGTCATGATGCTGACCGCGGTGATGATTGGCGGGGTTCTAGTGACATTCGCCCTGATTGTCATCCGCCTATCAGACCGCACCCCCACCCTGCCGGATCAGATCGACTTACCCGATGGTGCCCGAGCGCAGGCCCTGACCATTGGATCCAACTGGTATGCGGTCGTGACCGACGACAACCGCGTCCTGATCTATGACAAGACAACAGGAAAGCTGCGTCGGGAAATCGCCGTCGAGTAACCGGATCAGTTCGGGAACAGACGGGTGCCGACCCAGGCCTCACCCATCTGCACATCCAGTTCGGGCGTACGCATCTTGCGTTTTCCGCCAAACGGGCAGAGCGTGATTTCGCCCAGATAAATCTTGTCGCCAATTACATAAAGGTCCACCCGCGCAAACTCGACACGTTGTCCGACGGCTTCGGCAATTGCGACCATATCGTCAAACACCTCTGGCTTGGGCTCGGTGTCATCGCTTGTCTGGAAATACAGCTCTTTCGGGATGAAGTTGAAATCCCGGTCGTGGATCATCTGCACATGCCCCCGAGAGCGGTCCCGGTCGACCTGAACAATCTGGACCTTTCCGGCGACAACCCAGAATTTCCAGTCGATGATGTCCTGACCTTCTGCCGCCAGATCCTCTTCAAGGAAATAGCGCGTTTCGATCGTGGAATACCACCATTCTGCCGCCCAGAAGCCGTGGGGAATGGGTTTATTGCTCCAATTGGTAAGCTTCTCCTGGGCCAGGTTGCGGTCTTCTGTGTTCATGGGCCAGGTGATCCTGTGGTTTTGCCCCTGCCCGTTATTGCATTTGAGCCAATAGCTGCCGGGCTCTAGGTCGAGGTCTTCCGGCAACTCAGGCGACGATGAAACCCAATAGCGCTTCACCGGTGTAACAAGGTTCCTGGCTGGTTCTGGGATATAACTTTCCGCCGTCAACTTATCCGCCGCCGACACTTCGGGCATCTCGGCAAACAGCTTCATGACCAGCATCTTCTCAGTCACGGTCTTGGGGTTGCTCAAGTCAGGCAAATAGCGCTGATTGTTGGCAAACCTCGACAATGACATAGACATGGCATTCAACCGCAATGCGTCATTGGCATAGTGATCCCAACCTCGCTGATGACCCGATTGGGGTTTGTCATTCACCCCATAAAGCCCTTTGTCTTTTATCTTATCCAATTCAACCTGGGCCAATTTGAAGAACTGCTCAGAATTTGCGACCTGAGCTACGGACATCACGCCGTTGGTGGCCTCACTGATTTCCTCTTTGCTGATCCGCAAATCCGGAAGCGAGTCGGGAAACTCAATTTTCTGCGGCGCGCCCCGCCCTCTGCGTGGCAAAGGTGCATTGGCAGGACTGATCCCCAAACCGCGCAGCCTTCGATCCAGAAATGAATGACGTTTTACACCCTTGGCAATCCACCAACGCATCCGACGGCCCCAAAGATGGACGGCCTGCGTCTGATCCGTAAGGTACTTTTTTCGAAACTCCCGCGCTGGAATGTCGTTCGCCTGCCCCGTTTGCCGAAACGGCAACGGGTAAAACACCGGGGGTGGGCTGGCGTGTTCTATCTCGCCATGATGTCGCAGAAACCACGTCATGACACCGGGTCCGTAAACACTGTGTGCCTGATCCGAGGCATGAGGCAACTCACCGGCCTTTTTCTGGCGCTCCAGATTCTCGCGTTCCTCACCTTCTACCCAAGGACGGATCGGGAATGGATCAAGACTGTATTCCGTATACGCTTTCAGCGCGGGGCTGTCGGACGGCAACCGCATGATCGCATTGCAGATCGTATTGCGATTGAAGAAGCCGAAAATATGATCCGCTTTCGGGATCGGTTTCAAAGAAATCACATCCGTATCGCACCAGAGAAAATCGGTTTTTTGCATCAGCTGCAGCCTGAAAATATCAGATTGCGGAACCGGTGTTTTGAACTGGTTGTTCATAATGAACCGCTGCGGTTCGTGAACTTCGTTCGCCGAAACCAGTTCGATACCTTCGGGTACATTCTCGACTTCGTCATAGTGGAACAGCACGACCCTGTGTCCGTTCGCGACAAAAGACAAAAGGCACATCTGCTCCAGAAAACTGAGAGGACCTTCCAACCAGAGCATTCCGATTGTGGGAAGAGTATTTTCCGCGGCCATATGCAGTTTCTCCGAAGGCGGGTTTTTCAGGATTCAGGCTGTTTTACGCTGGAAGACGGTTGCTTGTCTGCCGAAAGACGCGCGTGCAATCCGCGGTCTTTAGCAACAAATTCAACAGCCGGCTTATTAACAAGCGTCTGGTAAAGCGCGTTGTATTCTGGCTGTTTGAGAAGGTCTTCGATCAACGCCTTGTGCCACAGGAATGCTTTTCGGTGAAGCCGAGCTAGCCGCCCATCGGACTGAAACTCCGCCATCAGTGCGTCAACTTCGCCCTTGTACCTGAGGATCGTCTCATCCGTCGCGCCACCCCGGTTCCAGCGGTCCCAGTATTCCGTTCCCAGCGTCTGGGAGGAGTGGTTGGCCCGCCCACGGCTGCGCTTGGCCAGATAGGCTTGTGTGGAGCGGACCGCATAGTGATTGATCTGTGCAATCTCAAATCCAAAAGGCGGTGCAACATGGTTCCCAAAAGGTGCGGGCTCTTTCGCGTGCCCCCCGGGAACGGACCGGAATACACCTGCCTCAAACTCGGACTTGGGATGCGGGTTGTGCATACCATAGCGGAGATAGACTTCACCCTGCCGGAAAAGCGATTTGACGAACCGGCGCCCCGCCCCGCCCTGCTCATACTCCAACTCACCATCGAAAAACTGCTGCGTCACTGGCGCGTCGCGCAACACATGGCGACCGCTGTTCGAGAATATCTTCCATGGAATGGAAATGACATCCACACCCGGTGTGGCCTCGATCAGGTCGTCCACCTTATGGTTTCCGACATGAATATTCAGAAACTCATCCGCATCGCAGACATAGACCCACTTGGCTTCTTTCACTACGGGCAAACGGCGGGCCTGCCTCAGAGCTGATCTGTGAATCCCGCCTGTTCCCACGCGGTTTCTGTGAAACTCAACATGACCCAGGGCCTCAAGACGGCGCAGAATTCTGTTCGTACCGTCCGTGCAATCGTTGGTGTAAACAATGATCTGGTCGAAACCCAAAACTTTATGATGAGCCACCCATTCCAGAATATATGGGCCCTCATTTTTCATTGCAGAGATGAGGATTTTTTCAGGCTTGTTCGTCACTGCCATTCACCCCAGACGCTTAGTCGCCCTGTTTCTTGCTGTCGTCTTGCGGAGTGATTTTTTCTATAGCGATCTGCGCACCAGCAATTGCCCGGATACGCAATTCACGGGGGTGTTTGCCCAGAAACTCGTTGACGGCCCGGATCACCCCGTCGCCCCACCAACCGCGACGGTGGTAATCATCAAACGCCATGATCCCACCCGCTTTGATCTTGGGAAACAACGCCTCCAGGTCCGCAGTTACTCCTTCGTAAGAATGATCCCCATCGACATAGGCAAATGAAATGCTCTCATCGTCAAAGAGCTTTAATGCCGGCACCGAGAAATCGCGAATGATGCCAACCTTGCCTTCCTCGATCTCTTTTTCGAAGGACGCGACGACCTTCTGGAAGATGGCTTCCATCTTTTCGTCTTCGGTCCGACCGACAAACGCCGTTGTATGCGATTCCTCGCCAATATGTTTCCAGGGATCGATCAGAAACAACTGACTGGGTTCAAGCAATTTGAGGATTGTCGGAGAAAACTCGCCCTGCCAGACACCGATCTCAACAGCCACGCCACCCTTGGGAAGGCGCGTCAGGAACGTACGACGGATCGCGTCTTTTGTATTCTTGCGCTTGGTTGCCTTGTCTGCGTTCGGTTTATTCTGGCTGCCGGGAACAGCACCGATCACTCTGGGTTCGTTTGACATCTCGACCTCACTTGCAGACGGGTATTGAATTCACACGAAACCCGTTTTGTTTATTGGGCAATGGCTAACATGTCGTTGCTTCAAGAACCAGAAGCTATGTGTCGTTTTTGGAAAGTGGTGGCAACTTGTCGATACCAAGCCACGGAGGCTCGAGGCTTGTAATCCGATAGTCACTCGCTTTACTCGCAAGAAAACGGTTAATAGCCGAAGACATTCCGGAATAAGACCCTTTGCCCCGCCTGTAGGATGTAAAAGCGATACTTCCGCCCGGAGCCAGAACCCTGTCGATCCGGTTCAGCAATTGCAACATGACACGCTCGGCGCGAACGCCGCGTATGATCACGACGCCCACACTTTGATCCTGAAACAGCTTCAGCATCAAAGGCGGCAGCGCCCGGTAGACCCTCAGACGCCCCGCAATGATCGGTTCGCGGAAGTACTCCAGCAATGCATAGAACGTGCGATCCAGGGCCTGTAGATTACTGTCTTGCGTCGTATCCTTGCAGGCGAATGTATCCCACGACAGCCCCCATGGCCCGATGATCGTCAATTGAGCAACTGCATCCAATGCGAGTATTTCTTCTACAATTTCGGTTTCGACATGCCCGATCAAAACCCAGTTCTTCTTGCCGCTGATTGACCGCAAGAACCGCTGTCGCTGCTCTTTCGTTCTTTCAACCTCCGGAGACACTGGCGGCAGGAAAGATGGGTCCTTCGGATCGAACGGCAAGTCCACCTGTTTTGCATTAGTGATTAATGCATGCTGCGCCGCCGCTTCTTCGTACTCCATGGCCGTTCCCAGAGAATCCAGCCGGGTAAACCAAGGGTAGTTATTGGGTTTTGAGTTTTCAGGTTTGGACATCTTGCCCAAGCGCGTCCATTTCGCAACTTGCGCGAAAGAAACTTCGGGGTCTTTGTAGGTCTCGGCATCAAAGGAAAGATCGCCTTCTTCCATCACGCCCAGATCCAGCGCCTTGATATATCGCCCCCCGGCAAAATTCTTGTACCGAGTTATGAATCCCTGCGCGGCCTCTGTTTCACGTATCTCCGAGATACGGCGCTTGTGATAAGCAACAGCTTTTTCGTGCAAGTCTCCCAGAACACGATCCGCACGTAGTTCATCATACGATTTTCCAAGGCGGTCCAATTTGGAAAGGACCGATAATTCTTCAACCTTGTTGAAGCAATGCATGTGCCAATAGGCTTGTCCCGTTGCCTCCATCTTGGGATGAAACGCGGTTGTGTTTACATCCCCCCGCAGCCGCTTCATCAGATAACTCTCAATGGACCGGACGGCATAGTGGTTCATCCTGAAAAACTGCTGCCCAAAGGCCGCGCCAGTCGTGGAATGAGACCAACCGTTTCGCCGCATTGCAGGTGGCAAGGGATCTCCGTCACCATCGATCCATGCAAAGCTTTCAGCCTTGCCGGCGATTGGGCCACGTGGACGGTGTGTGTTGATTGCCCGATAAGACCCGTTGTTTCTGACAAGCGATTTGAAGGCACGCACATTCTGCGGCGTAACCACCCCCAACTCTGCTGCAGATGTGAATTGTTCGATCACAAACTTGTCTTCAAACTCGACAATCCCATTGTGCCCGAACATCTGCCATATCGCGGCAAAGCCATCTGCATGTGGAAAGGTGCGAAAAAGATCGTCCAGCGTGCCGTCCCCAACACGGATATCGAGAAATTCATCGACATCACAAACCAGAATCCACTCGGCCTCAGCGTACCACGGATGTTCCATAGCGTTCGCATAGGCCGACGCCTGCGGCCCATGCTTCCAGGGACCGGGGTTATCGATATGCACCAGAAAACCCAGTTCCTCGCATCTTTTCAGGATCGCGTCGGTGCCATCAGAACAGTCATTCGAATTGACTATGAAATGCGTGAACCCGATCGAAAGGTAATAGGCGATCCATTCAAGGATGAACGGCCCCTCGTCTTTCATCGTTGATATGACAAGTCTCATCGCACCTACCCGCAACCTTGGCTCGCAAACTCAGGACGAAGGGAAAAATCGCATCATTGCAGAGGTATGGCGCGCTTCCCGACACCTGGCTTAGTTACGGGCCTCGGATTTGCAATGCAAGAGAACAGACCAGAACGGCAAAGCCTGCTTCGCATAAGCTGATCCGTGCTTCACAGGATGCGAAAAGATTTGGTGCGGTCGAGATGCCTTGAAGTACCGTTGCCCTGTATTTCTGCTTGTCCCCCTATATCCACCGGCGTGGAAAAAATTGCGCAAGGACAGTGCTTTGCGGGTACTTTACTGTTTCCCTTTAGCTCCAAGTGTTTCACTGTGTCCCTGAATACAGGGTGGACATGAAGGTGGATCGATGCCTGCACTAAACAAACTCACGGCAGTCAAGGTAAAGACAGCGCCTCCCGGAAAATACAACGACGGTGGCGGGCTTTGGCTGCACAAACGCGCTGATGGCGGCGGGCAATGGTTTCTGCGGGTCCAAATCCACGGCAGACGACGCGAAATGGGTCTCGGTTCATTTACGGAAGTGGGCCTGAAAGAAGTCCGTAACAGTGCCGAACGATGGCGTAAGGTCGCCCGGAGTGGCAAAGACCCAATTAAGGAGCGACAGCGTTTGGACCTGTCCCGTTTTTGTGCCGCCCCAAGTGCTCGTTTAAGCCACTTTCCTTTCGAATGCGACAGGGCTTTTCCAGCCCAATGCTGAGT